>NZ_AKKA01000035.1 GCF_000282035.1 Rhizobium sp. CF122
CGCCGGTATAGCCAACGAGAACACCATCGATCAGTACCGTGTGCACCGCCTGGCCGAGCGACGTCAGCGATTCGCCGGCCTCACCGGTAACGGTGACGTTGGCATTGGTGAAGGCAACCGCGCGATCGCCCGGCTGGCCGTTGCCGTCATTGGCGCTGTCTGCGCCCCAGTTGATGTTCAGTGACCCGCCCGCCGTTGCCGACAGGCCGTCGCTTTCATTGTTGCCGCCATTAACCGCTTCGTCTTCCACGGTCGAGGTCGTGCCGGCATTGGCGACCGGGGCGTCGTCATTGATGTCGATCGAGGCGGTGCCGGTTGCGGAATCGCCGTCCTTGTCGGTGACGGTATAGCTGAACTGCAGACGCAGGACGTCATCGAGACCTGCCTGTCCCTTGTCCGGATGGTCGAGCGGGCCGAACTGGGTAAAGGTGAAGGCGCCGGTTGCCGCGTTCGTAACAGTCAGGACGAAGACAGGCTGGCCGTCGACGCTGCCGGTGAGGGTTAGGCCATCGACCGTGATGACGACAGGCTTGCCACCGGACGTCAGATCAAGGTGCGAACCGTTCTGCGTGCCTTCATCCATGTCCAACGAATCGATGAACTGGATCGCGGTGATCTGGCCAACGTCTGCGCCGCCGTCGAAGCCGAACGTGCCGTTCACCGACTGTGTCTCGAAGCCGCCTTCCTGGCCTTCCGTTTCCGTCAGGCTCAGCGTTGCGGTGTCGGAGATCGTCGGCAGATCATCGAACAGCTCCTGGCGATCGCCGGGGCCCGGGTCGGGCTGTTGCGTGTCGGCCAGCAACTGCGCAAGCTGTGTCGGATCGTTCGGGTCCTGCTGGATCGTGTCCTGGAAGTCGGCACCGGAGCTCGGAGGAGCCGCGCTTGCAGAATAGGAGCCGTCCGGACCGGCCGCGACGTTGATGTTGCTCTGCTCGAGGGCGGCGATCACGGCCTGCTGCGGCAGCTCGACTTCGCCAAGCAGGAAGGTCGGCACGTGCAGGGCGCCGTTGACGATGACGATCTCCGTGCCGTCGGCCTGAACGAGCACGAGATTGTTGCCTTCGACGCGAATGTCGTCGATCGATACATCAGCCGGCAGATGGGCGATGTTGTTCTGATCCGGGACGATTTCGGCGGGATGGGCGTTCGCAGCTACCGTCTGCGGGGCCGCCGGCACGCGGTCGGTCTTCTCAGGCTGCTGGCTATTATTGGCTTGCGCGACCTCGACGCCCTCACGAGCGGAAGCCTCAATACTTGCGTCTTCATGAATGTCCTGGCGGAAGTCGTGCGAGACGTTTTCGCTTGCAGTAGCGGAAATGCGCGGATCTTCGATAGACATAACAAAACAACCCCAATGAGAAACTGGGGCCAATCAATTACGCAGAAGAGCCAAAAGCAATACTTGCAGCCGCCTAAGACATAGCCGGTTATGCATCCACCCAAAAATGTTTTAGGAAGAGTTAACGGCGAGGCCCTGAATGTGGCTGGAAACGCTAAAATTCTAATAAAATTAATGAAATACAAACACGCTCCGGCGCTGATGGCCGTGCGTTCCGGGCCGTCGATTCAACACCCACGCCGCCTCCAGGACATTCCGGCAGCACGCTTGAACCCTCCGATGCACGTCAGTGCGAGACGGCTGACACCGTCTCGCACTGAGCTCAAAAAGGTCATTCCGCTGCGCCTATCGGGTGGGCGCCACGAGGCAGAAGAATGCGCCCTGCGGATCGGTCGCATTGATGATCCAGCTGCCGCCGGGCACTTCCATCGGACCGACGATCACTTTGCCACCGCCCGCATTGACGCGTTCGATGGCGCTGTCGATCGCCGGCACGTTGAAGTAGTAACCCCAATAGCACATCGGCACGTTGGCGGGTTTGGTCATCATGCCGCCGATCTGCTTTCCATGCTCGGCGAAGATGCGATACGCGCCCATTTCGCCCATGTCGAAATCGTGGTCCTTGGTCCAGCCAAAGATCTTCGAATAAAAGGCGAAGGCCTCCTCCATGTTGCCGGCCATCAGTTCGTGCCAGCCGATATGGCCGGGCGTACCCATCGGCGCGGGCGGGGTTGGATTGTCTCTCGGCAGCGGGGTCATGACGCAGATCACGGCGCCGTGCGGATCGGCGAGGACGGCAAAGCGTCCGACTGTCGGAATATCCTCCGGCTGGCGGCGGACCGAGCCACCATTGGCAGCAAAATCCTTCGCCGTTTGATCGACATCATCGACGGCAACATAGCCCGTCCAGTTCGGCGGAATGCCCTTCCCCTCGAGTTCGGCGGGAAAATCCATGAGGCCGGCGACGCCGGCGCCATTTGCTTCGAAGATCGTATAGGGCGGCAGGTCTTGGATCTTCATGTCGCTCGTAGTCCACCCAACAACCTTGCCGTAGAATTCGGCTGCGGCCTTGGGATCGGGGGTCATCAGTTCGCACCAGATGAATTTGCCGTGGGTTTCGGACATCGTGTTCTCCATTTGCGCTGGGTTCTTGTCGGTTTCGGACCGCACCGCGTCGGCGATGCTGTCCGCTCACCCGCAGCTAGCGCTTGCGGGTGTAATGCGCTTCCATGAACTGCTTCCAGCTGCCGTCCGGTTGCTTGGCAGCGGAGTTGAACGTGCGGTGGTCGCGATCGCGAAAGATGATCTGCTCGCGATAGTCGGCGAGCTTGTTTGCGTCGCTGAAATCGGGGCCTGATGTATAAAGGCTGAGGATCTTGCCGTCGTCGGAGACCTCACCCTCATAAACCCATAAGTGGTCCATCATCGTGCCGATCCAGGTGCCGACATACTTGCCTTTATCGGCGCTGTAGCCGAGGGTCAGCACCGTCGTCGCGGCTCCGCTGCCCGGCATCTGGCCGGAGCCTTCGGCGATGAACCAAATCCCGTGAAGCGACCGCACAATTTCCGTCCATGGCTCCTGTCCGGTCATCTCGGGCGCCGTCACGTCCCAGAGGCCGACGAGATCTTCCAGGAATTCATGCTCCTTCAAAACTTTCGCTTGCTGCATCGTCCTTCTCCCCTGGATGATGGTCGCAGATATCAGTGACAGCTGGATGGCGCGTTCTTCGCCGGTTCGTATTCGTCGTGGCGCTTGACGAAGTCCATCGTGCTGTCCTCGTTGCGGCCCTTTGGCGCGCGATCGAGGATCATCAAGGTGCCGACCGCCTCTTCAAGGCCGCGGGCATAGGTCGAATAGGTATGGAATACCTCACCATTCTCATTCTTGTAGAACGCACTGAGGCCCGGAAGCTCGTCATTGGCGTTGGCGGGCTCGATTGCCTCGAAATTGTAGAAGACCTTGTCCTTCGCCAGATCGTCCGGGCTGAAGGACACGTGGTAGTCGAAGTTGAAGCTGTTATCGAAGGACGAAACCCACGGGAATTTCCAACCCATTCGCCTCTTGTAGGCCTCGATCTTGGCGAGCGGCGCGCGCGAGACGGCGACCCAGGTGACATCGTGGTTATTGAGATGCGGCAGCGTTCCGTCGACATGATCGGACAGGAACGAGCAGCCCGGACAACCGGCCTCCCAATCGGGTCCAAGCATGAAATGATAGATCAACAGCTGGCTGCGGCCATCGAAGAGTTCAGCAAGGCTTTTCTTTCCCTGCGGCGTATCGAACACGTAATTCTTGTCGACCTTGACCCAGGGCAAAGTCATGCGCTCGGCATTGACCTTGTCCCTCAGATGCGTTGCTTCCTTCTCCTTGAGAAGCAGCGCGCGGCGGGCTTCCAGCCATTCTTCACGGGAAACGACTTGGTTCTGCATCGCGTGCGCCCTCCTCCGGCGCGATCGAGACGTGGCGGTCCATGCTCCTTTTCCTTGACTATTTACATTGATATCAATAGAAATTGAGCATGTCAAATGCAGTAGAGATTCCTTTTTCAACGACGCTCCTCGTACGCGACACGTGCCTGTGCCTGCATGTGCAACGGGCGGCGCGCGCACTGGCGCGGCTCTTCGACGATGCCCTTCGCCCTGTCGGGCTCACCAACGGTCAGTTCTCGCTGATGATGTCGCTAAACCGCCCGGAGCCACCGCCGATGGGACCGGTCGCGACCCTGCTTGCTATGGATCAGACGACATTGACGGCAGCGCTCAAGCCATTGCAGCGCCGTGGTTGGGTAAATGTAACGCAGAATGCGAAAGACAAGCGCCGGCGCTTACTTAGCCTGACGCCGGAAGGCAAGGCTGTGCTTGCCGCCGCGCTGCCGATCTGGGAAAGCACCCACGCCAGCCTCGATGAGGCCCTGCCGAGTGGTGATATGGAAAGGCTGCGACGCGACCTGCAGGCCCTCGCCTAAAGACCGGTCGTGCATGCGGCATGCATTTAGCCGCGCGCCATTCTTGGATCCCTGGCGAAATCCTCCACCGAGAATCCAATTCTGACCTTTGGGAAATCGCAGAGTGCCTGGACGCCAACTCCCGAGAGCCGGATCCTCCATGTCTGGCGTTCAACGGGCTCGCGGACAGCGAACGCCGCAGCCGTTAAAAGCGCGATATTGCGGCCGCGCTGCGGATCCCGTACGGATTCGTAGAGGATTGCCTGGCAGCCGGCCTCCCGTGCAGCGTCGGCAAGAGCTTGGCAGGGCGCATAGTTCTGTGGATCGGTCCATGTCGCCCGATCGGCATCGAGCGGAGGGCGCGCGAGATCGATTGCTGACGGTGTCGCGATGGCCGCAGCAAAAGCGGTGTATTCGGCGGCATTGCCGGGAAGCGCCGTGGCGGGCGACTCGGAATAGAAGAGCAGCCGGTAGAAGGCCATTTCCGCAAGTGCAGTTTCCACCCGCTCGGATGCGTAGAAGACACCGAGCGTACGCCCTGCCCGGCGGAAACGCGAGCCATGCGGATAGACGGCACCATAGCGGAACGGAGTGGCGAGCAGGTAGTCCAGCCCGATGCACTCCGGCGGCAGCGCCGGCTTACTTTCTTCGAGCAAGGTTTCAAGCAGCGCCTGCTCCTCGAGCGTATCGACGAGTTTGAGCGTCGAAATCTGATGCTGCGCCTCGACCAGACGCCAGAACCTGCCCGAGATCGCCCGTGTCTCAGACGATAGCGCGGCGGGCGTCCAAATAGGCAATGACATCGGTCAATCCCGAGATGCTGACGATCTTTTCCAGCGGCGTCGCGCCGAGTGCGGTGTTGGCGTTGCGCAGCCATTGACGGGCAATGGCCTCGTCGCCGCCGACAATCGCATCGAGTGAACGAAACAGACGCACGAGCAGGGTAGCGAGTTCAAAGGACTTCGAGCCGCGCTCCAGCAGATAATCCTGCCGCTTCATACGCGAGACGGTTGCCTCGGAAACACCGAGCACCGCCGAAAGCGTTCGAGCGTTGAGGCCAAGATGGTCGGCCGCATTAACGGCCGCTTTGGTGATCACGGCAGCCTCGGGGGACCGGGCGCCAGAGATCGGGTGTGCTATAGCCATGCCACATTCCTTTCACTGGAAAGAATATAGCACTTTAATTTCATATGAAAAGAGCGTCGCGATGGACGACGCTCTTTTTGCACTTATGATCAAGCAACGGTGACCGGAACTTCCGTCGACGTGCGCATGGCGTGGCTATAGGGGCAGACGATGTGCGCTGCAGCGGCAAGCTTCTCAGCGGTCGGCTTGTCGAGGCCGGGAATGTTCACCGTCAGGGCGACTTCGATGCCGAAGCCCGTGCCGTCTTCACGCGGACCGATGCCGACGGTGGCGCTGACCGTGGTCTCTTCGGGAATCTTGACCTTTTCCTTGCCGGCGACAAATTTCAAGGCACCGAGGAAGCAGGCCGAATAACCGGCTGCAAAGAGTTGTTCCGGGTTGGTGCCGGTTGCGCCGTCGCCGCCGAGTTCCTTCGGAACCGTCAGCGTGACATCGAGAACGCCGTTTTCGGAAACGGCGCGGCCCGCGCGGCCACCGGTGGCGGAAGCTTTGGTCGTATAGAGGATAGGCATGTCAGTCTCCTTTGCGTTGGGGTTGGATTTTGTATAACGCACAATTAAATTGTGCGCAAGTTAATTTTGCAAATTGCATTTCGAATTCGAAAAGAGGACAATTGTTCCCTAGGAAAGGACGACAATGAAAGCGCATCTGGCAAAGACGATGGAAATTCCCGAAGAAGAAAAGCGGCTCGACAACCAGCTCTGTTTTGCGGTCTACTCGACCGCGCATGCCTTCACCCGCGCCTACAAGCCGATTCTCGACAAGGTCGGCCTTACCTACCCGCAATATCTTGTAATGCTGGCGCTGTGGGAAAAATCCGAGCAGCCGGTCAAGGCGATCGGCGAACAGCTCGATCTCGATTCGGGCACGCTATCACCGCTGCTCAAACGCCTCGAGCAAAATGGCCTGATCAAGCGCACCCGCGATTCCCGCGACGAACGGCAGGTCATCGTGTCGCTGACCGAGAAAGGCCGCGCCATGCGGAGCGAAATCGATACCATCATGAGCGCGATCGGCCAGGCTGCGGGCTGCACACTCGAGGAAATAAAGACAATACGCGAGATGCTGAAGGGGCTGCGGTCCAACCTCACGGCTGCGGTATAGGGGTCGCGCTGGCAGCAACGGGATTGGCCCAACCTTACCGATCCCACAGGGCAGCATGGCGGGAATGGTTGCGCAGAAGGTCGAATTCTCGATGGTTTTCGATGGCAGCAGGGGGCCGACTTTCCTGCAGAAGCTCGATCTTCAGCCGCTCGACAACGGCCGTCGTTATTTCGTCCTGAACCGCGAAGATCTGCCCGAAATGACGATCGAAGCGTTCCGCCCAGATGATTCCGCCGGTTCGCGCATCGACAAGCTCGGTCGTTAGACGCAGTTCGTGGCCGCTCACGCGAGCGCTTCCGCTGAGAACATAGTGTACACCAAGCGCTAGCGCGACGTCCGGCAGGCGGTCGACCTTGTCGCGATAGGAGAAGCTCAAGTTCTTCGATGCGACAAAGAGATTGGGAATCTTCGCCAAGGCAGTGATGATGTCCTCGACAATGCCGTCGGCAATCCACGTGTGCCGACCGCCGGGCACCGCGACCGTGAACGGAAGAACCGCGATCGAGGGCCGCCCCGACGGACCGATCGCCGCGGGCGGTGGCGGAGCCTCGCTGCGCAGCACGAGCTTCTCGTCCAAGGCATAACCGCGGCATGGAATGGTGCGAATGAGCTTTGCCGCGCCCTCACCCAGCGTCCTGCGTATATCCGTCACGCACTGGCTGAGCGAGCCGTCCGTGACAGCCACATTTGGCCAGACAGCTGAAACCAATTCGTCCTTGGTGACGACGCGCCCCGAATTTTCAAGCAGATAAGTCAGCAACCGGAGGGATTTTGGGCGCAAACGAACATCCTGCCCGCCCTTGCGCAGCCGGCCCTGTTGCAAATCGAGCTGGTGTCCCGCGAATTCGAACATCGACATTGGATGCTCCGAATGTTGGCGCGCAATTTAGCAAACGCTTCCCACCACGACAACGAAGTGTATCCAAGCACGACACCGAAACCAAAGAATTTCAGAGAAATTTCAAAAGCGCTTCAGCGGGTCTTCACGACAACCACACGGGTAAATGGGAGGCTTTGCCAATACAACTGCAGCTTGGGGGCTACCATGACATTCCTGCACCTACATGGCGTTCGCGCTTTTTCGCCGACAGCGGCGTTTTCGGGAACATGGCACGCGCTCGCGCATTTGGTCCCGCATGGCCATGCAGCGCCTGCAGATCACGTTGCATGCCGGTCGTTGGACAAGCTTGACGACGAGCAGCTCGCCGATATCGGCATCGTCAGACACGAAGAGTTCGCCGGTTGGCATGAGTCAGCGAGAGGCTCCGATCCCGACCCGATCATGTCCAAAAGCTATTCGTGGCGGTAGACTTCAACTCCGACAAACTCGCGCCAGAAGACCACACTGTCTCCCTTGGGAAGATGGTGTCTCCCTTGGGAAAGGGAGACACCAGGATGCAAATCGATCACTGCAGAACGACGACCGGCGCCTTGTTCGGCACGCGGTCATAGAGGTCGATGATGTCCTGGTTCAGCAGGCGCACGCAGCCTGACGAAACGGCCTTGCCGATCGAGCGCCATTCCGGGTTGCCATGCAGGCGGTAGAGCGTGTCTTCGCCATTCGAGAAGATGTAGAGCGCGCGCGCGCCGAGCGGGTTCTTCAAGCCCGGCTCCATGCCGCCGTTCTCGATCGAATACTTGGCGAGTTCGGGCTGACGCGCGACCATCTCGTTCGGCGGCTTCCAGCGCGGCCATCTCTGACGCCACTGGATAACGCCGGAACCCTGCCAGGCGAAGCCTTCACGACCAATGCCGACGCCGTAGCGCATCGCGGTGCCGCCGGGCTGGACGAGGTAGAGGAAACGCGAGGGCGTATCGACGACAATCGTGCCGGGCGCCTGGCCGGTCGGATCGACGACCTGTTGGCGATAGAAGCGCGGATCGATCTGCTGGTAAGGCACGGCCGGAATGAGAAAGCCACCGTCCTCAATCGGACCATACATCACCGCCAGCTCGGCATCACCCGGCGTCTGCGGCGCCTGGAACATGTTGATCGGATTGCGCATGACGACCGGCTGAGCCACGGGAGGCGGCCCAGCCGTAGATGCGCACCCGGTCAGCGCCGAAGCTGCGGTCATTGCCGAAAGCGAAAGGAAGCTGCGGCGGGAAAGGGATTTTTCAAAGCTCATAACGCGGGTCTGGTTTCCTGTTGCGCTGGAAGGACGAACGCCCTTCGCGGAGGGTGATTCAACGCCGGTGACGCACGGGAAATCTATCCGCTTGCGCTAAATAAACCATCACCTCACGAAGTCGTGTCCGCCCGCGAACACACGATATCCCAAACCCTGTTGCGCCGCTACATCACGACGATCTCTGTCTTCGCCGGAACACGGTTGTAAAGGTCGACGACGTCCTGGTTCAGCATGCGCACGCAACCCGACGACGTGGCCTTTCCGACCGACTGCCAGTCCGGCGTCCCGTGGATACGGTAAAGCGTATCCTGTCCATCCTTGAAGATGTAGAGGGCACGGGCACCGAGCGGATTTCCGAGGCCGGGGTTCATGCCGCCGTTTTCTGCGGAAAAGGCGCGTATATCCGGCTGACGCGAGACCATTTCTGCCGGCGGTGTCCAGCGCGGCCATTTCTGCTTCCATTGAATGACGCCGCGGCCGGACCATGCGTAGCCTTCGCGGCCAAGGCCGACGCCATAGCGCATCGCCTTGCCGCCCGGCTCAACGAAATAGAGGTGCTTGCTCTTCGTATCGACGATGATCGTGCCCGGCTTCTCATTGGTCGGATAATCGACTTCCTGGCGCAGATACTGCGGATCGATGCGGCTGATCGGTATGGCCGGCAAGGTGAAGTCAGTGTCGCGCACCTGACCATACATGGCGCTGTTCACCGGATTGGTGACCGGCAGGCCGTAGGTCCGGCTAAAATTCGCGCCTGGGATGCCATAAGTCTGATTGTATATCGTCGGCGGCACACCCGGCCTCTGCGGAATCGGCGTATCCACCGGCTTGACCCGCATGGGATCAACACCGGGTGGGTTATAGAAAACAGGGGACGTTTCCTGCACGAAGCGGGCGGGATCGGTGGCACCGGTGTCCGGGATGAGGATATTGCAACCGCTCAGGCAAAGAGCAGCGGCCGCAAGCCCGACAAATGGCGACACCCGGCTGAGAACAGTCATAAAATACCCTCATCGACAACAGCGAGACGTATAGCTGCGGCAAGGATGGCACTTGCGGCTGGCGCGAGGCTGGTGACTAGATCAGCCTCGCATCGATGGACGTCATCACGATCAGGCCGCGACGCCGTGGAAGAACCGTATGCTCTGTTCGATCTCCGCCGGCAGCGCCGAGGTGTGGTTGCCGGTCACCGTATCCGTTTCGATGCGGACACCACCAGAGCGGGCGCGGCTTGCAAGCAGGCCGGCGCGGTCATTAAAATGCGCTTCCTCGGTGCCGTGCACGACACGGACGGGGCATTTGAAGCTCTTGGCATAGCAGAGCGCGCTGCGGACCTCGAATTCGTGGGCGTTGCCGTCGTCGAAACGAATATCCTGCGGGTAGCGATTGAAAAAGCGGAAAGCATCCGGATTGCCGGAGATCGGCGCAGCTGCGCGGAACTTATGGCTGCTCATCGCTGCCAGCATGGTCAGCGTGCCACCGATGCTGTGGCCGGCGACGAACAGGCGGTCGGCATCGACGCCCGGAAGATGCTGCAGACGATCGGCCGCCGAAAGCACGTCATCGACCTCGTCATAGAAGCCCGAGAAATTGCCCATCTGGCCGTTTTCGCCGCGCAACGACGGCATCATCACCACGAATCCGGCGTCGACATAGGCCTTGAGCAGAACCCAGTGGCCAAGACCCATGGCGTTGCCCCCATGCAGGAACAGAACGCCCGGTTTGGGCTTGCTGCCACGCTTGTATTTGGAGACCCAGGCGACCAGCTCCAATTCGCCGCCGTAACCGGAGCGATAGAAAATCTTCTCACCGTCCGCGGGAGCGTCGAGCGGCTCGTACTTGTCGGGAGCCGGCCCCTTCTCCAGCAGCTTGGTATGGAAGCGCTTGCGAACCTTGGCATAGTCGTGATCGATCAGCCTCGGCACGTCCGGAACCTCGAATGCACTTGCCATGCGCGGGAGCAGGAGAGCTCCAGCCAGGCCTGCGAGAACCGAGCGGCGCTGGCGGAGAAAAGAATTACCTTCGTCTGACGTCATTTCACACTTCCATCGTTCCCGGCGATTCGAGAATTGCACCGGAAGCGTCCGATCGCCAACACACGTTGTGTTGAAAAAGGTGGCCCTGCGGCGTTTTGCGCCAAGATAACCTACTGCTCGCCCTTGGCATCGATCATGGCGACCAGTGTCTGGAGACGATCCGCCTCATAGGATGGTTTGTCGGGGCGCAGGCGGGAGATTCGCGGAAAGCGCATCGCAACACCGGACTTGTGGCGGGTGGAGCGGTTGATGCCTTCGAAGGCGACTTCCACGACGAAGCCGAAGTCCCTATCCGCCCTGACGGCGCGCACCGGGCCAAAGCGCTCCGTCGTGTTGTTGCGAACGAACTTGTCCAGCACTTCGAGTTCGGCATCCGTGAAGCCGAAATAGGCCTTGCCGACCGGCACCAACTGTTCACCTTCCGGGGTCTCTGTCCAGACACCGAAGGTGAAGTCCGAATAGTAGCTGGAGCGCTTGCCGTGGCCGCGCTGCGCATACATCAGCACGGCGTCAACATTGTAGGGATTGCGCTTCCACTTGAACCACGGCCCCTTCAGCCGCCCCGCCTGATAAATGCTGTCGCGGCGCTTGATCATCACCCCTTCGATGACAGGATCCGGCGGTGAGGACCGCAGCTGATCCAGTTCGTCCCACGACGAGAACTCGACCAGCGGGGACAGATCGAAGCGGTCGTGCGGCGCATGGTCGATGACCTCCGCAAGACGCGCACGGCGATCGACATAGGAGCGGCCACGCACGTCCTCCTCCCGATCGAAGAGCAGATCGTAGGCACGAATGAAGGCCGGATACTCGTCGAGCATCTTCGTCGTCACCGTCTTGCGATTCAGGCGTTGCTGTAGATCGGAGAAGGTACGCGTCGGGCTGTTCGAACGGGTGGTTCCGCCAACGAGCAGCTCGCCGTCCATCACCCCGTCAAAGCTGATCGAATCGACGATATCGGGAAACGCGCCCGAGATATCGTCGCCGGAACGCGAATAGATCTTGCGCGTATCTCCGGAACGCGACAGCTGCACGCGAATGCCGTCCCACTTCCATTCCGCGGCATATTCGGCTGGATCGAGTTGTTCCAGATCCCCCTCCTCGACCGGATTGGCAAGCATGACGGAGTGGAAAATCGCCGGCGTTGCCAGGATTGGCTTGTCGCCCTGCCCTTCCAGCCAGCGAAACAACGGTTCGTAAGGTGGTTGCAGGCCATGCCAGAGTGTCTCGATTTCGGTCACGTCGCGGCCGCCCATGTCGGCGAGCGCCTGTTTCGCTAGGCGGGACGAGACCCCGATGCGGAGAGCCCCGGTCGCGAGCTTAATGAAGGCGAAGCGACCTGACGTGTCCAGCCGATCGAGCAAGTCGCGCACGAAGCTGCGGACTTCGGTGCGCCCAAGCGCGTTCATCTGCCGGACGACATCGCCGAGCCGCGGCTGGGCAAGTGCCAACCGCTCGATGTCCTTCCCGGCGTCCCAGACAAGGGAGATCGTCTCCGCGAGGTCGCCGACATAGTCGTAGGAATAGCGGAAGAGCACGTCGTCCATCCGTTCCAGCACTAATTCGCGCAGCATAGCCGGCTTGACGTTGCGCACTTCGAGCGTGCCGGCGATGGCGGCAAGACCGTAGCCGCGATCCGGGTCCGGGGTGTTGTGGAAGTAATCGGTAAGCAGCTTCAGCTTGCCGTTGCGGCTGGGGGTGAGCACGAGGCGGTCGAGCAGGTCGGCGAAGGCTTTCATCAGTCGGCCTCGTCTTCGTAGCCGACCAGATGGAGCGGTCGAGCCTTGATGCCTTGCAGCTGGCACCAGCGTACCAGCGCCTCCTCGCGGCCGTGCGTCACCCAAACCTCCTCAGGACGCAGATCGCTGATCGTCTCGGTCAGTTCCGGCCAGTCGCAATGATCGGAGATGACGAGCGGCAGTTCGACACCTTGCTGCTTGGCGCGCTGGCGCACCATCATCCAGCCCGAGGCAAACGCCGGCAACGGCTCATTGAAGCGTCGCGCCCAGCGATCGGCAAAGGCGGATGACGGGCCGACGACGATTGCTCCCTTGAAGGCGGACTTGTCGCTGCTCTCAATGGTCGCGGGTCGAAGTTCACCGAGTTCGATACCCTGACTGACGTAGTAATCACAGAGCCTTTCCATCGCGCCGTGGATATAGATCGGCTGGTCATAGCCTGTATCGCGCAGCAGGCGGATGACGCGCTGCGCCTTTCCAAGCGCATAGGCGCCGATCAGATGCGTGCGCTCCGGAAACTGCCGCAACGACGCATAGAGCTTACCCATTTCGTCGACCGGATCCGGGTGATGGAAGACGGGCAGCCCGAAGGTGGCCTCGGTAATGAAGACATCGCAGGGCACCGGTACATAGGCTGCGCATGTCGGGTCCGCGCGCCGTTTGTAATCGCCGGAGACGACGATGCGCGTGCCGTTCTTCTCGATGGCGATCTGCGCCGAGCCGAGCACATGGCCGGCAGGATGAAAGCTGACCCTGACGCCGTTGATCAGGATTTCCTCTCCGAATGCGACGGCCTGCTCACTTGTGCAGAAGCCCTCACCATAGCGGATCTGCATGATATCAAGCGTCTGGCGCGTGGCGAGCACGTTCGTGTGGCCGGGCCGCGCATGGTCCGAATGTCCGTGGGTGATCAGGGCTCGCTCGACCGGCCGCACGGGATCCACATAGAATCCTCCCTCGGGACAATAGAGCCCTTCGGGGGCGGGATAGAGCAAGGCGTCTGGTCTCATGCATGCAAAGATAGCGGGAAAGAATGGAAGGGCCAGTGGCACGCGCTTCGCAGACAGGAGATGTTGATCCGCATCAAAATGAAACAGGCGCGCTGGCACGTTTCCTGCAGAGCAGTAGAAATGAAGGAAAGTCCGTTAACCTCCCGCCGTTATCTGCTCCGCCTTGCGGGAGCATCCGCGCTTGCACTGATGGCCTCCCGCAGCTTTGCGACCACGCGCAAGGGCGGTCTGCGCGGCGCGATCGATGCTGTGCAATACAAGACGACGCCGAGCGCGGCCGATCGCCAGAGCGTCAGCCTGCAGAAGATGATTGATCAGGCCGCAGTGCAAAACGTGCCGGTTTTCCTGCCGCCCGGCACCTACAAGGTTTCCAATCTCGTGCTGCCGGAGAATACGCGGATAACAGGCGTACCCGGGGCGTCGCGTATCGTCTATACCGGCGACGGCCACCTCTTAAGCGCGGAAAACGTCAAGCGCGTCGAGCTATCCAATATCGTCATCGACGGGCAGAACCGCTGGCTCGGCGACTATGCCGGCGCGCTGCTGCAATTTACCGGCGTCGACGAGGTGATGATCGACAATTGCCAGATCTCCGGCAGCCGCAAACATGCCGTCCAACTGGAGCGATGCGGTGGCCGGATCGAGCGTAGCCGCATCTCCGGCGCGGGCCATTCTGGCATATACGCGGTTGAATCCGATGCGCTCTCGATTACCGGCAACGAGGCCTTCGATTGCGGCAATGGCGGCATTCTCGTGCACCGCTGGAAGAAGGCGACGGACAACAGCGTCGTCAACGGCAACCGCATCTACCGGATCAGGGCCAATGACGGCGGCACCGGCCAGAACGGTAACGGCATCAACATCTTTCGTGCCGACAACGTCATGGTGGCGAACAACCACATATCCGACTGCGCCTTTACCGCCATCCGCGCCAATTCGGCCTCCGACATCCAGATCACCGGCAACCAGTGCCAGCGCTCGGGCGAGACAGCGATCTATGTCGAATTCGAATTTGAGGGCGCTATCGTCTCCAACAACATGGTGGACGGCGCGGCAAACGGCATCTCGATCGCTAATTTCGACCAGGGCGGCAGGCTGGCAAGCGTCACCGGCAACGTCGTGCGCAACCTCACACTCAAGGGCCCTTACGAACATGAGGTCGGCTTCGGTATCGGCATTGCCGCCGAGGCGGACACGCTGGTCTCCGGCAACATCATCGAAGGTGCTCCACGATGGGGCATGCAACTCGGCTGGGGACCGTATCTGCGCAATCTTGTCGTGACCGGAAACGTCATCCGCAAGGCGCCGATCGGCTGTGCGGTCTCGGTGGCGAAGGGCGCGGGAACGGCCGTCATCACCGACAATGTGTTTCAGGAGACACCCGGGGGCGCTGTCCTCGGCTTCGAATGGGACAAGAAGGTATCAGGAGAACTGGCGGCCACGGGCTCCTCACGTTTTGCGCAGCTGACGGTCGAGCGCAACCGCATCTCCTGAGAAACATCAAAAGCTTTCATCGATTCATAAGGCTCGGCAGCTTCCGTTGGGACGCTTCGGCTCCTACCCTGTGGCCAGTCGAACCGGGGATGTAGAAATGCTGACAATCTATGGGGTCTATCGCTCGCGCGCCTCGCGCGTTTACTGGATGGCCGAGGAACTGGGGCTGGAATTCGATTCCGTGCGGGTCATTCAAGCCCGGCGTCTTGCCAATCCACTTGCCGCCGATGCGCCTGTTAACACGCTATCGCCCGATTTCCTGGCGATCAATCCGATGGCGCTCATCCCCAGCATCAAGGACGGCGACCTTGTGATGCATGAGTCGCTTGCCATCACGCTCTACCTTGCGCGCAAGCATGGCGGCCCCATTGCTGGTCAAACCGTCGAGGAAGACGGTTTGATGACGATGTGGACCATCTGGGCGGCAACCGAGGTGGAACCGCATACGGTGAAGATCGTCTACGTCTATGACGACGAGAAGCAGAACAGCGACGAGGGCAAGGCGACGATCGGCGTAGCGGTGCGCTCGCTGAAGAAGTCGTTTGCGACCCTGGAGAAGCATCTGGCGACGAACGACTACGTCGTCGGCAACCGCTTCACGGCAGCCGATCTCAATATCGCCGAGGTGCTTCGCTACGCGCAGACGGAACAGGCGCTGTTCGACGCCCATCCCAACATCAGCGCCTGGATCAAGCGCTGCCAGTCGCGACCAGCCTACATTGCCATGCAGGCGACGCGTTCTGAGGAGCCGATCTGATCAGGGGAAGAGCTTCAGGGTGCCTGCCATTTCCTCGCGGATCCAGGCCTTGAAATCCCTAACCTTCCTGGGCTCGCGCGAACCTTCGGCCGTTACGAAATAGTGGCCGAAGCCGGTTTGGGCGCGAATGCCGAAGGGCGCGACCAACTGCTGCTGCTGCAGGGCAAAGCCTGCCAGCGTCTGCCAGGCGAGCATGACGCCCTGGCCTGCGATTGCCGCATCGAGACAGAGCGAGGCGTCGTTGAAGATGTGGCGGGTATCGAGCGTCTTGCCGGAAAGGCCGGCCTCGCGCATCCACACCTCCCAGGTGAACATGGCGCGGCCATCGATCACGGCCGGAAGCGACAGGATATCGGCCGGCTCGCGCAGTCGCGCCGCCATGACAGGCGAGCAGACCGGGAAGACCTCCTGCTGAAGCAACAATTCCGCCTTCACATCGGGCCACTGCCCGTTGCCGACACGAATGCCGATATCGATATCGCACAGCGCCGGATTGACCAGCCGGGTGGTGGCATCCATCCGCAGGCTGATCTCGGGATGCCGCTCGGCAAAACGATCGAGCCGATAGACGAGCCAGCGTGCGGCAAAGACGGGTGCCACCGAGATCGTCAGGATGCTGTCGTCGTGCCGCTGTGTCGTCGCCACCGCCTGTGACAGGGCGTTGAAGCCCTCCGTCAAGCCGGTCAGCAGGCGCGCGCCTGCCTCCGTCGCGACCATGCCTTTCGGCGTGCGTTCGAAAATCACCTGATCGAGCTGTGCCTCGGCCTTGATGACCTGCTGGCTGACCGCACCGATCGAGACGCCCAGTTCCTCGGCCGCGGCCTGCAGGGAGCCGAGCCGTCCGACCGCTTCGAGCGCACGCAATCCGTTCAGATGAACCGAGTTCAGGTTTCTCATATAGTTTTTCTATACTGACAGATTGGTAATCTCAATTGAAACGTGTCTCACCGGCCGCGATAATCCGGCGGTATTAAGCAAATGCTCCGTTCGCCACCCAAGAAGGAAGCGAGGTATGCCATGCAAATCCTGAAGTTTTTCTTGAGCGTCGAAACCATAGAGCCGCCCTACAACGCGGATATCAAACAGGATCCGTTGAACCACCCGGATCTGGCGCGGATGTCACCGACTGCGCTCGCCGATCTGCCGCTCGGTCCGGAGCCACGCACGCCGAAGCCCGAGCGGCCGCGGCTTGCAAGGTGCGCTTAAGAGTGAGAAATCTGCTAGTCTGTGCGAGCTTCAATTCGAGCGAGCCCAATGACCGACAGCGTCGACACGATCTTTGCGCGTCTCAAGCGCCTCTCCGTGGAAGCCAATCTGCCTGAACTCGAGGAGGGCACGTCCTATGGCAATCCAGCGCTGAAAGTGGGCGGCAAGTCCTTCGTGGCGGTCAAGAACAATGAGACCATCGTGCTTTCCATCTCGATCGACGACAAGGAACGGCTGATCGAGATGGCGCCCGAGATCTACTATCAGACACCCCACTATATCGGCTGGCCATATATGCCCTTGCGCGCCGCCATGATCAGCGACGCCGAACTGAAGGAACGGCTGATCGGCGCCTGGCGGTTCCGTGCACCAAAGCGGCTTGCCGCGAGTTTTCAGGGCTGAGCGCACCGCCCTAGCGACTTGTCGCCCTGATCCCCTGATATGCTCGGCGAGCGGGCTACGCCTGTTTAGGCCTGCTCGCGCTCCAATGCCCGCTGCACGGCCGGGCGCTCCATCATCTGGGCATAGTGCGCCGTCGCTCTCCTGAAGCGGGCCGGATCGACGCCGTCGGGACGCAGCCAGCCGGTCATGACGAAGAGATAGGGATCGGCGACCGAGTAGTACTCGCCCATTACCCACGGGCCCTCCAGCATCTGCGCATCGATGAGTTCAAAGCACTCGGCCATGGTCTGCGGCACCTTCGCCTTCATCGCCCCGTGCGCGGCCGGATCATCCGCCCAACGGCTGCCGCGACGACCGTGTGCGTGGTTCACATGCACCGTCGAACAAAGATAATTGTTGAATGCCTGCATCCGGGCGAACTCGAAAGGATCGAGCGGCGCCAGCTGCGCCGCCGGTGCGAGCTGCGCGATGTAGGCCAGGATTGCCGGCGTTTCGGTTAGGACGCCGCGTTCCGTCACAAGCGCGGGAACCCGGCCCTTCGGGTTGATTTCGAGATACTCAGGCGAACGCTGCTCCGCATCGGCGAAGTTCAGCTTCTTCGTCTTGAACGGCAACCCAGACTCTTCCAGTGCGATGAGGCTTGCGAGCGCACAGGTGTGGGGCGCGAAATACAATGTCAGCATGATCGACTCCCTTCGATGCTGACTTTATAGCGCGACGATCCGCAAACGCACAGATCGAGGCCGGCAAGCCGGCCTCTCAAAATAAAGCTACTTCAGGCACAGCCCGGAACATCCTCGACCCGATGCCAGACGGGAATGCCGCGTTCACGCGCGATCCGCACGTCGTTGTCGGCGCCTTTCGATTCCCCCTCGAGCCGAAGCACACCGTCGCAAAGCTGCAGCAGCCGGCCGGCAACGGGGTGGAATATCTCTTCGTAGAGATCATCGCCGACAGCCTTTCCGCCGGCGGCGTTCCACACCGGCAGAGCCACCCACTCTCCAATCATCGGCACGTGGCCCGCCTTGAACAGCCGATGCGAGGGCTGCTCAAGCCTCTTCAAATTCGCTGCCATTTTTGCGGGATCGTCCCCCGTTCCGGACCTGTAGGGCCCGGCAATCAAAATCAACATAATCAAACTCCATTTCTCCCGGCTTCATGCACGAGAAGTCAAAATATCTGCACGAAATTTCTTGATTGTCGAATCATTTCGTGCATTATCGTGATACTTCATGCAAACATCGGATCGAACTATGCTCACGAGCCAGCGCAAATCGTTGATCCTCGACATCCTTCGGCGAGATGGCCAGGTGATCGCCAAGCAAATCGCCAAGGACCTGTCGCTGTCGGAGGACACGATCCGTCGTGACCTCCGGGAGATGGCGGCAGAAGGATTGCTGAAGCGGGTCCACGGTGGGGCAATGCCTGTTGCGCCCGAGTTGCCCGACTTCTCGACGCGAAAAGGCGTTTCGTCTGAGACCAAGGCGCGGCTCGGGAAGAAAGCTGCCTCACTTGCGCGGCCGGGCCAGCTGATTTTTCTGGATGGCGGCACGACAACGGCGGAGATCGCCCGGCAACTGCCGCGCGACTTTGCGTTCTCAGTCGCGACACACAGCCCGACGATTGCCGCGGAGCTGGAGCATCACCCGACGGCCAGCGTGATCCTCATCGGCGGTAAGCTCTACAAGCACTCGATGGTCGCGGTCGGATCCGTTGCCATGGCTGCGATTTCGCAGCTTCGGCCGGACATCTTCTTTCTCGGAGTGACGGCTGCCCATCCCGTGCATGGCCTGTCGACGGGCGATTTCGAGGAGGCGGCCATCAAGCGGCACATTGCGTCCTGCGCCGCCGAGACCTATGTGCCGCTGACGGAAGAGAAGTTCGACCACGTCTCGCCCTGCCAAGTCCTGCCGATCTCAGGCGTATCGGGACTGATCGTGGCGGCAGGCCTTGCCGCGGCTGCCATCGAGCCCTATCGCAACCTCACTGCCGAGATCCTCGAAGCATGAACGGCTGCACGAAGCGCGCCTTTAGTTCGCGGGGGTTCTGCGGTAGCAGGCTCACGGCGAGACCGGCGACAAAGATTGCCAGGACAATATACGCGAAGGTGTCGCGGGCCATCCCGAGGGTCATGACATCGTGCAATCCGGGCTGCAACGCAGCGATCGACGTCGAAAGCCGCAGCTCCCCGATGAGACGACCCGGAATGGTCGCAAAGGCCGGCGCCTCCGACAGCGCCAACAGCGCGCCATAGAGAGCAGCGACCGAAATGGCCGCTCGCAGAGCGCGCCACACACCAAGTGGCCGTGCGCCACTCTCTTCAAATGACCAGCCGATATAGGCGCAGAAAGCCACAAAGAACAGGAACGCCACCGGCAGCCCCTCAAGCACGGTCTCCGGCTTCAACTGGCCGGTCCAACCATTGGCGAGCAGCAATGGAAACGGCGCCGATGCGACGAACCAGATGGCGACGATAGCGCCCCAGACCCAGCTCATCGAAAGATAATGGATGCGGGCAAGGGTAACGACGAGGATGATGCCGCCCGCGAGGTAGACGCCCGACGGTTTCATGGAACCGGTCATGGTGACGATGATCGGTCCGCAGGAGCCGGCGATCCGGGCGCAACCCGACGAAACGACCGTCAGCCAGGTCACGTAATCGAAACACATGGTGAAGAAGAGAAAGATCGCTATGGCGATCAACATCCACCAAAGATAGCGGCCCGCAAACATATCCTGCCCTCATGGCGTTCGATGTAGTGGGCAAAGGGTAACTCAGCCTTCGAAAACCGCATCCGTTCTCGTGGGCTGTAGTTTCACATACATTAGCAATTTCTGCTGCTGCGGCGCGACTGTTTCGTTCCGGAACGACTTATGCAGTCAGCGCAGCCGTCGCGCGAATGTCGCCGACATGAATACCGTTCCAATTGTGCATCTGCACGGTGGCCATGGCGGCCAAGTTCGCGCGAATCGGGTCGTCCGTGCCGAAGAAGCGGCTGAGCGCGGCGGCAATCATCGCCTCGGAGGCACGCGAATGGCCGTCGTCGCATTTGACGGCGATCGCAATTCCCTGCTCGGGAATGGCCGCGCAGAAGACACCTTCGGCACCGGTTTTGGCGAAGATGCGGTGGGGTGCCACCTCCATCAGCTCTGTGCAAGCGCGCCCAGTTCCGGCCACATAGAAGGGCTCGGCCATGCAGGCATCCAAGAGCCGCCGGGAAGCCTTGGCGCGAAGGGGCTCGAGTCCGTTGCCGGTCGCCATCTTGGCAAAACCATGCGCCAAGCCGCGCAAGGGAACCGCATAGGTCGGGATGGAGCAGCCGTCCGTGCCGCAATTGTCATGGCCGAGCACCGCGCCCGTCAGGTTTTCCATGATGCCGCGGATTTCGGCCTGCAGCGGATGGTCGTAGCCGACATATCCCTTCGGATCGACGCCCTGATGGCAGCAGGCGCAGACGAAGCCGGCATGCTTGCCCGAGCAGTTGTTGTGCAACGCCGTCGGCTTGTCCATTGTGCGCGCCTGGTGGATCAGCACCTTCTGGCTCGAGGACCAATGCGCGCCGCATTCAAGCGCTTCGACATCGCGTCCGGCACGCGCGAGCATGGCAGCAGCGAGCGCCACATGCTCGTCTTCGCCATCGTGCGAGGAGCAGGCGAGCGCCAATTCCTTGTCGCTGAAGCCATACGCATCCGCCGCGCCGCTTTCCATCAGCGGTAGCGCCTGCATCGCCTTGCAGGCCGAGCGCGGAAAGGTTGCTGCATCGACGTCGCCGATCGAGAACACGACCTTTCCATCACCATCGACGGCGACGACTGCGCCGCGATGCCGGCTTTCGACGAGCGAGCCTCTGGTGACTTCGACGGTGACGGGATTGGTCATGGTATGGTCCTGATCGTATACGCAGATGCGTCACGCATAGCGAGTCGCGAGGATAAAGCAATTGCCTTTCGCCGTGCCCCGTCTTGCGCCGATGCAGGTCAAAGCGGGGTGATGCGATAAGCGCAGCGGCGGGCGCCAAGCAAAATATGCTCCTCGCGCTCGACTTTGGCACCGAGAACGGCTCGAAAAGTCTCCAGCTCCGAGCGGCAGAAGCCCGCACAGACGGTTGCCGCAGCACAGATCGGGCAATGGTTCTCGACGAGCAGCAGCGAGCCGTCGGCCTCCGGCCAGCTGTCGGCCATGTATCCTTCGCTGGTGCGTACGGCCGCTAGCTGCTGCACACGGGATTGAACGTCCGCCGCGTCCACTTCTTGGCGATAGCGCATAAGGGTGTCTGCTTCCCGGGCGGAAATGACGGCATCCAGCGCCGATGCCCCCAGCTGTGCGACCAGCGTGCTCAGGATCGTGGCGGTGAGTTCCGCGTGACCATCGGGAAAGGTTTGGTTGCCCGCAGGCGTGAGGCTCCACAGCTGCCGCGGTCTTCCCCTGCCTGTCGTGGCGTCGCTCACGGCTTCGACAAGCCCCTCCTCCGCCATCTTCGTTAATTGCTGACGGACAGCTTCCGAGGAAATGCCGAGCCTTGCCGCAAGGGCGGCGGCAAGCTGGGGTCCTTCGGTCTTGATCAGCAGCAGGATTCGATTGACCGGGGATTGTCTCATTTATTTTTCCAAGTTAACGCTTGCTTTAATAGCATGGCCGTGTATTTTTTCCAAATAATAACTTGCAAAAATACTGCATACCCCGGGAAGCACACAAGGCATTAGATATGACCGGCATTGAAGAGATTTCCGCAGACAAGCCCTCCGTCTTTCATCTGCTTTCCGCGCCGCTCCTGCCCGCGACGCTCATGCTCGGCGGCGGTGTCACCCTCTATGCCGTTGAAACTTACATCACTGCGACCATCGCACCATCGATCGTGCGCGACATCGGTGGGCTCGAACTGCTGTCATGGATGACAACCCTCTTCGTTGCCGCGGCGGTCCTTGGGTCGATCTTCGTCGCGATGCGCCCGCGCGGCATCGGCCTGCGCAGCGTCTACGTCGCCGGCGCACTGATATTCGGGGCCGGCAGCCTGATCTGCGCGCTCGCCCCGGCGATGCCGTTGGTGCTGGCCGGGCGCACGGTACAGGGGTTCGGCGCCGGCATTCTTGCCGGGCTTGCCTATGCCTTCATTCGCTTCGCCTACCCCGAACCGCTGTGGCAGAAGGCGTCAACGCTCTATGCAGCCATTTGGGGTGTATCGACATTGCTCGGCCCCAGCCTCGGCGGAGTCTTCTCCGAAGGCAGCGCGTGGCGCCAAGCCTTCATGCTATTGGTTCCGCTCTGTGTGCTGATGGCGGCACTTGCGCCCTGGCTGCTGCCGCGCGCCGAAGACGATCGCGCCCATGGCAAGACGCCGACCCTGCAAATTGCCTTACTGCTTGCCGCCGTTTTGCTGGTCAGCATCGCCGGAACGATCGACGAAACAAGCTCCAAAGCGTTGCTGATTGCCGCATCGATCGTCACGATCGTTTCGATGCTGACCGTCGAGCGGCGCGGCCGAAACCGCCTCCTGCCGACCGGAGCCGTCACGCTCGCAAAGCCGGTGGCGCGCGTCTACTTGACGATGTTCGTGCTGCTGCTGGTGCTGACAAGCGACATCTATATTCCTTATTTCCTGCAGGTGCTGCATGGCGTAACACCTCTGGTGTCAGGCTATCTGACCGCCCTTGTGGCGCTCGGCTGGACCTTTGCGGCCTTCTTCAGCGGAACGCTGTCTGGACGCCGTGCCAGCACCGCAATCGTCGTCGGCTGCGTGGTCGAAATGGTTGCGGTTGCGTCGCTAACGATCTTTCTCGCAACGGACAATCAGTCCAGCGACCTAGCTATTCTTGGCCCCGCCGTCGTTGGTATGTTCTTGATGGGCTTCGGCGTCGGCCTTGGTTGGGCTCATCTGGTAACCAAGATCCTTGGTTTGGTCGACAACTCCGAACAGGACAAGGCCTCGGCCGCGATCTCGACGGTGCAGTCGCTCGGCAGCGCCTTCGGCGCCGCCGTTGCCGGCGTGATTGTCAACAGTACCGGGCTGGTGGATCCCGGTGGCGTTGCGGGCGGCGTTTCGGCCGCACACTGGCTCTACGTGCTGATGGCGCTTCCCGGCCTGATTGCCGTCACGATATCCCTGACCCTCTCGTCGCCCACCGAACGGCAGGCCCGGTGAGCGACGTGCGAGCGGTCACAGACGCAGCATGATCTTGCCGATGTGACCGCTCGTTTCCATCCCGGCGATCGGGCGGGTTGGCTTTTGGCGACCGGCAGCGATCACGGCATGAGGCCATCCATCACTTGATTTGACCGCTGCCATCACAAACTCTGGTTTTTCGAAAGCACACTACTGGTTTATATCGGGGGTATCGGGAACCATGCCATGCCATCCGCCTTTTCTTCCATTCTCCGCGATCACCAAATCCGTGTCCCAACGCTGACGCTGGTTGCACTCGCCTTCACCTATGCCTCGACGATGCCCTATCAATCGATTATCGGCATCAACGAACTCGGCCTGTCCGATCGCACCTATTCCGGGCTGATCTTCCTTGCCGCACTCGTCAACGTCGCCACCAGCCTGACGCTCGGCATCTGGTCCGACAGGCTCAGCGACCGGCGCCCGCTGGTGCTGGCGCTATCGGTGAGCGGTATGCTCGGCTTCGGAATGATTTACGAATTCCGTACCGCCGGTGTTTTCATCTTCGGCATGCTGGTGCTGATCCCCATCAGCAATTCCACCTATTCGATCCTGTTTGCCAGCATCCGCGCGACGACGAACACAATGGATCGCGGAAGAGCTGCGGCGATCACGTCCACGGTTCGCGCGCTGTTCTCGGGCTCCTGGGCGCTGGCTCCCGGCCTGATCGGCCTGTACCTCATCAACTCACAATCGATGACACCGGCTTATGGCATTGCGGGTCTCGCAAGCCTGACCTGCTTCTGCCTCTACCTGTTTTTCGCCAAACCTGCGCCTGTCGGCAACGCCTCCCCTTCGCAGCAGGTCGGCTTCTCCTCTTCGCTCGGCAGAGTCTTTTCGCCCTACGTGCTGGTAAGGGTCGGCGTCATGGCGCTGCTGCTCGGGCTGCAGCGGCTAAACAGCGTGGTGTCGCCGTTGATCATCACCCATGCCGCCGGCGGTACCGTGGTGGATGTCGGTTTCATGGCCGGCCTCACCGCCTTCCTGGAAATGCCGTTCATGCTGATGTGGGGCGCGCTGCAACGCCGCTTGCGCAGCGTACACGTGCTTGCCGTGGGGGCGCTGATCTATTGTCTATATCTGGTATTGCTGAGCTTTGCCTCGGCGCCCTGGCAGATCTATGCCCTCGTGCTGATCAACGCCTGCGGCGCTGCAGCCATCCTCAGCGTGCCGATCACCTACCTACAGGATCTGATTGCCGATCGCCCGGGACTCGGCAGTTCGCTGGTCTCGGTCAACACGTTCATCGCCAACGGCATCAGTGCATCGATCTTCGCGGCTGGCACTGCCTTTACGGGCTATTCAGGCACAGCACTGTTTGCCGCCATCGTCGGCCTCGCTTCGGTCGGCCTTCTGCTGTTCCTTGAAAGAGCCCCCCGACCGGTCCGGCAGCCGGCCTAGAGCCGCAGCATGATCTTGCCAATGTGACCGCTCGTTTCCATCAGTCGATGCGCCTCGGCAACGTCTTCGAAAGAGATGACGGTATCGATAACCGGAGCGAGCTTGCCTTCATCGAGAAGCGGCCAGACCTGGGAAAGGAGATCGTCGCGGATCGCGCGCTTTTCCTCGGCAGTGCGCGGGCGCAGCGTCGAGCCAGTGATCGTTAGCCGTTTGACCATGATCGGTGCCAGATTGACCTTCTCCACAACGGCGCCGCCGAGAAAGGCGATGATCGAAAGGCAGCCGTCCTTCGCGAGCGACGCCACGTTCCGTTCGAAATAGGCGGCACCGATCATATCCAGGATGATATCGACACCGTGGCCGGTCTCGGCCTTGATGGCCTCTGCAAAGTCCTCTGTCTTGTAGTTGATTGCCCGCTTTGCGCCGAGCTTGACGCAGGCGTCGCATTTTTCCTGCGAACCGGCCGTCGCGTAGACCTCGGCGCCAAAGGCCCGCGCAAGCTGGATAGCGGTCGTTCCGATGCCGCTTGAGCCGCCATGCACGAGAACCTTTTCGCCTTCGGTCAGTCCGGCCATCTGGAACATGTTTGCCCAGACCGTGAAGTAATTCTCGGGCAGCGCCGCAGCTTTAACGGCATCGTAGCCCTTCGGGAAGCGCAGAGCCTGGCCGGCGGGCAGCAGGCAATATTCGGCATAGGCACCGCCGTTGGTCAGGCCACACACCTTGTCGCCGAGGGCAAAATCGCGGACGCCCGGGCCAACGGCAACGATCTCGCCTGCCATCTCAAGCCCGAGAACAGGGCTTGCATCCATCGGCGGCGGATAAATACCCTGGCGCTGCGCGACGTCGGGCCGGTTGACGCCGATTGCCTCGGTGCGGACAAGGAGCTGGCCCTCCCCTGCTATCGGCAAGGGTCCGGTGGTGATCCGCATCACCTCGGGCGCGCCGAAGCTCGGCAGGTCGATGAAGCGCATCTGCTTGGGCAAGGACATGATCCGGTCTCCTCGTTCCGAAAGCATGTCAGATAGTTCAGCTCTTCGGACTTGAGAAGGCGGGAAGCGCGGGTGGCGTCAATTCGTCTCGCCCAAGAGATGGAAAACGAGCCCTTCTTCGCTTTCCTTCGCCTCGGCCTTGATATGGGCGATCGCGGCACTAACGCGGTTGACATCGTCGATGACGAGACCTTCCGGCAGCTCCAGCACGCCGATCGAGCAACGCATCAGCGGGAACAGCGCCTCGACGCCAGCGCGGTCATGGCCCCGAATGCGGCCGGCGGCACGATCCGTATCGGAATAGAGGCCGAGCACATCATCGTGGAAATCGCTGATCAGACGATCGAGAATTTCGGTCAGTTCTTCCTTGGTCCAACCCCGGACGCCGATGAAGAAATCGTCGCCGCCGACATGACCGAGGAAGTGGCGCTCAGCAAAAAAATAGCGACGCATGAGCGCGGCAAAGAGCGAGATCGCGTGGTCGCCAAGGTGGAAGCCGTAAGCATCGTTGAACGGCTTGAAGTTGTCGAAATCGCAGTAGCAGAAGTGCCGCTTCTCGTCGCCATCGAGGCTCGACTCGCGCATGAAGTCGCGGATCGCCCTGTTGCCTGGCAGCCCGGTCAGCGGGTTCTGGTCCTGAGCGGTCTTCAGCTTCTTCTCGTTCATCACCTTGATGAGCGAGGCCGCCGATACCACGCCCGCATAGCGCATATTGTCGGTCAGCAGCAGGCAGTTTGTGCCTTCCATGTTGGCGAAGATCGCCATCAGTTGTTCGGTATCGGAATCAAGACCGACGATCGGTGCCATTTCGACGAAATGTGAGATGGTCCGCTCGTAGACCTTGTTCTTCAGAAGGTCGCGGCCAAAGGGCTGGTAGATGTATTCCTTCAGGTGCCGCTCGTGCAGGATGCCGCGCGGCTCGCCGTTCGCGTTCAGCACCGGGAAGAAGGCCTGGTGTGGATTACGGCGGAAGAGCTCGAAGACGCTGTCGATCGTGTCGTTTTCAAAAACCGTTGGCAGCATCTCGATCTGCTTGCGGATCAGGATCTCATCGAGCGATTGCGGGCTGCGCTTGCCTTTGCCGAGGTCCAGCAGGTGCGGAAACGACGGCTGCAGCTCGGTGATATGGGTTGTCGGACGGGAGATGAACCAGCCCTGGACGAGATCGACGCCGAATTCGCGGCAGGCGACGAACTCTGCCTCGGTCTCGATCCCCTCGGCAATGACGCGGGTGCCGAGCACGTGTGCGATATGGACGATGTTCTTCAGGAGGTGGCGCTTGCGCGGGCTGCTGTCGATGTCGGCGATGAAATGCCGGTCGATCTTCAGATAGTCGACCGGGTGGTCGCAGAGCAGCTTCATCTCGCCGTGGCCGACGCCGAAATCGTCGATCGCCAGCTTGAAGCCGGCCTTGCGCAGCAGTGATACGAGGGCCGCAAACTCCGGCACGCTGGTGTTGTCGAAGCGCTCGGAGAATTCGAAACAGATCGAGGAGGGTGGGATATTGGCAAGCTTCAGATGTTGCAGCAGGCCTTCCACCAGCCGCTCGCCATGTGGGATCAGACGGACATCGAGATTGAGGAACAGCGTCGAGCTCGAGAAATGCGGCAGCGTGGCGAACTTCGCAAGCGCGCGGCTTGCCACCATCTGCTCCAGCTGCAGCAGCTGCTGGTTCTTGTGCGCCTCGTCCAGAATTTCGACCGGAGAGCTGAAGCCGATGCGCTCCTGTCCGCGCATCAGCGATTCATAGCCGAATGCCACACCTGTCCCTGCCTCGACTATGGGCTGAAAGGCATTTTCGATAACGAGTTTCGCAAGGGTTACGATCTGATCACTTGCGTAGCGACGAACAAGCGCCGGATCGACGGTGGCAGCCAAAGACATGCCAATCTCCACTGTGTCTTATTGTTTTTCGCATGGAGACTGGCGGAGAAGGATCAACGAACCCTTTCCCGAATGTGAAACTTTTGTGAAGACCGGCGAACTCGACCGCCCGGGCAAGCGAATTTTGCTCCCCGATCAACGGTTTGGTCAGGCGGTGCGCCGATGCTCGGCCTCGTGATCGGCGAACATGTCGGCGACGCATTTGCCACTGCGCGAGGTGCAATCCTGATCGAACATGACCTCGTGATATCCGCCAAGTTTGCGGGCGGCGTCCCACATGCGCAGGGCTTCGCGCACGACCTCGCTGCTCGACGCGTAACTCCCGTTGTCAACGGCGGCCCGGATGTCGGCGGCCTGCAACGGTGAAATGGATACGGTCACCATCGGCATGAGATTCCTCCCTTTACCTCGTGGGGCACGTATGCCCCGGTCGGGGGACGGTCAATCCGTCCATGGCATTACCGACGCGCGCCGCCGCCTCGGCTGCCTCTTGGTGAGCAAATTTTAGCCCTCCCTCACATACTTGTCAAAAAAGAAACAGTCCGTGAAGTCAGGCTGTGAATTGCGGGCATAACTCAGCGACGGATCGCAAGACCGAAAGCAAGCATGGACCAGCCCTGGATGAGAAGATCGCAGGCGAGGAAAAGACCAAGGATCCACAGGCTGTTGACCGGCCAACCGAGGTAGATGACGACGCCGGCGAGTGCAGTGATGATGCCGCTAGCAAGCACCCAGCCCCAGCCCTTGACCGGGCGCATGCGCCAGCCGACCCAGATGCGGAACACGCCGGCAATCAGCAAAGCGATCGCAAGAAACAGCGTCAGCGCCGCCGATGCCAGAAGGGGATTCTCGAAGGCGAAGACGCCGGCCAGCACGTAGAGCACGCCGCTCAACGCCCAAAACAGCACCTGGTCCCAGCTTCTCACCTGAAACGCGTGAACCAAGTAGACGATGCCGCCGATCAGCATCAGTATTCCGACATAGTAGACGGACACAACGGTCGCGAGCGCGACGTTTGCCAGTGCGATAAGGCCGCAGACGATCAGCAGCAAGCCAAGTACGGCGAACCAACCCCATTTCGATTGTAGAGATGAAAGGCTCAGTCGATCAGACGTATCTGCCATGGCACACCTCCTGGTTGGTAAAAGAATATGCCGCAAAAACACGGAATTGGAAGGGGTTGGGTTTTCGGGTTTGCATCAGATTTTTATTGATTGATCAATCAATCAAAATTATACTTACTGCCACCTTCATGGAGTGATGCGATGCCCAAAGTCGGAATGGAGCCGGTTCGCCGCAAGGCGCTCGTCGATGCCGCGCTGCGCGTGATCGGCGGTCAAGGCTCGCTGACCGTCACCATGTCCGAAATTGCCCGGCAGGCCGGTGTGTCGCCGGCGCTCGCGCATCATTACTTCGGCAGCAAGGAGCAGCTGCTGATCGAGACTATCCGCTCTCTCCTAAAGCAGCTGCGCGGCGACGCAGTGACAGCGCTGAAGGCGGCGGATGCACCGCGCGAGAGGCTTTCCGCTGTCATCCGGGTCAGCTTCCAGGCCGACCAGTTTGCTCCGGCGACGATCGCCGCCTGGCTTGCCTTCTATGCCGAGGCGCAGCGCTCCGAGGAGACGCGGCGCTTCCTCGTCATCTATGCCCGCCGCCTGCGGTCGAACCTGCTCGCCAACCTGAAAGCACTCTGCCCCGGAGATGCCGCAGAACGCATCGCCGAAGGCGCGGCTGCGATGATCGACGGGCTCTACATCCGCCAAAGTCTGAGGTCTGCGCCTGTCAGTATCGAGGCATCGATCGCGCTTACCGAAGACTACATCCATTCACAGCTTGCCGCCCTTGCGAAAGGACAGATCCAGTGACCCTCAAAGCCCAGCCGAAAGCCTCCCATTTCATCGACGGCGAGTATGTCGAGGATGAAGCCGGCAGCGTCATCGAAAGCATCTATCCGGCGACCGGCGAGGTCATCGCGCGGTTGCACGCGGCCACACCTGCCATCGTCGAAAAGGCGATCGCGGCTGCCAAGCGCGCCCAGCCGGAATGGGCGGCGATGAGCCCGACGGCGCGCGGCCGCATCCTGAAACGCGCCGCCGACATCATGCGCGAGCGCAATCGCGAGCTGTCCGAGCTCGAGACGCTCGATACCGGCAAGCCGATCCAGGAAACCATCATCGCCGACCCGACATCGGGCGCCGACAGCTTCGAGTTCTTCGGTGGCATCGCGGCTGCCGGCCTCAATGGCTCCTACATCCCGCTCGGCGGCGATTTCGCCTACACCAAGCGCGTGCCGCTTGGCGTCTGTGTCGGCATCGGCGCCTGGAACTATCCGCAGCAGATTGCCTGCTGGAAGGGCGCACCGGCGCTCGCGGCCGGCAATGCGATGGTCTTCAAGCCATCGGAAACCACGCCGCTCGGCGCGCTTGCCATCGCAGAGATCCTGTATGAGGCCGGCCTGCCGAAAGGCCTCTACAATGTCATCCAGGGCGACCGCGAAACCGGCCCGCTGCTGATCAACCATCCTGATGTCGCGAAGGTGTCGCTGACGGGCTCGGTGCCGACCGGTCGCAAGGTCGCAGCCGCCGCTGCCGGCAGCCTCAAGCACGTCACCATGGAGCTCGGTGGCAAGTCGCCGCTTGTCGTCTTCGACGATGCCGATATCGACAGCGCTGTCGGCGGTGCCATGCTCGGCAATTTCTATTCGACCGGCCAGGTCTGCTCGAACGGCACCCGCGTTTTCGTGCAGCGGAAGATCAAGGCTGAATTCCTGAAGCGGCTGAAAGCCCGCACCGAGGCGATCGCCATCGGCGATCCGATGGACGAGGCCACGCAGCTCGGGCCTATGGTTTCCTGGGCACAGCGCGACAAGGTTCTCTCCTACATCGAGAAGGGCAAGGCCGAGGGCGCGACGCTCGTCACAGGCGGTGGCATCCCGAACAATGTCTCCGGCGAAGGCTACTACGTGCAGCCGACGGTCTTTGCCGACGTCACTGACGAAATGACGATCGCCCGCGAAGAGATCTTCGGGCCGGTCATGTGCGTTCTCGACTTCGACGACGAGGCAGAGGTGATCGCACGCGGCAACGCCACCGAATTCGGCCTTTCCGCCGGCGTCTTCACGGCCGATCTGACACGCGCCCATCGCGTCGTCGACCAGCTCGAGGCCGGCACATTGTGGATCAACACCTACAACCTTTGCCCTGTCGAAATCCCGTTCGGCGGCTCCAAGCAATCCGGTTTCGGGCGCGAAAATTCGCTGGCAGCGCTAGAGCACTATTCGGAGCTGAAGACGGTCTATGTCGGCATGGGGCCGGTACAGGCGCCTTACTGAGGCGGCGCGGCCTGCGTCGCCCTTCGAGGGTCGCTTCGCTCCCGCCTCAGGGTGCGGGCAGGAGAACCGGAAGCACTTGCGGACGTCTATCCGCCTCATGGTGAGGAGATCCGAAGGGCCGTCTCGAACCACGAGGGGCGCGGCACGTTAAAACACTAGAGGAACTAGCATGCAGCAGGCAGATTTCGTCATCATCGGCTCCGGCTCGGCGGGCTCGGCGCTTGCCTACCGGCTTTCGGAAGACGGCAAGAACACCGTCATCGTCATCGAGGCGGGCGGCTCCGATTTCGGGCCGTTCATCCAGATGCCTGCAGCCCTTGCCTGGCCGATGAGCATGAAGCGCTACAACTGGGGCTACCTCTCCGAGCCCGAGCCGAACCTCAACAACCGGCGCATCACCGCGCCGCGCGGCAAGGTGATCGGCGGCTCCTCCTCGATCAACGGCATGGTCTATGTGCGCGGCCACACCGAGGACTATAACCGCTGGGAGGAGCTCGGCGCGCAGGGCTGGGCCTATGCCGACGTGCTGCCCTACTTCAAGCGGATGGAACACAGCCACGGCGGCGAGGAAGGCTGGCGCGGCACGGATGGCCCGCTGCATGTCCAGCGCGGCGTCTTCCGCAACCCGCTGTTCCACGCCTTCATCGAAGCCGGCAAGCAGGCGGGTTTCGAGGCGACGGAGGATTACAACGGCTCGAAGCAGGAAGGCTTCGGGCTGATGGAACAGACGATCTTTGGCGGCCGCCGCTGGTCGGCGGCCAACGCCTATCTGAAACCGGCACTGAAGCGCCCGAATGTGGAGGTCGTCTACGGCCACGCCCACAAGGTGGTGATCGAGAACGGCCGGGCGACCGGTGTAGAGATCGAGCGCGGCGGCAGGGTCGAGGTGGTAAAGGCGAACCGGGAGGTCATCGTTTCGGCCTCCTCCTTTAATTCGCCGAAGCTGCTTATGCTGTCGGGTATCGGGCCCGGCGCGCATCTGCAAGACATGGGTATCGAGGTGAAGGCGAACCGGCCGGGCGTCGGCGCCAACTTGCAGGACCATATGGAATTCTACTTCCAGCAGGTCAGCACCAAGCCCGTCTCTCTCTATTCCTGGCTTCCCTGGTTCTGGCAGGGCGTTGCCGGCGCGCAGTGGATGTTCACCAGATCAGGGCTCGGCACCTCGAACCAGTTCGAGGCCTGCGCCTTCCTGCGCTCAGCACCAGGTGTCAGGCAGCCTGATATCCAGTATCACTTCCTGCCTGTCGCCATCAGCTATGACGGCAAGGCGGCCGCCAGGAGCCACGGCTTCCAAGTACATGTCGGCTATAATCTCTCGAAGTCGCGCGGTAGCGTCACGCTGCAGTCCTCGGACCCAAAGGTCGATCCCGTCATCCGCTTCAATTATATGAGCCATCCCGAGGACTGGGAGAAGTTCCGCCACTGCGTGCGGCTCACCCGTGAAATTTTCGGCCAGAGGGCTTTCGACCAGTATCGCGGACCGGAGATCCAGCCGGGCGAGAACGTGCAGACCGACGAGCAGATTGACGCCTTCCTGCGCGAGCACCTGGAAAGCGCCTACCACCCCTGCGGCACCTGCAAGATGGGCGCAAAAACCGACCCGATGGCGGTTGTCGATCCCGAGACGCGTGTCATCGGCGTCGACGGGCTGCGCGTCGCAGACTCATCGATCTTCCCGCACGTCACCTATGGCAACCTCAATGGCCCATCGATCATGACCGGCGAGAAGGCGGCCGACCATATTCTCGGCAAGCAACCACTGCCACGCTCCAACCAGGAGCCATGGGTCAACCCGCGCTGGGCCGTGAGCGATCGGTAGGGTTTGCCGACCGCCATCAGATGAAGCCGATCCAGCGGCCGGCAAGGATCGCCGATATCCACACGGCTGCAGAGACGCCGGCCTGAAGCCGCAAGCCGAATGTTGGCGCTGTGCCCGAAACGGCCCGCTGCCAGGCTGCCTGGGTATGGACCAGGGCAGCGTTCGCAATGCCGAGAACGAGCAGCCCCAGCTTCACCAGAAAGGCGGGATTTCCGGCGTATTCGATTGGCTTCACGCTGAAAAGGGCAAAGCCGGTGATGACCGCTCCCGCAAGTCCGATGGCCGCAGCTCGCGATAAAAACGGGCCGATTGCCGCCAGCGGCACCGATCCGAAGAGGCCCACAAGCCGGAGATCAAGCGGCAGGATCGCCCCGATAAGCAGCCCGATCGAAAGGATATGGGCGGCATTGACCGCCATATAGACAAGCGCCGAGCGCCGCAAGCCGGATGACAGCGGGGTTGCAACGAGCCATTCCAGCAACTCGATCGCCATCACTCAGTTCGTCTGGATCCGTTCCGGATAGATATCGTAGCGCTTGTCGGCGACCGTGATCCGCACGGCCTTCATCCGTTTTTCGTCAGCCTTTAGCGAACGGTTTCCGAGAACGACAACCGGATCCCCCTTCTTCGCGGAACCTTCGACAAAGCCCGAGCGCTCCGTCTGCCGCGGATTGCCGAGTTCGACGAGCCAGACGCCGTCGCTGGCGGTCGCAACATTGAGCGTCGGGTGCGGGCCGCCCATCGTTACCTTTTCGATGGTGCCCCGCAATTCGGTCTGCTCGCCCTCGGCCCATGACCAGCCGTGGTGCGCGGCAGCTCCTGTCGCCAAAGCAACCGCGAGGATTACGCCGATTGCCATTCGTTTCGAGCCAATGACGTGCATGTTCGTTTCTCCCTACCACTGGACAGGAGCGAATTGGCGCACAGGGGGGCGATTGAAAGCTATCTCACCGAATCTTGAAGCGGTGCGGTCGAGCGCCATCACAGGCGTGGGTGGCCCAACGTGGTCGCGGAGATTGCGTCCTAGGCCAGCAGCCGGGTGACTTGCGCGACCTTTGCCGGCGCGACGGCATCGGCAATCGTCGTGGAGAACAGCACCTTGCGGGTCGCATCCGCCACCTTAGCGAAGACGTGGCGGATCTCGCAGTTCTGCTCGCCGTCGCAATCATCGCATTTGCGATAGGCAGTGATTGAGAGGCAGGGAAGAGGCGCGATCGGGCCGTCGATAATGCGCAGCACCTCGCCGAACGTGATCATGTCGGCCGGCTTGAGCAAGAGATAGCCGCCCTGCTTGCCACGACGGCTGGCGACAATGCCCTGATGCTTCAGGTCGAGCAGGATCTGTTCGAGGAACTTCTTCGGTATCTTCTGCTGCGCTGCGATGTCCGAGATCATCACAGGTTCGCCGCGATCGGCTTCAGCCAATACCGTCAGCGCCCTCAGCGCATATTTTGCCTTCTGCGTAATCATTTTCGACCGTCGACACACACATGGTGGGCGGAATCATCGACCCACCGCAAGTTCGATCCTGCCTCTATGGCATGCGCAGCATGAACGGAATTTGAACAAGCCTGCGAAGTCCCTGAGAGACAAGGTTTTTGGCCTTGTTTTTTCACCCTCGGCCAATGCTTTAAATCTACTGCAAAATGCTCCCTGATGTCATCAATTCACATTTCCGATTGACAGGCAACGTGTTACTCTACTAAATCAATAGACAATTAGGCTGACCGTCGGCGAATCATCGCCGGTGCGGCTGCTTTTCCGCATTGCAGCGGCCGGGGAGAGATATTTGCTCCTATCGCGCCCGCTTTCGAAATGCCTTTTTCTGTCCGATCCAAGCCCGACCTGCGATACTCCGGCCAACATCAAGGACAGGATCCCCATGACTGTTGCTGCCAATCCCAACGCTGAAGCGGAAACGCTGAACGCGAAACTTGCAAGCCTTGACCTTGCCGGGCGTCTGTCGCTTGTCGCCGGCCTCGGCGGCCGCGTCGTCTTCACGACCTCTCTCGGCATCGAGGACCAGGTGATCACCGCCGAGATCGGCAACCATCGTCTGCCGATCGATGTGGTTACGCTGCAGACCGGGCGGCTGTTTCCGGAAACGCTCGCCCTGATCGACGAGACCGAGAAGCAGTACAACATCCACATCAGCCGTTACGAGCCGGAACAGGCCGATATCGACGCCTATGCTGCGAAATACGGCCTCAACGGATTCTACGAAAGCGTCGAAGCCAGGCATGCCTGTTGTGGCGTGCGCAAGCTGAAGCCGCTTGCGCGCGCACTTGATGGGGCAACCATCTGGATCACCGGTCTGCGCCGCGGCCAATCGGCCAACCGTGCCGAGACACCGTTTGCCGAGTACGACGCAGAGCGTCATCTCTTGAAGGTGAACCCGCTCGCGGACTGGGACCTGGACGTCATCAAGGCCTACGTTGCCGATAACGGTGTGCCGGTCAATCCATTGCATGCCCGCGGCTATCCCTCGATCGGCTGTGAGCCCTGCACCCGTGCGATCAAGCCCGGCGAGCCGGAACGCGCCGGCCGCTGGTGGTGGGAACAGGACGAGAAGCGTGAATGCGGTCTGCACGTGGCCGAAGAGGCCACGGCGATCGCCGCACAACAGTAACCCGTCAACTTCGGGATCGGAGCGCGGCTGCCGCCTGCGCTCCTCGAAGTCTGAAATGCAACTCATTCCGGAGGCCTCTCTTCCGAGAATGATCGAAGTCTGGAGTTAGAAATGCCCGATAGCCGTCCGGATACGGAAATCAACAGTCCCCGGAGCACGAAGCCGCCGCTCGACCCGCATTTGAAGGCGCTCGAAAACGAGGCGATCCACATTTTCCGCGAGGTCGCCGCCGAATTCGAGAAGCCGGTCATGCTTTACTCGATCGGCAAGGATTCATCGGTCCTGCTGCATCTGGCCCGCAAGGCGTTCTATCCCGGTCGCGTCCCCTTTCCGCTGCTGCACGTCAACACCGGCTGGAAGTTCCGCGAGATGATCGCCTTTCGCGACGAGACGGCCAAGAAGTACGACCTCGACCTGATCGAGCACATCAATCCGCGCGGTGCGTCTGAGAACGTGACGCCGTTCACGCATGGCTCGGCAGCCTTCACCGACATCATGAAGACCGAAGGGCTGCGCCAGGCTCTCGATGCCGGCCAGTTCGATGCCGCTTTCGGCGGCGCGCGCCGCGACGAGGAGGCCAGCCGCGCCAAGGAGCGCATCTATTCGTTCCGCACGCCAGATCATCGCTGGGATCCGCGCAACCAGCGCCCGGAACTCTGGAACATCTACAACGGCCAGATCCGCAAGGGCGAAAGTGTTCGCGCCTTCCCGCTGTCGAACTGGACCGAGGTCGATATCTGGCGCTACATCCAGGCCGAGGACATTCCGCTGGTACCGCTCTACTACGCCAAGAAGCGCCCCTATGTTGAGCGCGACGGCATGATGATCCTGGCAGAAGATCCACGGCTGGAACTGCTTCCCGGCGAAGTGCGCCAGGAAGGCATGATCCGTTTCCGCACCCTTGGCGATTTTCCGCTGACGGGCGCCATCCCATCGAAAGCGACCACGCTCGAAGACGTGATCGCCGAACTCGAAATCGCCACGGTTTCCGAACGACAGGGCCGTGCCATCGACCGCGACCAGTCCGGCTCCATGGAAAAGAAGAAGCGTGAAGGATATTTCTGAGATGACCGCAGCCGTAACCGCCGCACACGCCCTTGCCGTGCCCGCCGCAGAACCTGCGCAGGCGACGCGCGATTCGCGACCGTTGCGCCTCATCACCTGCGGCAGCGTCGATGATGGCAAGTCCACCCTGATCGGCCGCCTGCTCTGGGATACCAAGGCTGTCAAGGAAGACCAGGCCGCCACGCTCCAGCGCGATTCGACGGGCAAGCAGAACGATCTTGGCCTACCTGACTTCGCGCTGCTGCTCGACGGCCTGCAGGCCGAGCGCGAACAGGGCATCACCATCGATGTCGCCTATCGCTACTTCTCGACCGACAAGCGCTCCTTCATCGTTGCCGACACGCCCGGCCACGAGCAGTACACCCGCAACATGGCGACCGGCGCTTCCACCGCCGACCTCGCCATCCTGCTGGTCGACGCCCGCGCCGGCATTCTGGAACAGACCCGCCGCCATGCAACGATCGCTTCGCTGCTCGGCATCAAGCAGTTCGTGCTTGCGGTCAACAAGATCGACCTGACGAACTACGACCGTTCCGGCTTCGAGAAGATCACGCATGAATTCCGCGAATTCGCGCTGTCGCTTGGCGTCAAGCAGATCACCGCGATCCCGATGTCGGCCCTGAAGGGCGAAAACGTCGTCTATTCCGGCGAAGCGTCGATGCCTTGGTATGCCGGCCCGACGCTGGTGGAAACGCTCGAGCTTGCCACCGTGCGCTCCTCGCAAGCCACAGGCTTCCGCTTCTCGGTGCAGCGTGTGTCGCGCCCCGGCGAAAGCTTTCGCGGCTACCAGGGCACGGTTGCCGGCGGTTCCGTCAAGCCGGGCGATAGCGTCATGATCCTGCCGTCGGGCATGGTGGCCAACGTCTCCAAGATCGTCACCTTCGACCTCGTGCGCAATGCCGCGGTTGCGGGCGACGCGATCACGCTGGTTCTCGACCGGCAGGTGGACGTCGCTCGCGGCGACATGATCGTCTCGATCGACAGCCAGCCGCAGGTTGGCCTTTCCTTCGACGCACAGATTGTGGCGCTGCAGCCGGAAGGCATCGAAGCCGGCAAGCGCTACTGGCTAAAGAGCGGCAGCCG
>NZ_AKKA01000036.1 GCF_000282035.1 Rhizobium sp. CF122
CCGCCCCCGCCCCCGGTGTGGCGGCAGCCGTTGCGACGCAGAACATGATCGCCGATGCGACGTTTTTGCCCGCATCAGGGCTTCGTCCTCGGATCAGCCCACATGCCGAACCCGTGGCGGCCGATCTTTTCGGCCTCGGCCAGATCCGGACGCATGAGAGAGCCATCCGCTTTTTTTGCCACACGAAGTGCCCCTAAAGACACCAGTTGCTCTTCGAAATTGGCGATGCTGTCGAGAGTTCCGGGGAAAAAGTAGTAGCCGAAGCAGGTTACATCCTGCTTTGCCGCATTCTCCTCGGACAAAAAGGCCCGGCAAAGGATGACCTTTGGATATTTGAGAAGGATTTTCAGTTGCTGCTGGGCAAAGTCTTCGCAGCTGCCGGAAAAACCTTCCTTCCGGTTGACCATCTCTCCCTGGCAAGGCTCCACGCCATAGAGATGCAAGGTGGTCTTGCCGTCGACAATGATTTCGTTCGGCGAACTGGCGCGAAACCCGATCGCTGAGGCGTATCCCTTCCGAGAAACGATGGCGCTGCTCCCGTCGTAATACTCGACCACCAGCACCATCTTTCCTGGCGCAGCAAGAGACTTGATGTAGGCGGGTTCGACAGGGCCAGCAGCAAACGCGCCGGACACGAGCCCTGCCATCTCACCAAGCAGCATCGCGATCACGGCTGCAGCGCCTCGAGCCAAAACAGTTTGCACCACCTGCACATCCTCCGGACAATATTCAAATCCGCGCTTCCTCGCGGAAATAGACTATTACAGTTCATTTATGGAATTGACAACAGGTCATTTTTGGTGTCGTTTGGCTCCAGACGGAACGCATGGGTGATCTTATGGCCAACAAGTTCCAGGCATCTTTGATTGCGGCAGCGGCATGCCTGCATTCGGTCGCAGTCCAGGCTCAATCGACAGAAAACGACAATATAGCAATGATTTACGGTCGAACATCTGATGACGCGATCCCGCAATCGCGCCTCGATACACCGCGCACAGCTCAGTCCGGAAACAAGAGGGAAGCCCTTCCTGCACCTGCGCGACCGCTCGGCGGCACCCCTCAAGAAAAGAACTATTACAGTCTGCTTTTCTCCACCGGTGGCGATAGTCGAACAAATGGACCAGGTCGCGCATTTTCGAGCAAAAAACAAACTAAATCAGTCCGGAACGACCAGACGTTGGCTTCCACGGCTCCGCCGCCTTGCGGTACCTCGCCGGCGTCGGTGGAAGACATCAAGGCGTTGACGGTTGACAGCGCTGGCCGCCACGGCGTGGACCCGGCTTTCGCCCTTGCCGTCGTCTGGACGGAAAGCCGCTTCGACCGGGTTCGCAACAGCCCCAAGGGTGCGCGCGGGCCGATGCAGTTGATGCCGGGTACCGCCAAGCGCTTCAACGTGACTGATGTCTGTGATCCGGCCGACAACATCGACGGCGGCATGCGTTATCTGCGCGCGCTTCTCGACGAATTCGAAAGCCCGATCGTCGCCGCCGCGGCCTACAACGCCGGCGAACAGGCCGTCTACGATAGCGGCGGCATCCCAGCCTATCCCGAGACCGTCCGTTACGTCGCCTCCGTCATCAACCGCCAGCTTGGGCGCGACTTTCCTGTCAAGCGAAACGGTCGCAGCCGCAATCAGACAACCGAGGTCGACAACATACGCGCGAGCGACGTCCTCGGCGCGCGAATGCCGACCTTCATCGGCGGGGTTATGAAGTTCTGAACCGAAAGGAGATGACCATGAAGCTTGTACTGTCTCATCGTCAAAAGAGGTGGGCGCGCCGTGCTGGCGTTCTCGTCGCTCTTGGTCTGATGCAGCTTGCCGCGGCGGATCTTGCCATGGCGCAGGCGACCAACCAGGCCTTTGCTCCCCTGCAGACGGTCGTGCAGGCCGTCGTCGATTTCATCACCGGGCCATTCGGACGTCTCGTCGCCATCATCGCAGTCATCGGCCTCGGGTTTCTTGCCTTCGCAGGTCGCCTCAGCTGGTTCACGGCCGGAGCAGTCGTTCTCGGCATCGGGCTGGTCTTCGGTGCACCAGCCATCGTCGACCAGTTGATCTCGACAGTCGGGAATTAGGCCATGGCTGCGCTGGAGGATGAAAAACCCCACTTGACGCCCTTGGTGATCGGGCTCACGCGCTCACCGACGCTTTGGGGCGTGCCCTACATGGCCGTCGTCATCGCCATCGGTCTCACGATCATCGCCTGGCTGATAACCAATGAGCTGTGGGCGCTGATGACGGCGCCATGCGCCTACGCCGCTCTTTTCACGCTCTGCAGCTTTGACGCGCGTGTCCTCGATGTGTTGCAGGTCTCCACGCGGTTGACGCCCAAGACGCCGAACAAGGCGTTCTGGGGCGCGAACTCCTACGGGCCGTGACCATGCTCAGCGTCATCCGTGAAGAACTCGGCTTCGGATCCGTCCACCATCGCGAACGGCCGATGGCCAGACACATCCCTTACCTGCGTCACGTCGCCGACACCGTCATCAGGCTCGAAGACGGCACCCTGATGAGCGTCATCAAATTGGACGGACTGTTCTTTCAGACCGAGGACCAGGCCGAGATCAACATGCGCGCGGTGGTACAGAACACGTTGATCCGGGCGCTCGGCTCCAGCCGTTTTTCCCTTTGGTCGACGGTGATCCGCCGGCAGGTCGATCCCTTCATCGCCGGCGAATTCGACGATCCGTTTTGCGCCGAGCTCGACCGCCGCTACATGGATGCCCTCGGCCGCAAGCGCATGTTCACAAATGAGCTTTACCTGACCGTCTTGCGCTCGGGCATGCGTGGAGCGCTGGCGGTGGGTGAGCGCGTCCGACGTCTCCTCGGACAAGCTTTGGGTCGCGACGCCGAGGAAGATCAACTTGTCGAGGCGGTTGGCGAGCTCGAAGAGCTCGTCGGCAATATCGTGCGCGACCTTGGCAAATACGGTGCGACAGTCCTTGGTATTTCAAGCGTCAACAACGAGCCCTACTCGGAACCTTCGGCGTTCCTGAACACCATCCTCACCTGCGGAATACCCCGCAAGATGCGTCTGCCTCGCATGGGTCTTGCCAGTTTTCTGGGATCATCGCGGCTCCATTTTGCACGCCGCACCATGCAGGCGCAGGGGCCGGTGAAGGGAGAAGACCGCTTTGGCGCGATGCTGTCTATCAAGGAATATCCGCCGTTCACGGGTCCCGGAATGCTGGATGGCCTCTTACAGGTGAACCACGAGTTCATCCTCACCCAGTCCTTTACGCTCGCCGACAAACCGATTGCTCAGGAACGCATTTCGAGACTCAAGCGGCAGATCGGCGCCTCCGACGAAGCCGGCAGCGATATCGAAACCGACATCGATTTCGCGCTGAACAGCCTGCTCAACCAGGAGGCTGTCTTCGGCTTCCATCATCTTTCGCTGCTTTGCCTGTCGCGCGACCTCGATGGCGTCAACAAGGCGGTCGCAGATCTCGGTGCCTGCTTCACCGACATGAACATCAACTGGCTGCGCGAGGACCTGAACCTTGAGGCAGCGTTCTGGGCGCAACTGCCGGGCAATCATGCCTATATCGCCCGGCGGTCGATGCTTTCGAGCGCCAACTTCTCCGGCCTTTCGTCGATGCACAATTTCGCGGCCGGCCGAAGCGACGGGATGCATTGGGGAAGGCCGGTCACCATCCTGGAAACATCCAGCCAGACACCCTACTGGTTCAACTTCCACCAGCGTGACATAGGCCATTTTCTGGTGACCGGCCCAACCGGATCCGGCAAGACCGTCGCCCTTGCCTTTCTGCTGGCGCAGGCGTTCAGGGTGAAACCCTCGCCGCGCGCCGTCTTCTTCGACAAGGACCGGGGTGCCGAAATCTTCCTGCGGGCAATGAACGGTTCATACGAGATCCTCACCCCGGGCATACCGACCGGCTTCAATCCGATGCAGATCCAAAACACCGGTGAAAACCGGGAATTTCTGCTCCGCTTGCTCAAGGCAATGCTCAGCAAGGACAAAGACGCCCCATTCGATCAGGAAGAAGAGGACACGCTTGAGCGCGCGATCATTCGGCTCATGCGCGAGCCTGCGGCGCAGCGAACGCTGACCAACCTGGCCGGGCTCGTCACCGGACGCTCACGCGCCGGCCCGAACGACCTCCATGCGCGGCTGCGCCCCTGGATGGAGGGCGAGAAGGCCTGGCTCTTCAACGCGCCCCGCGACGTCTTGTCCTTTTGCGAAGGCCGCGTCTTCGGCTTCGACATGACGAACATCCTGGACAATGACGATCTGCGCACCCCGGCGCTGATGTACATCTTCCATCGGCTGGACGAGCTCCTCGACGGCAGCCCGGTCATGATCTTCATGGACGAGGGCTGGCGCCTTTTGAAAGACCAGACCTTCAGCGACTTCATCGTCGACAAGATGAAGACCATCCGCAAGCTGAACGGCATTGTCGGCTTCGCCACACAGTCCGCTGCAGATATCGTCCGCTCGCCGGCCGCCCATACGCTGATCGAGCAGTCTGCCACGACGATACATTTTCCCAATCCGCGCGCCGACGAGGAGAGCTACATCAACCGTTTCGGGCTCACCGCCAAGGAATTCGGCTTCGTCCGCAACACCCCGCCGGAAAAGCGATCCTTCCTGATCAAGCACGGTCACGACAGCGTCATTGCCCGGCTCGATCTCGGTTCGATGCCTGATCTGATCAAGGTGCTCTCCGCACGCAAGGAAACCATCGAGGAATGCGCCCTGCTTCGCAAACAGCACGGCGATGATCCCTCCGGCTGGCTGGCAAGGTTCTGCGGGTGGGAGGAAGGCCGGTGACGAGCGACGCAGCACAAAGGCCGCCATGCGCCGCCCTCCTCGTCCTCACCGCCTCCGCGATCAGCCTGAGTGCGCAGCTGGCAGGGGCAGAGGTTCCAACCTTCGACAAGAGCAATCTTGATCCGCGTGCGCAGCGCGACAAGACGACCGCCGCGCTTAAGGACACCGATCACGATCGTTATACCATCCACACCTCGGTTACCTGTTCGATGTACCGGCCAGGCCGGCGCAATGACCCAATCGGCGCAGCACAAGGCAATCCCGAAATTTCGGGTCTTGTGCGTCGCATCGCCCGCCAATCCGGTGTCGACGAGAACCAGTTCCTCGCCCTCGTCTATCAGGAGAGCCGCTTCAATCCATGCGCCAAATCCGGGGCCGGAGCGACCGGGCTTGCTCAGCTGATGCCGGACACCGCCGCGCAACTTGGTGTCGACGAGAACAACATCGAAGAGAACCTGCGGGGCGGGGCGCTCTATTACAGGCAACAACTCTCCAATTTCGGCGGTGACGTGAACCTCGCCCTTGCCGCCTATAACGCTGGTCCCGGCAGCGTCAGCAAGTATGGCGGCATACCTCCCTTCAAGGAAACCCAAGGCTATGTCGCTGCCATCACCAAGGACTGGCTGCCGGCCTTTGGTGGCTCAGACAAGTCGGGGATTCCTCTGAATTTCGGGGGTGGAGGAACAGCCTATACCGGCATGCGCACCTCGACCCTGAACGCCATGGCGATCAGCGCGTCGACGTCTGCCAGCCTTGGCAATGTCGCAAGCTGGTACCAGCAACTCTCCGCGTTGCAGACCGGAACCCTCCAGGACAGCTGGGATCTTAATTCGACGGCCCGCAACGCCAATCTCGACATGATGAACAACCTCATCAAGCTCGCCGCTGCCATGGCGGATCTTTTGAATTCGCGCAATGCCATGGCATCGGCCAATCTCTCCGGCTCCTCGCAGACGAGCAGCAGCAAGGCAGATCACCGGGCATCGCCAGACACACCGGGTCTGTGCGCCCCCCGGCAAGATCTGGTCTGGAGCGCCGCCGACCAGGCCTGCATCGAAAAACGCCCCGATGTGAACCAGGTGCAGCTCATGCTGCAACCGCAATGATGGGAGAACGACATGAGACTTGAAGTCCTGACAATTTCCGTCCTGCTTTCCATGCAGCAGGCTGCCCTTGGCGACGTGCCGGTCATCGACAAGACAAACTATCAGGTCGCCAGAAGGACCGCCGAAACCACGGACAGGATCCTGGACACCAACAAGCGCATCCTGGCGACGGTAGAGGATACGCTGAAGGCGGTGACCGGAGACCGTGCCAGCACCGCAGCACCCCTGAATAATCTGGCGATCGGGAATGGCTTCAGCGTCTCGCAGATCCCATCGTTTGAGAACATCCTGAAGGAGGGGGCGCCGAACTTCGGGTCGATGAGCGGCGACATCGCCAAAACGGCGACCATGTTCATCAATGGCCTGCAGCTGGTAAAAAACCTGTCAGGCAAAGACAACAGCAGCTTTTCGGGCGACAAGTCCTATGAGCAGCTGGTCAACACCGTGCTTGGGGTCTCCGCCCTGACCAACGGTTCGCAAAAGGCAGCACAAACGCGGCGCAGCGCCTTCCAAGAAGCTGGTGCGCGCATCGGCACTGCTGAGGATATCAAGGGTTCGATCGATCAGAACAGCCAATTGCAGGTGCAGTCTGGACTGACCCTGAACGAAATGATCGGAGTGATGAACGGGGCGGTTTCGTCGTTGCAGGCCGAAAACCAACGCCGCCTCACCGATATTTCCAACACCAGGAAGACGCTGACCTACGGCAACTAGCATGATGATCAGAAGAATGCTTGCAATTGCCGCCGTCGGGACCGCTTTGCTGTCGGGATGCGGCACCGTGAAGGAGAAGACGGCGCCGTGCAAACGGCCCTTAAGCCTCTCCTCGTTTGCCAGCGACACCAGACAGGATTGCGGCGTCATGCGGCGTGTCAATGACCCGGCCGCAGCCTTTGCGGCGATCGGCGTCATTCTTCCCGACGAGCAATGAGGATCTCAGGCATGCAGGATTTTCTTGGCGATCTCCTCCAGCGCATCGAAGACTCCGGTTCGAGTTTTTCGCAGCAGGCTTACACGGTGGTCGGCAACGAACTGTTGCCGCTCCTGCGGGTGATGTTCATGGTCTACCTCGCCTGGTACGGCCTGCAGCTGGTCATGGGCACGTCACGGCTTTCGCTCGGCGATATTCTTGGCCGGATCGTCAGAATGATGATCATTCTTGCACTGGTCAGCTCCTGGGCCAACTTCGACAATCTTTTCTATCATTGGCTCAACGATACGCCCGAAGACGTCGGCCGGGCCATCCTGGCTGCCTCTGGAACGGGGATCACCGAGCCGACGAACGGTCTGTCTGAGATTTGGATGCGGGCCAACGAGGCGGCCTCGGCCTTTGCGGAGCAGTCCGGCTACTTTTCGATCCTTCCGAGCATGGTCGGCATCCTGATCCTGGTCGGCGCCGGCATCTTCATCGCAATCGCACTTGCCGTCCTCATCCTTGCCAAGGTGATGCTCTGGGTGCTGATCGGCACCGCGCCGGTCTTCATTGCCTGCATGCTGTTTGATCGCACGCGTGGCTACGGCATGGGCTGGTTCAATCAGGTGCTGACCTATGCGCTCATTCCCCTGTTCGTCTACGTCATCGCCGCCTTTCTGATTGCCGCGATGAACCCGGAGCTCAGCAAGATCGATGCTGCAAGCGGGTCGCGGACCCTAACGCTTGCCGACATCGCCGGCTTCCTGCTGCTTTGCATCGCGGGCGGGTTCGTGATGCTCTACATCCAGTCGATCGGCCAGGGGATTGCAGGCGGGATTGCCGTCGGCGTTGGAAACGCAGCCGCTGGAGTGACGCGCCGGCTTGGCATCCAATATCCATTGGCCGCTGCCAAGGGCGGCGCGCGCGCAGGCGTCGCTGCCTATCGCGGCACTCGATGGCTCTCGAACCGCTTCAGCGGCGGCGACAGTAAAGGCGAGGACAATGCCTCCGGCGCGCGCTCGGCCATGCAAACGAAGATCTCCCGCCAGAGCCTGCCCAGCTGACGACCCGGAAACGACGAGATAAACGATGGCTGACAAAAAAGAGCTCGAGCTCAGCACCTATTACCAGAGCGGTGACGCCTGGGAGCAGGAAATCGTCAAGAAGGCCAAGCGCTCCCGGACGCTCGCGTGGTTCGTGACGACGATTTTTGCCGGCATCACGCTGCTCAGCCTGATCGCGCTGGTGATGCTCGTGCCACTCAAGAGTTTCGAGCCATATATTGTCGAGGTCGACAAGAACACCGGCTATCTCGAAGTCAAGAGCGGCTTGACCCGGCCGGCCAATCTCACCGACCAACAGGCCGTCACGCAGGCCAACATCGTTCGCTATATCAGATCGCGGGAGGGATATGACCCCTATGCGATCGAGCAGAACTTTAAAATTGCAGCGCTCCTTTCCACTGGCAACGCGGCGCGGGAGCTACAGGACCTCTATAGCGCGGCCAACGTTCAAAATCCTGCGAGGCTTTACGGAAAAGCCAAGCGGGTGATGACCGAGATCGCGTCCGTGACGTTCCCAAACAGTTCAACCGGCATCGTCCGTTTCGCAACAAGTGAGGTCTCCGACTCGGATGCAATCACGCGCCATTGGATTGCAGTTGTCCGCTATCGCTACACCGATACGCCCACCGCCAACGAGTGGCGCTTTGAAAACCCGCTGGGATTTCAGGTCTACGATTATCGACGCGATCAGGAGACGGTGACGGAGACCAACCCGTGAGACGACGCATTTTAATGGTTGCAATCATCGCCTCGGTCTTGCCGGCATCATCGCATGCTGCCAGAACCCCCCTGGCAGGCCGGCTTGATCCACGGGTGACCAGCGTGGTCTATCGACCGGACGACGTCGTGCGGGTATTTGCCACCTACGGCATTTCGACGATGATCATATTTGATGAGGACGAGACGTTCGAGACGATCGCTGTTGGCGATACCGACAGCTGGGACATCGTCGCGGCGGACAAGGCAAACATCCTGTTCGTCAAGCCGAAGGCGAAGAACGTCGCGACCAATATGAATGTCGTGACGACGAAACGGATCTACTACCTGGAGCTCAACGATTATGCCCCGGAGGACAACAAAAAGGTCTTCGGTATCCGCTTCGTCTACCCCGACAAGAATTTGAACGCTTCACTCAGGAAGCAAGCCGAAGCCCGGGCAAGCTACCCGAACATGTCCGGTATCGACAAGGCCAACGTCAACATCGACTATTCCTTCTCCGGCGATCCGGCCCTGAAACCGCTGATGATCTTCGATGACGGCAAGAAGACCTTTTTCAAGTTTGCTCAAAAGGTGCCGGCCGTCTTTGCCGTCAACAGCGACTTCACCGAGACCCTTTTAAACTTCCGTCGTGAAGGCGACTATATTGTCGTTGACGGAACAGCCTCGCAGTACACGCTGCGCGACGGCAATCAGTGGACCTGCATCTTCAATCTGAGAAAGCCGGATTTCAGTCAGCCAGATCCCGCGCTCCTTGCTCCCTCTGCCGATGAGAAAGCGACGAACCGCAGAAGGAGTGGCAATTGATGCAGCGCTCGCCTGAGCTCGAGGCCATGCTTGCGGCCGACGAAACTGCAGTCGGCGACAGGCGTCTGCGCAAAAAGCAACTGCTTGGCGGGGCGGCCTTGCTGCTTGCCGGTACCGCTCTTGCCTATATTGCCGTCTTCGCGCCTCACAAAACGACACCAGATGTTCTGCAAGGTGATGAGGAGTTTACGACAACGACCTACAGCCCACCGTCGTTCTTGCGCGAAGAGCAGACGCCTGAACCAAAGCCCGCCGACAACATTATCCAGATCCCCGAGCCTCCCCCCGAAAAGCCGCAAGCGCCTCCGGATACGACCGAATTCAACGTGCCTCCTCCACCGCAGATCGTCGAACCGGCCGTGCCCCCTGACCCGGAACCGGAGGCGTTCCCCGACCGATATCGCTCAAAGCAGATCGTCGTCGACACCGCCAAGATCAGCGGTGATACGGCAGACCCCGGCAGCACCGGCAGCGGGCCGACCGTTGCAGGCGAGGACCGCAACAGCAAGTTCCTGGCGACGGCGTCCGCGATTGGTGACCGCTCTGCAAAAGCCCGTCAAATTGACCGGATCGATGCGATGATACCCGAAGGCACGCTGATCCCGGGCATTCTCGAGACCGCCATCAACAGTGATTTGCCGGGGCAGATCCGTGCCATTACCTCGCAGGATGTCTATTCCTTTGATGGGCGCCGCCTTCTCATCCCAACCGGCACGCGGTTGATTGGCGAATATCAATCTGACGTGACGCGCGGGCAGAAGCGGATCTTTGTCATCTGGACCCGGCTGCTGCGCGACGACGGCGTCTCGGTCCGGCTCAATAGTATTGGCGCCGATAGCCTTGGCCGCTCCGGCCTTACCGGCATCGTCGATACCAAATGGCGCGAGCGGTTCGGCTCCGCCATCCTGCTTTCAGTCGTCGGCGCAAGCTCGTCCTATCTGATCGGATACGGCAGCAACCAGTATAGCTCTGGCGGTGGCAACGGCGAAACCGACGCCGACCGGGCTGGCGAGCTCGCTCGCGAGACCATCGCACAAACCTTCTCCGACATGGCCAATCAGGCGCTGTCGGAAAACCTCCGTATCCCCCCGACAATCAACGTTCCCCAGGGCGAGCGGATCTTTGTCTATGTCCGGCAGGACCTCGACTTCTCCGCCATCTATCCGGACCCGGTCGAGGAAGCACTGAAGGAGATCAGGAATGCGCGAGGCCTCGATCAAGGTCGCACCCGATAGGGACGCCTATTATTTTCTGCGACGCGCGCTTGCGCCGCTTGCCGATCTGCTTGCGGATTCGCGCGTCATAGAGATTTCGGTAAACCGACCAGGTGAGGTCTTCGTTGAACGCCTGGGAGCCTCCGCCATGGAGTTTCACGCCATCGCCGAACTGACCGCCAGAGAAATCGAGCATATCGGTGAGCGGGTTGCTGCCGCAAGCAGCCAGTTCATCAGCCCTGTCAATCCGCTCTTGAGCGCGGCACTTCCGACCGGCGAGCGGATCCAGATCGTCTTGCCGCCAGCAGCACCCGACGGCGGATCGATCTCGATAAGAAAGCAGGTCATCAACGACCTCACTTTGACGCAGTATCGCGATGCCGGTGGATTCGACAAAGTGTCGGTGACTGTCGACGGTCTGTCGGAGACCGAAGCAAGTCTTAATGCCCTTCTTAAGGCCGGACGGGCGCACGAATTTATCGAAACGGCCATCCGCGAGCGGGTCTCGATCCTCGTCAGCGGCGGCACGTCGACGGGCAAGACCACATTCCTGAACGCTTGCCTGAAGAGCATCGATGAGCGCGAGCGCATCCTGACGCTCGAGGACACGCGGGAACTCTTTCCTCCGCATCGCAACGCCGTGCATCTGTTGGCATCGCGCGGCGACCAGGGCACGGCGCATGTGTCGATCCAGACCCTGCTGGAAGCATCGTTGCGCATGCGGCCTGACCGGCTGTTCGTCGGCGAGATTCGCGGCGCTGAGGCATTCGCCTTCCTGCGGGCGATCAATACCGGTCATCCCGGCAGCATGTCGACCGTCCATGCAGACACGCCGATGGGTGCCTACGAACAACTTGCGATGATGATGATGCAGGCCGGCATGTCATCGGGCTACTCCAAGGGCGACCTCATGTCCTACATCCGGATGGTCATACCGATCGTCATCCAGCTGCGCCGTGATGGGGGGCTGAGAGGCGTTTCTGAAATATACTACGCCCGGCGTGCGCCATGAGCCGGGGATACCTCGCCGTCTACCTGTTCTTTTGCGCGCTCATCGCGGTCGCGGTGTGGATGCTTACCTACGGCCTGATCCTGCAAATCGTCTTTAAGGACGGGCGGGTCCTGCACTTAATGACGACGACCAATCCGCTCGCACCGCTTGAGCAGTTTGCGGCCTATTTTGGCAACCGATCGCTGCGGCTCGTGGCGCTGTCAGCGGCCCTCCCGGCAATCGCAGCAGCTGCCTTTGCGGCCGCCTTCGGTCTCAGGCGACACAGCAGCCCGCTTGGCGACGCCGCCTTCGAGGACATGCCCGCATTGCGGCGCGGCGGCTGGTTCGGCAGGCAGGGTCATATTTTCGGGCGTTTCGGTACTCGTATCCTTCGACGACAGGACGATCGCCACCATCTGATCGTTGGACCGACGCGCTCAGGCAAAGGCGTTGGCTACGTCATTCCCAATGCCCTGATGTTTCCGGGCTCGATGATCGTCACCGATCTGAAAGGCGAAATCTTCGACCTGACGGCCGGATATCGGCTGGCGAACGGACACCAGGTGTTCTTGTTTTCGCCGGGCTCGCAGAAAACGCATCGCTGGAATCCCCTCGACTTCGTGCGTGCCGACCGAGGCAGCCGGACGATCGACATTCAGAACATGGCTGCGATCCTCATTCCAGAGGCCATTGGTTCTGAGAACGCCGTCTGGCAAGGAATGGCCCAACAGGTCATTGCAGGGGTGATCAGCTATGTGCTT
>NZ_AKKA01000037.1 GCF_000282035.1 Rhizobium sp. CF122
CCCACTCGTTCCGAATTTCATCACACATCAATCCTTCAATGTGTGTGTCCTCAGGCCGGCTCCTCCTTCCGGAAACGACACAACGATGTTCTCTGCGCAACCTCTAGTTTTCCTTTCGCCGTATCCTTTCCCGCCATATAAGGAATAGAACGCCCCCTATATAGCCAAACTGCATAAGAAATATGCAAATAACGCTGTAGTATAGTGTCAATGTTACCGAGTCATAATGCAGATATGTGATCAATGCGAACGCAAATGTTGCAGCCAGCATCCGCAAGTAGATGCCTGGAGCTCGCATTAATTGGACGAAACGCGTCATGATTATTTCCAGTAACGGCCTCGAAGGTTTCACGGTTACCAGAACTTTGCAACAGAAATGAATCACAGTCACCTCCGCCAATCCGGCGGTTCTGTCGTTTTATGTGCCCGCGCATGGCGCATTGCAGCATTCTTGCTCTCTCGCCGCGCGGCATTGTTGGACTTTGTTTGTTTAAAAAAATCTATTGAAATCAATTGTATATTCCAATCATGCGTGCTGGGTTCCTCCTGGAAGTGCAAACCAATATGTCGCAACTCCGCCATCCTTCAAAAGTCTAGCCTTTGAAGTTTATTTTTTTCGCATTGCAATATGTGACTTTGCAAATACTGAGTTCGCGTCTATTGTGCACCGCAGCGTAGTATTCATTATTACTGCAACGCTAACGACGGGAGTAATGCCATGTCGATCGAAGAGCGGTTTGCGAATGGATATACCACAGGCTTCGACTACCTTAGGGTGCTGCTTGCGGTCGCTGTACTTTGCATTCACAGCTTTGCGGTTTCCTATGGCAAAGAAGGCGAAGTCTTCCTGTTCGAGCCGCCGCTGCGCGGTCTGATAACATTCGTTCTCCCGGCCTTTTTTGCTCTGAGCGGCTTTCTTGTCAGCGCCAGTCTGTCACGGACGCGCAACGTCGCCCGCTTCCTCGGCCTGCGAGCACTTCGCCTCATACCGGCACTTGCTGTGGAGGTGACGCTGTGCGCGCTCCTTCTTGGACCCGTCTTTACGACGTTGCCGCTGGCCAGTTACGTCGCAGATCCGGAGTTTTCGTCCTATTTTCTCAACATCGTTGGCCATGTTCAGTATCTGCTGCCCGGCCTGTTTCGCGACAATCCCTACTATCACGCCGTCAATGTGTCGCTGTGGACCATTCCCTATGAACTGGAGTGCTACATGGCATTGACCGTGCTTGCCGTGATTGGCGTCGTCTTTCGTCCGGTGCTGCTGATTGGTGTTGTTGTGCTTGCACACCTTGCGGTCATCGGCCGCGACCTGCAGCGGGGTGCTGCCGAATTGCCAATGGATGGGGCTTTGCCTGGTCGCATCCTGCTCTTGAGTTTCCTGGTGGGTGTTCTTCTGTTTATCTGCCGCGAGCACATCAAGGTGACGGCCCCTCGTGCGATTGCTGCTGCTGTGGTGTCGTTCTTGATGCTGAACCTGCCCTACGCGCCGTACTTCGCCGCCTTTCCGATTGCCTATGTCACGGTTGCGATCGGCCTCACACGGCCGCCAAAGCATTCGTTTCTTGCCAGTGGGGATTATTCCTACGGCATCTATCTCTACGCTTTCCCGGTTCAACAGACGGTTGCCCATCTCTTTCCCCAACATCGCGAATGGTACTTCAACATCGCGCTGGCGCTACCGGTTACCATACTGCTAGCCGTGTTTTCGTGGCATGCCATCGAAAAGCATGCTCTCAAACTCAGGAGCTTTGTCGCAGGGAAGTCTGACAGGGCAGCGACAGCCAAGCCACCAATAGTTGCTCAAAGGCAGGTGAGGGTGGCTGGCAATGGGCGTTGAACCGATCGGCATCATTACCATTGCGCTCGGCCTGTACTGCATGGCCCTCGGTCAGGCCGCGACAATCAAGGCCTTCGTGACGCTAAGCCTGTTAGGAGCGGCGGCCGCATTCATTGTCGGTTCTTCGAGTGTTCAGCCAGCCCATCTGTTCCTGGCGTTTCTCGCGCTCGCTGCAATGCGCAACAGACAGGCCAACACTCCACTGCTTGACGCCATACAGTTCGGCCGTCCGGGCTTCTGGCTCGCCTGCCTTGTCGTTTATGGCACCTTATCCGCCTACTTTCTGCCGCGTTTGTTTGCCGACGCAACGACGATTGTCCCTCTTGGCTTGTCTGACCACCCGTTGACACGCGGTGTGGTCCCGCTCGGACCTGTCACCAGCAACCTGACCCAAGTGGTTTACCTCGCCGCAGATCTGGTCTGCTTCATGCTGATCGTGGCTGTCGGTTCGACGATCGACGGCTACCGAACGATCGCAATCGGCTTGATAGCCTATGCCGCATTCAACGTCCTTTTTGCGCTCATCGACGTCGTTACCGGCGCGATTGGCGGCCAGGATATGCTGCAGTTCATCCGCAATGCGCAGTATACCTTTCACGACAACGACAAGGTCAATGGTTTCAAACGCATCGTAGGTTCGTGGCCGGAGGCCTCCGCATTTGCCGGAACCACCTTGGGTGCTTTCGGATTCACTTCAACGATGTGGCTTTGCCAACGATATTCGCGTTGGACCGGCCCGCTGGCCATGATCTCGATGGTTCTGATCGTTGCCTCTACGTCGTCTACAGGGCTGGTTGCGGCGCCGGTCTGCCTGGCAATCTTCTATATTACGGCCGTGCTGCGCAGTGGCGTCGGAGCCGACAGCAGCAACAGCGCCGCAGTGGCAGTTCTTGCCCCGGTCTTAGCGTTGCTTGTCGGACTGATCGTCGTCCTACAGGACCGCATCTTCGATGCCATTCACAGCTATGTGGACCTCCTTGTCCTGAGCAAATCTACCTCCAGTTCAGCCCTAACGCGCGGATCTTGGAATACGAGCGGCCTTCAGAACTTTCTCGACACTTACGGCCTCGGGGCTGGATTGGGCACCGCGCGGACGTCGAGCTTCCCGGTCGCGGTCCTGTCGAACGTGGGCATCCCTGGTGCACTTTTTATTCTCCTGTTTACGCTTACCGCCCTCGGCCCAGGACGCAGCGCCGTTCCCAAAAGTTTCGTTGCCGATGTCAGGAGTGCTGCCCGCAACGGCTGCCTGTGCCTCCTTGCGGGGTCCGTTGTTGCCGGCCCCACGGTCGACCTTGGCCTCCTGTTTTTCATTCTGGCGGGTCTGGCTGCCAGCCGCCCGGACGTCATGTCCGAGGCTACGGCACCGTTGCTCCCGCTGCGCCAACAAAGCGGTCTGCCCGCGCCTAGAAGATCGGGCTGACCCTATTTGTTGCAGGAGGTTTAATTCTGGACGGGCGAGGCTCATTGAAATGACATCGAAAATCCTTCGCAAGCAATATCGGCAATCGGGCCGGCCAATCGCTGGAGAAGGCCTGCAACGCGCTGCCAAATTTGTACGCCGCAGGAGGTGATGGGCCATGCCAATTCTCGATCTGCAGCCCAGCGAAACAGTTGTCCCGTTACTTCGTTGCGACGTATGCATTGTTGGGTCCGGACCGGCCGGTGCGACGTTAGCGCGCGAGCTCTCTAATTCAGGACTGAGTGTTGTGCTTCTTGAGAGCGGCGGTGAGAGGCGTGATCCAGGAATTGACGCGCTGAATGATATCGAGAATATCGGGCGCCCGCGGGTCCGTGACCAATGGTCGGTGCGAAACCGCATCCTTGGCGGCAGCTCACATACCTGGGGCGGTCGGTGCGGTCCCTTCGATGCCATCGATTTCGAGCAGCGCGACTGGGTTGAGAATTCGGGATGGCCGATCACTATGCAGGAACTCGACCCCTACATGGATCGCAGCGCGGGCCATCTCGGACTTGTGCTTGGCAGCGGCTACAGTGACCAACGCTTCTGGTCGATCGCACGACGCAATGCGCCGAAGAGAGAGGTCGCCGCTAATCTCCTGCTGCCCTTCTTCTGGCAGTTCAGCAGGGACGACGCGGAAACCTATCCATTCGAGTACATGCGGTTTGGGCGGCACATCGCCAAGCACCTCGGCCCCAATGTCACATTAGTGACGGGCGCGACCGCGTTGCGGGTGCAGGCAAACGACAAGCGCACCAAAACGCGCGGGCTTGAGTTTGCCACAGGAGACGGGCGAAAGCATAATCTTGTCGCCCGCTCGGTCGCGCTCTGCGCTGGAGGCATCGAGAATGCCCGCATCCTTCTCAATTCTCATGAGCAAGATCGCAAAGCGCTCGGCAATGATCATGACCGGGTCGGCCGTTACCTGATGGACCATCTTCGTGGTCCAACGGCGTTTTTCGCCCTGTCCGGTTCGGAGGCGCTCCGACGCAGGTTCGGACGCTACAATGTTCGCGGTCGTTTCTTCCGTGCGGGTCTCAGATTGAGCCCGGAAATTCAGCGAGAAGAGCGTCTGCTCAATTGCGCAGGCTGGCTCGGAGAGGTGCTTGCGCCAGACGACCCCTGGGACGCATTGCGGCGCCTGGCCGCTAGAAAACCTCGGCTGCCAGCCGATGTCGTCAGTGTTGCGCGCAACGTCCCTTTAATGGTTAAGGGGGCTGTCGACTATTTCGGAGCGCGAAATGGCCTGCCGCGCAAGCTGCAGGAGCTCACGCTGGATTGCATGTGTGAGCAGATGCCTGATGAAGACAGCCGCATAAGCCTCTCGGATCGCCGGGATCGCTTTGGCATGCGCCTGCCGAAGGTCGACTGGCGTAGCCACCCGGACGAGGCCCGCACGATGCACCGTATGGGCGAACTCGTCGCAGCCGAACTTTCCAGGATAGGGTTTCCGGAGCCTGTTCTGGCCGACTGGGTACGCGACAAGGCACCAATCCCCGCAAGCTTCGTGGACGTCGCTCATCCGACGGGCACAACGCGCATGTCGAGCGATCCGGCCGAAGGGGTTGTCGACGTCGATTGTCAGGTACACGGCGTCGAAGGCCTCTTTGTATCCGGCAGCTCGGTGTTCCCGACAGCTGGCCATTGCAATCCGACGCAGATGATCGTCGCCATGGCAATTCGTCTCGCCGACCATTTGAAAGACAGGTTACAGCGCCCGTTTCGTGCGGAGGTGATGGCTCATGCCGGGTGAAACCATTCTAGTAACCGGCGCAACCGGCCGGATTGGCCGTTTTGTTGTGACCGACTTGCTTGAACGCGGCTATCGTGTGAGAGCGACGACCTCGCGCACGCCCGAATCCGACGACCAAAGGCTTGAATGGCGCAAGGTAGATCTTGCCAGCGATGGGGATCTTGGTTGGCTCGTCGAAGGCTGCAGCGGCGTGATCCACCTGGCGGCCGAAATGGGAAAGAAGGATCGCATGAGGGCGCTCAACGAAGGCGGGACCGGCCGCCTGGCGCGTGCTGCCGAGGACAAAGGCGTAAGGGCCTTCTGCTACACGAGCTCAATCGCTGTTTACGGCAGTGGTCGATCGGCCGAAATTTCGGAGAGCTCGCCCGTTCTATCCATCGGTCGAGACGTCGCCTCGGAATACTGGGCGCTGGACTATGTTCGCGAATATGGCCGCACGAAGCTTGCCGGAGAGAGGGCGCTCATGCGCGTCGCCAACCAGATGCGTTGCGTGGTGCTGAGGCCAGCCGTTGTCGTTGACATCGGCCAGATCATTGGCGTGCGCGACTGGAGCCTTTTCAAGCGCATGCTCGCTTCACATCGCCACTCCCATCACATCTATGTCGGCGATGTTTCCGATGCGCTCATCTGGGCGATCGAACAGGGACTGGCGGGCAGGGGCGAAGCCGGGCAGGTCGACATATACAATCTGGCAGAAGACGAGCGCGACATGCCACGTCACATCGATTTCATGCGCAAGGCCTTCGCGGCAAGTGGCGACCGTCGCTATCGTGTCGTCAGTGCCCCATGGCCGATCGACTGGCTCCACGACTTCCTGCGCTTCCACACGCTGCCAATCAGAAATCCGCTGTGGCGCATGCGCTTTTCCAGCGAGCGCCTCGAGCGCGCGGGATACAGGCTGAAATTCGGGATGGCAAAGGCGGAGCAGCTCGCCCTCGCCCGTTTGGCGAAGGAGGCCAGGACAGGGGCGCAATCCGACTTCGCCGGGCAGAGCAGACCAGTATAGGGGCACGCCCACGGCCATGCGATCAAGGTCAAACGCCTGCGCTCAAGGCCCGACGTTTTTGGGGCGCGCCATATCACGGTCTCGATGGGAATGATGTCCGATCGATTTCCCGGGGCGACAGATGGACTTCAGTCCGCGCCTGCCGCACCAGCTGGCCAGTGCCATGCGGACCTTGAGACCAGGCGGATGATTGGCAATTCCCAATCGCATCCTTCCAGTTCATCCGCAGGTCTGCAACGATGGCGGAAGTGGCGATCACCATCAGCTCGGGATGCCATCCTCGTCGTATCCAATAAGCTCACCGACAATGCGGACTACGCCTGATATCCCTTCCTTGATCGTGGTCGGATCATCTTGCTAGAACACCCGGCGGGAGCGGTGCACTCGATGCCTGCTTGCCAAATCGGTGGGCTAGTCGGCAGGATATTTCCGTTGTGCCTGTTGCGGCGCCCGCTTTTCAGTGTCGCTGGCCCGCCGCGCGTAGAATGCATGCAGAACCACGTGGGCAAAAACATAGCCTGCTTCGAGCACCACAGCGAACACAAAGCCCCAGGCAAACGCGTTCAGAAGCGGGCTGCCGGCGAAGTAGCTGACACCCGCATAGGCGATCATCACGACAAGAACAATCAGCGTGAAGATCAAGACCGGCACGCGCAACGCGCAGACAGCGCCGATCAGAAATGAGATTACAAGCGCCCAGCCCATCGGTTGCTCCGACCTCCCAATCGAAATCCCCCTAACCGGATATAATTGTGTATCTCCTCTGCTGAGGCAAGTTCAAATTGGGTTTCCGAGAGCTGCAACAACCAGCAGGTCAATTGCTGCTGACGTCCGTCGAGGTAACCGTTGGCTCTTCCCGCTGCTGAACTCTGATCATGTCACCGGGCATGACGGGATCGTTGTCGCCCACGACAAGCGTTTGCATAGTGCCGTCAATGATCCGGTTGACCGTCATCAGGAAGGTGTAGGGAGCCTTTTCCTCTGCCAGAGAGGCCATCGCGGATGGGGCGCGGACCTCAAGGTTCTTTAGCTGATCACCTGCCGTCTTGGTCTTTTCGGTGTTTGAAGCAAACCGGTCGCGCAGTTCGGCTGCCTCCGTCAGCGCGTTGACACGATAGCGATTGTGGACGTCGGCAATATCCTGATCGACCTTGGCAAGATCCTGCTCGGTCTTCAGTGTGGCCAACGAAACGTCAAGATTGCGACTTTCGAGTTCAGCGACAGTCTGGTTGGCGCCGAGCTGGCGGGTCGACACTGTCAGCCCTTGTGAGACAAGCTTGTTGACCGTGTTCAGATCCTTGCTTGCCAGATCGATCTGTTTTGCAAGCGAGGCCGCTTTCTCCTTCAGCGCGTCGATCTGATTGTTGGCGAGTACTTTGGCCCGGTTCAGCGCGTCGATCTCTGTCATCATCGAGCGCTCGCGGGTCTCAAAAAGGGACTGTTCCTCCTCCATCATTTTCGAGAATCGCGGTTCGTTGATCCTCGACGTCAGCTCTTGGGGAAAGACGACGGATGAGGCTCCGTTTAAAACCGCATCGACGCGCGCCTGTCGTGCGACAAGTCCAAGTCGTTCGGCTTCCAGCTCCCGCACCTGGCCCTTGCTCGACAGCGCATCGCGCTGCAGGCTAATCATGCTGGCGTCGGTCGAACCGATCCCGCCCGCCATGCTGAGCGCCTGTATGACCGTGAGGCCGGGGCTGTAATTATACTTGCCCGGACTTGCCACCAGCCCGGTCACGAAAAGCGGGCGATACGAAGAGATTTCGACCGAAGCACTTGGCCGCTTCTGCAAGCCGACCTCGTTTTGGAGGCGCTCTCCAATCGTTTCCGATATCTGCTCGAGTGTCTTGCCTGCCACGGGGACATTGCCGATGATCGGCAGCGATAGGTTGCCCGCGGAAGAGACGACGAAATCTCCCGTCAAAGGGGCCCATTCGAATGCGGTGCCCGTACTTGGGCGCCACTCGTAAACGCGGACCTTCAAGGTGTCCTGCGGCCCGGGCACATATTCCTCAGCGGCATGGGCCGTACCAGCTCCAATGGCAATCGCCAAAAATGCCGCAGAAACGGCTGCCTTGCAGCTCGGCCTTTCATTGCTTCTGTCCGAAAGACCGCGCCCTTTGACCACTTCGCGTAAGGAGGAAAGCCGCATCCTGTTGCTCCAGTTGAAATTATCTTGGCAATTCGTCGGTACGTCAGGCCGATACCGCCAGTGTGGCGCCAGTTGCCCGCGCAACATAGGTCCGGAAGCGATCCACAAAGACGTCCCGTCGAAAATCGGCCGCGCGAGACACGGCGTCCGCTGGGTTGAAATCTAGACGTTCCATTCTTTCGACGGCATCAATCAGTGCCTCGACCGTCTGGGTCTGAAAGAAAACGCCGGTCTTGTTGTTTACGACAGTCTCCGTTGCCCCACCCCGGCCAAAGGCGATGACCGGTCGTCCGCTCGCCATCGCCTCGACGGGCACGATCCCAAAGTCCTCTTCGCCGGGGAAGATTAGGCCCTTGCAGCGGGCGTAGTGATGCCTAAGCGCGTCGAAAGGCTGTGCGCCCAGGATGGAGACGGTCGGACCAGCGATTTTCTTGAGGTGGGGGAGCATTTCGCCACCACCGATGACAACCAGCTTGGCTTTCATCCGGTTAAAGGCTTCGACGGCCAGATCGGGTCGCTTGTAACTGACGAGCTCTCCGACCATGAGATAGTAGTCCTCGACGTCAGAGGCTGGGACCGGGCGAAACGCTGTGGTGTCGACCGGAGGATGAATGACGGTTGCCTCCCGGCGATAATAACTCTTGATCCGTTGGGCGACGGTTGTCGAATTGGCGACAAAATCATCGACGCGATTGGCGGTCGCGACATCCCATGTCCTGAGATAGTGCGCCATTGGCGGCATCATCATTCGCGTCATCAGGCCGGAACTGTCGTAGTATTTGTTGTACATATTCCAGATGTAGCGCATCGGGGAATGGCAATAGCAAAGATGCAAGGCCGGCGATGTCGGTATGATGCCTTTGGCCGGTCCCGACTCGCTGCTGATAACAAGGTCGTAGGCGCCGAGATCGATCTGCTCGAGCGCCATTGGCATCAACGGCAGGTAGCGCTTGTACATCCGTTTTGCATAAGGCAGGCCGCCGATGAACGTCGTCTGTATCTTGTGCTGTTTGATCTTGTCGGAAATCACCGCAAGATCACAAACATGTGTATAGATGTCGGCTGTGGGAAATATATCGCACAGTGCTTCGAGAACCTTCTCGCCGCCGCGCATTCCAACCAGCCAGTAATGAATAATTGCTACTCGCACGCCAAGTCCTCGAGATACAACAATCGGAATTATCGTGGCGTGCATTGCGGGCGTAGTTCTTGCCGATTTCTCGATTAAAAATCAGACTATCGGCAACTATATTAGGCAGTTAAGACAGAAATATCATCAACAAGTGATGTCCATTTCCCGCGCTGCACAGTTATATAGTGCAGCGCAATAAAATTATTGTCAAATCGTTTAATACTTGTTAGCTTTCTTGTGCATGCCATGACGGCATTGTCTGCACATGCCCGAAGTCTAAGTTGTTTACGAGGGGAGTACGCAGATGAGGGAAATTGATCTCGGTCGAAATTTCGACAGGTTCAACAAGGCGCCACTGCACTCTCGCAGAGCGACCTCCCGAAGGTCCGATATCTTCGGACATGAAAACCGTTCCTCTGTGATGGACGGTATGAAATACGCAATTGATACAACAATTGCGAGCATTGGCCTTGTCGTCCTGGCCCCGATGATGCTGATGCTCGTCGCCGTCCTATTAATCCTGCAGGGGCGACCGATATTCATCGCTCACCGGCGGATCGGCAGGCACGGCGTCATGTTCCCCTGCTTGAAGTTCAGGACAATGGTAAAAAATGCAGACGAGGTATTGAGCCGGCATCTGGCGGCGAATCCTTCGCTCAGGGCGGAATGGAACGCAACGCGCAAGCTCAGAGACGATCCCCGTGTCACTCCGCTTGGCGCACTTTTGCGCAAAAGCAGCGTTGACGAGATTCCACAGCTCTTCAACGTCATTCGCGGCCAGATGAGCCTTGTCGGACCGCGGCCGATCGTTGCAAGCGAGGCGGAACTCTACGGCATTCACTACGCCGACTACATCAGAGTTCGTCCCGGTGTAACGGGCCTGTGGCAGGTCAGTGGACGAAGCGACACGAGCTATAAAGACCGCGTTCAACTCGACGTTCGCTATGTCGAAGAACAAAGTGTTCTTGGCGACCTGTCGATCATGCTGAAGACAATTCCGGCTGTCCTGCGCTCGCGCGGCAGCTACTAAAACCTTAAGCGGCGCGGTATCGCGCCCCTCCACTTGATCTCAGCACTGTGGCGCATGCTCAAAAGGCAGGTGCGGCTGGCTGTGCCCTGATTTTATGCGGCGGCAATCAAGAAGCGTGAAGTGATTTGATGCTTTCAATCGGTACCGCGACAGGTCGCGGTCGCCAGGAGATTTTTGAATGAGCGCAAGCGAATTCGCAATCAATGGCCGATTTCTCACGCATGACATAACGGGCGTCCAGCGATACGCGCATAATGTCGTCAATGCGATGGACGATTTTGCACAGTCGGGCGGATCAGTTGTGATCGCGCCAGTCAGAACGCCAGAGCTGTCGTTGCGGCGTATGCGACTTGAAAAAGGCGGCCAACTGAACGGTCATGCCTGGGAGCAGATCGAGCTGCCGTTTCTCAGTGGCAATCGCAGGCTCCTCAATCTCTGCAACACGGGGCCGGCGGCAAAGATCGAGCAGATCGTATGCATCCACGATGCAAACATTTTTGCCGCACCACAGAGTTACAGCCGATCGTTTCGTGCTCTCTATCACACTCTCCAGCCATTGCTGGTGCGACGGTCTCTACGTGTTGCGACCGTGTCCCATGCGGCCGCGCGACAGATCGCGCGTCACCTGCCAATCCGCTTGTCTGAGGTTGCCGTTCTTCCAAACGGACACGAGCACGCGCTGCTTTGGGACCCATCGCTTGCCGAAGCAGCCCCGAAGATGATGGCCTCGGGAAGGCTGCGCCGACCGTTTGTCCTGGCTCTCGGATCGCGTGCGCGTCACAAGAACCTGTCGCTCTTGATTGACATCGCGCCCCAGCTTGATGAGATGAGCCTTGATGTCGTCATTGCTGGCGGGGGCGATGGCATATTTGCCGAGCAAACCCTCAAACGTCAGCCGAATGTCCATTTTCTCGGGCGTGTATCCGACCACGACCTTGCCTATCTCTTCGAGCGCGCGCTTTGTCTTGCATTTCCTTCGCTGACGGAAGGTTTCGGACTGCCGATCGTGGAGGCAATGGCAAGATCCTGTCCTGTCGTTTCGTCGCATTGTGCGAGCATGCCGGAGGTTTGTGGGGATGCGACCCTGGTCGCTTCTCCTTTTGAACCGGCCGAGTGGATTGAGCGCATACGCTTGCTTCACGCATCCGTGCAGCTTCGAGATGATCTGGTGGAGAAAGGACGCGAGCGGGTTCGCCAATTCTCCTGGGAGAAAACAGCAGCGGGTTATATCGAGCTCCTCGAAAACCCAACGACCGAGGTCTGCAGCCACAGATCGGTCGATCCGAGTTCGCCGCATGTCAGCGTCATCTTCGCAACCCGCGGACGTCCCGATATCGTCAGTGCGAGCGTGCGGCATCTCCTGTCGACACAGAGCCTGAAGCCAGATGCAGTGATTGTTTCTTGTGTCGATGCTTCAGATGCTGGCGATCTGGCAGGCCATCCAGACGTGACAATCATCACGGGTCCTCCCGGGCTTGCCGCACAACGCAACACCGCGCTGAAACACGTGAGACCAGAAACCGAAGCTGTCGCATTCTTCGATGATGATTTCATCGCTGATAAGAACTGGCTCGCCAGCGCAATACAGACATTTCGTGACGAAAGCCAGATTGTGGGCTTTACAGGCCACGTCCTTGCCGATGGCATCAAGGGACCGGGTATTTCGTTTCAAGAGGCGGTTGATCTGGTCGAGGCAGGGGAGGCCGACGCCACGTGGTCGGAACCGTTCAGCCCTTATGGCTGCAACATGGCCTTCCGTTTTTCTGCGATTGGCGACGTCCGCTTCGACGAGCGTCTGGTCCTATACGGGTGGCTGGAGGACCGTGACTTTGCAGCGGCACTTGCCAAGGGCGGCGGCCGGCTCGTCAAATCGGCTCTCGCCTTTGGCGTCCATATGGGCGTGAAGAGCGGAAGGGTTAGCGGCGAACGGCTGGGATACTCGCAAGTTATCAACCCGCTCTACATGATGACCAAGGGTACGATGAGCCTCCCCAAGGTGGTGGACCATATCTTCCGCAACACCGCCAGCAATTTCAGTCGTGCCGTCTGGCCCGAACCCTTCATCGACCGGCGCGGTAGAGCCCGCGGCAACCTTTTGGCGGCCTTCGACGCTCTTCGTGGCAGGCTCGAGCCGGAACGCGCCGCTGCGATCGCGACGCCAAGGACTGCCACCAAAACCTCTTGAACGCTAGGAGCACGAATGATGTTCAACAGACCCCGCCCTATTGATGTCACCTCGAGGCTGTGGCGGGTGAACGAGACGCAATCCGATGTGGCCGGCGATGGGCCAATCGCCCTGTTGCGCGCGTTGATTGATCTTGGCACACGTCACAGGATCGCGCTTTCGGTCTGCAGCGCAGCCGGTTTCGTCCTTGCCGCGCTCTACGCCCATTCATTGCCGCCAACCTATCAGGCAACGGCAACGCTTCTACTTGAACCACGCCAGTCGGCCATCTCTGGCGGCGAAGGTGCGCAGCAGACGCTGGATCTTAATCGCGCTGACAGTGAGCTTCAGACCATAAAATCGGAGCGCCTCCTATCAGCGGTCTTTGAAAGCCTGAACCTGAAGGACGACCCGGAGCTTGGCCGTAGGCAGCCAGGCTTAATCGCGAGGTTGCTGAGTGGATTGCCAGTGTTCCAAGGGCGGGAGGGTGCCGATAGCGCAAAAGCCAATTCGACAGAGCCTGGAAGGGCCAGCACCACGATTGAACAAGCCGATGAGGCTGACCGGGCGGCCTTCCTGAACTTCATGTCTCGCTTGAACGCACGTCGCGTCGGACAATCCTTCGTCATCGAAATCGAGTATTCGTCCTCGGATCCGAAGCTGCCGGCCCGCGTCGCCAACGCAACGGTCTCGGGTTACACTTATCAGACGGTGGCCTTCAAGGAGCAGATTGCGCGCGCTGGCACCGAAGCATTGCAGGGCCGACTGGACTCGCTTGCAAGGCAGGTCGATGCAGCGCGCGAAGCAATGCATGCAGGTTCGCTGCCAGCGATTGCAACGCCTGATGCGGATGCCCGTATCATCGGGGCGGCACTTCCACCGCTAGGACCATCAGCTCCACGGGAATCTCTCATCATCGCGCTGGGCGGTGTGCTCGGACTGCTGGTCGGATTCGGCGTTGTCGTTGTACGAATGGCCCTTGATCGCCGCGTTCGCAGCGCCAAAGACCTAGCTCGAGAGATGGAGGTTCGCTGCCTGGGCTCGGTCCCGGATGTTCCTGGCGCCGAGGGTGTTCCGTTGCACATCACGAGCCCGCAACAGCAAAAATTCGTTGCCGCCATTCGTGACTTGCGTACGTCGGTCGAAATTGCCTGCACGAGCCTTCGCAATGAAAAAAGCATCGTGATTGCCGTTGTCGGCTGGACGCCCGGTGCTGGTGTTTCGACATTGTGCGCCAGCCTCGCGCAACTCATCAGTCGCGGCGGTCGGCAGGTGACGTTGTTCAAGGCTGCTGACGGCGAGGATACACGCGCAAGCGCTGACAATCTGCCGGCTGTCTCTTTGGCTGGTGCCGCATTTGCTGGGCTAATGCCTGAGCAGTTGTCCTTCGAGGATGTCGGTGGGGTCGCTGTACTGCCGATCCATTCCAGAGATGCGAACGCAAATTTGTTTACCGATTTTCGCAATCCGCGTGTGCGACGGATCTTTGAAGCAGCACGCTCACGCGGCGACGTGCTTCTTGATCTTCCGGCACTTCGCCATTCCATGGATGCGCTTGCCCTTGCAAGCTACGCGGACGCCGTCCTTGTTGTCGCGCGCGCTGGCCAAACGACGATCGAGGAGGTTTCGGAGTCCGTTCAGCTCTTGCGTCGCGCTGGTGCCAATGTGGTCGGAACGGTCATTAACCGGGCACGTGGCAACTGACCAAAGTTTGCGTGCAAACTTTGGTCAGTTGTTGGCCCGTTCCGTGTTTATCTGGCGAGCCCGCAACGCGGGGGGCTTCACGACCTGCCGAGAATGTCCGAGTGGCGAGTGCCATTGGGAGCAGACACTGGCAGTTGGGGTTGAAACGCTCAAGAAAGACGGCATCCATCCGACGACGCTTCTTCGCTCCCGCCTCGATGAGCAGAGGGCGCGACGAACAGCCCACCTTTCTTTTTGTGATTGAGGTCGCGAGATATGCTCCTTCATCGAGAGGAGTGGACCGGGATGGTTGGAGATCGCGCTGATGCCATGCTTGAAGTCATGGATGAAGGCATGCATGAAGCCAGGCATGAGGGCAAGTATCGTTGGATCGAGGTGATTACCGGTCGGCGCCCGCGGCGGAATTGGACTGACGAGGAGAAGGCGCCGATTCTGGCGAAGAGCGCAGAATCCGACGTGAACATCTCGGCAGTTGCTCGGCGCTGAGGCGTCAATCGCGGCTTGCTAAACGGCTGGCGTCGGGAAGCTGGGCTGACCTCTCGTGGCTCTACCAAGACCTGCGCGCAGCAGGCGATGTTCGTGCCGGTGACGGTGGTTGGCGATCGAACGTCTCCCGAGAGCTCGCCGTCGGATGAAGGCTCATCGAGACTCCGCCCATCGGGCGGGGCACCTCCCGCTGTGACTTTTCCCGTCTCCCTCTTCCTTATTGGATGAAAATGGATGGAAAAATGGAGTCCAAGGGTGAGTTAGACTGAGCAAGAGCAATGGATCATCCATCGCTTGGCTAAACACAACCAGGAACCACCTCGGTGAACACTCATCGATCAATGAGCTCAAGCCGGCCTCCACCTGCGATCAGCCTCACGCCGAGCAGCAACAGGGCACCTGCGTAGGCTGCTGCCCCAGCGGCAATAACCAATGCGAGCTCCGCCACACGCGGATAGTTTCGCCCGGCCAATTCATCCCGCAAAAGCCACAGGACAATCGCCATTGCGATGACGGCGGCTGCCACCTTCCAGAGATTTTGCAGTTGATCCAGAATACCAAGGTCGAGCAGCCGGCGGGCCTCATTGAGGTAGAAGGCGAACATGAGCGTCGACAGAGCAATTCTCGCGATACTCACACCGGTGACCGAACCCAGATAAAACCCGATCGAAATCAGAAGCACGCGGAAACAGAGATCGACAGCATTTAAACGGAAGATCACATGCGGTCGGTCGAGTGCAACGCTAACCGATGAAAGCGTCTGGAAGTAGGGGATTGGCGCCACAGCGAGGGCAAGCAGGCTGAGGAGGGGTGCTGCATGCTCCCATTTGGCGCCGAGCAGGAGGTCGGTCACAAGGTCTGCCGTCAAAGATATCCCCACACAGGCGGGGGCTGAGATCAACATGGCAAAGCGCGTCGCCTTCAAGAAGGCCTGCCGTACGCGCGCGCGATCTGCGTTAATCTGCGAGAATGCGGCCATGACAGGCTGCAGCGCCGGGCCAATGAGGCTTTGTGTGGGAATGACTGCAACGTCGCTCGCCACTGCATAGCGTCCAAGCGTCGGACGGTCCGCAAGCGCCCCGATCAGGAACCGATCGAACTGCCAGTTGAGCGCTGAGACCAGTTGGGCCGAGGAGAACCAGCCGATGAAGCCGGCAAAGTCAGGCAGGCGCGCCAGGGAAATGGCAGGACGGTAAGGAGCAAGAATGTAGGATGCAACCGTTGACGCAAAGGAGGCGATCACGAAGTTGGCAACGATGGCCCAGTATGCTCCACCACTCAGGACCACGAGCATCGCGATGATGGCCGCAGTCAGCTTGCCGGATGCTTCCAGAATAAACGTCTGGCGAAATCCGAGCTGCCGCGCGAAATTGACCATCGCCGGACTGGTTAGTCCTCTCGAAATGGGCCCAAGGGCAAGGACGGCAACGAGGAGAACAAGGTGGCTGTCGTGATTGATCCACGAATAGGGCCAAGCGGCTGCCAAAACGATGGTTGCAATCACGATGCCTCGCATGAGACCAACCGTAAAACCGGTATCAAGATGGCTTTTGTCGATGGTCGGAAGACGCACGAGGGCCTGGGTCACGGGAACCTCAAGCATGGTGTCGACAACCATCACCAGCGATGTGGCTAGTGCAGCAAGTCCAAAATCGGCAGGCGTCAGAATGCGAGCAAGAACAAGCAGGGTGAAGAAGTCGATTATTCGTCCGACAAAGCGCGAGAAGACGAGCCAACCAGCTCCCTTGATTGCCTTTACCGCAAGCATGTCTCACTCCGAAATCCTGAGCTCCAGCCACGTCGCGGTGAAAGGCCGCGACGCATATACTTGTGAAAGGCCACGCGGGGTTTTTCGCGCGCCCTTGCACTCAGTCATCCTCCCGCGTGATGCATGCTTGGAGCCGGATCGATCCGGCAACTGATCCTACAACGTTCCTCCATGTCGTAGTTCAGCTATTTGAGGCGTGCCGACACTCCCCTTACAATGTGCGCCATCTCCAGGGCAGGTAAGAGTGCGGTCTTCAGGAATGGAAAGTCGCGCGCTATTGCGCCTTCTCGCCAAAGCTGCGATTTGACGGCTGTCAGTTTTTTCGCAAGATCCGGGGCGCCCGATTGCTTCAGCACATGGACGCTTTCCGGACGGCCAAAATCGACGGAGCGGGCCCCGACACCCAGTGCCATCATATCGAAGGCCCGAGGATTGGTGATCGCTTGCTTAAGCCGCCCCCAGGCAAGGTCGGCATCCGACATGATCTCGGCGCCATTTCCGACCCGATCAATGTATTGCAGGACGCCCGCAAGCAGCAGATTTCCATCTGCAGGATCAAGCTCACCATAAGCGATCTTGCCGGCATTGCTGTAGACCGTTCCATCGCCAGATTCACTCAAATGCCGAACGGAGGGAATTGCAGGTTCAAACAGGCTCTCGATAATCTGCCAGTAGCGCAGGATGACCGTCTCGATCCTTAGCGGGTTATAGAGGTCTTCCTCGACGACCAATCCCGTTACCTGTGGGAAGTGATCGTCGCTAAGGCCCTTGTAGTTGCACCTTGCAAACTGGATCGTTTCGAAGGTCCGTTCGGGCAGCCCGGCAGCAACAAGACGCTGCGTGCTCCCGTAAAGACCAGTGTCACAGAGAATGATACGCGAGACATCACCGGCAATCTGCTCCAGATGGCGCTCGAACAGCTCGTTCTGTCTCGCAATGTCGTCGAGCACCACACGGCCTTCAGGGGTGTCAATCATCGCAAAGAAGTGGCTTGGGTCGAAGGGAAGTTGCCAAGGACCGGAAAGTTCATACGTGCAGCCGCCAAGTGCATTGGCGACATCGGCAAAGGTGTTCTTCTTAAACTCCCGGCCAAGTTCATCGAGGACGGCGGGGCTTTGCTGCATGAGTGCTGCGCGCGCCGCCACCAGGCGCGAGATGAGGATGTTCTCGCGACGGATTTCAAGCGGAAGGTTAAGCTTAGCAACCAGCTTTTCGAAGGCTTCCCTGATGCCGATACCGCCGCGTGCGCAAAACAGCAACGCGGCATTTTTCTGCGTTTCCGCTTCCCTGGCATAGAGCCATATATAAAGGCAAAACTGCGCAACAATTGGCCCGAACACTTCCCGCCCGAAGGCTGCGCGATCAGCCAGGTCAGGCATTCGGCCCGATGGTCTCATGACCCCCTTGCGAACGCCGCGCATGGCTTCGGCCCGGGCACCGTCGGCGCGTGTGGCAAACCGCCTCAGGCGCCCCTTGGGAAGATGCAGGGCATGGATGCCCATGGTTCTCGGCACGGCGCAGTCGGCAAGAAAATCATCACCAAGATGCAGCAAGCGTGACGCTGCAACGCCTTCCTCTTCGAGAACGCGTGAAAACAGCCTGCCAAATCGCTTGCTCTCTCCGATGTCGGCGCTCGAATAGACGTTATCGATCAGACCCGGACCGTGAAAGTAGTTGATCAATTCCACGAGTTGGCGTCGCGGCAGTGCCGTATCGGAAACGGCGACGATGCGAATGCCGGTCTGGCGATGCAGGCGCAATACCTTGGCGAGCTTTTCGTTTGCGCACAGCGAAATCTTTTCAATCGCCATCTCGAGTGAGATGCGCTGCTCGATCAGCCGTTCGGGCAGGCCAAGCATGGCGAGTTGGCGCTGGATGATGTCGACGAGCCGGACTTCGCCAGCACCGCCGCCGACGTTGAGCGCGCGATAGGCAAACCGCTCAGCCAGTTGCCGGGTTCGAAACAGATGCTCCGCACTGATGAAAGTTCCCTCGTCCCGCAGCAAGCGAGCAAAGCGCTGCTCGGCCTGCATTACGCGCGATCTTTGCGATCGCGGCTGGCGCAACAGCAAGGTGTCGAACACGTCTGTTGAGATTAGGTCTATGCCGTCCAATGGACCGTGAAGGAGATGGGCGAGGCTTTGCCGCAGCACTGGATAACCCTTTGCCGTCGATCAGCCCTGCCTGTCTTTCGACAGTGTTGTTACAGTGAATGCACTGCAGCAAGGCTGTTTCCCTGAATTCGCAACCGCAAAAATTCTGCCGCATTATTTGAAGTACATCAAGTGCAAAATTATATTTTATTTTGCGGTGCAGAAGCGTTGCAAAAACTACTCACGTGCTTATTGTTCTGCCGACGTTGTGCTTGAGATGTCGACTCTTTTTTAATTGCGTTATACTGTCTCGTTCTACTGGGAGGACAGTTCGGGGGCGACCAATGGATGACGTAAGCCATCATTCCTCACGCATGTCCGCAGTGCAGCAATTTGATGTTATCGTGCTTGGCGCCGGCATTTCGGGCCTCGTCGCGGCGTCGATCTTTTCGGCTGAGGGGAACCGTGTCGTCGTCGTTGACGAATACGATCACGTCGGCGGAAACCACATGGACTGGTCTTCGGCCGAAGGCTACACGTTCGACGTCGGCAGTTTGATCTTTCAGGACGATTCCCCTTTGCTTCGGCACTTCCCGGAGCTTCTTGAACACTATGTGCCGATCAAACCGTCCTGGGGGAGGCTAAACCCGCAGGGAAAGATCACCGTCTATCCGATTTCGATACGCGATGACATTCTCGGGGCGGGTCCAATTGGAGTGATCCGGATTTTCGCCTCGGTCCTTTACGCGCGCATATTCTGTCGCCGGATGGCGAATGCGAGAGACTTTGCGCGTTACTGGATCGGCGCCTATCTCCTGCACCGGTCGGGGCTTGGAACCTACATGCGGCGCTTCTACGGTATCAATGCAGAAGAGATCGATCTTGATCTCGCGCGCAAGCGCATGCTCTGGATCGCCGAATATGCTTCGCTCATCAATCTTTTGCGCCGCTTGCTGAAGCGCAAGGGGGCGACCGGGCCGAAAAACCGCCAGATGGCACGTCCGCGGGAAGGCTTTGGTGCGCTTTATGGCGCAGCCGTGTCGAGGCTCGAAAGCTGTGGCGTTGTCTTCAAGCTGTCGGCTGAAATGCGTCAGCTTCACAAGACAGTTTGCGGTTACGAGCTGTTGCTCGACGGTGAGAGCCTTGGCGGGAACAGGATTGTTTCCACGGTGCCGATTAACGTTGCCGAACGGATATGCGGCAACGGACAGACCTCCGCATTGAAGACCATCACGCTTATAACTTTGTACTTCAGCTTTGCTGGCGAGCGCGGGTTTCCCCAGGCAATCATTTATAACTTCTCGCACGAGGGCTCGTGGAAGCGCTTGACCGTTTATTCGGACTTTTACGGGCGCGTTGCCGAGCGCGAGTATTTTGCAGTCGAGGTCATTGCCGGCACGGTCACGTCGACCGAACAGGCAGAAGCTGATTTCCGCCATCACGCCTGCGCAAATGGGTTGTTTCGTGGCGATCTCAAGCTTGAGGGCAGCCACGTCCTGACAAACGCCTATCCAATCTACAGCAAGGGAGCTGCACAAAATGCAGCACAGGCGATCGCGCGATTAAAGAGCTTTGGAATAGAATCGATCGGGCGGCAGGGCGGCTTCAATTATCAGCCGACCGCCCGGGTTTCCACCATCGATGTGGAGACCGCGATCGCGACGCCTTGAATACCACGCATGGCTTGCCGTCGAATGCACCCGAAAGGCGGTAGGCATCGGCACCAGATGACGAGAGGTCGACGATGCGAGTTCTGCATATCCTCAATCATACCCGGCGCTTGAACGGGCATGTGCACGCAGCGGTGGATCTCGCCTGCGCGCAGATTAAACTAGGACATCAGGTCTATCTCGCAAGTGAAGGAGGAGATTTCGACACCCTCTTGAAGGCGAAGGGCATCGAAACGCTCTTTATCGGTCACCAGCGGAAGATCCCGAGCCTCTTAAGGGCGCTGTCTCGCCTGAGTTCCTATATCAAGAAGTACGACATCGACATCGTTCACGCGCACATGATGACAAGCGCGGTGATTGCCTTCCCGGTCTGCAAGTTACGACGCGTCCCACTCATTACGACAGTTCACAACGAGTTCGAAAAGAGCGCAACGCTGATGGGGTTGGGAACACGCGTAATCGCGGTCAGCGATGTGGTCGGCGCCTCGATGCGCCGTCGTGGCGTTCCCCAGTCGAAATTGAAGGTGGTGTTGAATGGCACGATCGGATCAAGCCGATCGGAAGGGCGCAGTGAAGAGCCAAAGCCGCTTCGCTCACCAAGTATCCTGTTTGTCGGTGGTCTTCATCCACGCAAAGGTCTCCCGGACCTTTTTGACGCGTTTGAAACCGTACACAGGTCCTTTCCGACAGCCCATCTCTACATTGTCGGCGATGGCCCGTTTCGCGAGGAATACAAGGCCAGGGCCGCAGCATTGGAAAGCGCGTCGCAGATCACATTCGTCGGATCGACAAGGGATCCATACCCCTACATGCTAGGGGCAGACATCTTCGTCCTTCCTTCCCATGCCGACCCAGCACCGCTCGTGTTATCTGAGGCGCGCGAAGCAGGTTGCGCGGTCATTGGTTCGTCTGTCGACGGAATTCCCCAGCTGCTTGAGGACGGGGAGGCCGGGCTCCTTGTGCCGCCCCGGGATCCGGCAGCTCTCGCCAGGATGCTTGGCCACCTGCTGGAAGCACCGGAACGGATTGCCGACTGGCGACAGAAAAGTCAGTTTCGCATCGAACACCTGACGATCGAACGCGTCGCCCGGGAGACGCTCGAGGTCTATTACTCGGCGATGCCGCGCGGCAAGGCAGTTACCTTGGCGACGTGACGCCTCACCTTATCGCTAAACGGAAAAGGTCTGTTTCAGGCGCGCCCGCATCTGGCTAGACCGCGACGGATCAATCCGGATGGCCGCCAACTGCTGCGCCATGCCATTTGGAAGCACAAAGAGCGCAACGGCAAAAAGGCAAAGCGCAAATCGCTTCTTGCCGGTGTTTTCGCGCATCAAGGCCCCGATGTAAGCTGCGATCTGGCCAACACCTGGCCGCTTGCCGTCAACGACGAGGCTCATCGTATTCAGTTCCATGACGTAGGCGTAGTCACTGCGGACTTCGACCGTATCGGTTGAAGCACAGCGTGCCTGGACGAGTTCTGCAAGATGATAAAGACGTCCCATGAACCGATCGACGTAGCCTTTCATCCGTTTTGACGTCAGTACGGAAAAGGACGACTGGTTGGCGTTATGGATCCTATATTTGCCAAGCGTCTTCGGAATCGAGATGACCTTGCCGACGAAGGGAGCAAGTAGATAAGACACACCGTCGATGCCGCGCTCATAGGTCATTTCCCCAAGGCCTTCGTAGACGTCACGCCTGTAGATGTTTCCAGAGGTCGGCGGCGTGTTGTAGTAGCCTCTTTCACGTATCGATCGGATCAGTGGTTCGGAATCGTCTGAAGGCTGGAGAGTGGGAAATGCATTGCCGATCGGCTTGCCATCCTTGTCGATTGGCAGAAGCATGAACTGTATCTTGGAAACGTCCGGCCGAAGATAAGGAGCAATTTCGGCTAACGTGCCTTCACCAAGAACGTCGTCGGCATCAAGGAAGTAGACGAAGTCACCATGCGACAATGACAGACCGTTTAGTGATGTCTTCAATTGCCCGCGATTTTCTGTCCGCACGGCAGTGATTTGATCCCCGAATTCCTGGATCCTGTCCCAGGAGCGGTCCGTCGATCCGTCATCGACCACTATTATTTCGAGATTGTCATAGTCTTGCGAAAGAACACTTCTGATACATTCAGAAATGTACATTTCGTAATTGTAGCAAGTGATTATGATGCTGAGAAGCGGCTGGACTTTTAACATCTTGCAAACCTTCTCTACTCAGATTATGTTGCAAAGCAGCATACCAAGTGCAGTGCAAGACGTCCATAGAAATAACCTTGTGGACGTTGCAGCATAGATGGCCGAAACGGCCGTGCCTCTACGCGTCCCGAAGTATTTCGGGGCGAGCCAAGTAGTAGTTCCATCGGTATTTTCCGTGGCATCCTGGGTATCACCTACAGTGATTTTGCCGGGGGCTTCGCTAGATTCGCTCGCCCTATACTGATCGCATTCGATGCGATTTGCAGATGATTGAATGCTTGTCTTTTTTGGCGTCCGGTGCGCGCGTGCCGGCACATCGAGCTCTGTTGCCTTTTGGTCCGGAGGACGAATGGAAATGCAAGTCGGCCTGCCATTTCGCGATCAATCCCGACGTCGCATGAAGATCCTCTACATCCAGCCGGGAACAAGTGCGTTTGCCGGAATAGAGCGGGTCGTTGATGCGGTCTGCACGATGCTCGCCGATCGATTTTCCGACGATTTCGAGGTCGACGTGCTCTACACCTCGGTTCACAAGAATCGGCCGACGGAGGCCCGTGGTTACAACGTCATCGATTGCCTAGCTCGCGGGCGCCTGGACTTGATGCGGATTTTCCGAAGCGTGATCAAGTCAAAGGACTACAATCTGGTCGTCGTCCCGCAAATTGAGCCGACAGTCATCTGCATGGCGGCCTGTATCGGATTGAACCGTCGATTTGCCGTTCATTTGCACGGAAATCCAAAGCGCGAGCGCAGCCATTTCAAGGCGAAGGTCCTCTTCTTCCTGATGCGCATCTATTTCCTCTCAAGGGTGTCTTATGTTTTCGGAACTTCGCCGAGACAGCTCGACTCCTTCAAGGAGATGTTCAACAGCAAGGTACCGCAGGTCTGGGTCCCCAACCCTGTGCGGGCTTTTGATCTGTCCGAAACGCCGTCTTGCGACGCATCGTCTGGAACCGTCACATTTGTCAATGTCGGTCGCTTTGCCTTTCAAAAGGGGCAGGATATCCTGCTTCAGGCGTTTTCCGAACTCGTCAAGATCCGACCGAATGTCAGGCTGAGGATCGTCGGATATGGCATCGGCGAGGCGAACCTGCGCGCCGAAATATCGAGACTTGGGCTCGATGCTTCCGTCAGTATCGAACATTACCCGATCAACCCGCAGCCGGCCCTTGCCACCAGCGACGTGTACGTCTCGACCTCGCGGTGGGAAGGGTGGTCGCTTGCGATCTGCGAAGCCTTGCGGTTTGGTTTGCCGGTCATTTCGACCGACTGTGAATTCGGACCGAGCGATATCCTCGTTGATCCCCGGCTTGGGCGCCTTGTCCCGGTGAGCGGTGGACGGGCTCTCGTCGATGCGATGGCATATTACTGTGACAACCTTTCGCTCGAGCAGTCACACTCTGATTTTCGAAAGACCTTTATCGACAGGTACAGCCCTGAGCGCGTGGTGGAAATCCATGCCGAGGCCCTGCGGACCGCCGCAAGTGAGCTCGCATAAGGTCAATCGTCGGCAAGGAGAACGTGCATGCTGCCTTCTTTATCACGGCGCGGCTTTCTACACGCATCTACTGCCTTCCTGGCCCTCCAGTGCCAGAGTGCCTCTGCCACGGCGCCCGCTTTTGACGATCCGACCGTCGGACGAAAGGTCGTCTTTGAAGACACCTTCAATTTTCTCGATTGGTCAGTCTGGGATGCCGGTCCGAAGGCGACGACAGACGGCACCGGCTTTTATGGTCGATCGGCATTCGCCACCAGGCACGGCGAGGAGGGTTTCAATCCATATTCCATCGTCGACGACTCGGCGGCAGAAGATGGCAAGGCGCTGCAGATATCCGCGAAATATATCGGGCGTCCGATGAACGTTCGCAAATATTACGGAAACACGCTGCCCGAATTTCAGTGGATTTCCGGAAATCTTCAGGCAGCGAGAAAGGATGGTGTCGTCCTCAAGGGATGGCGCAAGGGCTATTTCGAGACGCGCATGCTCTTTCCGCGTCATCCGTTGACCTGGCCGGCATTCTGGATGCTGAACGGCCGAAGCATCTTGGAACCGAGGACCAGCATTGAGCTCGACATAGTGGAGCACAAGGGTTGGGAGCCCACCGTCTACGGGACCTACCTTCATGAATGGGGAGGGCCAGACGAGGGTGGGCGAAGCACCGGCGTTGAAACGCCTGTCGACATGACGACAGGGTATTGCCGCTACGGCATGCTCGTCGATGACACGCGATGTGTTCCATACTTCAATCGAAAGCCCGTCATCGACAGGAAGACGGGAAAACCCGCTGATTGGCCAATCACGCGTTCCGCACGACTGGACGAGGAGTTCGACGTGTTCTGGCCGCTCTTAACGCTTGCATTGAGGACCGACGTCCGATTTCCGCAGCCTTTGCAGGACGCGGACAGGATCACTCATATGCGCGTCGATTATTTCAGGGTCTACGCGTAAGGGCAGCTTAAGCGTTCGCCTGAAGACGCAGACTGGTCATGTCATTTGCGATGGGTGTGTTCAAAGCCAGCGAGCTTAAAACCCGGAAATGTGAGGTCGTATGCGTATTGTGATGATTGGCT
>NZ_AKKA01000038.1 GCF_000282035.1 Rhizobium sp. CF122
TTTCACCTGCCATGCACCACCTGTCGTTGATCGGTTACGTCTTTTCGCCGGAAGCAAAGGCGTTCAGACAAAAGCCTAGCGGCGGGGTTGCTGCTCTGCAACATAACCATACTGGACCGATAAAATCCAGCTTAGCTGTGCCCAGGAAACTCCTGTTTCGGGCATGCCGCAAGGAATCGTCGTGGGGAACATAATGATCCGGACCTAGCAGTTGACCTCTGATCTCGCGTCACTCGAAACCGCGCCTCCATCATCATTTCGGCTTATGTAGCCATGCAGCATAATGCGGGCCCGCTGCATCGTGCATGCACGCGCGGCGAACAGCGTATGTTCAGCGTCCATACCAATACTTCAAGTTAGGAACTTCAGCTTTAGGACGAGCCGCATCGTCCAATAGAGGAGCGTGCTCCCTAGCAATAGCTAGATCCCACTAGTGCGTTCGTGTTGACGCAGGATCGATTTCGATAACAATCCCGTACCTTAGAGCCTTATCTCTGGTTTCGTCGATTGCCTGCTGGACCCGATGGACCACAAGGTCGAACTCGGGGCCTTCTAGGGATGCCATCTCCCGAGCGACGCTCAGGGCGAATATCAGTTGCGCGATGTTGGCTTCATCCATGGCAGCGTCCTCGCCGACAACGAAAAGCCTATCGACATTCCATGGATGCTGCAATGCACAATACTGGTAAAGATCATTCGGCAATAAAGGTCCTGACCGGACGCCATAAGTTTGCCGACAGGAACCAGCTTCAGCCAGGTTAAGCCGCCTGGGGAGCCCTACCGACACCAAATTCGATACGGCCGGGAGGCTCAGTGAATAGCTCATTTTCGCACCGTCCGTTGTTGTGCTAATATTCTATCTATTTTATAGACTAGCATAAGGTACAGAGTGCAATTTCCTGCGATCTACGGAAAAGCCATCCTATCCGTTAACCTGCGAGGGTAGACGCACATGCCGGGTCAACACGACCATGAAGTGCGCTCCACCAACGTGAAGCGGTAAAACCGCAAGCATGTCATTGGCACGATCCGTCATTTCCTCTACGGCCGAAGCCGACCTACGACCACAGAACAAAAGGATCAATGTGATGACCGAGAAGAACCCCGCCGACAACTTCCCTGCCGGGTATGAAGTACCCAAGGTATGGACCTGGGAGAAGGGCAATGGCGGGCAGTTTGCTAACATCAACAGGCCGATCGCTGGCCCAACCCACGACAAGCAACTGCCTGTAGGCAAGCATGCCCTGCAGCTCTATTCGCTGGCGACGCCGAACGGCGTCAAGGTGACGATCATGCTGGAGGAGCTGCTTGGGCTCGGACACACAGGCGCAGAATACGACGCGTGGCTGATCAGGATCGGCGAAGGCGACCAATTCGGCTCAGGCTTCGTGGAAGTCAACCCGAACTCGAAGATCCCTGCCCTGATCGACCGGTCGACGCCTGAGCCGACGCGCGTTTTCGAAAGCGGATCGATCCTGCTCTACTTGGCGAAGAAGTTCGACGCCTTCCTTCCGAAGGAACACAAGGCACAGACGGAAACGATCAACTGGCTATTCTGGCAGATGGCCTCGGCGCCCTATCTTGGTGGTGGCTTCGGCCATTTCTATGCCTACGCGCCGGTACACATCAAATATGCAATCGACCGCTTCTCGATGGAAGTGAAACGACAGCTTGACGTTCTCGACCGTCACCTCGCCGGCAACAGATTCATGGCCTGCGACGAATATTCGATCGCCGACATCGCAATCTGGCCCTGGTACGGCAACCTCGCGCAGGGCAAGGCATACGGGGACGCCGGAAGCTTTTTGGACGTCCAGACCTACAAAAACCTACAGCGCTGGAGCGCCGAGATCGCCGAACGTCCAGCAGTCAAGCGCGGCCGCATGGTCAACCGGACAAACGGCGATCCGTCGGAACAGCTCCACGAGCGTCACAACGCCTCCGACTTCGAAACAAAGACGCAAGACAAGATCGGCTGAAGGACCGAGGAAGCAGCTAGGCGCGGCTCACATTTGTCCGCTGGCGTGCTGTTGGTGCGACCGCCCAGTTGCTCAACCCTGCTGAGAGCTCCCGTCCGACTGCGCCAGCGGTCGCGGGGGTTCTTCCGCCAATCGTCGTGCCAAAGCACAGCGGCTGTCGCGCGTGGGCAAAACCAGAAAACGTTGATTTCTTAAGTCGCCGAACTCATGCAATGTCTTCGACGATTGATATGACTTCGGCGTCCCGCATCACGGTCCCAGATTTGCTGAGCGAGCGATTGAGCGACGCCCTCACCTTTTTCTTGTAGCGATCGACGGCCTGCCCACTGACCTCGCGCGGCATTGGTAAATTGATTGCTATTTCTTCCATGATGCGACCGGGCGAAGGCTGCATGACGATAACCCGGTGCGCCAAAGCAACCGCCTCCTCGATATCGTGCGTAACGATAATCATCGTCGAGTGCGTCTGGCGCCAGATGCCGACAAGGTGGTTTTGAAGTGCTGAGCGCGTCAGCGCATCGAGCGCCGAAAACGGCTCATCGAGCAGCAAAACCTCCGGCTGCGTCACCAGCGCGCGGGCAATGGCAGCGCGTTGCGCTTGTCCGCCCGAAAGCTCCTTCGGCAGGCTGTTCTCGTAACCTGCCAGATGAACCTGATCCAACGCAGCCGTTGCTCTTTCATCGCGCTCACGACGGCCGAGATGGCTCAGACCGAAGCGGATGTTTTCGCCGACGGTAAGCCACGGCAGCAGGCGCGGTTCCTGGAATATCAGATTGATAAGTTGGTGCGGCGCACGAACGGCCTCGCCATTTATGGCGATCTTGCCCGCCGTCGGCTGATCGAGCCCGCTGATCAGTCGCAACAACGTACTCTTGCCGCAACCCGAGCCGCCAATGACGGCAACGATTTCTCCAGGATGGACCTCAAGGCTGAAGCCCTGGAGTGCGACGACGCCATTCTGATAGGTCTTCGACAAGCCTTCGACCGACAACATCACGTACCCCCCTTTTTGTAGTTGTCCTGCCAGGCGACGAGGGGCGCGCTTATGGAAACGATCAGTCCGTCGGATAGCTTGCCGATAATGGCAAAGATGATAATTGCCGCGACGATCTGATCGGGCTTGCCAAGCTGCTGGCCATCAACGAGCAGATAGCCCAACCCCTCGGAAGCGCCCATGAATTCTGCCGCAACGACGAACATCCAGCCAAGCCCCAGACCGGCCCGCAGCGCCACGATCAAGGCCGGCAGGACGGCGGGAAAAAGGATGCGTCGGGCAAGCTCCAACCCGGAGAGGCGGAAGATGCGGCCCACCTCAACGATCTTACGGTCGACCGAAAGCAGAGCCGTGGAAAGGCCGAGATAAACAGGAAAGAAGACCCCTGTCGCGATCAGCATCACCTTGGATGTTTCAAAGATGCCAAACCAGAGAATGAAGAGCGGCACCCAGGCAATCGATGGGATGGCACGAAGAGCCTGAAGGCTCGGATCGACCAAAGCCCGCGCTGTGGTGAAAAAGCCGGTCAACGTTCCAACAACCACGCCTGCTGCAGCCCCGGCCAGAAAGCCAAAGAGAACACGTAGACAGGTGGAGGCGACATGTCGGTAAAGTTCGCCGTTCTCTGCGAGCTGCCAGAGCGCAGCGATAATGCGGGAAGGAGGCGGCACCAGCCGTCCGGAGGAAAGACCGAAAGAGACTGCCGCTTGCCAAAGCAGAAAGGCGCCGGCCGGCACAGCAATGGAAAGTAAGAACCTTTTCCAAATTGCCGGCCGGGCGCCTGTCCTATTGCCCGCTATCCGTTCACGCAGCTGACCTGACAAGACTTCAATTGCTGTCAACGCTTGTGATCCATTACTGAGTAGCGGCGCTATTGAAACTCGTGTCGATCAGGCTGGTGGTTATCGCAGCGAGATCCGCATCAGCCGGAAGCACGCCGGCCTGCTGCAAGGCAACACCGGCCTTCAGGATCGTTTCCCGCTGCTCGTCGCCGATCTGCGAATGCGTCAAGTCCGTGCGCTCCAGTTGCTTCGAGATGACAGCATCGGGAAGCTTGGCGGCTTCGATCAGAGCAGACTTCAGTGCCAGTGGATCGGCAACTGCCTGCTTTCGCGCCGTCTCGTAGACAGCAAGTACGCGCTTCACAATGTCTGGGTGCTCCTTTGCGAAGGTCTCCGTCGTGTTGAGGACGCCCCAGCTATTGTTCTCCGGCTTGCGGAAGAACAGCTTGGCGCCGTCTTCTACCTCCGCGGCCGCCATCAAAGGATCAAGACCTGCCCAAGCATCGACGTCGCCGCGGGTAAGGGCCAGACGGCCATCGGCATGTTGCAGAAGGACAAATTTGACGTCGCCTTCCTTGAGACCGGCATCGGCCAGAGCGCGGACAAGGAAAATATGCGGGTCGGTACCGCGCGTCACGGCCACGGTCTTGCCCTTGAGATCAGCAACGCTGGCGATCTTCGAATCCTTACCCGTAACAAGTGCTGTCCATTCGGGCCGTGAGAAGACATAGATCGACTTCACAGAGTTACCGTTGACGCGCGCAATCAAAGCCGCAGCGCCCGCCGTGGAGCCGAAATCGATTGAACCGGCATTGAGAAACTCGAGCGCCTTATTCGAGCCCGCAGACTGAACCCAACGGACAGCAATGCCATCCTTTTCGAATTCCTTCTCCAGCAAGCCCTCTTTTTTGAGAAGCAGGCTCACTGGATTGTAGGTTGCCCAGTCGACGCGAATTTCGGAAACGTCCGCGGCGGAAACCTGCTGCAGTCCTGCGCCAATAAAAGCGGCCATCGCCACGATACGCAAAATGATCGACTTCATATCCCTCTCCAGCTTTGCATTATTGCCGTGTAGCGTAGGGAGGGACGTCAAAAAATTCTAGAAATGACGTTTCAATGTCCACTAAGTTTATGGAATTTATGACGTGCTTACTCGTAGCTTTGAGGTCTTATTCAGCTATCTGCGGGCCGTTCAGTTGTTTGACAGGATGCCGTCACTTCGCGCATGTTCATGGATGATCTTTCCGGCGAAGTTCGGGAAGTTCAAAGGCAACAGAATCCAGGTTGGCCGCTGACGTTCGTGTCAAGGATGGGCGCCTGCTTGTTTCTTACCGGAGCGACACCATCGTGCTTGCGTGCCAGACGCTCGAGACCTAAATTGGCGAAATGCCTGATCATTCGTCTCGACAGCTGTCGCCGTCAAATATCCCAATGGATGCGCTAAGCGAAGTCCTACAAGACTTTCGCTTGAATGGAGTCAACTATGGGCGGTGCGAACTCCAACATCCATGGAGCATCGCCTTTTCGCACCAACAACTGCTTCGCTTTCACTTCGTTAGCCAAGGTCCGTGCTGGATCCATACCGAAGCCCAAGGATGGCAGGAGTTGAACGATGGTGATCTGGTGCTACTGCCGCAAGGTATCGCACATCGATTGGCCAGCGCGCCAGATGTTGAGGGCGACTCGCTCGAAAGCTGTCAGATAACAAGGTTGGGCAGCAACGTTTGCGAAGTGTTGCGGGAAGGAACGGGTACGACAAGCACGCTCTTCTGCGGCTCCATGGCTTTGAGCGCATATGCCCTCAACCCTTTGATCGCCTTGATGCCGCCAATCATCAAGGGCTGCGACGTAGCCGGCAATGACCCGATCGTTGGTCCGCTGCTGGCGGCCATGACGGCAGAGGCTTCACAGCCTCAGATGGGCAGCGCCACTGTCCTGTCCCGCATGGCGGACTTGCTCGCAGCGCGGCTTATCCGCTGCTGGGTTAATTGCAGCGGAGCCTCGACCACCGGCTGGCTCGCCGCCATCCGCGACCCCCACCTCGGTCGTGTGTTGGCAGCTATGCACCGAGACCCGGGCCATAACTGGACCCTAGAAAGCCTTGCCAGTGTGGCAGGCCAGTCGCGCTCTATCTTTGCCGAGCGCTTCAGCGCTATCTTAGGAGAGGGTGCGGCACACTATCTTGCCCGTCTGCGGATGCAGCTTGCCCGCGAATTGCTAGGTCAAAGCGGCATGTCGGTTGCCGAAGTTGCCTCCCGGTTAGGTTACGAATCCGAGGCATCCTTCGCGCGCGCCTTCAAGCGCATCACCAGCGTCTCGCCCGGCGTTGTGCGTCGCACAAGTTCCGGACGAATAGACATGGATTTCGGATTTTAAGACACATATCATCCCAGTAAGTTCGTCTATGAAATCTCCGAACGTAGGAGATGACTCAATGACGGACACGAGATCACAACTAGACGACGCGGCGATAGACTTTCATACCGCCGAGCCAGCCGCGTGGAGTGTGGCGACTTGGTTCGCCGTTCTTTCGATGGCGGCTACCAGCTTTGCGCTGGTGTCAGCTGAGTTTTTGCCGGCAGGCTTGTTGACGCCAATGGCGCGCGATCTCGGCATTAGTGAGGGAACAGCCGGGCAGGTCGTGACCGCGACCGCTTCCATCGGCGCGGTGACCGCCTTGTTGAGCAATGTTCTCATCGGCAGAATGAACCGCAAGACCGTACTCGTTGGTCTCAGTGCGTTGGCAATTGGCTCCAACATACTTGCGGCGCTAGCGACTGATTTTTGGTTATTATTGTTGGGTCGAGCCGGATTGGGCATCGCGCTTAGCGGGTTCTGGGCGCTTTCGGTTGCCGTCGTGGCGAGGCTGGTGGGTGCGAATGCGACGGGTCGGGGGATGGCTATCGTCACCCTCGGGGTCTCGCTCGCCACCATAGCTGCACCGTCGGTGGGCGCTTTGATCAGCGACTGGCTGGGCTGGCGTAGCGCCATGGCTATGACAGCAGGGCTTGCGGCGCTTGCCATGCTGCTGCAGGTACTCAGCTTGCCGACGCTGCCCGCAAGCACAGGCAACAGTCTTGCCGATGTTTTTAGCCTGACAGGGCGGCGTGGCGTTCAACTCGGAATGCTTGCCATCCTTTTGCTTATGACGGGGCATTTTGCTGGTTCTGTTTATGTGCGTCCCTTCCTCGAAAAAGTGACGCTCCTGGAAACCGGGCCGATTGCCATGGCGCTGCTCGGGTTTGGTATCGCCGCTGTGATCGGAAATATTGCGGGCGGCCGAGTGGCCGACGTCAATATCCGCATGGCACTCGCTATTACGGCAGCAATAATGGCATTTGCGGCGCTCGCGCTGGTGCTTTGGGGCGTCCACATCAGCGCTGCCTTCGGTTTCGTTACGCTTTGGGGCTTCGCCTTCGGCATGGCGCCGGTGGTGCTGCCTACCAATCTTTCCCGCGGAGCACCCGACGCTCTGGAGGCAGCGGGGAGCCTGATGGTCGTCTCTTTTCAGGTTGCCATTAGTATCGGCGCGGTTTTCGGCGGCTATGTCGTCGATCATTACGGCGCCGTTGGGCCTTTGACCCTTACCTCCGCCCTGGCCGCATCGACCGTCGCTTTGGCGCTGACGCAGCCGCGCAGCTGATCTTCGCTGCCGGGTTGAGCAACCAGGCGCAATCGGACTGACGATGGTGTGAGACTCCTGTGCATCTCTAAGGCACCAGCTGGGCGCATGCCGGGGCCGAGTAGCGCTCCTGGCGCTCTGGAAATGAGGCCGCCGGCAATCGTCGGCGGCCTCGATCGTGTCAGGTTATAATGACGTCCTTACCTTCTGCCTTGAGGCACGCGAGGCCGTCCTTCATCTGCTGCAGCTGTTCAGCCGAGTGGAGTTGCCAGTCCGGGACTTCGCCCACGACGCGAAGCGGTTCGCGATAGCGATATGACCGGGAAACTTCTTGTCAGTCAGGTGTGCATAGAGCGAAAGCCTACAGGAGCGGACCGGTCTCTTCGAGGATAGGTTCTGGGGGTGATCTGAGGAATTTTGCAAGAAGGACATCCCTAGAGGGTGCCCGCGCCCGATTTCAGCCTTGCCACGGGTCGATTACGATCACGCCGGTATCACCGAAATCCTGAACATTACGCGTGACTATAGTTAAACCGTGAACCAGCGCGGTAGCGGCGATCAAAGCATCAGCCTCGTTGCGGCGGTCTGGAATATGTAAGTGGGCACAACGCGTCGCTATCGCGTCATCGATTGGCAGAACCCGCTCGGCGAATTCAGGGCGAACACGGCTATCCATCCATCCCCGCAAGCGAGAACCCTGGGCGGCGTCGCGACGCTGGATGGATAATATCCCGCGCTCAATTTCCAGGAT
>NZ_AKKA01000039.1 GCF_000282035.1 Rhizobium sp. CF122
CGCTCCGCTCAAAGCGGGGCGCTATCACTCAATCACGTAGCCCAGCGCACGATAACCCACTCGTCGCTTTGCGGCCATCCGGGCCAGCACGGGAACGGTGCTATCGACGTAATCGACGACCAAGACGTCTTTCTTATCATCATGCTGGCGATGCAGACGGCCGACATACTGCGCCAGAGTTCCCTTCCAGGCGATCGGCATGGTCAGGAACAATGTGTCGAGCCGGGCGTCATCGAACCCTTCCCCGATATAGCGGCCTATCGCAAGTATCAGGCGCTCATCATCGTCTGCGACATTCAACGCCGTGTTGGCTTGCTTGCGATCCTTCGCCGACATGCCACCGCGCAGCACCACGAGGTTTTTTACAAACGGCGAGAACCTCTGCTGGAGATAATCGAGGTGATCCTTCCGCTCCGTTAGCAGGATGGGCGAACGTCTGGCCTCGAGGGATTTCAACACGTCATCGAATATCAGGTCATTTCGGCCTTGGTCCTGCGCAAGGGCCGCATAGATCGCTGGCATTGACGGGCGCTCGGCCGAGACGAGTGACGCTGGCAACTCAAACTTCGTCGAACGGTCGCGGGCACGGTGGCGAATACCACGCTCGGCAGCTTGAACTCTCGCATCGACCCGATGGCGAACGGGGCCGCATTGCATGAAGATGATCGGATGATGGCCGTCCTTTCGGGCGACCGTCGCTGATAGGCCAACCACGTATCGCGCCTTGGACCTGCGAGCGACGAGTTCAAAACTTGAAGCGGACAGATGGTGGCACTCATCGACAATCAGATGACCGTAATTGCCGACGATGTCATCGACCTCGCCATTCCGAACCAGACTTTGGATCAGCGCCACATCGATGATCCCTGTTGGCTTCCTTTTCCCGCCACCGATAATGCCGATCTGCTTTGGGTCGATGCTCAAGAAGGAACTCAGACGCTCTACCCATTGGGTGAGAAGCTCCCTGCGGTGAACAAGAACCAGCGTGTTGCGGCTTCGATGTGCTATGAGTGCAGCTGCGACAACTGTCTTGCCAAAGGCGGTTGTGGCGGCGAGCACGCCGTTATCGTTGGCGACAAGAGCATCAAAGGCCCGCGATTGTGGCCGTCGGAGTTCCCCTTGGAACGAGACGTCGGCGGGTAGCGCGTCTCCGCCTTCGCGGTGATCCTCCAGAATGGCGGTCGTGCCATGGCTCTTAATGAGCTCAATTGCTTCGTCGAAGCAGCCTCGTGGCAGCGCGACATGGCGTGGATGAAGCTCGGCACAGGAGATAATCCGCGGCTTGCCGAATGTCGGCAGCCGCATTGCTTGCGCGCGATAGAATTCCGGATTTTGGAACGCTGCCAGACGCACGAACTGTGCGATCAGTGCCGGCGGAAGCTCCGTCCTATCGAGGTAGACCTGATCTGCGACCACGACCTTGATGCTTTGCGGGATAGCAGCTTCTATTCGTCGTGGCTCGCTACGACGTGACGGCAACATCTTCCACGGCTCGTCGGCATGTTCGTCATCGACCGGCATCCGGACCCCCAAGACCCGCCCCGCCAATTCAGCTTCGTCGGCGATCCTGAAGACTTCGTCTGCCGATAGCCTGCTCAACGACGACAGGTACGCCCACTGATCATCGTAAGGTCGCAAGTCGCCATCGACAAAAACGCTGTTGCCATTTTCTCGAGCCTTCCTTTGTAAGGGAAGCGCGATCAAATTACCGAAGCCGCCAAGTGGCATCGTGTCCTGATTGGGAAAGAAACGGTCATACGATGTGAAGCCGATCTCGGGACGGTTCTCCATCGTCTCTGTTATCAGCGCGGCACCAAGTTGTCGGGCGATCTTCGCGGGAACGGGCTCGGAGAAGAATATCCAGACATGGCCTCCGTTTCCCGACCTCGAGCGTTCGAGGGCTGCGGCAATACCTTTTGCACGACATGTTGCCAGCAAAGCTCTGGTATCATCCGCCCAGCTTTCCTTGTCGAAGTCAGCAGCAAGGAACCAGCATGTTTCGTCTTGCAGCAATGGATATACGCCGGCAACAAAGTCGCTTGAGCGAGCATCGCCGCCACGGAGGTGCTTTTCGATGATATCTTCGGAATATGGGATGAAAGCCTGATGCGGGCAGTCCCCGCATTTCACCTTTGGCTTGCCGCAGATTCCTTTCGCCCACTCGTTGGAACAGGAAGGCGAATAGCCGGTGCGTCCATCCTTTCTATTTTCCCATCGTACCGGAAAAACATCGGCGCGCCCGGCAAACAGCTGCCGGAACAACTCCACCTTTTCCATCGACGGTGAGCTGTTGGTAATAGGTGCATCGGCGAAGGCTGGCTTCTCCACGTCGGCTTGGCTATCGGAAATTAGCTGTTGCTCAAACGCTTCCAGTCCACGCTCAAGCGCCATCCGCTCATCATTCAGATCGGCCAACCGCCGTCGAATGCGCGCGATGTTATCCCAGGGAACACTCTTTTCCGCCAACTTTGTAGCTTTCGCCTAGATGATCATGCGGATTAGCATAGGCCAAAGACGCTCGCACTTTAAGACCGACACCATCCATCTCACTAGCCCGAAGGCTCCGAGATTATGCGGAGCAGAATCCGCCGCAACCGCCGGCAAATCCAGACTTCAGCGACCATAACTCCGCATAATCCCGCTCTCTGCATAATCGACGTTATGTGGAGCTCCACATAACGTCGAGTTCGGCGCGGCCCGGCAGAAGAGGCCCGCAAGAGCGAGCGCGACCGGCGTCCCTTAAGGGATGCATCTAATCGGTGATATCAGGCATCTCGTCTTTGTCGACACGCCAGATCCATACGGCAAGATCGGGCCTTGCCTCGACCATGTCCTTGAGCCTGGCCTCAAACTCAGAATCGGCGCCTGCCGGAACGATGTAAAGCGCCAACGGCTGAGGACGCTCCGGCAAGACTGCCGCCGCATAAGGCTGTGCCCGCGGTAGATCGAAACGAAGTCCCTTGATCGTCTTCTCACATTTGCGCGTCAGGATCTCCAGCAATCGCGTTTCATAAACGCTTTCCACAGGCAGCCACTGTTCGGTTACCGTCATCAATGCGATTTCGTGAGCCGTGACCGTACCGGATGGACTGCCGCCGATCGTTGCAATGACCATCAGGTGATGATTGTCGGCGCTTTGCCACAGCGTCAGCTCGGTTTCGAAACGACGCTGGAGACGCCGCCACGTCTCGTCCTCCAGATAGAGCCTGAAACCTGGCAGGTGCTTGATAACGACCTGCTGTCCCATCCGCACCGGTGTAAGGTCCTTGATCTCGCCGACCAGGATCATCAGGGGTTTCGCCCCCGCTTTGTTCTCGAAAAGCGGCGCCAGGGCCCGGGCGCGCCGCTTTTCGATCGCTGTCTTGTCTTCCATGCGAAAAGGCTCGGGAACAAGAACCCGCCCCACGAGGCGCTCACCCCTGACCGACATGGTCCTCGCCGCCTCGACAAGGTGGCTGTGAACCTGCCACCAATGCCGCTTTCCAGCCCAACGCGCCGTCCACTCGGTCAGTCCGCCTTCATGCCACAAGAGATGCAGGAGACCGCGAAGCGACAGCTTTCGGCTGTCGTTTCTGACGCGTTCCAGGGCCTCAGCACCGGCTGACGGAGAAACGGCAGAAGCCCTCTTCGACAGCGAAAAATCCAGTCTGAGCGCTGCTGCGCCGTCAGCATCCAGTTTGATCGCGTGCCCCATCAGGGCACCGAGCCCCGACAGCTCATAGGGTGGCTCATAGGACGGGCAAGCCTGATGATGCGCACCACCTGTCAGCGGCATCCTTTTGATCGTGGGCTGATCGCCGATCATCGCAATGTACATCGGGATGCCCGGATTGCAGCAAAGGCATATTGGCCGTGAGCGCCCCCGATAAGCGAACGCCAGCCGGCTGGCGAAGTCTTCCGCTTCGTCGGAGATTGTTTCGCCGTCGAGCAGAAACTCGCGCATCAGTCAGGCTGCCTTTGTACCAGCCGTGCGGAAGCGAAATTGTGCCACACGAGAGCAAAACCTGTCTGCTCAGATCGACCAATCATGCCGGACGGCAAAAGCCAGCTCAAGGCCGCGCGGCCCCTGCAATTTTCTCTCCACTTCGTTTTACTACGTTCCGACAAAATCGGGTCCTCCGCGCGCCGGCTCCGCCGGTCGTGGTCACGAGCCTTGACCTGTCTCTCCCCGCCCAGCTCGCCACCGTCATCTCTCACATCTCTCAAGGAGACGACGACCATGACCATCGAACAGCACATCGAAACTCCGCGCCGAGGCCAGAAACGCCGAGACACTTCAGGAACGTCGGGCGATCGAAGCTGAACTCGCGCTGATGATCGCCGAGCGCGAAGTCATCTGGGCGGAGCTCGACGGCCGCATCAATCCCGAGCCGCCTTTCTAAGGCGGCTGATCATTGCCGCACGCTTCGACGGGTCAGGTGCAGGCACTGGCTCAATATCCGTTGTCTTGCAAATAGGTGTCGATCGCCGCCTGCATGATGACCGTCATGCGGATATCGTTTTCATGGGCGGCGCGTAAAAGCCTTGCCTTGACGTCCTGTTCCAGCGGCACGTTGACATAGAACCTGATGTTCCGCTCTTTCATGCGCTTCAGGTTCTTGAGCCTTCGCCTCGTTTCCTGCTGCTCGGCCGCGCGCGTGGCCGAATTGCGCAGTCTTTCTTCTTCGGGAAGTCTCGGCAGCAGGGCCTTGGCTTCTGCCGATCGAGGAGGGTCGACGGCGGCAGCGTTCGAACCATCGCCGGAAGACATGTCTTTCAGCATGTCACCCTGCTCAGGCTGCTTGCGTCTCGGAGCAAGTGAGAAATCAATGGTATTCCTGGTCATGCCGCAATCTCCGCCAAAGCCCCCGTCCGCCGAAGCTCGATCTCGTCCACCAGCGCCTTGACTTCGAGACGCGCCTTGCGAACCGGTTCTGTCGGCTCCTGCATTTGCAGTGTTCCAAGGCCATTTTGGATTTCCCGGTAGACATTGCGCTCATAGAGTTCGGTGTCGAGCAGCATCGTCTGGTAGTTGGCCTCAATCAGCCCCGCCACAAAGGGCCTTATGTAGCGATAGGCCTCGAGGCTTCGACCTGTCAGTGTAATACGGGTTCGCACATTCATATGAAGCACGAACAGACCCAGTTGATCGTTGACGTCGTTGACTTCTGCAATCGTCTGGCCGGCAGCCTCGATCTCCTTGATTCCAGGCTGCACCGGCGACAGGACGATGTTGGAGGAGCGGATGATGGTGGTCTGCAGGGCGCTGTCGACACCGGGCGCATCGATAATGACGACATCGAACGCCTGTGCATAGGTTCGAAGCACATCTTCGATCGCCCGCTGGTTGGCCGCAATTGCCACCTCGATATTGGCTGGCACGTTGCCCTTCTTGTGACACAGCTTCCACCAGCCGGCGAGATTTTGCCGGCTGTCGGCATCGATCATGAGAATGCTCTGTTTGGCCAGCGCATATTCGCCCGCAATCAGCGTCGCCATTGTCGTCTTCCCGGCGCCACCCTTGTTGCTTACCACTGCATAAGTTCGCGTCATGAAAGCTCTCTCCAACGATTGTTGTCTCCAAAAGCCGCTCTTTCATGTTGAACTATCTTAGTTCCTTTTTTCCTCTCGTCCAGCCCCTTTTATCCAGCTGCTTCTCACATGGATGCGTGGCCACTACGTGTCAACTCGCCAATCGGCGATATCATTCCGCGCCCCCAAGCTGAAAAGCATCCGTTGGCTATATGTCTTTGGAATTGCGCTATATTGTTCCTGTACTCCCATGGGAATCAGGGCCACACCATGAACACACGACATTGACGTGGCTCACGGCAACATCGCCCTACTGCGAGCTTTTCCATCGAGCCCAGTCCCGAGGATAGCCTCGCATCGATGAACTGAAATGAACTATATTGGTTTGGCAGGATACGCAATTTTGTGATACAAAATTGCTGACGATCGACGGACAAGCCGTCGATGGCGCCTGCGGCGATCAATGAATGAGGCAGGTGACGTGGCTCGAGCAAGGCAGATAGCACCGGTCAAGACGCCTTCGAACGAGCGGAAGGCCCATGTCGTGCACGCTCGCTTCACCGCGTCGGAATTGGCCGCTGTTCACAAGGCTGCGGAGCAGGCGGAATTGACGGTGTCGGCGTTCATGCGCTCGCTGACGCTCGAAGGTGCCGGGGTCCAACCGTTTCTGACGGCGGAAGATCGGGCGATTTTCGAGTTTCTTCACCGCGACTTGCGAACGATCGGTGTGAACTTGAACAGTCTTGCACAGCTCGCCTACCGGCAGTTCAACGCCGGCGACGTCAGCGAACTCCTAAAGGGCCTCCTGCCGATCGCCGCCGGTCTCGCCTTGGAACTAAACCGGCTTAAGAGGAGAACCGGGCGTAAAGTTGGAGGGCGTGCCTGATGGAGATCTTTCTCGGAGCGTTCACGCAGGAGTGGGAGCGCCGAAGGGCCGCCTTCCTGCATGAGCGGCTGATGGGAAGGGCAAACGACGATGAGGAGGAACGCCGCCGTCGCGGAAGTACCGTGCCTGTTGCTAGATCGAGCCAGAAGCCCTCGAGAAATCTCAAGAAAGTTGCGCGTCGACCCCAGACGCCAAATTCCTCGTCGCCGCGCCGACCGATGGGAACGCGGTTTGCCGGACTTGCAAGTGGAAGCCAACCGGCCGTCGTGAAGATGGCGTCGTTTGGCGGTGGTGACCGGCTCGGCGCGATGGCGGGCTATATCTCCCGCAATGGAGAGGTTTCGATGGAAACCCAATCTGGGCAGGAGCTGCAAGGTCGCGACGCAATAGCGGCACTCTGCGACGACTGGGCACATCTGATGGGCAATCGCACTGAAAGCCGCGATATCGGACTTTTCTGCATCGACATTGCCCATGGTCCCGAGAAAGGGCAAGCACTGCCTGAATGGACGCGTTACATCGTCAGATCCGCGGTCGGCGATCGATCCTTTGCATTCGGGGTCGCGGAGCACGACGGAACTTTCCGCATCGAAGGGGTTGTTGTCTTGCGCTCGAAGGCTGGCGAGCGACTAACAGCCGACGCCAAGGCCACTGAGATCGTCCAGGCCCGTATGAGAGCGAAGGGAGGTGACGTCGGCAAAGCGGAGTTTCGCTTCACGGGTTACGGCAATGGCGTCGAGTATGGCACGAGCCGTCTGCGCAAACTGGTGGCCAGGTTCGACGGCGCTGTCGAAAACGATCGTGGTGAAAAGATTGCCGACGCCACACAGGCCGGCGATCTTGTGCAACAAGAATGGCGCGGCGAGCTCCACAGCCGCAAATCGCGCGACGTCATGCATCTCGTCATGTCCGCGCGGGCAGGCACCGACGTCGAAACATTCCAGGCGGCGGCGCGCGCGTTTCTGGCAACCGAGTTTGCCGCACACCGGTATGTCCTTTCCCTTCATGATCCGATGGGGGATCCGAAGGCGGAACAGGACGGAGGCAAACGCCCGCACGTTCACGTGCACGCGATCGTTGCCATGCGGGCGGAGAACGGCGACCGGATCGGGACATCGATCGGATCGTTTCGACGCTGGCGCGAGGGCTTGGCAAGAGAGGCGCGAGCCCGCGGCATTCTAATGGAGATGACCGATCGTCGAGACCAGGCAAGCGCGCCAGCTTACACGCGCAATCAAGTCCGACCGATCAGCCGCAAGGGACGATCCGAGCATACCGGCACCTCGAATTTCGCCAGGCGACGGTATGATCAGAAACGGCGGGAGGAGCCGACGGCGCCGAGGACCGCGAGAAGCCTGGAGTACATGAAGAAAGTTCGCTCGCAGTGGCTGGAGGTTGCCCGCCACGCAGAGAATTCCGACGCTCAGAATTTTGCCAAAGCGCAGCTTTCTCGGATGGCGACCGCAGGACTTTCCCTCAAGGAAATGCCGGACGCGCGAGATCTACAAAACGAGAATGGCTCGCGAGCGCGGGCTGCATTGGTTGAATTGTCAAAACTTACGGAGGTCGACAGCATGAGCACGATGACGCGATCCGAGTTCGAGGCCTATGAGAAGCGCGTGGAAGCTGCCTTGGTTCAAGCCAAACGCCTCCTGCCGGAAACGTGGCGGAGCCGGTTCGAGGAGATCGCTTCAGCAGCGCGCGACCATGTGGACGCCCGCCGTGAGATGATGGAACAGGCCGAGCAGGCCAGTGACCGCCCGCGTGAAAATCTCCGCGCGCGACAGGCGGACGACATCAACCGAGAGGATGCCGTCGCACGCGAGCGGCTGGCATCGCTCGAGGCGGGACACGACGTCATGATCGCGGTCGAGCATTACCGCAAGCTGATCGCGTCGGCTGACGCTGACCGGAGCAGCCCCAATAAAGCATCGTTGCAGACCAGCCTCAGTGCCGTGCTTGCCCGCGCCGGCGAACTCGGCGCCGCCGGGAATGCCTATATTCGCGAGATCGCTGAACGTGATGATGCGTTGCGGGCTGCGATCGAGGCGGCCGTTCAGCGATCGGCCGAGCGGATAACGAACAGGGCCGGCGGTGCTGATGAGCGTCACAGCGCAAGGAATACGGAAAATGAGATGCAAGACCGCGAACCGAAATCCGAGGAGCTCATGCGAGCTGATCGCATGCAATCTGCCGCAGACACACGAACAGATCACACCAAACAGCGGGTTTCACGATTGGAAGAGCTTCAGCGCCAAGCCGAGCGCAACCGCGACCGAGACGAGTTCGAACGATAGGCGACGTGGTACAGCGCCTGCATCAGGATGCCCGGCTGCCCGGAGTTTGATTGTACGTAATGGCATATTCCCGTATAACGTTTAGATGTGCAATCATGATGGAACCGCTACGATGGATGCGATTCTGACCGAAGGTTTTGACGCGGCTTTGACCCTGACCGACCATATCGAACATCTGCCGGACAGGAAGCGGCGCGAACTGGCGCGCATCCTCGAGATCCTGTTTGCCGAGGTCGAACGCTTCCAGGCCGGCAAGCTGTCGGCCAAGCGCCATGCCGGCAAGATCCTGAAAGTCATTCTTTATGGATCCTATGGTCGCGGCGACTATGTCGAGGATCACTTGAGCGGCTATCGCTCCGACTACGATCTGTTGATCGTCGTCAACAGCAAGTCGTTTGCCGAGGAGCAGGAGCTCTGGGAGGGCATCGAGGAGCGGCTGTTAACGGAGCAGGTCGCGCACCGCATCGAAACACCGGTTGTGCCGATCATCCACACGCTGGCCGATGTCAACGACCAGCTGTCCCGCGGCCGGCCTTTCTTCGTCGACATCGTCAGGGACGGCATTCCCCTCTACGCGGAGCCCGGTCATCCGCTGGCGCAACCGAAGCCACTGACAGCGGAGGAGCGGCGGCGAGAAGCGAGCAGATATTTCGAGGCATGGTTTGAGTTAGCCGTTCACTCGGTCAAGCTCGCTGAAACCAGTATAGCCGACAATGTACCGCGTCACGCTGCCTTCAATCTCCATCAAGCAACTGAGAAAGCCTATCACTGTCTGCTGCTGGTCCTGACGCTCTACAGCCCAAAATCTCATCGCCTGAAGGTTCTTCGCTCTCAGGCCGAGGGGATCGATGTCAGGCTAGTCGAGGCATGGCCGCGTGACAGCCGGTTTTCACGTCGATGTTTCGAGCTGCTTTCGCGGGCCTATGTGGAAGCGCGATATTCGTCGAAATACACAATCACCAGCGAGGAACTCGCTTGGCTGGTCGAGCGCGTGAAGGCTCTCCAAACTCTCGTCGAAACGGTATGCAAGGAGCGACTTTCTCCCCGGTCCTGAGGGACAGGAACAACCCGCGAACCTTTGCCTGATTACGAAAGGCCCGAGATTGAATCGCCTCAGATGCTTCTACAAAAGATCGAAGCGGCCTGCGCTGGTCGGCCGCCAAGGATCAATGAAACCCGCCTCGGTCGCTGTTGCGCTTAACTGCACCACGGTCTGGGGGTCGGAGGGCAGCCGCTGGCGCCACAGATGAAGGGCACCGCGAGACCTTCGGATATGAGGATTTCGCCGACATCCCGTCCATCAGCTCGCAATATCCCGCAGCTACGCCCGTAGTTACAGCGATCAGTGCCTTCAGTGCCTGGAGCACAAGAGCATCGGACCTTGGTCAGCCGAAGGCTAGACTTACTCACGATCTCCGCCAGTCGAGCGGAGGCGCGATTGCCTAGCTCGCGCTCACGGTCACATTGGGGTGTGAACGTCTCGGGCGTATTGAAGCCCACGAGGCGGGTACCGCTCGCCTCGCCATTGAGCCGTATGGTGTCGCCGTCGGTCACAGAAAAGGTCTGCTGGTCAACCGTCCTCGCATAGGTCCGCTCACGTGTCTCGAACGGCGGTGACCACGGCAGCTTCTGGATAACAGCGTAGGCGAGAAGCCCCACGATAAGCGCAGCGGAGATGGTGGACCTTAGAAGTAGCCGCCTGCTCCTCCAGCGTCCTCGATAGAACGTGCTCTTTCGCCCTTGCCCATGAGATCGCCTGTCAGGTTTTTGCCGAGGGATAAACGGGATGACCTTCATCGGCGTGCTGCTGCCGATAATCTCCTCAAGCTTTCGGCGCTGCTTCTCGCTCAGGCGTGTGTTGCCGCCATACCGTGCCACCCGTGACTGCATGTCGGTAAGAAAGGTTCTCTGCCACGCGCTGAGGCGGGTCGTTGCGAGGGTGGCGTTAATCCTCGCTATCAAGTTTTCAGTGTCATTGTCCACGTTCGCTCTCGGGTGGCGTTCCCCGTCAGTGTAGATGGACAAGCGCTAAAGGAGTGTTTCTGCCCACGTTACAACTCGACGCAAACCCGACCGTGGCGAGCGTCGGTGTCCGGTCGTGGTCCCAGTTCCCATGGCTTTGCCGGGGGTCA
>NZ_AKKA01000040.1 GCF_000282035.1 Rhizobium sp. CF122
TCCCAAGAGTCCACACTTCCTAAGCCTGATCGCCTATTTCGCCTTCTTGGCTACCGCGGCAGGGGGCGCAACGAGTGCGAATTCCTTCATTTCATCGGGCGAAAGATAATAGAGCCTGTCGGGCGGCGTCTCCATGGCGTGGATCCAGAGGTCGGGCTTGATTCCCATGTCGTCGAGATGGTGGGTGACATCAGCCGTGGTGCGCTGCACCTCCGACATGGCGCGTTCGGGCGAAAGCTTTTCTCCGGTGCCATTGAAGACCTGATGCACGCCGATGATGGCATCCTTCTCCGCCGTGCGCACGACACCGCCCGCCATAACGATCGGGCAGGAGGAGACACAAAGCGCCCCCTCGGCGACGGTAGTCGCGATCTTGCGTTCGCGGATGAGCGTGGAGATGGCGATCGCGTCGCCGATCGATCCGCCCGGCGAGTCGAGCGAGACTGTTTTGACATACTCGCCACGGGCCTTGATCTCGGCGTCGAAACGTGCGGCCGCGCCCGGTTCGATCGTGCCTTGTGCGAGCAGTACGCCGCCCGCCTGCAACTCGAAGCGGATCGGCTTTTTCAGTAACTCAGGGTCGGTCGTCACCTCAACCGGGGCGGCCTGTGGCTTGCCTTCGGTGAGCGCCGGTGGAAGTATGGGCAAGGCGCCCGGTATCATAGGGTCGTAGGCAGGCATGTTGGCGTTGGTGGAGCCGATTTCATGCCAGTCGACGACAACGAAGATTGCGGCCGTCGCGAGCAGGGTGTGGAACGCATGCCGCATCAACGTGCCGTCATCGGCGCAGAGCAGATAATCCTTCAGCCTTTGCCCCGCCGTTTCCAGTCTCATGCCGGCGGCCCTTTGCGGGGTCCCTTGCCGGAAAGATCGAAGCTCGCAATGTTCGACTGATCGGCCGCTTCGGTGCGCTCCGCTGCATCCATGGCGGCTTCGATGTCGACGCCGTACCGCCGGACCTCGCGTTGTACCTCCAGCGCTTGCAGGAGTTCGGCCGCAGTGATGCGTTCGGCGAAGGGCAGGCGCTGTTCCTGACGGCGGAGCGTCGAATGAACGATCGACAGCATGAAGATCAGCACCGCCGGCAGGATGTCGATCGAGATGGCGCCGGCCCAGCTCGGGATGAAATCACCGGCATAGCGCAGCACGGCTTCGGCAGAGGAGAGCGGTACGAACCGCCGCTCGGCCACCGGCTTGCGCTCGAGGATCTGGTCGGCCGCCTGCGACAGGACCTTGGATTGCGCCGCGACCGAGGATCGGATCGTCTCCATGACCTGGTCCTGCCTTGTGGCTAGATCCGCCTGGCGTCCATCCGCCACCGGCGCGATGAAGCCGAGCGACAGGTCTTCCGCCGCGCGCTTGACCGAGGGCGCGATCGAGGTCTGCTCTAGCGAGGTGATCACACCGGAGAGCCCAACGACCTCGGCCGAGAATTGATCGGCGCGCGGGTTGATCGCACCCGGCGCGGAAACCAGCGTGCGCATGGTCTCGAGATGCTTTCTACCCTCGTCGAACAGCGTCGTCACGCGCTCGCGCGAGGCGTTGATGCCGTTTTCTAGCTCGGTCAGCTGCGAGGCCATCTGCGACAGAAGCTGGACGACGCTGCCGGCCCCGGTCGTTCCGGTCAGCGCGCCCGTCTCCCGCTCCTGGTCGGCAAGGCGCTGGAAACGTTCCTGCGTGCGCTGGATGTCGGGAAGCAGGCTCTGCGCGGCGAGCGCATTCTGGTGTGCCTGATCGAGGTCAGCCGTGTAGTCCTCGAGCGTTTCCGCGAGATGCTGCTCGAGTGCGGCCGAACCGGCGAGCGCCGCCGCGTTCAGCCAGCTCGACATGGCGATGATCATCGCGCAGCCGAGCGCCATGACCCCGAGCATTGCCGCGCGTCCGGCCGTCCCGGTCACATGCGGATAGAAGCGGGCCATGTAGGTCCAGAAGGCGTAGATCGCCACCGAAACGGCGCTGGAATAGATGAGGGCTGCGAAGAATACAGCGGTTGCCGATCCGTCGAGGATGCTTCGCACGCCGAGATATGTGTAGACGCCGGAGGCGAGCGCCAGGATCGCGAACGCGAAACGGGTCATGGTCTCGACGGCTTCGACGCCGTCCTGCAAGCGATGCGATGTGCCGAGCGCCATGGTCTCCTCCGGGCTAGTCCCTTAAGAAACCACTACAATACAGGCAAAAGCAAGGTTTGGCACCGGGCAGGCCGACGGCGCCAAACCTGATCTCGTTCGGCCGCTTATTCGGCCGGCGCAATGTGGGTCGCTTCGGCTTCGAAAGCCGCCCCACCGGTCGCGCGCAGCGACTTTTCGGAGATGTCTATCATCGGCGAGAAGCCGGCGGCCGGCATGCGGGCCCCGTCGCGTTCATCGGGGTCAGCCGCCCGTGACGCGCCGCCCACCCGTTCGCTGCGTGCGACGTCAAGCTGGCCGGTCAGGATGGCGCGCTCGGCGCGCAGCTGCCGGATTTCGGACTTGGCGATCTCCAGGCTGGTGCGTAGCTGACCGATTTCGTAGCGATCGGAATCCATGCGCGTGTCGATATCGCGACGCAGCGCATCGGCATCCCGGTCGCGGCGCACGCGCAGGCTCTCGGCTTCACGCAGCTTCCGCGTCAGCTCGTTCGTCTGCGTGGCGAGTTCGCGGCGGGCTGCTTCGCTCTCGGCGCCGCTCGTGCGCGCCCGCTGCAGTTCCTCGGCAAGGCGCTCCGAGCGGGAGAGGGAGGTGGCGAGTTCCGATTTGATGCGCTTGAGATCAGCGCGTGCCGCCTGCAGGTCCTCGTCCGTCATCTTGTTGCGGCCATTCGCGGTGATGAGGAGCTTCTCGACGAGTTCGGCCTTGGAGCCGATCGCTTCGTGCTTCGTCGTCAGGCGCGCGATCTCCAGCGCCGAGGATGCCTGCAGGGTCTCATGCTCGACCTCGAGCCGCTTGTGCCGTTCCTCGAAGAGGGAGAGGTCCTGTTTCAGGTTGGCAACGGCCATCTGCAGGTTGCGCACCTGCGCTTCCTGCTCGGTGAGGCTGGACTTCAGATGGCTGCGTTCCTCGTTGAGGCGGGCCATCTGGCGTGTCTGGATGCCGTTCTCGCGACGCGAAGTTTCGATCAGCAGCTGGTGCGCCGTCGCCTCGTTGTCGAGTTTCTCACGCGTGGCCGAGAGTTCGCGGCTGCGCTGGTCGAGCTCCGTCTGGGCGCGTTTCAGCAGCGTCGAGGCCTCGTCGAACTGGATGGCACGATCCGTCAGCTCACGTTCGGCGTCGAGCAGCCGGTTTTCGATGATCGTGAATTCCTCGCGGGTGACCTGATGAATGCCTTGAAGTTTCGTCAGCTCATCGCGGAATGCTTCGATCTCGGAGCGAAGCTGCGTGTTGTCGGCGCGAAAATCCTTGTTTTCGGCGGTCAAGCGAACGTTGTCCTGGTCCGCCTTCCGGCGCGCGTTGCTTTCATAGTCGAGAAGCGAGCTGATGCGCGCGCATTCGGCGCGGAGCGCACCGGTCTCATTCAGCGACTGGCTGTGCGTACCGAGCAGCGAGGAAACGCGCTCCTGCAGCGATGAGAGGCTCGACAGCAGGTCTTCCGACGTCCGCTGGTTTTCCTCCAGCGCCGAGCCGAAGGCGGCGAAGTCGTTGACGTCAGGGATGGCGTAGCGCAACGGCTCTTCGGCCGCTGGACACTGATCGGTTATCGATGCGGGTCGGTATCCCGCGGGCAACGATCTGCTGCCGTCTTCTGCGCGACGAAAAAAGCTCATGACCATGACTTATGCCCCAAAAGTACCTGTCAAAACGCAAGCGAAATATGGATTTCAGCTAATTTAAGCGAACCTATCGAAAATTGCTTTGATTCCGTAAACGCGTGCTGCGCGTACATCTAGAAACCGCTATGTGTAGGTGTCAAAATACGCAACATGACAATCAACAGGTTTGACGGGCGAACCTGTGTCGTTTGCGCAACAGCGACTGACCACCTTATTCCTCGGGCAGAATCCGGATGTCATCAGCTTCCAGTTCGCTGCCCAGCTCTACCTCTTTCGTCTGTTTGTCGTAGACGCAGAAATAGCTGACGAAGCCGTTCGCACCCTTCGGCTTGCCGGTCACCAGAGCGATGCCAAAGTGTTCGCTGCCGAACGGATCGACGACGGCATGCGGAAACTCGATCGAGGCGCGCGCCGCCTGCTTACACTTGCCTTCGACCTCGGTCGCGAACTCCTGCCAGGCATCGCCCGAGGAGGCGCGAGCCGCTCCCGCTGCAGCGATCACGATGGCAAGTGTGCAAAAGCGGATCTTATTCCTCTGCATATGAAAAGCCTCGTCTTCCTGCTGTTGTGAAAGACGCCCATGATCAGCGATTTAGGGCTGGAAAGCCAAGTCCTTGGTGGAGGCAATTTTTCCTCTCCGGCCGTCTTTTTTGATATTTCGCCGGTTGCCTCTCCATGCTTGCGCTCCTATGTTCCGCCTCACCTGCCGATTACGCAAACTATTGCCAAAGGAGACCCGCAATGGCTTTTGAATTGCCCGAACTTCCCTATGACTACGAAGCGCTTCAGCCCTTCATGTCGAAGGAAACCCTGGAATTCCATCATGACAAGCACCACAAGGCCTATGTCGACAACGGCAACAAGCTCGCGGCTGAGGCAGGTCTTTCCGATCTCTCCCTCGAAGAGGTCGTGAAGAAGTCGTTCGGCACCAATGCCGGCCTCTTCAACAATGCTGCCCAGCATTACAACCACGTCCACTTCTGGAAGTGGATGAAGAAGGGCGGCGGCGGCAACAAGCTGCCGAGCAAGCTCGAAGCTGCGATCAATTCCGATCTCGGCGGCTACGACAAGTTCAAGGCTGATTTCATCGCTGCCGGCACGACGCAGTTCGGCTCCGGCTGGGCATGGGTTTCCGTCAAGAACGGCAAGCTCGAAATCTCCAAGACCCCGAACGGTGAAAACCCGCTCGTGCACGGCGCAACCCCGATCCTCGGCGTCGACGTATGGGAACACTCCTATTACATCGACTACCGCAACGCGCGTCCGAAGTACCTCGAAGCCTTCGTCGACAGCCTGATCAACTGGGATTACGTCCTGGAGCGCTACGAAGCCGCCGCCAAGTAAGCAGTTCGCAAGAACAAGATGTCGGCACCCGGCGTCTCGAAACGCCGGGTGTTTTCGTTCCGACGACCGTCACAAACCCGTCATGCCGCGCGCCTAAAGCGCTGCCATGACATCCTTTTCCGATCTCCCCATTCTCCGCTTCGGCGTCGTCGCAGATCCGCAATACGCAGCGAGGGCGCCGCATCTTGGGATGAACCGCCACTATGCCAGGAGCCTCGCCAGGCTGTCGGAGGCGATCGAGGTTTTCAATGGGGAGGATCTGAGTTTCGTTATCACGCTCGGCGACATCATCGACCGCGATTTCAAGAGCTTCGACGACATCCTCCCGATCTACGATAGCCTGAAGCACCAGAATTTCTTCCTGCTCGGCAATCACGATTTTTCCGTCGTAGCCGATCGGTTGGCCGATGTCGCCAGCCGGGTCGGCCTGGCGTCGCCCTATTACAGCTTCATCAGGCAGGGCTGGCGGTTCATTGTTGTGAACGGCAACGAGGTGAGCACCTTTGCGCCGCCGCTTGGGCATCCGTATCGGGAGATAGCCGCCCAGCGGCTCGCCGAGCTCAGGGGTGCCGGCGCCATCAACGCGCAGGACTGGAATGCCATGCCGAGCGACGAGCAGTTCGCCTGGCTTTCCGAGCAGATCAAGGACGCCGGCGCCGCAGGCGAGCGCGTCATCGTCATGAACCATTACCCGGTCTATCCGCCGAACGAGCACGACAGCTGGGATCGCGAACGCATCGTCAGGCTTCTGACGGCGCATGACAATGTTGCTGCCTATTTAAGCGGCCACAACCACGCAGGCAATTTCGGCACGCTCGACGGATGCCATTTCCTGAATTTCAAGGGCATGGTCGATACCGAGACCGAGAATACCTTCGCCATCGTGGAGATCTGGGCCGACCGCATCGAAGTGCGCGGCTTCGGACGCGAGGACAGCCGGACACTGAAGCTTTGCTAGCCGCCGTGACTATCGCCGGCTCTTTCTCCCGCGAATCGCTACTCTTGGGCGGGCCGGCAAAGCGCATCCGCCTTCCACCGCTCGGAATACTTTCTCCGCCCGCTCAGCCGGTTCGCATCGATCCATCTCGTTCAAGAGGCTCTCTTTTGTCTCCTGGGCGTCTTGGAAAGGATCGAAGAAGGTTGAGGCCGCCCGGCAACCTTCGGGGCTATTCGGGCCTTTCTTGTGCAGGGAATACCACTTCGAGAGCGCCTCGAAGACGACATCGATGTCGTCTGTGAAGCAGATCCCGTTAGACAAGTTTGTCATGTCTTTCGACGCTCCGCTTAGTTAGAAGCACAAGACTCCCAAGCGGTCGTTGCCACTAGAATGTCGACCGATGAGCGATGGTACTGTCCGCATCGCCGGCTCTCATGGATACCCTCAAGCGCGGTTGCGATTGCGACCACCATCACGAGCTTTGATCATTGGCGGATGCTTCCACGTACCATCGAGTGCTTCCGGCTTCGGCCAGTAAAGGCGCATCGCAACGACGAAAGGCCCTTTCGGTGCAGGAAGCCAGTTTGGCTCTCTGTCCTTCCCCGGGGGATTCGTTCTGAACATAGAACGTCAGCCCACCGTTGGCGTCCTTATACACGCGCGGGATGTTGACCAGATGGCCCAGGGGCCTTTGTACTCAGGGTTTTTGGTGTCGACGAAATAGGCGTATTGGACGCGGTAGCTGTCGACCATCGGGAAGCCGTAGATATAGGCTTCCTTGGCAATCGCGCGTGCCTCCGACTCGCTGATATCTGCAGAAATACCCTTCGCGGGATAGAGGCTAGCGAAACCGGTTGCCAGGATCAGTCCTTTGGTGAATTCGCGTTTCGTGAGTTGCATGGCTGCTGCTCCCATTGCCTCGATCTAAGACCCGTTGATCTACAAATCCGCGGAGCAGCTTTGAGCAAAAGTCGGCTAGCCGGAAGAATGTTACAGTAACATTGGCTGTAAATGGCCAACCGGCCCACAACGGGAGAATCCAATCGCTCTTTCAAGCCCCTAACGTCTCGGAAGTTCCTTGAACTTTATCAGGTGACGTCCATTTCCCTTCGATCGAAACTCATCGAAGCGTGTTTCGGCTCTTGAAGATCGCGACCTACAACGTCAACGGCGTGAACGGACGCCTGGAACTCCTTCTTCGCTGGCTGAAGGAGGATAAGCCTGACGTCGTTTGCCTGCAGGAGCTGAAAACGGAGGATGCCCGGTTTCCACGCGGGGCACTCGAGCGGGCCGGCTACGGCGCGATCTGGCACGGCCAGAAGAGCTGGAACGGCGTCGCGATCCTTTCGAAGGGCTCGACGCCGATCCTGACGCGGCGCGGTCTTCCCGGCGATCCCGATGACACGCACAGCCGCTACATCGAGGCGGCCATCGACGGTATCCTCATTGGATGCCTCTATCTTCCGAACGGAAATCCTGCACCCGGGCCGAGATTCGACTACAAGCTCCGCTGGTTCCGACGGCTCCATGAATATGCCGCCGAACTGCACGAGCTCGACATTCCTGCTCTCCTCGCCGGCGATTTCAACGTGATGCCGACGGATATGGACGTCTACAAGCCGGAGCGATGGCTGGATGACGCCCTCTTCCGGCCGGAAGTCCGCAAAGCCTATGCCGACCTCGTCGCACAGGGCTGGACCGACGCCATAAGACATCTGCATCCGAACGAGCGCATCTATACCTTCTGGAAGTACTGGCGAAACTCGTTCGAGCGCGACGCCGGTCTTCGGATCGATCACTTACTGCTCAGCCCGACGGTTGCCCCGTGGCTGAGGTCGGCGAGCGTGCGCAGGAAGCCGAGGAGTTGGGAACACACAAGCGACCACGCTCCCGTGATGATCGAACTCGACATCCCTCTATCAGAGGATAACGAATGAATACGAGCGATGAATCCGGAAGGAGCGGAAGATGGATGCCGACCTCGATGCTATGTCGCGCAATGAATTGATCGCGGAAGTGAAGCGCTTTCGCGGCGCGATCAGAGAACACCGGGATGCCACAGGTCACAACCTTTGCTGGCACCATCCCCAACTCTGGGACATGCTGCCGGAAAAGCTCAATCCTGACATTGCGGTCCCGCCTTGGCCGAAGTTCCTGCGAGGTTGCGTCCGCTATCGCGAAAGTTTGGATCGGCAGAGGCCCGACGCGCCGGTCCTGGACGAAGAGTTTGAAGCCTGAGTGCGACGAAGCACACGCCGATAGGATTCTCGTTCTCCGCTAGAGGCAAGGAGTTGCTGTAGGTTCGCCCGTCTAGGCCGCCGTGACCATCGGCAACTCCTTCCGCTCCATCGCGTCGCGCTTCGGCGGCGTGCCGAACATTCGTGAATATTCGCGGCTGAACTGCGAGGCGCTTTCATAGCCGACCTGATAGGCGGCAGTTGCAACGCTGGCGCCGTCCGACACCATCAGCCGCCGTGCTTCCAGCAGTCGCATGTTCTTCTGGTACTGCAGCGGCGTCATTGCCGTCATCTGCTTGAAATGCTGGTGGAAGGAGGAGGGGCTCATGTGTGCGACGGACGCAAGCTGCTCGATGCGCACCGGCGCGGCGAAGTTTTCGCGCAGCAGGTGGATGGCATCGGTCATGCGCCTGATATGGCTGCCGGGCAGCGCAAGCTTGCTGACCTCGCCCGCATTCGGCCCCGTCAGCAACCAGTAGCAGATCTCCCGCATGATCGCCGGATAGAGCACAGGAATTGCCTTCGGCGTTTCGGCAAGGCGCACGAGCCTCAGCACGCAGTCGGCCAGCACCCCGTCGAAATTCTGCACGAAAACACCGGCTGCGCCGTCGCCAACCGGGCGCGGCGGCTGTTCCATCGCCGCCATCACCTCGCGCATGATCGTCACATCGAAATCGATGTTCAGGCCGATATACGGCGCTTCCTTGCTGGCCTTGGTGATCTGTCCGAGGGCGGGCACCTCGAAGGTGACGATGAGCGACTGCATCTCGCCGTATTCGAAGACCCGGTCGCCGACCATGATCTCCTTCGCACCCTGGACGACGACGCAGATCGTCGGCCGGTAGATCATGTGGTTCGGCATGACAGGATGGGTGACGCGCGACACAGAAAGCGCCGGGAGCGGGGTCTCGAAGCGCCCATCGGCGTCACCGGCAGTTCTGTCGATGTAGGTCTGGATTGCTAGCTTCAGAGTATCCAACATTGCCTAGTCCGCAAGCAGCTTGGAGGATTAGGCAAGAAATTCGAGAGTTTCGGCATTCAACAACAGCCCCTGGCAGGCGTACCGTAAGGGCATCAACTCCAGCAAAGGAAGAGATCATGCCGAACGAAACGCAAGCAAATTCAGTATCCAAGGTTGCCGTCGTCACTGGCGGCAGCCGTGGGCTCGGCCGCAACACGGCGATCAACCTCGCCCGTCGTGGTGTCAACGTCATCTTCACCTACCGAGCAAATCGGGCAGTAGCGGAGGCCGCTGTTTTGGAGATCAAGGCGCTCGGTACCGAGGTCATCGCTCTGCAATTGGACACCGGTCGCGTCTCTGACTTCGAGGCCTTCGTGGGCAAGGCGAAGGATGCCTTGCAAAGTCTTGGACGGTCTCAGTTCGACTACCTCGTCAACAATGCCGGCAACAGCTATCACGCAGCGATTGCCGAAACGACGGAAGAGGCCTTCGACGAGCTCGTCAATGTGCACCTGAAGGGCGTCTACTTCCTGACACAGAAGCTCTTGCCGCTGATGGCGGATGGCGGCCGCATCATCAACGTCTCGAGCGGCCTTGCTCGCTTCGCTGTGCCTGGTATCTCCGCCTATGCGTCGATGAAGGGGGCGGTTGAGGTCTTCACCCGTTACCTCGCCAAGGAACTCGGCCCGCGCGGCATCACGGCCAATACCGTTGCTCCCGGCGCGATTGCCACCGACTTCAGCGGTGGCATGGTGCGCGACATTCCGACCTATAACAAGATGGTCGCCGATGCGACGGCGCTCGGACGTGCCGGCGTGCCCGACGATGTCGGCCCGATGATTGCCTCGCTGCTTTCCGACGACAACCGCTGGGTTAACGGGCAGCGCATCGAAGTTTCCGGTGGCACATACCTCTGATCTACATCAAGGAGCTAGAGCGGGATGCCGAAAACCGCTTACACTTTTCGGCATCCCGCTCTAGGAAGTGTGGACTCTTGGG
>NZ_AKKA01000041.1 GCF_000282035.1 Rhizobium sp. CF122
AACGCCAGCCGCTTGTCCGGCCAAGAGATAGAGCGCCGTCATCAGCACCATGGAATGCAGGGCATAGACGATCGCGCCCGAGAGGCCGCCTGACGTGCCGAGTGCAATGCCGACCAGCATGTTGCCGATGCCCGATATCACGACGTAGCCGAGCAGTTTGCGGATATCGTCCTGCGCCAGCGCGCCGAGCGCGCCGACGATGATGGTCGCAGCCCCCGCCGCGGCGATCATCAGGCTCAATTGCTCGCGCTCGACCGGCAGTAGCATCACCATGATGCGGATCAGAGCGTAGACGCCGACCTTGGTCAGCAGGCCGGCAAACAGCGCCGACACGACGATGCGCGGCGTATGATAGGAGGCCGGCAGCCAGAAATTGACGGGAAAGGCAGCCGCCTTCATGGCGAAGGCGAGCAGCACGAGGGCCGACAGGGTCATCAGCGGCGCAGTGTCGCGGACAGTTTCCACCTTGCCTGCGATATCAGCCATGTTGAGCGTACCGAAGACGGCGTAGACGATGCCGACCGAGATCAGGAACAGGGTCGTGCCAATCAGATTCAGCACCGCATATTTCATCGCACCATCGATCTGCCCGCGCTCCGAGCCGAGGATCAGCATGCCAAAGGACGAAATGAGAAGCACCTCGAACCAGACATAGAGGTTGAAGACGTCGCCCGTCAGGAACGCCCCCGAAACGCCTGCCATTAGAAGCAGCAGGAAGGGAAAGAAACCGTATCGCCGGCCGCTTTCGGTTACGTCCTTCAGTGCATAGAGGCCGCCGGCAAGTGCCGCGATGGCTGCCGTCAAAGCCATCAGTGCGCCGAAGAGATCGACGGTGAAGGCGATGCCGAAGGGCGGAAGCCAGCGCCCCATGACCATGGTCAACGGGCCATGCGCGACCACCTTTAGCAACAGCGCGGCATCCAGCAAGACCAGAACGGCAAGGCCGGGAACGGTGACCTGCGCCTGCAGCCGCATCGAACTGCGCATCATAAGCAGCGCGGCGCCGAGCGTAATGCAGAGCGCGACAGGTGCGATGACGAGCCAGTTTGCCAGCGGCACGGGCGCCGTCACCATCGCAGCGGAAAGATCGGTGATCGTATTTGCCGGAGCCGCCATCTAGTACCCCATCGGCGGCAGTGGCGGATCGACGGGCTCGGCGACACGCATCTCGTCGGTGTTGTCGGTACCGATATCCTGATAGGCGCGATAGGTCAGCACCAGCAGGAAGGCGAAGAAGGAAAATGAGATAACGATTGCCGTCAGGATCAGCGCCTGCGGCAGCGGATTGGCGGCGCCGGCGGGGAGCGCTGCGAGATCTGACGGGATGATCGGCGGCACTTCGCGCGTCAACCTTCCGGCCGCAAACAGCAACAGGTTCACCGCGTTGCCGAGGACGGCGATGCCGAGCATAATGCGGATCGAGAACTTCGACAGCATCAGATAGACCGCGGCGGCGAAGAACAGGCCGACGAGGATCGCAAACAGCGGTTCCATCACTCGACCTCCCTTTCTTCCAGCGCCAGCGCGATCGACGTGATGGCGCCGACGACCACCAGGTAGACCCCGACATCGAAGAGCATGACGGTCGAGAGCGGCACCTCGACACCTGCTATCTCAGGATAGACCCACAGCCCGGTCATGAATGGCACGCCAAAGATGATCGACAGCAGTCCGGCGCAGCACGACATCAACAGTCCGGCGCCTGATATCGACATCGGATGGAAGACGATGGCACGACGCACAGCGCCGACGCCGCGGGCAATACCAAAGATCGCCAGCGCCGAGGCCGCAATCAGCCCGCCGATGAAACCGCCACCCGGCTCGTTGTGGCCGCGCAGCAGGACGAAGATGGAAAAGAGCAGCATCAGTGCCGTCAGCACGGGGGCGATCGTGCGGAAGATCAGCGTGTTCATGGGCGCTCGACTCCGAGATCCTCAGGTGCATCCGGATCGTTTTCCGCAAGCTTTCGCTCGGTCTGCGCGCGGATGCGAATGAGGGCGAGGATCGCAAGGCCGGTGATGGCGACGACCGCGATCTCGCCCAGCGTATCGGTACCGCGGAAATCGACGATGATGACGTTCACAACGTTGGCGCCGTGCGCGATCGTCTTCGAGTAGGCGTTGAAGAACTCCGTCAGTGCGTTGTTGAACGGCGCCTGCATAGCTTTCATCAGAAGCAGCGCGACGCCGCAGCCGCAGGCGATCGCGATGCTGCCGTCGAATATCTTCTGGCCGAGTGGCCGCCGGTCGGTCGGCGACAGTTGAAGGCGGGTCATGACCAGCGCCAGGATGACGACCGACAGGGTCTCCACCATGAACTGCGTGAAAGAAAGGTCGGGCGCACCGAAGAGCAGGAATATAATGGCGACGGAGAAGCCCTGGATGCCGAGCGAGACGATCGCCGTCAGCCGGTCGCGCGCAATGACAACGCTCAACAGGCCGAGAGCGGCGAGTAGGAAAATGGCCCATTCGTGGATCTGGACCTGCTGCGGCCAGACAGGGAGCGCCGGCATTTCGCCGTAGAGCCAGAGCGGAACGAGCAGGATCGCGGCGACGCAGAGGAAGGTGCAGGTGATGTAGAGTTCAAGCCGTCCCGGTTGGATGAGACGCGTCACGCGGACTGACAACCGGATGAGACCGGCGATAAGGTAATCGAAACCACAATCCGGTCCCGGACCAAGCTTACGCAGTACCACTGCCATGCTCAGACGCGCTTGATCTATCCGCCAATAGACAAGAATGCCGAGTACGATCGTAAGCGCAGACAGAAGCAGCGGCACGCCGACGTGCGGGATCAATGTAATCTCGATCACGCTGGATGATCCACGGATAGCGGACGCCGCCGGAGACGAGATGTAGTGGTGAGCAACTGCAGAGAACACCGCACCGATCAGGCCCAATAGCGCCAGCACGACGGGACCGGCCCATAGCAATGGTGGTGCCTCATGCGGGTGCTTGGGCGTTGCGAGGACTTGCCCGAGAAACGGCTTCAACGCCACCGCGAAGCCGACCGCGAACATCAGCGCATTGCCTGCTACTGCAACCAGTGTAAAGGCGATCGATCGTGGGTCCCCATGCGCCAGCGCGGCATAGATTTCCTCCTTGGCGAGAAAGCCAAAGAATGGTGGCAGACCGCCCATGGAAATCGCCGCGGCAAGGGCGGCAGCAAAGGTCAGCGGCATCGCCTTCCTCAGGCCGCCCAGCCGGGTGATGTCGCGCATGCCGGTCTCATGGTCGATGATGCCAGCGACCATGAACAGCGCTCCCTTAAAGAGCGAATGCGCCACGAGGTAGAGCGCCGCGGCCTCGATCGCATAGGGCGAACCGAAGCCGGTCAGCAACACGAGAAGGCCAAGCGAAGAAACGGTGGTATAGGCGAGTTGCAGCTTGAGGTCGGTCTGGCGGATCGCAAGCAGCGTACCGACGATCAACGTCACGCCACCAAAGAGCGGCAGCAAGGTCTCCCATGCCGATGTCCCGCCCATGACAGGATTGAGCCTCATCAGGAGATAGACGCCCGCCTTCACCATCGTCGCCGAGTGCAGGTAAGCAGAAACCGGCGTCGGCGCCTCCATCGCGTTCGGCAGCCAGAAATGAAACGGAAACTGCGCCGACTTGGTGAACGCGCCACCGAGAACGAGAATCAGGATCGCCAGATAATATGGATTGGCGCGCAGCAGATCGCCTGACTGTAGCAGCGTCGACAGCTGCGTGGCGTTTGTCGTGCTCCAGATCAGCAATAGGCCCGCCAACAGCAGAAGGCCGCCGCCGCCGGTGACGACGAGCGCCTGCAAGGCGGCGCGACGGGCAGCCGAGCGCTCATGATCAAATCCGATCAGCAGGAAGGACGTGATCGACGTCAGTTCCCAGAAAACGAAGAGCATCAGCAGACTGTCTGACACGACGAGGCCGAGCATCGCCCCCATGAACAGGAAGATGAACGAGAAGAAACGCCCCTGATCCAGGTGACCCTTCAGGTATCCGCCGGAATAAAGCACGATCAGCGTGCCGATCCCGGTAATCAGCAGCGCGAAAGTCAACGAAAGACCGTCGAGCAGCCAGGCGAAGCGGAGGTCAAAGCTCGGCACCCAGGCATATCCGCCGGCAATCACCTCGCCGCCGGATATTGCCGGCAGCAGGCTGGCGAAGTGCGCAAAGGCCAGCAGCGGCGCAAGGGCCAGTAGCCAGGCGGCCTTTGCGCCAAGGGCGCGAACGAGAAAGGGAGCAACAACAGCACCGAGCAGTGGCAGACACAAGGCCGCAAATGTCAAAGCCGTGACACCGGCCATGTCCTCTCCTCTGCTCGCAACGCTGCATAAGGCCGGCGAACGCCGGTATCATCGTCAGGTGTAAGAGAAGAGAAGCCCCGCCTCAAGCCTTCTCCGTTCGCAATCGGCGGTTGGGTGCAGGATACTCACAGAGAACGGGACACGTCTAGGCCGGCGTCCATTGAACATCGGCAACCAGGTGCTCCCGGCGTGCCGACCTTCACCGTCCCCATAAAAATGCAATCGGCACTGCAGTTTCCGCCATCCCGGAGCTCGGTCGCCGTGACAAACATCTCTTGATCCCACCAGCTTCCCGCACCACATTGCTGTCAAAAATCAAAGCCGTACCCCCCGGCGCGAAAGGAACAAGCCATGGCCGATACGACAATCGCCAAATTTCACAAGACCGATGCGGAATGGAAGGAACAGCTGACGCCCGAGCAATACCGGATCACCCGGCAGCATGGCACCGAGCGTGCCTTCACCGGCCCCTATTGGGATTCTTTCGAGACCGGGCTCTATCGCTGCGTCGGCTGCAATTCGCCGCTATTCCGCTCGGATACGAAGTTCGATGCAGGCTGCGGCTGGCCGAGCTATTTCGAAGCGGTCTCGCCCGACGCGGTGACCGAACACCGCGATACGACCTACGGCATGGTCCGCACGGAAATCCGCTGCGGCGCCTGCGATGCACATCTGGGCCACGTCTTTCCCGACGGCCCGCCGCCGACCGGCCTGCGCTACTGCATCAACGGCCACGCGATGGTGTTCGAGCCGGGGAAATAACGTTCGGGCGCGAAGGCCGGTTAGAAGCGTTCGACGACCGCACGGACGCTTTCATCCAGTGACAAGCGGGACGTATCCAGTATCGCGCATTTCTTCGCCACGGCCTCGCGGCGGAGGAAGGATGCCCAGATCATCATTTCGGCGTTGGCAAGCTCTGGCTGCCGACGCTCGATCGCCAGGCGATGCGTTCGTGTTTCGTCGTCGCAATCGGCCAGCAGCGGCAAATACGCAATGCCTGCTGCGGCTGCCGCCTCCTCCAGAAATGCAAGGCGCATCTGGCCTTCGAGCAGTTGATTGCGGCCGGCGCGCTGAGCCTCTGCAAGACTCTCGAGCCATTTGAAGGTCATGGCTCGCTGCCAACCGGCCGGCGAGCCGTACTCCGCCGTCATCTGGAAGAGCGGGGGAACGCCGATATCGTCGAAATGGTGGACATCGATCTCACCCGCAAACCGGGCGGCAATCGCCTTGGCGATCGCCGTCTTGCCCGATCCCGAAGCGCCGGTGAGAACGATAAGGCTCACTTCGTAACCCTAAGCTCCATGCAGATCAGGTCGAGCCAGCGGCCGAACTTGGTGCCGACTTCCGAAAAGGTTCCGGCAACGCGGAAGCCGAGCTTTTCGTGCAGCTTGATGGAGGCTGCGTTCGCCGCCTCGATGCCGGCAATCATCACGTGGATATTGGCGTTGGCGGCGCGCGCGATCAGCGCCCGCATCAGCAACTCGCCGATGCCCGCGCCGCGGCAATCCTTGTCGACGTAGACCGAGTGTTCGACCGTGTAGCGGTAGCCATCGAAAGCCCGCCAATCGCCATAGGAGGCATAGCCTGCGACCTTGCCGTCCTTTTCCGCAACGATGACGGGGAAGCCCTTCGCCTTGCGCGCCTTGAACCATTCGATGCGGTTGTCGAGATCAACCAGCGTCTCGTTCCAGATCGCGGTCGTATGCTCGACAGCGTGATTGTAAATATCGCGGATCGCCGGGAGGTCGGCTTCGATGGCATCGCGCACGAGAACGGCGTCGGTCATATCAAGTCCAGTTTCAGTTCGGTTCCGGCAAGCGGCATACGCCCCGCATTCGGCGTTGTAAACCAAATCGAGCGAAGGAACGACGGTCCGCGCCCAGGTCGGCGCATCACGCCGCACCGGACCACAGACATTGGCTGTCGCGCCTGGGCGCAACAATCAGAGGCTCGTGTTTGCCATGCTGAAGCAGGTGAGGACCGCCGAATAGTGAACGGCCGCCGCGGCCACCACGAAGCCGTGCCAGATGGCGTTCTGGAAGCGCAGCTTTTCCCACACGTGAAAGACGACGCCGAGAGAATAGATGAGACCGCCGACGAGGATCAGGAGCATAGATACATAGGGGATGCGCTCCGCCACCGGCCCGGCTACGAGGATACCGCTCCACCCCATTCCGAGATAGAGAAGGATGGCGAGCTTGTCGAAGCGCCCGGGAAAGGCGCATTTCAGGAAGATGCCGAGCGCTGCGATCACCCAGATTCCGATCAGCATCCCGAACAGAAGCGGACTATCGGCACCGCGCTCCAGGAAGGGGGTGTAGGTGGCGGCGATCAGGATGAAGATCGAGGAATGATCGAGACGGCGAAGGTACCACTTCGCCCGCGAAACCGGCCAGGCGTTATAGGAGAAGGAGATGCCGATCGTCAGCACCAGGCCGACACTGTAAATCCAGGCCGCGGCGAGTTCGCCGTGGGAGCTCCAGAGCGTGGCGTAAAAGATCAGGACGGTCGCGCCGATGAGCGCAAACGCCAAGCCCACGCCGTGGACGACGCCGTCGGCGATTAGCTCGTACTTGTCGTAAGCCCAGCGGATGCCGTTGAACTCTGTCATGCTGGGAACCCCTCACCTTTCCACCCGATCGTCGCACCGAAACGGTGTGCAGGCAACACAACAGAGATGGCGAACCATTAAATCTTCGTGAGCTTTGGACACCGATTTTTGCGCTTGGAGATATAAGGGCGCAAAGCAAAAGGGTAGCCGCGAAAAGCGGCCACCCTGATAGCACGACAGACAAATCAGCCCATGCAATCCTCGCAAAGGGGCGCATAAGGAACGGCCCCGAGGCGCTCCTTGGAGATCGGCTCCCCGCAGCGAACGCAGGTGCCATAGGTGCCCTTCGCGACCCGGTCGAGGGCGGCGTTGATGGCCCGCAGCTCTTCCTGGCCGGCCTGGCCGAGCCCCTCGAGCACTTCGTCGTTCTCGCTCTCGGTCGCGCGATCGTCGCTGTCCTGCTCCTTGGTGCGCCCGAGATCGACGTCGATGCGGCTCAACCGCGATTCAAGCTCGCGCTGGCGATCGCGCAGGATCTTCTCATAGGTCTGCATGTCGGTCATGGATGTTCCTCCATCGGTCCTTTGCCGTTTTTCTTCTTAGCGCTGCCTATCGACCAGCACCGAGCATTTGGCATGCCTGACGACACGGTCGGCGGTGGCGCCGATGAAGTAGTTGCTGAAGTCGGGGGTATGAGAAGCGATAACGATTAGATCCGCACCATGCGCTTCCGCGGCAGCGAGGATGCTATGGGCCGGGCGGCCGTGACCAATCTCGATCATTGCCGGAATGCCGCTGGTGCGGATCAGCATGCCGAGCCTCTCCTGGGCATCATCGATTGCATTCTGGATCAGTTCGGCGGGCAGATCGATCGCGACATAGGTGGGTACGTCCTCGACGACGTTGAGCAAGATGATCTCACCTCCCGTATCCAGGAGCGTCGATGCTTTGCGGAACGCCTTCTCGCCGCGGTCCAACGCGCCTATTTCGATCGGAACGATGATTTTCTTATACATTCAGGCCCTCCAGCGGTGCGGTTTCCAACTGCCCACATCCTCTCAGGAGATAAATAAGGCGCTTTGATCAAGATCAAGATCGGCGCAGATTGTCGTCAACGATCGTCGAACGCTGAATCGCCAAAAACTGGCCTTCTGTGAACAATCGGAATCCGCCATATAGGGATCAAGTACAGCAACCAAGGGGACCTCTGAGGCACATGGACCGGCGCAAATTCCTTGGTATCGCTACAGGCGGCGCTTTCGCCGCCACCGCCGGTACGCCTCTCTCATCCACGGCAGGAGAAAGACGCATGACCACCGAAACATCCTACGCTCTCACCCGCCCTGCCTATGTCGACCAGTCGCATCTCGTCGTCACCGACCTGCCGCTGGTTTCCAGTTTCTACCAATCCATGCTTGGCCTGAAGGTCATCGAGAAAAGCGCCAGCGGCGAAGTGCTCGGCGTCGACAGCACGCCGCTTCTGACGCTGACGACGGGCAGGAATGTCCGTATCGCGCCGCGCAATGCCGCCGGGCTGTTCCATACAGCCTTCCTGATGCCCAACCGCACCGAATTGGCCCGCTGGCTGCGCCACGCCGCACACAACAACGTTGTTCTGGACGGCGCTTCCGATCACCTCGTCAGCGAAGCCATCTATCTCTCCGATCCCGAAGGCAACGGCATCGAGATCTATGCCGACCGTCCGCATGAGCAATGGAAGTTCCATCAGGACGGCCAGGTGGAAATGGCGACGCTTCGCCTCGATCTTCAGTCGCTCTACAACAGCGCACCTCACGATGCCTGGAACGGCATGGCCGACGGCACCGCTATCGGCCATATCCACCTGCAGGTCGGCAATATTCCGGAGGCAGACACCTTCTACCGCGATGTGCTCGGCCTGAAGCTGATGGCGCAGCGTCCCGGCGCCAGCTTCTTCGCGACCGGCGACTACCATCACCACATCGCCGCCAACGTCTGGAACAGCCGCGGCGCAGGAACCCGCGCGGACGGCATGAGCGGCCTCTCGGACTACACGCTTCGCTTCAATGACAAGGCCTCGCTCGACAGGGCCATCGCCAAGCTCGACGAACTCGAGATCAAGAGCAAAAAGCACAATGGCGGCGTCTTCCTGCGCGACCCGTGGGGTATCGGCCTGACGCTCTCTGCGTGACCCTCAGGAACTTGAAGGGGTTCCTGAGCGTTTCCGTCGCGAAGCATCTGGGCTTCCGGGGGACTTTGTAACGATGGGAATTGCCAACGGCATCCGCAAGCAGGCCGGCAAGATCACAATGGGCGAGCGCCCTGTCAGCGCCTGGGCTGAAAAACTGAGCCAAGACGCGGAGGAGATGCCGCAGGCGCAGACACACCGCGCCGAAAAGGACGGGCTTGATATCACCATGGCCTGGGCGGTCATCGGCATCTTTGCGGTGCTTGCTCTTTCGGCCATCTACATGATGTCGCTCATTCTCGTCCCGGTGACGCTTGCCGTCGTCGTCGGAATGATTCTCGGGCTGCTGGCGGAAAAGCTCAGCAGACTCGGAGTGCCGCGCATTACCAACGCCGTCATCCTGTCGACCGGCGTCGCGCTGGTGATCATCCTCGTCGCCAATTCGCTTGCCGGACCGCTGACAACCCTTGCCAATGAGGGCCCGGCCTTCGTCGAGAAGACGTTCAACCGGTTGATGCCCTATCTCGAACGCATCCGGTGGCTGCACATCACGCCGGAGACCTTCCGGGGCGGGCCGATGTCGAGCGAAAAGCTCCTGGAAAATACCGGCAACGTGCTGCATCTCATCAGCGCCAACCTGACCCCTGCCCTCATCCAGGCGTTGATCTTCTTCGCCGCGCTGCTGCTCTTCCTTGCCGGACGTGTCAGCCTGCGCAGATCGATCATCATGGTCTTCCGGACGCGCTCACAGCGGCTTGCCGCCATCCGGGTGATCAACGGCGTCGAACAGGTCCTCGGCTTCTACTTTGCCACGGCTTCGTTGGTCTATGCGTGCCTCGGCGTCATGATGATGGTGATCGCCTATCTTGGCGGTCTTTCGGCGCCGGTGCTCTGGGGCTTCTTTGCCTTTCTTTCGAGCTTCATTCCCTATCTCGGAATTGCCTCCATGACGCTGGCCGTCGCCATCGCAGGCATCCTTACACACGACGGCCTCGTAGTCGGCCTCATGCCAGCCGCGGCATTCTTCATCGTCCACCTCGTCATGGAAAATCTGGTCTTTCCGGCGGTGATGGGGAAGCGCCTGGAAATCAATCCTTTTGTGGTGTTTCTGGCAATTCTGTTCTGGACTTGGATGTGGGGCGCAGTTGGTGCTATGCTCGCGCTACCACTATCGCTGATTGTCATGACCATCGTCGATGAACTTTTCATCGAAGAGAGACTGCAACCGCAATTGCCGAAATAATTGAGGTAAGACGCGTCAGATGGCAGAAATCGATCTTGCAGAGTCCAGCCAGAACCGGCTGAAGAGCGGCATCCCCCCTTGGAGCCGCGCCGGAACAAAACCCACCTACCAGCCACTTCAGGATCATCTCAAGGTCGACGCGATGGTCATCGGCGGTGGGATTACCGGTGCGCTGATGGGCCAACATCTCTCAGAACGCGGACTTTCCGTGGTCATCATCGATCGCGAGACGCCCGGTCTTGGTAGCACGGTGGCGAGTACAGCCATGCTGCAGTGGGAGATCGACCGAACGCTCGGCGAACTCGAGCATTTCTACGGGTTCGAGCGCGCCGTCGGCATCTATCGGCGAAGTGCCGCCTCGGTCGCTGGTCTCTCGAAGCTGATCGTCGCTAATCGCATCGCGTGCAACCTGCTGCCGCGGCAATCGCTGTTCCTGACCAGCAATCAGGAGGGCGCGGGTGATCTTCTGAGAGAGGTCGAGCTTCGTCGCCGAGCCGGTCTGCCCAGCCGCTATCTGGAGCATTGCGATCTCTTCACCGAGTTCGAACTTGATCGCGATGCGGGCATCCTGTCCCGCGGCTCGGCGGAGGCCGATCCGCTGCTCCTGACCTGGGCTCTGCTGGACATTGCGGTGAAGCAAGGCGCGCGTCTCATCGGCGCCTCGGTCACCAAACTCCATAGTGAGGGCGGGCGCGTGAGCGCCGAGACAGACGGCTCGTTCGTTATCGAAGCAGAAACAGCGGTACTCGCCACCGGCTACGCCATGCCGGGCATCGATATGCCGAAGCTGCATCGGACGACGTCGAGCTGGGCGCTGGCAACGATGCCGCAGGATCCGGCAATGCTGTGGCGCGATCAGGTGCTGATCTGGGAAGACAGCCACCCCTATCTCTACATGCGCACGACACCGGACGGGCGGATCATCGCCGGCGGCGAGGATGACGACACCGTCGATCCCGCGATCCGCGACGCCAAGCTTGCCGAAAAGATCATGACGATCCGGGAAAAGATGAAACGGCTCTTGTCAAGGGCCGATACCCGTGTCGCGACGGCGTGGTGCGGCACGTTCGGGGAGACTTCGGACGGGCTGCCGCTGATTGGTCCCGTTCCCTTGATGCCGCAGGTCTATGCCGCCTATGGCTACGGCGGCAACGGCATCACTTTCTCCTATCTCGCGACGCAGGTCATCGGCGCAATGATCGGCGGAGGATACCGCGACTGGTTTGATGATTTCGCGCTCGATCGCGACGCACCGGCGTTCGTTGAGCGTCCGAGCATTAGCGAGGATCGCCGGGAGACCGCTCTCAACTAACTCACTGCGTCGTCTGGTCGTCGCCGGTATCATCGACGTCCTGCAGGCGGACGAATTCGACGCCCTTGGCCTTCAGATCGAGGACCGCCTTGGCGACGCCCTCACCCGCGGCGTGGGTCGGCTGGTTGATGTGGGAAATCACCACGTCGCCGTCTTTGGCGGCCGCAATCCGCTTTTCCGTGACCGCAGCGCCGAGCAGCGAGCCGCCGTCTCCGTTCACGGAATAGCCGGCGATGCGGTATCCCATCTCGCGGATCTCGGCGATCGCGGACAGGTCGTATTTGGCGGTCGAGCCGCGGAACCAATGCGGCGAGGCAATGCCGGCCGCGACCATCGCATCGGCGCCACCCTGCACTTCCTGGCGGACTGCTTCGGGCGAGCCGGCGGACGCAATGCCGTAAATCGAGACCGGCGTGTCCACGGCCGGAATATGGTTCTGCCCGTGGTTCTCGAGTTCGAACAGATCGGGGTTCTGCAGGAAGACCTGCAACGCCTGCGGATTGTGCTTCAGCCAGCGTGCGGTAACGAAGATCGTCGCGGGGATCCGCTCGCGGACCAGCACCGAGAGGATGCGGTCGTCGGCTTTGCCCATGCAGGCGTCGAATGTCAGTGCCACGCGCGCGTGACCCTTGACGCCAGAACGTGCAATGCGCAGATGCGGTTCCACGAGCTTTGGCCCGGGAGCCATCGTGGGCGCTTGCGTGAGGGGTGCGGTGACAATGGGCGCATCTTGCGGCGGCAGAGCGGCAGCGGCGGCAACCGAGACTGAGGCGATCAGCAGCGCCGGAGCGAGAAAAATACGATTCATACCAAAGAGAAGCCGTTCATTGTTCAAGCGCTGCATAACGCACGCAGCGCGCCGGCGCCATGTGGTCTGATGCCGCTTGCGATCGCTCCTGCGATTCGCCGCCGGCTTCAGCGAAAGAGCTGATGCCTGAGGACTAAGGCTTCAGAAAGGCAGCGCCTGCAAACGCAGCCTGCGTGGCACTCGTGTCAATCATAGAGGTAGTATTTTTCCCACTTCTCCTTCGGCACCTTCTCGCCGATCTTATAGTCGAGCTCGCGAACATTCATGTGCTGCGGACCGGTGATGCAGGTGTAGGACAGGTGATACCAGTCGCCCTTGCTGCGGAAGACGGCGCCGGGTGCCTCCAGCCTATCATCGCCGGGAACGGGATCCTTGAAGGTATAGGCAATGACTTTATCGGGTTTGTAGCCGGTATCGTCCTTGTTGATTCGGCTCATCGCCTCGGTGTCGCAGCTCTGTTCGAGACGGGTCGCGGGATCGAGCTTTTCGAGTTGCTTCTTGATTGCGGGATCAACGGCGAAGGCTGGAAAAGCAAGGCTAAATGCGGACAGAAGCAACACGAGACGTTTTGGCATTACGGTGGGATTCCTTTGCATTCTCATTCCAGAATCGCCTGTGGACGACCGGGGCTTTCACGGTCGAACAGGGGGCAAATTCCGGGCGACGTAGCGGACTTTCTTAAACAATGTGGTGACATCAAGGCAACATGAGCATTCCTTCGGTTTTGACGCAGCGCTGTCTTCGGCGCTTGATCCGCGGCATCCGCGCCTCTATCTCTTGCCCACCTGACACCCCGTATCCGGAGCCTTCCTTGACCGTCTTCAAGAACCTGTCGAACCCGCCCGCTGCCGCCAAGAAGCCGATCTCCGATACGCGCCACGGCATCACCCGCACCGACGACTACGCCTGGCTGCGCGCCGACAACTGGCAGGCGATGTTCAAGGATCCATCGATCCTCGATCCCGCGATCCGCCGGCACCTGGAAGCCGAAAACGTCTACATGAACGCGGCGATGGAAGACACCAAGGCGCTGCAGAAGACGCTGTTCTCAGAGATGCGCGGCCGCATCAAGGAAGACGACAGTTCCGTGCCGATGAAGGACGGCGACTATGCCTACGGCACGTTCTTCGTCACCGGTGGCGAACAGCCGCGCTATTTCCGCATCCCCCGCAACGGCGACGTCAAGGACGAGACGATCCGCGCCGTCCTGCTCGACGGCGACAAGGAAGCCGCCGGCAAGGCCTATTTCCGGCTGGCGGGCCTCGACCATTCGACCGACCACAGCCGCGGCATCTGGGGCTATGACGACAAGGGTTCGGAATTCTACACACTGAAGGTGCGCGATCTGGCGACCGGCGAGGACATGGCCGATGTCATCGAGAACACCGGCGGCGGCGGTGCGTGGGCACCTGACGGCAAGAGCTTCTTCTACTCCGCGCTCGACGAGAACCACCGTCCGTCGAAGGTCTTCCACCACATCATCGGGACACCGCAAGCGGAAGACCGGCTGGTCTACGAGGAGAAGGATGCCGGCTTCTTCATGGGCGTCGGCGGCTCGCTTCTCGACGATTTCATCTACATCGACATCCACGACCACGAGACGTCGGAATACCGCCTGCTCTCCACCAAGGATCTGACGGCGGAGCCGAAGCTGGTGGCCGAGCGCGAGGAAGGCATCGAATATTCGATGACGGAAGGCGGCGACGTCTTCTACATCCTCACCAACGACGGCGACGCCAAGGATTTCAAGATCATGGAAGCGCCGGTTGAAAACCCGGGCAAGGCGAACTGGCGCGAGGTCGTGCCGCACAAGCCGGGAACCTTGATCATCAGCCACATGGCCTATGCCCGCCACCTGCTCTGGCTGGAGCGTAAGGACGGGCTGCCGCAGATCATCATCCGCGACCGTCGCACCGGCGAGGAGCATGCCATCGCCTTTGCCGAAGAGGCCTATTCGCTCGGGCTGCAGGGGGCCGCGGAATACGACGCCGACGTCATCCGCTTCTCCTATTCCTCGATGACGACGCCGTCGCAGCTTTACGACTACAACATGGTGACGCGCGAGCGCACGCTGCTGAAGACGCAGGAAGTGCCCTCCGGCCACAATCCCGACGACTATGTCACCCGCCGCGTCTTCGCCCCGGCCTGGGACGGCGTTGAGGTGCCGGTCACCCTGCTCTATCGCAAGGATACGCCGCTCGACGGCTCCGCGCCCTGCCTGCTCTATGGCTACGGCGCCTACGGCATCACCATTCCGGCCGGCTTCAACACCAACTGCCTATCTCTTGCCGATCGCGGCTTCGTCTATGCCATCGCCCATATCCGCGGCGGCAAGGACAAGGGCTTTGCCTGGTACGAAGACGGCAAGATGGAGAAGAAGACCAACACCTTCAAGGACTTCATCGCCGCCGCTGACTATCTGAATCAGGAGAAGTTCACCTCCTACGCCAACATCATCGCCGAGGGCGGCTCGGCCGGCGGCATGCTGATGGGCGCAGTTGCCAACATGGCACCGGAAAAGTTCGCCGGCCTGATCGCCGCGGTTCCCTTCGTCGATGTGCTGAACACCATGCTCGACGACACGCTGCCGCTGACCCCGCCGGAATGGCCGGAATGGGGCAACCCGATCGAAAGCAAGGAAGAATACGAACATATCGCCGCCTATTCGCCCTACGACAACGTCGGCGCGAAAGCCTATCCACCGATCCTGGCGCTCGGTGGCCTGACGGACCCGCGCGTCACCTACTGGGAGCCGGCAAAGTGGGTGGCAAGGCTGCGCGAGAAGACGACCGGCTCGGCGCCGATCCTCTTGAAGACCAATATGGATGCCGGCCATGGCGGCGCATCGGGACGCTTCCAGCGCCTCGAGGAGATCGCCTTCGAATACGCCTTCGCGATCAAGGTCGCGGGGAAGGTTTAGCGGGGATGTCACGTGCCGTAGGCGCCTGACACTAAAGTTACCCGCCCTCGCTTCCCTCATTCCTGTCCTTGTGACAGGAATCCGGCGCACGCAGGTCCTTGCGCGCCGAAGTCTCTATTCACGGCGCGGACGCGCCGTGGCCGGATTCTGTCACAAGGACGGGAATGAGGCGGAGAGGTTGTGCGGCCGCTCTCCGGCTGATCACAGGAGGAAGCCCATGCCTGTCTACGTCGCTTTGCTTCGAGCTGTGAATGTCGGCGGCACGGGCAAGCTGCCGATGACGACGCTGAAGGCGGTCTGCGAAGAGCTCGGCTTCAGCGACGTGAAGACCTACATCCAGAGCGGCAACGTGCTGTTTCGCGCCGACGAGCCGGAAGCTGAGGTCGAGCAAAAGCTGGACGAGGCGCTCGGGAAGCTGCTCGGCAAGAAGCCCGGCGTGATGCTGCGCGGCCGCAAGGAGCTGGACGCGATTGCCGCCAACGCGCCCTTTCCCGACGCCAAGCCCAACTATTTGCTGGTGAGCTTCCTGCCCGAGGAAGCACCAAGCGATGCGCTGGACAAAATGGTCGCGCCCAATGGCGAAGAGGCAGTTCTCGCCGGGCGCGAAATCTATGTCCACTTCCCGATCGGCTCCGGCAAATCGAAGCTCAAGCTGCCGGCCTTGAAACCGGGAACGGCGCGCAACCTGAATACGGTGCGCAAGCTCGCCGAGATGGCGGCTGCTATGGAAGACCGCTGAGATTTCGCTGTACCACCGCGGGAGCATATTTTAGAACATACTAAATAATCAGTATTGCGTCGCAGCATTCTCTTTCATCCGGCAAAGGAGAGATACGATGGCGACCTACCGACACAGCTTGCCGCAGCTCGAGGGCGGCTTCTTCGTGACCGATGGCGGCATGGAGACAACCTTCATCTTTCTCGACGGATTGCAGCTGCCGCACTTCGCATCGTTTGTGATGCTGGCCTCGGAGGAAGGGCGCGACCGGCTGCAGGCCTACTATCGCCGCTATCTTGATATCGCCCGCAAGCATGGCGCCGGCTTCATTCTCGACACGCCGACATGGCGGGCTAATCCGGATTGGGGCGGGAAGCTCGGCTACACGCGCGAAGCGCTGCACGCGGCCAATGTGGGCAGCGTCGCGCTACTGGCAGGATTGCGCGGAAGGTACGAGCAACCGGAACGGCCGATCGTGATCAGCGGTGCCATCGGGCCGCGCGGCGACGGCTACAAGGCCGGCAACATGGATGCGTCCGAAGCCGAGGATTACCACAGCGTCCAGATCGGCAGCTTCGCCGAAAGCGATGCCGACATGGTGACGGCCTTCACGCTGACCAACATCGACGAGGCGATCGGCGTAGCGCGAGCGGCCGCTGCCAGAGGCATGCCCTGTGCGATCTCCTTCACCGTCGAGACGGACGGCAGGCTGGTGACCGGGCGCAGCATGCAGGAAGCGATCGAGACGACGGATGCGGCGACCGGCGGTTCACCCGCCTACTACATGATCAACTGCGCCCATCCGACGCATTTCGCCGAGGCGCTCGATCATCGCGCCAGCTGGACGAAACGCATCCGCGGGTTGCGCGCCAATGCCTCGCGCATGAGCCATGCGGAGCTCGACGAGAGCGAGACGCTCGATGCTGGCGATCCTGTTGATCTCGGGCAGCGCTACAGACAATTGATGCGCAAGATGCCACAGGTCAGGATCGTTGGCGGCTGCTGCGGCACCGATCACCGGCATGTGGCCGCCATCTGCGAGGCCTGTCTGCCGGAGCTTGCCCGCGCCTGAGGGTCAGTGCTCGGTGGCGTGCGCTGCCTTTTCAGCGCCATGGCCGCTGATGTCGGCGCCGGCGCTGCGCGAAAAGCGCAGGTTCCAGAACGTCGCAGTGATCGAGATCGCGGTCACGAAGAGGAAGGCTGCGGAGAAATCGTGGAGTTGCGGCGTCTCGCTGCCGTTGACCGTCATCGACGTGTGCAGCGCCAGCGCACCAACGCAGATACCGAGCGACAGCATTAGCTGCTGGAACGTCGTGTAGAAGCTGGTGGCCGAACTCATGCGGTCGCGGTCGATCTCATCGTAGGCAACCGTGTTGTACGCCGTGAACTGGAACGACATGAAGAAGCCGCACATGACAAGGATCGCGAAGATCAAGCCCAACGGCCAATCGGGCCGGAAGGCAGCGCAAAGCGCATAGCCGCAAGTAGCGATGACGCCGTTTGCGACAAGGCTGTTTCGGAAGCCGAAGCGGCGTAGCACGCGCGGCGCAACGGCTTTCATCGCCATGGAGCCGATCGCTGCGGCTGTCACCAGTTGACCGGCCTTGGCTGCCGAGAGGCCGAAACCGAGCTGGAAATAGAGCGGCAGTAGGAAAGGCTGCGCGCCTTGCGTGATGCGGGTCAGCGAGCCCGCGATGACCGAGGTGCCGAAGCTTGGCACCTTCATCAGCGAGAAATCCATGATCGGCGACGGATAGCGGCGGGCGTGCTTGAGATAGGCAATGCCGAAGAGCAAGCCGACGGCGATCAGAAACACCGAGAAAGCGCCCTCGCCCGGCCGGCTCGAGCTTTCGAAGCCAAACAGTAGAGAGCCGAGCGCGATGCCGGAGAGGATGAAGCCAACCGTGTCGAACGGGCGCTTCGCTTCGCCCTTGAAGTCCTCGATGAAGATCGAGACCAGCGTGAAGCCGATGATGCCGATCGGCACATTGATGTAGAAGATCCAGCGCCAGTCGAGATAGGTGACGATCAGGCCACCGACCGGCGGACCAAGGATCGGGCCGATCAGCGCCGGCACCAGCAGCCACGACATGGCGTTGACCATGTCTTTGCGGTCGACGCTGCGCAGCAGCACGAGGCGGCCGACCGGCAGCATCATGGCGCCGCCAAGACCCTGCAGCAGTCGCGCCAGCACGAGACAGAGAAGATTGGGCGAAAGCGCGCAGAAGATGGAGCCGGTGACGAAGACGGCGATCGCCGAGCGGAAAACGGTGCGCGAACCGAAGCGATCGGCAATCAAACCGCTGGCCGGGATGAAGATCGCGAGACTGAGGAGGTAGGAGGTGAGCGCGATGCTCATCGACGGGGCGCTGACGCCGAAATCGCGTGCCATGGTCGGCAGCGCCGTCGCCAGTACGGTCGCGTCGAGCTGCTCCATGAACATGGCGCTCGCAACGATCATCGCTATCACGCGGAAATTGGGCTTGGCGCGCCCGATGGTGGCCGCCCGGTAGATCTGATCCGACATCGTCAGGGATCACTCGCAATGGCGTGGCCGGCGCGGAAGCGATGGCCGCGGTATGGTATGGCGTGATGCCAAAAGGGGAGATTGATGTATACGCCCGCAAATGTGGCGGCGTTATGCTTAAATGGAAAGGCAGCCGTGTCGTTTGGGAATGGCTGGGAAACCTGCTCAATTGCCGCGCAGCAGTGCTTCGTAATCCTGTCCGCCGGAGAAGATGTTGGTGATTTTGACCACGTCATCTTCGACGACGTGTATCACGATGCCTCTCTCAAAAACCGCCATGCGCAGGTTGGCGCCGAGGTCCGGTCTTGCCACACCATCGAATGCGCTCCATTCAGAAGCAGGATAAAATCCAACCACCGCATGTTGCTTGCAGCAACCGCCGCCGGGCACTACCTATGGAGCATGACCCAAGCCCTGCAGAATGTTGCGCGCACCGGCGCGCCTTTCGCCTTCGACAACAGCTATGCGCGGTTGCCGCAGCAGTTCTTTACGCGCCAGTCTCCCTCGCAGGCCGCCGAGCCGTGGCTGATCAAGCTGAACGAGCCGCTTGCGGAAGAACTCGGTCTTGATGTCGAGGCGCTGAAGCGGGATGGTGCTGCGATCTTTTCCGGCAACCTCGTGCCTGAAGGTGCAGATCCGTTAGCGATGGCCTATGCCGGGCACCAGTTCGGTGCTTTCGTGCCGCTGCTTGGCGACGGGCGGGCAATCCTGCTCGGCGAGGTGATCGACCGCAATGGTCAGCGCCGCGATATCCAGCTGAAGGGTGCCGGCCAGACGGCCTACTCTCGCCGCGGCGACGGCCGCGCCGCGCTCGGGCCGGTGCTGCGCGAATACATCGTCAGCGAGGCGATGTATGCACTCGGCGTGCCGGCGACCAGAGCGCTTGCAGCTGTTTCGACAGGGCAACCCGTCTATCGCGAAAGCATTCTGCCGGGCGCGGTCTTCACCCGCGTAGCCGCGAGCCACATCCGCGTCGGCACTTTCCAGTTCTTCACCGCGCGCGGCGATACGGACGGCGTGCGGGCGCTTGCCGACTATGTGATCGACCGGCACTATCCGGAACTCAAAGACAGGGACAATCCCTACCTCGCGCTCTACGAGGCCGTTTGCGAGCGGCAGGCTGCTTTGATCGCAAGGTGGCTGCATATCGGCTTCATCCACGGCGTCATGAACACCGACAACATGGCCATTTCGGGTGAGACGATTGATTTCGGCCCCTGCGCCTTCATGGATGCCTACGATCCCCGCACCGTCTTCTCTTCGATCGACCAGGGCGGGCGCTATGCCTATGCCAACCAGCCCGGCATTGGCCAATGGAACCTGGCGCGACTCGGCGAAACGCTATTGCCGCTCTTCGATGCCGATGCGGAAAGGGCCGTCGAGCTCGCCAACGTCGTGATCCAGCAATATGGCGAGCGCTTCCAGATCCACTGGCTTCGCGGCATGCGCGAGAAGATCGGCCTGACGACGGTCGAGGATGGCGATCTGGACCTTATCCAGTCACTGCTTGCCACGATGCAGACGCAGCAGGCTGATTTTACCCTCGCCTTCCGCCGCCTTTCCGACGCTGGCGGCTCTGGAGATGGCGAGGCGCTTTTCCTCTCCACCTTCCGCGAACCGGATGGGGTACGCGAATGGCTTGGCCGCTGGCGCGATCGCCTGACGCGCGACGAGGGCCGGACCGAGGACGGCCGCAGGACGGCAATGCGCGCCGTCAATCCCGCCTTCATTCCGCGCAACCATCGTATCGAGCAGGCGATCAATGCGGCCGTCGAAGATGGGGACTTCTCGCTCTTCGAGGCGTTGCTTGCGGTGCTCGCCAAGCCCTATGACGACCAGCCTGACTTTGCGGCATACATGGAGCCGCCGAAGCCGGAAGAACGCGTGTTGCAGACCTTCTGCGGCACGTGATCGGGCGAGAACCTTCTCCCTCTGACACCTATGGTCGCAGTTGACGCTCGTTGCGACTGCACTATCTCGCTGATTCGCGGACTTTTTTCGCGCTCTGATCGCACCCGGCTAACATCAGCGGGAGTCTTCCCAGATGGCAATCATCATTACTTCCATATTTTTCATCCTGATTGGCCTTGCGCTCGGCGGCGGCGGTCTTTGGCTCGTCATGCTCGGCGGCAGCTTCTTTTATCTCTTCGCAGGCGCCATCTTCCTGCTGACCGCTATCCTGCTTCTATTGCGCAGGGCAGCCGCGTTGTGGGTCTATGCGGCGCTGATCGCCGTGGCCTTGGTATGGGCGATCTGGGAAGTCGGTTTCGACTGGTGGCAGCTTGGGCCGCGCGGCGGGTTGATCATTCTTCTCGGCCTCTGGTTGTTAACGCCCTGGATCCGCCGCCCGCTCGGCTTTCTCAGCCCGACCGGGATCTCCTATGGGGCAAACCCCTGGCCGCTCGCGATACCGGTTGTGATTGCGATCGCGATCGCCGGCTATTCGATGACCACCGATCCACACCGGATCACGGGCAATCTGCCGACCGAGGCCGTAACTAGCCCCTCGGCTTTCGGCGGTGTTGTGCCCAATGAAGAGTGGCATCAATACGGCCGCACACCCTTCGGCCAGCGTTACTCGCCGCTCGACCAGATCAACGTCAGCAACGTCAAGGATCTCAAGGAGGTCTGGCGCTACCAGACCGGTGATGTGAAGCGACCCGAGGATGTCGGCGAAACGACCTATCAGGTGACGCCGCTGAAAGTCGGCGACACGCTGTACCTCTGCACGCCGCACAACTGGGCAATCGCGCTCGACGCCAAGACTGGCAAGGAGAAATGGCAGTACGATTCCAACTCCGGCATGAACCCGAACCGCCAACACCAGACCTGCCGCGGCGTCACCTATTATCGCGACACGGCCGCAGCCCCCGGCGCTGCCTGCGCCGAGCGCGTGTTTCTGCCGACCTCCGACGCCAGGCTGATTGCGCTCGATGCCGCAAATGGCCAGATCTGCACGAGCTTTGCTGAAGATGGCGTGCTGCATCTTGAAAAAGGCATGCAGTACAATCCGGCCGGCTACTACTACTCGACGTCGCCGCCGGTCGCGGTCGCCGGCAAGCTGATCGTCGGCGGCGCCGTCAACGACAACTATTCCACAAAGGAGCAGTCCGGCGTTATCCGCGCATACGACATCAATACCGGCGCGCTCATCTGGAACTGGGATTCCGGCAATCCCGATGTTACCACGCCGATCGCCGAAGGCCAGACCTATACCACCAACTCTCCGAACAGTTGGTCCGTCTTCAGTGTCGATGACGGTCTCGGCATGGTCTACATACCGCTCGGCAACCAAGTGCCCGACCAGCTCGGCATGAATCGCAGCGCCCATGTCGAGAAATACTCCTCCTCGATCGTCGCACTCGACATCGCCACCGGGCAAGTGAAATGGGTGCAGCAGTTCGTGCACCACGACCTGTGGGACATGGACGTCCCCGCCCAGCCCGTGCTCTTCGACATGACAAAATCCGATGGAACGTCCGTACCGGCGCTCGTTGCCCCGACCAAGCAGGGCGACATCTACGTGCTCGACCGGCGCACTGGCGGGGCGATCATCCCGTTCAAGGAGATACCCGCCCCGGGCGGCGCGATCCCTGAAGACCATACGGCGCCGACGCAGCCGATCTCGGACCTCACCTTCTCGCCGCCGCCGCTTCAGGAGAGGGATATGTGGGGGATTTCGCTGTTCGATCAGCTCGCCTGCCGTATCCAGTTCCATCGCTATAAATACGAAGGCCGCTATACGCCGCCGTCACTACAGGGATCGATCATCTATCCCGGCAATTTCGGCACCTTCAACTGGGGTAGTGTTGCGGTGGATCCCGAGCGGCAGATCATGTTCGGCATGCCGACCTATCTTGCCTTTACCTCGCGGCTGGTTCCCGCCGCTGATATCCCGCCGAAGGGGCAGGATGAAAAAGGCAGTGAACAGGGCCTCAACCGCAACGAGGGCGCGCCCTATGGCGTCTTCATGGGACCGTTCCTCGGACCGCTGAAGATCCCTTGCCAGGCACCACCATGGGGCTATGTCGCAGGTGTCGATCTGCGTACCGGAAAGATTGCCTACAAGCGCAGGAACGGCACCGTCTACGATATGACGCCGCTGCCGTTGCCCTTCAAGGTTGGCGTACCGGGCATCGGCGGCCCGATCCTGACGAGAGGCGGCGTTGCCTTCCTCGGGGCCGCCGTCGACAACTTTCTGCGCGCCTATGATGTGACCAATGGCGACCAGCTCTGGCAAGCCCGCCTGCCGGCCGGCGGCCAGGCGACACCGATGACCTATACCACCAGTGACAACAAGCAGTTCGTCGTCATGGTCGCCGGCGGACACGGCTCGATCGGCACCAAGCCCGGCGACTATGTGATCGGCTACGCCCTACCCTGAAGCTTCCCAAACCTGCCGGATGGCCGCCGCTGACGACGGCCACCCAAGCCAGCCGACACAAGCTCCGGGCATGTCTGGCGCACCATTCTCCCACCCATTGTTTCAGGGAGAATTTTCATGAAGATCGGCAGCAACATTTCCAGCACCTATGGATTGACCAACCTCTTCGGCCAATCCGGCCAGCGCAGCAAGCAACAGTCCGGCGATACCGAGGTGAGCGTTCGCCAGAGCGGCACAGCACTTCAGCCAAGCAGCACGCCGACGTCGATTTCCAGTACGATGTGGGCTTTGCAGAGCAGCGGCACCACTAGCATGGATGGCACCGAGGATCCCGCGAAAGCGCGCCATGAGGCTGTTGCCTCGGAGTTCACGGACCTCGCCAACATGACGCCGGCGGAGCGCATCCGCGCGCAGATCCTCGAGCGGCTCGGGCTCACCGAAGACGACCTGAAGGCCATGCCACCAGAAGAGCGCGAGGCGATCGAAAAGCAGATCTCGGACGAGCTGAAACGGCAGCTGACCGGCGACGACGACAGCAAGGAAAAGTCGAGCGTCGACGACATTGTCAGCGTCTGAGACCTCAGAAATTGATTCAGATCGATGCGACGGAGATTCACGTTTCCATCGCATCTCTTTGACACGACAGTCTTATCCGACCATGTCGGCCACGATCTTTCCGACCTCGGCGAAGATGGGGTTGATCTCGGACGCCGGCGCCTTGGCCTGCGTCACGTAAGCGGCAACCAGGATCGCTCCATGACCGGGCGGCCAGACAATCGCGATATCGGCAGCACTGCCGTTGTTGCCGGTGCCGGTCTTGTCCCCGATCTTCCATGCATCCGGCAGGCCCGCGCGCAGACGTGCGCCGCCTGTCGTATTCGCCACCATCCATTCGACCAGCTTGTCGCGCGACGGTTCCGACAGGGCCGAGCCCAGCGTCAGGTTACCGAGCGTGTCGACCATCGAATCGGGGGTGGTCGTATCCTGCGGATCGCCGTCCTTGGCTTCGTTGAGCGCCGTTTCCCATCGGTCGAGTCGCGTCGACCGATCGCCCAGCGTGCGCAGCCATTTGGTGAGCTCAGCGGGGCCGCCGAAGCTTTCCAGCAGCAGGTTGCCGGCCGTATTGTCGGAGAGCGTGATCGCCGCCTCGCAGAGTTCACTGAGGCTCATGCCCTCGCCGCCGACGTGCTTTTCCGTCTCCGGCGAGTAGGTGACGAGCTTGTCCTGGTCGTAGACGACGCGTCGCTCGAGAGTCTCCTGCCCCTTGTCGACGCGCGCCAGCACCAGCCCTGCGGCCAGCACCTTGAACGTACTGCAGAGCGGAAAGCGCTCGGTCTCGCGATAGCCGAATGAAATGTTGGTCTCGGTGTCGATGGCGGAGACACCGATGCGACCGCCGATCGCTTTTTCGAGTGCTTCCATCCGCCGGTTGATTTCATCATCGCTGTCTTCCGACCGCGCAATGCGCGGCAGGAACAAGGCGGATGAAAGCAGTGCCGAACCAAGTAGCGTCCGGCGGCGGATCGAAAAGCCCCGCATGAAAATTCCTCTGCCTGAACAAACGGACACAGCGCTAGAGACTGATTGTGGCCCGGATGAGTCGCGTCAAGCGGCCGCCGACTGCGTTACCTCGACGGTAACGTGCGAGAGGCCGGCAACGGGTTCGAGCTTTGCCTTGTAGAAGGCAGGGCTTTCCGGCTGCGGCGTCACGAGAGCAACGATCGCGGCGTGATGGCCGGGTCCGACCTGCCAGACATGAAGATCGGTGATCCGCTCGCCGCCCGTTTCCAGCGCCGAACGAATCTCGCGCTGCAGAGCCGCCTCCCGCGGTACGACATCGAGCAGCACGCGGCCTGAAGACTTCATCAGGCCCCAGGACCATTGGGCAATGATCAGGCCGCCGACGATACCCATCAGCGGGTCGAGCCAGAGCCAGCCATAAAGACTGCCGAGCAGCAGTGCGGCAATGGCGAGCACCGATGTCAGCGCATCGGCAATGACATGGACATAGGCAGCGCGCATATTGTTGTCGGAGGCATGCGCGGAACGAGCATGATCGCCATGATGGGTATGATCAGCGTGGTCATGGTGATGGTGATGCTGGTGCTCGTGATGGTGGGAATGGCCGTGGCTGTGGCCATGATGGTCGTCCTTCAGGAGCCAGGCGCTCGCCAGATTGACCAGTAGGCCGACGACGGCGACGCCGATCGCCTGCGAAAAGCTGATCGGCACGGGATGCGTGATGCGCAGGAAGCTTTCCCAAGCCATCAGCAAGGCGATCAGCGCCAGGATGATGGCGCTGGCAAAGCCCGCGAGGTCGCCGAGCTTGCCGGTACCGAAGGTGAAGCGGGGATTGCGCGCCTGCCGGCGCGCATAGAGGTAGGCAACGGCGGAGATCAGCAGGGCGCTAGCGTGGGTCGACATGTGCCAGCCATCAGCGACGAGAGCCATCGAGCCGTAGTAGGTTCCGGCGCCGATCTCGACCACCATCATGACGGCGGTGAGCGCAATGACGAACCAGACACGACGGGCGTTGCGGTCGTGATCGGCGCCCAGGAAAACGTGGTCGTGCTCGAGTCTTTCGGTCTGTGCGTTCATCGCACGCTCCTCATGTCGGTTGTGTCAGCGAATGTAGGTCCGCAGGACTTCGGATATTTCTTCGACGGCTTCCATGCGGGCCTTCTCATCGGCGGCGTGCAGCACATGCTCATGCAGATGATCGTCCAGCACCTCGCCGGTCAGGCCGTTCAGGGCGCCGCGGATCGAGGCAAGCAGTTGCAAGATCTCTCCGCAGGGCCGCTCGGCCCCCAGCGCGCGCTCGACAGCCTCCAGCTGGCCCTTCAGACGGCTGACGCGGGCCATCAGCTTTTTCTTCTGATGCGTGGTGTGGGACATGAGGTTTTCCATTTAGCATAGGGGGGTACCCTATATTAATATGAAGCTGATGAAAAGTAGCCATGGCGCTGGCGCTACCGGTTTCCGATGTCGCCGGCGAAGCGGTCGATGGCGGCTGCGCCGAAGGCCGCTGCGCGCTTCCCGGCGCCCGCGCGTAAATCCCATTGACAAACGGCGCGTTCTGGACAATCTATCGACGCATGATCAAGAACGCGCACATCACCAGCACGTATTTTTGGCTGTACCTGTAAGGGCGGCCGGACAGATCATATTGTCAACAAGCCGCCGTCAGGCGGCTTTGTTGTATCGGCAGCGTCCTGACGGCAGAACACCACACAAGGACGCGAAGACCATGGTTGAAATCGAAGACAGCGAAATCTCAATGATCCGCCCGCCGGTGATCAATATCCGTGCGGCTAAGCCGCGCGACCTCCCCGAACTCAGCGAAATGATTACCCTGCTCGCCAAACATCATGGGGATGCTTCCGCCTCGAGCCCAGAGCAACTCGAACGTGACCTTTTCGGCCCGGTGCCGTGGATCAACGCGCTCGTTGCCGAGACCGACGAAGGCCTGATCGGCTACGCCATTCTCGTGCCGCTCTACAGGGCGCAGGATGGTGCGCGCGGCATGGATTTGCATCATCTCTTTGTGCGTGACGGTCATCGCGGCCACGGCGTCGGGCAGCACCTCGTCAACCGCGCCCGCGACACAGCACGCAGCGCCGGCTGCGGCTACCTCTCGGTCAGCGCTGCCACGGGCAACGTGCAGGCGCATCGCTTCTACGAGAATATGGACTTCGTGCCTCGCCCGGTCACCGGCATGCGCTATATGCAGGCTTTGGCATGAGCGGCGTTGGCCGCCGCGGACATTCGGCAGGGAGAAACCGATGACCCGACTTGCAATCGTGCTCACCAACGGATTCGCCGACTGGGAGGTCGGGCAACTGACGGCCTCCGCACGTTCCTACTTCGGCTTCGACGTAGTGATCGCAACGCCCGATGGCTCGGAAGTGCGCTCGATGGGGGGCATGCGCGTCGCGGCCGATACCGTCGCGGAAAACCTGCATGCCAGTGCCTTCGACGGCCTCGTGCTCTGCGGCGGGACGATCTGGGAAACGGAAAAGGCGCCCGACCTGAGAACCGTCATCTACGACTTCCTTGCCCACGGCAAACTCGTCGCCGGGATATGTGGCGCAACTCTGGCGCTTGCTCGTGCCGGAGCACTGAATGCCACCGACCACACCAGCAATGCCGCCGATTTCATCGCCGGTGTGCCCGGGTACACCGGACACGCCCGTTACAAGGACAGCCCGCAGGCCGTGCGCGCCGGAAAACTGGTGACGGCGCCGGGATCGGCGCCGATGACCTTTGCCGCGGAAATCTACCGCGCGCTCGGACATGCCGGCGACGAACTGGACCAATACGTCCTGATGTTCGGCGCCGAGCATCAGCCGAAAGCCGCGTGAACGACGCTACTGCCTTAGCTCATCGAAGCACCGGCTCGCCGTGGAAACGGCGGCGCGACGGCTTGGAAACGCCGAAGCCCACCTCCATCATCAGGCGCGGCTTGGTCTTGGCGACCGTTCCCATATGAAAGCCGAAGGGATCCTCCACGAAGCCGAAGCCTGCTGCGCCGGTCAGCGTCGTCACGCTCTCCTTCCCATAGAAATCCAGGATTTCATTCGCGGGGTGGCCGACCAGGAGGGTCAATTGGTGCTTGATACGCCGCTTGTTGTGGCTGCCCCTGACATAGACATGCGGGCCGGCGCCTTCGTCGACGTCGACGAGATAGAAGAAGAACTTCAGCATTCGCCAGTCGTCGAGATCGAAGTGATACTTGTCCAGCGACGCCAGGCTGCGATCGGCCTCGCTGGCCCTCGTCGGAAAACTCCACCAGATGCGGGTGGTAATGAGGCGGGCTTGGGCGCCGAGATAGCAGCGCGCGATCTCCGACAGTACAGGATCACGCTGGACGGTACGAACCGCCGGGCAATCAAGCGCCCGTTCGAAGTGGTGGCCGCTCAGGATCGATCGTCCCCATTGCTGCTCTGCGTCGCGATGATCCGACGCCAGGAACTCGATCTTCCGATCGAAATTGCCGAAGCACGGTGTGGCGCTGGCAAAGCTTGCGATTTCACTGGTGATCGCCTGAGGTAGCGTCAGGTCGGGAAATATCCCGTCGCGCCTGAGCGCCGCGACGGCATCTGCATGATCCACGCCCTTGAAGAGCGTCGGCAGATTCTCGATCGCGCCATTGCTGCGTCGTGCAGTCAGCCAATGCGCCTTGCGCGCCGGTATGGTGCGCGCCAACAGGAACATCGGCAGCCAGGCAGGATTTTCACGGATGTCGGCCATGTAGGTCGGTATCCGCACCGCCATGCGCCGCAGTTTGCCGCCCTTGCGGGCAACAGACTCGAGATCATCTGCAGGGTTGGCCGACGTGCTGTGCATGCAGCTGTCCTTTCGGAAGACGTGGATGGGCGTCGTTCGGAAAGCGAACCTCGGAAGGGTTCGCCACAGGGCGTTCAGTGTGCACGACCCAGTGGAGTGCTGCAATGCGGCATTTTTGAGATATTGCTAATATTAGCGGTTCGGGACTGCCTTCAAGTAGGCTGCGATCGCCTCGAGCTCCGGTTTCGGCAGATGGGCGAGGTTGCGCTGCACCTCGGCCATCGAACCGCCGGCCGTATCGAAGTCGGGCGTGAAGCCGGTTTCCAGATAGTTGGCGATATCCTCCTGGCTCCATGAGGCGACGGTCTTCGAGCCCGGTGTGATATCAGGGATCCTGCCCTGACCTTCCGGGTTTGGCGCACCCGCCAGCCATCTGTCTGCCTCGAACCCGCCGAATTGATCGCGCGGCGTGTGGCACTCGCCGCAATGGCCGGCGCCTTCGACCAGATATTGCCCGCGCTTGACCTTGTCGTCGACCTTGGCCGCAAGTGCGACACGCGGCTCGTTGCTGAAGTACAGGAACTTCCAGCCACCCAGCGCCAGACGCATATTGTAAGGAAACGGCAATTCGTGCGGTGGGGAAACGTTGCCGCTCTTCGGCAGCGTCTTCAGATAGCCGAAGAGATCGTTGACGTCGTTGTCGCTCATCCGGGCATAGGAATTGTACGGAAAGGACGGGTAGAGATGCTCGCCGTTTTTAGCAACGCCGCGCTTCATGGCATTGCCGAACTCGGCCAGCGTCCATGTCCCGATACCAGCCGTCTCGTCAGGCGAGATGTTGGGCACGTGGAAGATGCCGAAAGGGCTCTTCAGCGCCAGACCGCCTGACAGCGTGAGCTTGGCGTCCCCCTCCGATCCGGGCGCAGCGTGGCAACTGACGCAGCCGCCCGTCCAGAAGACCATTTCACCGTTCTTCAAATCGGGTTCACCAAGGTTGGCCCAGTGACTTTCAGGAAGCGCGTTCGGCGCGGTGATGAAATAGAAAACCGCTCCGCCAATGACGAACACTCCGACGAGACAGAGTAAAAACCGGACGAACCTGCGGACCATTCACCGCTCCTGTTGCCAATAATCTTGTCGAAAACATAAAACGATCCGCACCAGCGGCAAGGCTGCTGCGGATCGTTTGACTGAAATGCCAGGATCGTTAGTCGGTCTTTATGCGGAATTTCTCGTGACAGCCGCCGCAATTGGCGCCAAGCGTCTTCATTGCGGCGCCGACAGCGGCTGGGTCGGGCGGAAGCTGCGCGAGGACCTTGCTGGCATCCGCCGAAAGCTTCGCCGCACGGGCCTTGAAGTCCGCTGGATCTTCCCAGATCTTCGGGCTTGCCGCCTTGTCCCCCTTTTCGGTGCCAGGCTTGAACTGATCCGGGAATACCTTCGCGGTCTCCGAGATCGTCGTCAGGGAAGCCTTGACCACCTCTGCGTCGTAGGGCTTTTCGCCCTTGGCGATCGCCACCATGGCGCCCGCCGCGCCGCCAACTTTCTTCATCAGCGCGGAGCGCGCGTCGTGCGTGCCTTCCTCCGCTGCAATGGCAACGCCTACGACCCCCAGACCGGCGACGAGCACTGCCGCGGCTATAGCTTTCAGTCTCATGTCTCCACTCCTCTTTGATAGCAACGTCCGCGAAGCCCGGCGCTTCGGCAGACGGGCGGCATCATGGCAAATTTTTTCGCCTCAAAAAGTAACAAGTGGGTGAGATTTCAGGAAAAACGGAGTTCTAAATCGTTTCGTATTCGCGCTTCATGCCGCGGCGCGCCAGCCGTGCCATGCGGTGAGGATCGAAACGGCGATCAGGAGCGCGCCGGCGATCCGCCCGACGAGGATTGTCGCCTTCGGATTGGACACCAGTATCGTGCGGCTTCGCGCCGCCGTCAGCGCCAGGGTGCCATAGACAGCGGCCTGGGTCGCCATGGTCATGAAGCCCATGACGAGACCCTGTGCCCAGATTGGCCCGTAGACCGGCTTCAGAAACTGCGGATAGACGGCGATCATGAACAGATACGCCTTGGGGTTCATCAAGCAGGTTGCGGCACCCTGGCGAAAAGCCCGCCAGCCCGAGCGCAGGCCGCCGGGCCCGACGCTAGCGACGGTGATCGAGCTGCGCATCAGCGTGTAGCCGATCCAGGCCATGTAGGCTGCACCGGCAAAAAGCAGCGGGTTGAACAGCATCGGCAAGAGGACGGCGAGCACGCCGACCCCGATCGCGCCATAGAGCGAGTGCACCGCCCCGCCTGCCATGATGCCGGCGGTCGCAGCGATACCCGTGCGCCTGCCGCCGGTCAGCGAATTGGCCAGCACGAACAGCATATCCATGCCCGGGACGACGATGATGCCGAAGAGAAGCGTGAAGTAGAGCCAGAGATTTTCGCTGTAAGTCATGTCAGTTGCCCGCTATCCAATTCAAGGTCGATTTCCGGGACCTTGTTGATTTTCAATTCGATAGGAGTGCTATACGACGGCCCAACTGACAGTGTATTGTCAGGAGCCTAGGCCAAAGGAGGCAAAAGATGCGCAAGGCCTCACGGCTTTTCGAGATCATCCAGATCCTGCGATTGGCGAGCAGGCCGATGACGGCGGCGGCCATGGCGGAAACGCTCGAGGTGACGGTGCGCTCGATCTATCGCGATATCGCCGCCCTGCAGGCGATGCGCGTCCCGATCGAGGGCGGCCGCGGTATCGGCTACATCATGCGGCCGGGCTTCGACCTGCCGCCGCTAATGTTCTCGGTCGAGGAAATGGAGGCGATCGTGTTGTCGCTGGCGCTGCTCGAGCGCACCGGCGACGAGGAGCTGAAACGGGCGGCCAAGAGCGTCAACCAGAAGATCGCTGGGGCCGTGCCGGGGCTGCTGCGTCAGGCGATGGAACGAAAAGCGCTCTATGCCTGGGGATCGGTTGCCCAATCTCCGGCCGGACTCGATCTTGGTCTGGTTCGCCGCGCCATACGCGACGAGCAGAAGCTGATGCTCGACTACCGCGACGAACTCGGCCGCGCGACGGAACGTAGGATCCAGCCGATTGCGCTCATCTACTACTCGCAAACCGCAAACATTGTCGCCTGGTGCGAGCTGCGCCAGGCGATCCGCAATTTCCGCAGCGACCGTGTCGAGCATTGCGAGACGGCCGACGCCTATTTCCGAGGCGACGGCGACCGGTTGCGGCAACTGTGGACGAGCGGATGGACGAACCCGCCGGCAGCCGCGACCGCCTAGGAAGTGTGGACAGTTA
>NZ_AKKA01000042.1 GCF_000282035.1 Rhizobium sp. CF122
GTACCGTCGGCGCAGGCATCGTCGCCTCCATCGTCGAGTAATCTTCGGATTATCCGGATTTAAGAAGGCCCCGCTGGAAACAGCGGGGCTTTTCCTTTGCCTGCTCTTGTGAATGGGGAAGTCGCCCATGGTGCCAACGCAATGCGAGCAGTGGTCTTGCGCTTGGGTGCAAAGCGTTTATCTATCCCTCCGATTTCATATGCGGAGGACACTATGAAAAAGCGTATTCTCTTCACGGGCGGTTCGGGCAAGGCGGGGCGCCATTCGGTGCCGTGGCTGGTTAACGCCGGCTATGAGGTTCACAACGTCGACTTGGTGCCGCTTGATAGCCCCGGTGTGACCAATCTGATTGCCGACATCACCGACAGCGGCCAGGTCTTCAATGCGCTTTCGATGCATCGCGATTTTCCGGACATGGATGCAGGGAAGGGCGTCCAGCCTTTCGACGCAGTAGTGCATTTCGCGGCGATCCCGCGCATCCTCATCAAGCCTGACAACGAGACCTTCCGCATCAACACGATGGGCACCTACAACGTCATCGAAGCGGCGGTGAAGCTCGGCATCCGCAAGATCATCGTCGCCTCGAGCGAGACGACCTACGGCGTCTGCTTTGCGGAAGGCCATCGCGACTTCCACCAGTTTCCGTTGGAGGAGGACTACGACGTCAATCCGATGGATTCCTATGGTCTCTCCAAGGTGCTGAACGAGACGACGGCCCGCGCCTTTGCCGAACGCTCCGGCTTCGACATCTACGCGCTGCGCATCGGCAACGTCATCGAGCCGCACGAGTACGAGAGGTTCCCGACCTATTTCGCTAATCCTGAAATGCGTAAGCGTATCGCCTGGAGCTATATCGACGCCCGCGACCTCGGGCAGATCTGCCATCTCTGCATTGAGAAGGACGGCTTGGGTTTCCAGGTCTTCAACGCCGCGAATGACACGGTCTCGGCCAATACGCCGTCGAGGGAGCTTGCTAAGCGATTCTATCCGAACGTGCCGTTCACGCGCGAAATCGGCGAATACGAGGGGCTGCTCTCCAACCGCAAGATCCGCGAAGTACTTGGCTTCAAGGAAGAGCACGACTGGCGCAAATACGTGAAAGTCTGATCGCAGGCCTTTCCCGCGACGCAGGATTGGAAAAATAGAAAAACGCACTTGCCAATCCTGCGCTGCCGCCTTAAAGGGAGCGCCATGCTTGCAGTTGCGCTTCGCGGCCAGTCGGTCAAGAAGCTGAATGTAAAGCGTAAAGGGGTATAGCTCAGCTGGTAGAGCGGCGGTCTCCAAAACCGCAGGTCGGGGGTTCGAGCCCCTCTGCCCCTGCCATCTTTCTCGAACGAGTAGCGCGGATATCTCGCGGCGGTTCGGGACAGAAAGGCGACGTATGGCTAAGTTCGTTAAACTTCGGTTTCCCTCTTGTGCAATTGGGAATCGATGTTTATGTAGGGTTCAACAGACACGCGGTGCGTGGGGCTGATATGTTCAGCTTTACGCGCCGTAATTGCGTGGGCAGTCGATGGCATCCAAATCCAATCCGTTTACGTTTCTGCAGCAGGTTCGCTCCGAGACGTCGAAAGTTACCTGGCCGTCGCGCCGCGAGACGATGATCTCGACGGTCATGGTGCTTGTAATGGTGATCTTTGCCGCGCTGTTCTTTTTTGCCGCTGACCAGCTCATTGGCTGGCTGTTGAGCTTCGTGCTTAACGTCGGCAATTGATCGGGTGGAGCAGTAACATGGCGGCACGTTGGTACATCGTCCACGCGTATTCGAATTTTGAAAAGAAGGTCGCGGAAGACATCGAGAATAAGGCTCGGCAGAAGGGCCTCGAGCATTTGTTCGAAAAAATTCTCGTTCCGACCGAGAAGGTGGTTGAAGTGCGTCGCGGCCGTAAGGTTGATTCCGAGCGCAAGTTCTTCCCGGGTTACGTTCTTGTTCGTGCCAATCTTACGGATGAAGCCTACCACCTGATCAAGAATACGCCGAAGGTCACTGGTTTCCTCGGCTCCGACAATAAGCCCGTTCCGATTCCGGACTATGAAGCTGAGCGTATTCTCGGTCAGGTTCAGGAAGGTGTCGAGCGGCCGAAGGCATCCGTTACCTTCGAGATCGGCGAGCAGGTCCGTGTCTCGGATGGTCCGTTCGCTTCGTTCAACGGCACGGTTCAGGATGTGGACGAAGAGCGTTCGCGCCTGAAGGTTGAAGTGTCGATCTTCGGCCGCGCTACGCCGGTCGAGCTGGAATACGCTCAGGTCGAAAAAGTCTGAGCGGGCGCGGTGTGAACCGCGAACCGCGTGGAAGGTGAGGGGTCTTAGCCGGACCCTGTGATCCGCACCACGCAACCGCAGCCGCCGGAGACATCCGGCATCACTGGCCGGGCAACCGGTCATCAATGAAAGGCAGAGAGATATGGCTAAGAAAGTTGCAGGCCAGCTCAAGCTTCAGGTCAAGGCAGGATCGGCAAACCCGTCCCCGCCAATCGGCCCGGCGCTTGGTCAGCGTGGCATTAACATCATGGAATTCTGCAAGGCGTTCAATGCCGCTACGCAGGAAATGGAAAAGGGTATGCCGATCCCGGTCGTCATTACCTACTACCAGGACAAGTCCTTCACCTTCGCGATGAAGCAGCCGCCGGTCAGCTACTGGCTGAAGAAGGAAGCGAAGATCACGTCTGGTTCGAAGACGCCTGGCAAGGGCGCCGTCGCCGGCAAGCTCACCAAGGCTCAGATCAAGTCGATCGCAGAAGCCAAGATGAAGGATCTGAATGCAGCGGACATCGAAGGTGCAATGGCGATGATCGAGGGCTCTGCCCGCGCCATGGGCCTGGAAGTGGTAGGATAAGACCATGGCTGGCAAGCGCACCAAGAAGATCAACGAAGGTGTTGATCCCACAAAGCTCTACGCTCTGAACCTTGCAATCGGCATGGTCAAGGAGCGCGCGGTTGCGAAGTTCGATGAAACCATCGAAGTCGCTATGAACCTCGGCGTTGATCCCCGTCACGCAGACCAGATGGTCCGCGGCGTTGTCAACCTGCCGAACGGCACGGGCCGCGACGTTCGCGTTGCTGTCTTCGCTCGTGGCGCCAAGGCTGATGAAGCCAAGGCAGCTGGCGCCGATATCGTCGGCGCTGAAGAGCTCGTTGAAATCGTCCAGGGCGGCAAGATCGATTTCGATCGCTGCATCGCGACCCCGGACATGATGCCGCTCGTCGGCCGCCTCGGTAAGGTTCTCGGCCCGCGTGGCATGATGCCGAACCCGAAGGTTGGTACGGTTACGATGGACGTTGCTGGTGCCGTCAAGGCATCCAAGGGCGGCGCTGTCGAGTTCCGCGTCGAAAAGGCTGGTATCGTTCATGCTGGCGTTGGCAAGGCATCCTTCGATGCCAAGGCTCTGGAAGAGAACATCCGTGCCTTCGCTGATGCAGTCATCAAGGCAAAGCCGGCTGGTGCGAAGGGCAACTACGTCAAGCGCGTAGCGATCTCCTCGACCATGGGCCCGGGCGTCAAGATCGACCCGTCGTCGGTTACGGCTCCGGCCGCTTAACAAGTTCGCCGGGCTTCTGCCCGGCTATAAAGAATTCCGGTCCCGCAAGGGGCCGGAGTATTCCGGAGAAATCCGGAATCCTGTCCGAGATTGCAGGTGGTTTTCCCTTAATCACTTCGCCTGCATGAGACGGGTAAGACCCGAATTGCATGAAGTACTGCTTCTAGGAATTTGGTTCGAGCCTTGGATGCCTTGTGCCTTCGGCCTTTCTTTGGCGCGAAGCGCGAGGGGACAGGATCCTCAAGCGTCGCTTGGGATCTCCTCTGATCCCAGGAGGCAAAGGCAACCCGGTAGGCCCCGTCAAAAGGTCCTGCCAACTGGAGATAGGCAGTGGAAAGAGCGGAAAAACGCGAATTCGTCACGGAACTGAACGAAGTCTTCAAGGCTTCGGGCTCGGTTGTCGTGGCCCACTATGCTGGTGCTACAGTCGCGCAGATGAACGACTTCCGTTCGAAGATGCGCGCAGCTGGCGGTACCGTCAAAGTCGCGAAGAACCGCCTGGCCAAGATCGCCCTTCAGGGTACGGAAGCGGAAGGGATTTCCAATCTCTTCACCGGTCAGACGCTGATTGCATACAGCACTGATCCGATCACCGCTCCGAAAGTCGTCGTGGATTTCGCCAAGGGCAACGACAAGATCGTTGTACTCGGCGGCGCCATGGGAACAACCACGCTCAACGCCGATGCAGTCAAGTCGCTTGCGACCCTGCCGTCGTTGGACGAACTGCGTGCGAAGCTGCTGGGCATGATCCAGACACCGGCTACCCGCATTGCAGGCGTTGTTGCAGCACCGGCAAGCCAGCTTGCTCGCGTGTTCTCGGCTTACGCCAAGAAGGACGAAGCCGCATAAGGCGGTTTTTTGCTGTTTATAAAACACCGGTTCGAACCGAACAAAAGGAACTGATAACATGGCTGATCTCGCAAAGATCGTAGACGACCTCTCCTCGCTGACCGTTCTGGAAGCAGCAGAGCTTTCTAAGCTTCTTGAAGAAAAGTGGGGCGTTTCCGCCGCTGCTCCGGTAGCTGTTGCTGCCGCTGCTGGTGGTGCAGGTGCTGCTGCTGCTGTTGAAGAAGAAAAGACTGAGTTCGACGTTATCCTGGCTGACGCCGGCGCTAACAAGATCAACGTCATCAAGGAAGTCCGCGCCATCACTGGTCTCGGCCTGAAGGAAGCTAAGGACCTCGTTGAGGCCGCTCCGAAAGCTGTCAAGGAAGGCGTTTCCAAGGCTGAAGCCGCTGACATCAAGAAGAAGCTTGAAGACGCCGGCGCTAAGGCTGACGTTAAGTAATCTTGAACTGCATTTGGGAGGTGGGATTTCCCGCCTCCCATTTGCCGTTTTCTGGAACGAATTACCCAAAAGCCGCTTAAAGACGGCTTTTGGGTAATGGGTTCTTCAAGAGGATGGTCTCGAACCGAGACGCGCAGGCAATCCGGCCTCGCAGTTCGGGAAGTGAGACGAGATTGAACTACTCATTGATTGACGGGGTCGACTGGCCATCGGTTCCCGTCCGTTGCAGGCCCGGATGCAATTTTGAAGGAGCGACGATGGCTCAGACCCTTTCATTCAATGGTCGTAGGCGCGTACGCAAGTTTTTCGGTAAGATCCCAGAAGTCGCAGAAATGCCAAACCTCATCGAGGTTCAAAAGGCATCATATGATCAATTCCTGATGGTTGAAGAGCCCAAGGGCGGTCGCCCTGATGAGGGCCTTCAGGCTGTCTTCAAGTCCGTTTTCCCGATCACGGATTTCTCCGGCGCTTCAATGCTGGAATTCGTGTCCTACGAGTTCGAACCGCCGAAGTTCGACGTCGATGAATGCCGCCAGCGCGACCTGACCTACGCCGCGCCGCTGAAAGTTACTCTCCGTCTTATCGTGTTCGATATCGATGAAGATACGGGCGCGAAGTCCATCAAGGACATCAAGGAACAGTCGGTCTACATGGGCGACATGCCGCTCATGACCAACAACGGTACGTTCATCGTCAACGGCACCGAGCGCGTTATCGTGTCTCAGATGCACCGTTCGCCGGGCGTCTTCTTCGATCACGACAAGGGCAAAAGCCATTCGTCCGGCAAGCTGCTCTTCGCTGCCCGCGTGATTCCGTATCGCGGTTCCTGGCTCGACATCGAGTTCGACGCCAAGGACATCGTCTATGCCCGTATTGACCGCCGCCGCAAGATCCCCGTGACATCGCTGCTGATGGCGCTTGGCATGGACGGCGAAGAAATCCTGTCGACCTTCTACACGAAGTCCGACTATCAGCGCGACGGCAAGGGCTGGCGCATTCCGTTCAAGCCCGAGACCCTCAAGGGTGCCAAGGCGATCACCGAAATGGTTGACGCCGACACCGGTGAAGTCGTTGTCGAAGCCGGCAAGAAGCTGACGCCGCGTCTGCTCCGCCAGCTCGCCGACAAGGGCCTCAAGGCTCTGAAGGCAACCGACGAAGACCTGTACGGCAACTACCTCGCCGAAGACATCGTCAACTACTCGACGGGTGAAATCTACCTCGAGGCAGGTGATGAGATCGACGAGAAGACGCTGCCGATCATCCTGCAGAACGGTTTCGAAGAGATCCCGGTCCTCGGCATCGACCACATCAACGTCGGCGCCTACATCCGCAACACGCTGACTGCAGACAAGAACGAGAACCGTCAGGACGCTCTGTTCGACATCTACCGCGTCATGCGTCCCGGTGAACCGCCGACGATGGAATCGGCCGAAGCCATGTTCAACTCGCTGTTCTTCGATGCGGAGCGCTACGATCTCTCCGCCGTTGGTCGCGTGAAGATGAACATGCGTCTCGACCTCGACGTCGAAGACACTGTCCGCATCCTGCGCAAGGACGACATCCTGGCCGTGGTCAAGATGCTGGTCGAACTGCGCGACGGCAAGGGCGAAATCGACGACATCGACAACCTCGGCAACCGTCGCGTTCGCTCCGTCGGCGAACTGATGGAAAACCAGTACCGTCTCGGCCTGCTCCGTATGGAGCGCGCGATCAAGGAACGCATGTCCTCGATCGAAATCGACACGGTCATGCCGCAGGACCTGATCAACGCGAAGCCGGCAGCTGCTGCCGTTCGCGAATTCTTCGGCTCCTCGCAGCTCTCGCAGTTCATGGACCAGGTGAACCCGCTTTCGGAAATCACCCACAAGCGCCGTCTTTCGGCACTTGGCCCGGGTGGTCTGACCCGCGAGCGCGCAGGCTTCGAAGTCCGCGACGTTCATCCGACCCACTACGGCCGTATTTGCCCGATCGAAACGCCGGAAGGCCCGAACATCGGTCTGATCAACTCGCTGGCTACCTTCGCACGCGTCAACAAGTACGGCTTCATCGAAAGCCCGTACCGTCGCATCGTTGACGGCAAGGTGACGAACGACGTTCTTTACCTCTCTGCAATGGAAGAAGCGAAGTACTACGTCGCTCAGGCTAACGCCGAACTGTCTGCCGACGGCTCGTTCGTCGACGAATTCGTCGTTTGCCGTCACGCCGGCGAAGTTATGCTCGCTCCGCGCGACAGCATGAACCTGATGGACGTTTCGCCGAAGCAGGTCGTTTCGGTTGCTGCGGCTCTCATCCCGTTCCTGGAAAACGACGACGCCAACCGCGCTCTCATGGGCTCGAACATGCAGCGTCAGGCCGTTCCGCTGCTGCGTGCTGAAGCTCCGTTTGTCGGTACCGGCATGGAGCCGGTTGTCGCCCGCGACTCCGGTGCTGCTATCGGCGCCCGCCGCGGCGGCGTGGTCGACCAGGTCGACGCGACGCGTATCGTTATCCGTGCGACGGAAGACCTCGAAGCTGGCAAGTCCGGCGTCGACATTTACCGTCTGCAGAAGTTCCAGCGTTCGAACCAGAACACCTGCGTCAACCAGCGCCCGCTGGTAACCGTCGGTGACGTTGTCAACCGTGGCGACATCCTCGCCGACGGTCCGTCGACGGACCTGGGCGATCTCGCTCTCGGCCGTAACGCGCTCGTCGCGTTCATGCCGTGGAACGGCTACAACTACGAAGACTCGATCCTGCTCTCCGAGCGCATCGTTGCCGACGACGTGTTCACGTCCATCCACATCGAAGAGTTCGAAGTGATGGCCCGTGATACCAAGCTTGGTCCGGAAGAAATCACGCGCGACATTCCGAACGTTTCGGAAGAAGCGCTGAAGAACCTCGACGAAGCCGGTATCGTCTACATCGGCGCCGAAGTTCAGCCGGGCGATATCCTCGTCGGCAAGATCACGCCGAAGGGCGAAAGCCCGATGACGCCGGAAGAAAAGCTTCTGCGCGCCATCTTCGGTGAAAAGGCTTCGGACGTCCGCGACACCTCCATGCGCATGCCGCCCGGCACCTACGGCACGATCGTCGAAGTGCGCGTCTTCAATCGCCACGGCGTTGAGAAGGACGAGCGCGCGATGGCGATCGAGCGCGAAGAGATCGAGCGTCTTGCAAAGGACCGCGATGACGAGCAGGCAATCCTCGACCGTAACGTCTACGGCCGTCTGGTCGACATGCTGCGCGGCCAGGTCGCGATTGCTGGCCCGAAGGGCTTCAAAAAGGGCACCGAACTGGCGAACAACGTCGTTTCCGAATATCCCCGCTCGCAGTGGTGGATGTTTGCTGTTGAAGACGAAAAGGTCCAGGGCGAACTCGAAGCTCTCCGCGGCCAGTACGACGAATCCAAGTCGCGCCTTGAACAGCGCTTCATGGACAAGGTCGAGAAGGTCCAGCGCGGCGACGAAATGCCTCCGGGCGTCATGAAGATGGTTAAGGTCTTCGTTGCTGTTAAGCGCAAGATCCAGCCAGGCGACAAGATGGCAGGCCGTCACGGTAACAAGGGTGTCGTGTCGCGTATCGTTCCGGTCGAAGACATGCCGTTCCTGGAAGATGGTACGCACGTCGACGTCGTTCTGAACCCGCTGGGCGTGCCTTCTCGCATGAACGTCGGTCAGATCCTCGAGACGCACCTTGGCTGGGCTTGTGCCGGCATGGGCCGCCAGATCGGTGACATGCTGGAAGCCTACAAGGCCAGCGGCAACATCGAGCCGCTGCGCAAGACGATCGGCGACGTTGTCGGCGACGGTCCGAAGGCCGAACAGGTCAAGGACTTCGACGATGACTCGGTCCTTCGTCTGGCTGACCAGTGGAAACGCGGCGTTTCGATTGCAACGCCGGTCTTCGACGGCGCTCATGAAGGTGACGTCAATGCGATGCTGGCTCTGGCTGGTCTCAAGGAAAGCGGTCAGTCGACGCTGTACGACGGCCGTACTGGTGAGCAGTTCGACCGCCAGGTGACGGTCGGCTACATCTACATGCTGAAGCTGAACCACTTGGTCGACGACAAGATCCACGCTCGCTCGATCGGTCCTTACTCGCTCGTTACCCAGCAGCCGCTGGGCGGCAAGGCGCAGTTCGGCGGTCAGCGCTTCGGCGAAATGGAAGTCTGGGCTCTGGAAGCATATGGTGCAGCCTACACGCTGCAGGAAATGCTGACGGTGAAGTCGGATGACGTCGCCGGCCGTACCAAGGTCTACGAAGCCATCGTCCGTGGCGACGATACGTTCGAAGCCGGTATTCCGGAAAGCTTCAACGTTCTCGTCAAGGAAATGCGCTCGCTTGGTCTCTCTGTCGAACTCGAGAATTCGAAGGTCGATGAGCAGCAGGCCAGCCAGTTGCCGGACGCCGCCGAGTAACCACTGATAGGGTGTGCGCTGCAACGCAGCGCACACCGTTCCCGCTCTGGCCCCGTGTGTGTCGGCCGAGCAGGGACGATTTCGCCGCATTCTGCGGTTATTGTCGTTTTGAGCGTTGGCGCGGCTCCCGGGATTTGCCGCCGTCCATGCAAGCTAAGGGCGCATCCGCCCATGAAGGAGACAGGCATGAACCAAGAGGTCATGAATCTTTTCAATCCGCAGGTGCCTGCACAGAACTTCGATTCCATCCGGATTTCGATTGCTTCTCCGGAGAAGATTCTTTCCTGGTCTTACGGTGAGATCAAGAAGCCGGAAACCATCAACTACCGTACGTTCAAGCCGGAACGCGACGGTCTCTTCTGCGCGCGCATCTTCGGACCGATCAAGGACTACGAGTGCCTGTGCGGCAAGTACAAGCGCATGAAGTACAAGGGCATCATCTGCGAAAAGTGCGGCGTTGAAGTTACGCTGTCGCGCGTTCGCCGTGAGCGCATGGGCCATATCGAGCTCGCCGCTCCGGTCGCCCACATCTGGTTCCTGAAGTCGCTGCCATCACGCATCTCGACGCTGCTCGACATGACGCTGAAGGATGTCGAGCGCGTTCTCTACTTCGAAAACTACATTGTCACCGAGCCGGGCCTCACCGCCCTCAAGGAGCACCAGCTCCTCTCGGAAGAAGAGTACATGCTGGCCGTCGACGAATACGGTGAAGACCAGTTCACGGCCATGATCGGCGCTGAGGCTATCTACGAGATGCTGGCCTCGATGAACCTCGAAAAGATCGCGGGCGATCTGCGCTCGGAGCTTGCCGACACGACGTCGGATCTCAAGCAGAAGAAGCTGATGAAGCGCCTGAAGATCGTCGAGAACTTCATGGAGTCGGGCAACCGTCCGGAATGGATGATCATGAAGGTCGTTCCGGTGATCCCGCCGGATCTGCGTCCGCTGGTTCCGCTCGACGGTGGTCGTTTCGCGACGTCGGACCTCAACGATCTGTACCGCCGCGTCATCAACCGCAACAACCGTCTGAAGCGCCTGATCGAACTGCGCGCTCCGGGCATCATCATCCGCAACGAAAAGCGCATGCTGCAGGAATCTGTAGACGCGCTGTTCGACAACGGCCGTCGCGGCCGCGTCATCACCGGCGCCAACAAGCGTCCGCTGAAGTCGCTGTCCGACATGCTGAAGGGCAAGCAGGGCCGCTTCCGTCAGAACCTGCTCGGCAAGCGCGTCGACTACTCCGGCCGTTCCGTCATCGTGACCGGTCCGGAACTCAAGCTGCACCAGTGCGGTCTTCCGAAGAAGATGGCGCTCGAGCTCTTCAAGCCGTTCATCTATGCCCGCCTCGACGCCAAGGGTTATTCCTCGACCGTCAAGCAGGCGAAGAAGCTGGTGGAAAAGGAAAAGCCTGAGGTTTGGGATATCCTCGACGAGGTCATCCGCGAGCATCCGGTTCTCCTGAACCGCGCACCGACGCTGCACCGCCTGGGCATCCAGGCCTTCGAACCTACCCTGGTCGAAGGCAAGGCGATCCAGTTGCATCCGCTCGTCTGCACGGCCTTTAACGCCGACTTCGACGGTGACCAGATGGCGGTTCACGTGCCGCTATCGCTCGAAGCTCAGCTCGAAGCCCGCGTTCTGATGATGTCGACGAACAACATCCTGCACCCTGCAAACGGTGCACCGATCATCGTTCCGTCACAGGACATGGTTCTCGGCCTCTACTATCTCTCGATCATGAACCAGAACGAGCCGGGCGAAGGTATGGCCTTCTCCGACCTCGGCGAACTGCATCATGCGCTTGAGACCAAGGTCGTCACGCTGCACACCAAGATCCGCGGCCGCTTCAAGTCGATCGGCGAGGATGGCAAGCCGTACTCGAAGATCTACGAAACGACTCCGGGCCGTCTGCTCATCGGTGAACTCCTGCCGAAGAACGGCAAGGTGACCTTCGACGTCTGCAACCAGGAAATGACCAAGAAGAACATCTCCAAGATGATCGACGCGGTCTACCGCCATTGCGGCCAGAAGGACACAGTCATTTTCTGCGACCGCATCATGCAGCTCGGCTTCAGCCATGCCTGCCGCGCCGGCATTTCGTTCGGCAAGGACGACATGGTCATTCCGGACACCAAGGCGAAGATCGTTGGTGACACCGAAAACCTGGTCAAGGAATACGAGCAGCAGTACAACGACGGTCTCATCACACAGGGCGAAAAGTACAACAAGGTTGTCGACGCCTGGGGCAAGGCCACCGAGAAGGTCGCCGAAGACATGATGGCCCGCATCAAGGCCGTCGAATTCGATGAAAAGACCGGTCGCCAGAAGCCGATGAACGCCATTTACATGATGTCGCACTCGGGCGCCCGCGGTTCTCCGAACCAGATGCGCCAGCTGGGCGGCATGCGCGGCCTGATGGCCAAGCCGTCGGGCGAAATCATCGAAACGCCGATCACCTCGAACTTCAAGGAAGGCCTGACCGTCAACGAGTACTTCAACTCGACGCACGGCGCCCGTAAGGGTCTCGCAGATACCGCCTTGAAGACCGCGAACTCTGGTTACCTGACCCGTCGTCTCGTCGACGTCGCACAGGATTGCATCGTCAACTCGGTGGATTGCGGCACCGACAAGGGCCTCACCATGACCGCCATCGTCGATGCCGGTCAGGTCGTGGCCTCGCTCGGCGCTCGTATCCTCGGCCGTACCGCGCTGGATGATATCGATCATCCGGTCACCGGCGAGCGTATCGTCGATGCCGGCAAGATGATCCTCGAGCCCGATGTCATCGAGATCGAAAAGGCTGGTATCCAGTCGATCCGCATCCGCTCGGCCCTGACCTGTGAAATCCAGACGGGTGTTTGCGCGGTCTGCTATGGTCGTGACCTTGCACGCGGTACGCCTGTCAACATGGGCGAAGCGGTCGGTGTTATCGCTGCTCAGTCGATCGGCGAGCCGGGCACGCAGCTCACCATGCGTACGTTCCACCTTGGTGGTACGGCAACGGTGGTCGACCAGTCGTTCCTGGAAGCTTCGTATGAAGGCACGGTTCAGATCAAGAACCGCAACCTGCTGCGCAACTCGGATGGCAACCTCGTTGCCATGGGCCGCAACATGACCGTCCAGATCCTGGACGAGCGTGGCGTCGAGCGCTCCTCGCAGCGCGTTGCCTATGGTTCGAAGCTGCATGTCGACGATGGCGACAAGGTCAAGCGTGGTCAGCGTCTGGCAGAGTGGGATCCCTACACCCGTCCGATGATGACGGAAGTGGCTGGTACCGTTCAGTTCGAAGACGTGGTCGACGGTCTCTCGGTTCTCGAAGCGACCGACGAATCCACAGGTATCACCAAGCGTCAGGTTATCGACTGGCGTTCGACCCCGCGTGGTTCGGACCTCAAGCCGGCAATCGTCATCAAGGATGCCAGTGGTAATGTCATGAAGCTGTCCCGCGGTGGTGACGCCCGCTTCCTGCTGTCGGTCGACGCGATCCTGTCGGTCGAGCCGGGCACGAAGGTGTCGCAGGGTGACGTGCTTGCACGTTCGCCGCTCGAAAGCGCCAAGACCAAGGACATCACCGGTGGTCTGCCGCGTGTTGCTGAACTGTTCGAAGCTCGTCGTCCGAAGGACCACGCCATCATCGCTGAGATCGATGGCACGATCCGCCTCGGCCGCGACTACAAGAACAAGCGTCGCGTCATCATCGAGCCGGCAGAAGACGGTGTTGAGCCTGTTGAATACCTGATCCCGAAGGGCAAACCCTTCCACCTTCAGGAAGGCGACTATATCGAAAAGGGTGACTACATCCTCGACGGTAACCCGGCTCCGCACGACATCCTGGCGATCAAGGGCGTCGAAGCTCTGGCTTCGTACCTCGTCAACGAAATCCAGGAAGTCTATCGCTTGCAGGGCGTTGTCATCAACGACAAGCACATCGAAGTGATTGTCCGTCAGATGCTGCAGAAGGTGGAAATCACCGATGCGGGCGACTCGACCTATATCGTCGGCGACAACGTCGACCGTATCGAGCTCGAAGACGTCAACGATACGCTGATCGAACAGGGCAAGAAGCCTGCTTACGGCGATCCGGTTCTGCTGGGTATCACCAAGGCGTCGCTGCAGACCCCGTCGTTCATCTCGGCTGCTTCGTTCCAGGAGACCACAAAGGTTCTCACGGAAGCTGCGATCGCCGGCAAGACCGACGGCCTACAGGGTCTGAAGGAAAACGTCATTGTTGGTCGCCTGATCCCGGCCGGTACCGGTGGCACGATGACGCAGATCCGCCGCATCGCTACGTCGCGCGACGAGATGATCCTCGAAGAACGCCGCAAGGGCACGGGCGCCGATGTCGCCACCCCGATGCTGCAGGATCTCGCGGGTGAGAGCGCACCGGCTGCCGAATAATCGGCAGCTTGGTTCTCAGAATTGAATTAAAAAGCCGCCCGGAGTGATCCGGGCGGCTTTTGTTTTCGCGTTTTTTGTCAGGGTGAGTACGAGAGGCTCAGCCAAGTAGCGGTAAGGAGTGCTCCATGCCGTAGCCCAGCCGTGTGCGGGCGTCGTCGAAGCCAAGCCAGAAGAAGCGGAACAGGATCGGACTTCCGCCGCTGAACGGCGTCATTTCGCGATGCAACCAGCTGGCGGGTTGCTCACCTTCGAGGGGAATGTGGAAATAGTGCCGCCGGTGACAAAATTCGGTTCCGTCCTTGGAAAAGCGGTAGTCATGAAAGATGAGCGGGGCGAGGGGAGTTTCGGGCAGGATCCCGGTCTCTTCCGAGAACTCGCGAAGTGCCGCGGCGGCGATATCTTCGCCAGTCTCCACCGTGCCGCCCGGAACCTGAAGCGCGACCTCCGGGAAGTCGGGCTCATCAAAACCCAGCAGCCGGTCGCGCCAGGTGGCATAGATCAGCACCTTGAGCGCATCCGGCTTCATCGGGGTCTCAGCTGAAGCGGATGATCGCGACTTCGCCGTCGACGGCGCCCTGGTAGGCAGAGGCATGCGGCTCCTCTTCCGGGACTTCGGTCAGCATGCCGATCTGGTCGAGGTCCGCCTCGATGAAGCCTTCTTCGGCGAGAGCGTTCAGGGCCTCGCGCACGGCGCTGTCGTCATCGGCGGCCTTGAGCATGATGTGGAGGTCGACGCCGTCGCTGTCATCGGACTGATAGCCCTTGCCGATGATGATGAAGACCATCGGTCCTTCGGAATTGTTGTCATTGTCGGGGGCGGTAATCATCGGAGGTCCTTCGATTCGAGATTTGAATCTGATTTCATGCGCTTAGCGGCTGCAATCAGTGATTCCATAGCTGCTTTTTGCTCCAATGCTCAAGTTTATCTTGGCGGTCGGTGGCGAATTCGCCTAGAAGCCCCAAAAGAGCGCGCAATGGCCCGGTTTCAAGGCGTTCCGCCGAAGTTTATTTCTTAACGGCCTTGACGAGACGACGGGAAACCAGTAGTACCCGCGCCATCCGGACCCATGTGAGGCATGGCCATTCGGGGCGACGCGCCCCGGAGATCACCTCAAACAAGGTTCGAAACGCACGTTGAAGATATGATGCCTGCACGCATGACGCATGTCTTTTGCGTCCTCTGCTCTCAGTGGTCCATCTGCGAAAGCGGATCGGGCCACGTTTTGCGCATTGAGACAAGCGTGTGATCTTGCCGGAGACGGCGCGAGTTACGCCCGCAAGGGATTGAGATATAAACGTAAGGGATGGTTGAATGCCTACCGTAAACCAGCTTATCCGCAAGCCGCGTCAGGCGAACGTAAAGCGTAATAAGGTTCCTGCCCTGCAGGAAAACCCTCAGAAGCGCGGCGTTTGCACCCGCGTCTACACGACGACGCCGAAGAAGCCGAACTCGGCTCTCCGTAAGGTCGCAAAGATCCGTCTGACCAACGGCTTCGAAGTCATTGGTTACATTCCCGGTGAAGGTCACAACCTTCAGGAACACTCTGTCGTCATGATCCGTGGCGGCCGTGTTAAGGACCTTCCGGGTGTCCGTTACCACATCATTCGCGGCGTTCTCGATACCCAGGGTGTTAAGAACCGCAAGCAGCGCCGTTCGAAGTACGGTGCGAAGCGTCCGAAGTAATTCGGTTTTGAAATCCCGGCGCTGCGCGAGGTCCTCCGCGTGGTAGAGCGCCTAAACCATTGAAGAGACGAGAAGTATGTCCCGACGTCACAGAGCAGAAAAGCGCGAGATCAACCCGGATCCGAAGTTCGGCGATCTGGTTGTTACCAAGTTCATGAATGCAATCATGCTTGACGGCAAGAAGTCTGTCGCAGAGAGCATTGTATACGGCGCATTCGACGCCGTGCAGGGCAAGTCCAAGCAGGAGCCGCTCGGTGTGTTCCATCAGGCTCTGGACAACGTTGCTCCGCACGTTGAAGTCCGTTCGCGCCGCGTTGGTGGTGCAACCTATCAGGTTCCGGTTGATGTTCGTCCGGAGCGCCGTCAGGCCCTGGCGATCCGCTGGCTGATTGCTGCTGCGCGCAAGCGCAACGAAACGACCATGGTCGACCGACTGTCGGGCGAGCTTCTCGATGCATCCAACAACCGTGGTTCCGCGGTCAAGAAGCGCGAAGACACGCACAAGATGGCTGATGCCAACCGTGCGTTCTCGCATTATCGCTGGTAATCCCGAACGGGTTCGAAAGGCAGTCCACAATGGCTCGCGAATATAAAATCGAAGACTACCGTAATTTCGGTATCATGGCGCACATCGACGCCGGCAAGACGACGACGACCGAGCGTATCCTTTACTACACCGGCAAGTCGCACAAGATCGGCGAAGTGCACGATGGCGCGGCCACGATGGACTGGATGGAGCAGGAGCAGGAGCGTGGCATCACGATCACCTCCGCTGCCACCACGACCTTCTGGAAGGGCCGTGACGGCAAGATGCGCCGCTTCAACATCATCGACACCCCCGGCCACGTCGACTTCACCATCGAAGTCGAGCGTTCGCTGCGCGTTCTCGACGGTGCTATTGCTCTTCTTGATGCCAACGCAGGTGTTGAGCCGCAGACGGAAACCGTCTGGCGTCAGGCTGAGAAGTACAACGTTCCGCGTATGATCTTCTGCAACAAGATGGACAAGACCGGTGCGGACTTCTACCGCTCGGTCGAGATGATCAAGACCCGTCTCGGCGCAACGGCTGTCGTCATGCAGCTGCCGATCGGCGCAGAAAGCGACTTCAAGGGCGTCGTCGACCTGATCGAGATGAACGCTCTCGTATGGCGCGATGAATCACTCGGCGCTCAGTGGGACGTCGTCGAAATCCCGGAAGACCTGAAGGCTAAGGCTGAAGAATATCGCGAAAAGCTGATCGAGACCGTTGTCGAGATCGACGAAGCCGCGATGGAAGCCTACCTCGAAGGCAACATGCCTGACAACGATCAGATCCGCGCGCTCGTCCGTCGCGGTACGATCGACGTCAAGTTCCATCCGATGTTCTGCGGTACCGCTTTCAAGAACAAGGGCGTTCAGCCGCTGCTCGACGCGGTTGTCGACTACCTGCCGTCGCCGCTCGACATTCCGGCGATCAAGGGCATCGACTTCAAGACCGAAGCCGAAATCGAACGCCATGCTGACGACTCCGAGCCGCTTTCGATGCTCGCGTTCAAGATCATGAACGACCCCTTCGTCGGTTCGCTGACGTTCGCACGCATCTACTCCGGCAAGCTCGAAAAGGGTTCGTCGGTTTTGAACACGGTCAAGGACAAGCGCGAGCGTGTCGGCCGTATGCTGCAGATGCACTCGAATTCGCGTGAAGACATTGATGAAGCTTTCGCAGGCGACATCGTTGCTCTCGCCGGTCTCAAGGAAACCACCACGGGTGACACGCTCTGCGATCCGCTGAAGCCTGTTATTCTCGAGCGCATGGAATTCCCCGAGCCGGTCATCCAGATCGCGATCGAGCCGAAGTCCAAGGGCGACCAGGAAAAGATGGGCCTCGCGCTCAACCGCCTGGCTGCTGAAGACCCGTCCTTCCGCGTGAAGACCGACCAGGAATCCGGCCAGACGATCATCGCCGGCATGGGCGAACTTCACCTCGACATCATCGTCGACCGTATGCGTCGCGAGTTCAAGGTCGAAGCAAACGTCGGTGCGCCGCAAGTTGCTTACCGCGAAACCATCACGCGCCAGCACGAAGAAGACTACACGCACAAGAAGCAGTCCGGTGGTACCGGTCAGTTCGCGCGCGTCAAGATCGTCTTCGAACCGAACCCGGAAGGCGACGACTTCAAGTTCGAATCCAAGATCGTCGGCGGTGCTGTTCCGAAGGAATACATTCCGGGCGTTCAGAAGGGTATCGAAAGCGTTCTGTCCTCCGGTCCGCTGGCGGGCTTCCCGATGCTCGGCGTCAAGGCGACACTCATCGACGGTGCATTCCACGATGTTGACTCGTCTGTCCTCGCGTTCGAAATCGCTTCTCGCGCCTGCTTCCGTGAAGCAGCCAAGAAGGCCGGCGCTCAGCTGCTCGAGCCGATGATGAAGGTCGAAGTTGTCACGCCGGAAGATTACGTCGGCGACGTGATCGGCGACCTGAACTCTCGCCGTGGCCAGATCCAAGGTCAGGAAAGCCGTGGCGTCGCGGTTGTCATCAACGCGAACGTCCCGCTGGCGAACATGTTCAAATACGTCGACAACCTGCGCTCCATGTCTCAGGGCCGCGCGCAGTACACGATGACGTTTGATCACTATTCACCGGTCCCCTCGAACGTCGCAACCGAAATCCAGGCAAAGTATTCCGGTCAGAAGTGACCGGAATACCAATTGACCGATAACAAGAATTAGATCCCTCAGGGGACCTTAAAAGAGTGGAGAGCCCACATGGCAAAGAGTAAGTTTGAGC
>NZ_AKKA01000043.1 GCF_000282035.1 Rhizobium sp. CF122
TGGCTGCCGCCGATGGCGCGCTGGGAAACGATCGGCTGCTTCGGCCTTACCGAGCCCTTGGTCGGTTCGGGGACAAGCGGGGGACTGACCACGACCGCCAAGCGCGAGGGGGACACATGGGTGCTCAATGGACAGAAGCGCTGGATTGGCAACGCGACGTGGTGTGATGTTTCGATCATCTGGGCGCGCGACCTGGCCGATAATCAGGTGAAGGGCTTCATCGTTGAGAACAAGACGACGCCCGGCTTCAGTGTCGAGAAGATCGAGAACAAGATTGCGCTCAAGGTCGTTCAGAACGGTGTCATAACGCTGAACGACGTGCGCGTGCCGGAAGCAAACCGCCTGCAGGGCGGCAATTCGTTCCGCGATACCGCGCGGGTGCTGCGGATGACTCGATATATGGTTGGCTGGGCTGCGACCGGTGTCCAGATGGGCGCGTTCGAGGCAACACTGAAATACACGCAGGAACGGCTGCAGTTCGGCAAGCCGATCGCTTCGTTCCAGATGGTGCAGGATCTCCTTGCCAAGATGCTTGCCAACGTGACTGCGTGCCAGTGCCTGATGGTGCGTCTGGCGCAGATGGATGACGAAGGCAAGCTTGCCGACCACCACGCGTCGCTGGCGAAAGCATTCTGCACGGCAAAGTCACGCGAAACCGTGGCATGGGGCCGCGAGTTGCTCGGCGGAAACGGCATCGTCGCCGACTACAATCTCGCGCGGTTCTTTGCGGATGCCGAGGCGCTCTACTCATACGAAGGCACCTATCAGATGCAGAATCTGATCGTGGGTAAAGCCATCACCGGGCTTGGCGCGTTCGTGTGAGCGCCAGCGAGCCAGGGGGACCGCCTCCTATCCTGGCTCGCCCTCTTCCTGACAGGAGATACATCATCATGACTTCGGAAAGTGCGGCTTTGACGCTTGAAAACGTTCTCTATGGAAAGAAGGGCAACATTGCCTACGTCACGGTGAACCGCCCGACCGTCCTCAACGCCCTGAACACGCCGACGTGGTCGGACTTGAAAGCGGCCTTTGAAGATGCCCGTGGCGACCACACGGTGCGCGGCGTCATTCTCACAGGCGCCGGCGACAAGGCCTTTATAGCTGGCGCCGATATCAGCGAACTTGCGCAGGTATCGGCGGTCGAGGCCGAGCGGTCCAGCCGCTTCGGGCAGGAAGTCCTAAATCTCATCGAGAATCTCGGCAAGCCGGTGATTGCAGCCGTGAACGGCTTCGCGCTGGGCGGCGGCTGTGAGACGGCGATGGCCTGTACCATCAGGATTGCGGTGGAGTCGGCCAGGTTTGGCCAGCCGGAGGTTTCGCTCGGTCTCGTCCCCGGTGGTGGCGGAACGCAACGCCTCCCGCGGCTGGTCGGCAAGGGGCGGGCGCTCCAGCTCATCCTATCCGGAGAAGTGATTTCGGCGCAGGAAGCCTATCGCATCGGTCTGGTCAACGAGATCGTTCCGGCCGCCGATCTGATCCGGCGCGCCGAGGCAATCCTTGCGAAAATCGCTGCCAATGCTCCCATTGCCGTCAAGTTCGCGCTCGAGGCGGCAAACAAGGGGACGGAAGCGAGCCAGAGCGGAGGCCTGTTGATCGAGGCCGCGTACTTCGGGCTGTGCGCCGCAACCGAGGACAAGCAGGAGGGTACGACCGCCTTCCTCGAAAAGCGCGCACCAAAGTTCCGTGGACGGTGAACAAACCCGACGCGCCCGGCAATTCAGAAAGGACAACCCATGACAAGCGACAATATTTTTTCCGGACTGAAGGTGGTGGACCTGGCGAGCTTTATCGCAGGTCCGGGTGCCGCCGTGATCTTGTCAGACTTCGGCGCTGATGTGATCAAGGTCGAACCGCCCATCGGCGACACCTGGCGAATTGGATACAAGATTCCGCCCCAGCCAAGGGCTAAGGACAACTATCCCTGGCATCTCAACAATCGGAACAAGCGCGGATTGGCGCTCGATCTGAAATCGCCCGAAGCCAGGGAAGTTCTGCGTCGACTGGTCGAGTGGGCCGACGTTCTGATCGTCAATACGCCGCATCCCGCTCGTGAAAAACTCAAGCTCGGCTATGACGATGTCGCGCCGTGGAATCCGCGCCTGATCTATGCGGATGTGACCGGTTACGGCGACAAGGGACCTGACGCGCAGCTTCCCGGATTTGACATCACGGCGTATTGGGCGCGAAGCGGCCTGCTTTCGCTGACACGAGATGCCGGTGCCCCGCCGACACTGCCGGTGGCGGGCAGCGGCGACCACTCGACGGCGGTCAGCCTCTATTCGGCAATCGTGACCGCACTCTACCGGCGGGAACGCACGGGCAAGGGCTCATACGTCACGACCTCTTTGCTGGCTGCCGGCGTCTGGGCGTGCGCTGTCTCGGTTCAGGCGGCACTTGCCGACGCTGCGTTCTTCCCGTTGCACGATCGCGCCAATCCGCCGAACGCGACATTCAATGTCTATCGGGCGGCCGATGACACATGGTTTGTAATCGTATTGACGCCCGACAAATGGCCGGCTCTGGCCAATGGAATAGGCCACCCGGATCTCTTGATGGATGCCCGGTTTGCCGACCCTGCAAAGCAGGCCGCGAATTCAGCGCAACTCACGGCGATCCTGGACCAGACCTTTGCCTCGCAGCCCATGGCGCATTGGCGTGAGGTCTTCGAGCATTCCCATCTGACCTATGGCGTGGTGCTTGCCCCTGGTGAAGTGATCAAGGACCCGCAACTCAAAGCGAACGACATCGTCGTTCCACTCGAAGGCGCTGGTGAAAACCTCAACTTCACGATCAGCAGCCCTCTCCAGATCCATGACGTAGCCAAGGTCCCGGCCACACGGGCACCGGAACTCGGTGAACACAGCGAGGAGATCCTCAACCAACTCGGCTTCAGCCCCAACGAGATCAACGGCCTGCACGCCAGCGGTGCCGTCCCGAAAGCACAAGGGCGAGCCGCATAGAGCGGGGGCGGCACCCCCCAGCCTTGCCGAGCGTTACTGGCCAGACGGAGACTGACGACGATGGATGACATAGTAACTGAATGCTCTGAAGGCATACTTCGCGTTGAATTGAACCGTCCGAGAAAACTCAACGCGATGACTTCGAGCATGTACACGAAGCTCGCGGATGTCTTCTCTGACGCGGCTAAGGACGAGCGCATACGCGTTGTGCTTTGGCACGGCGCGGGAGATTCTTTTAGCGCCGGCAACGATGTGAAGGACTTTCTGGAGAATCCGCCCGGGGCAGGAGAATCTCCTCAGGCTCGGCTGATGAATGTGCTGGTCGATTTCGACAAGCCGCTGATTGCCGCTGTGCGCGGTGCTGCGATCGGCGGCGGAACCACCATGCTGTTGCACTGCGACTTCGTCTACGCAGGCGAAAGCACCAGGTTCCAGATGCCTTTCATCAACCTCGCCGTGGTGCCGGAATTTGGATCGAGCTGCTTGCTTCCACTGACAATCGGGCACATTCGTGCGGCCGAGCTGATTTTGCTGGGGTTGCCGTTTGGTGCCAGCCGCGCTGCAGAGTTGGGATTGGCCACGCAGGTGGTGCCCGATCAGAACCTGCTGCAGGTCGCAACCGAAACAGCACGGAATCTGGCCGCGAAGCCGGCTGGCGCCCTGCAAGCCTCCAAGCGACTTCTGAAGCGTTCCTTTCGCGAACAGATCAAGACGGCAATGAAGGCCGAGAACGAAGCATTCAGCGTGCAGGTTCGTTCTGAGGACGCGAAGGAAGCAATGACGGCCTTCCTGGCGAAGCGCCCACCTGACTTCACCAAAAAGGACAAACCAGTACCGGCCACCGAGGGCCGTTGCCAACCAACGGACATGCAGAAATGCCGCAGGAATACTTCGGCATCGATGTCCTGAGCAGTGAAAGGAAAGAACCATGACTGACGCTTTGGCGAAGTTGAAACCGACGTCTGGCCGCAACGAGGCGCTTGGCCGACTGTTCGTTCTGGAATTGAGTGGTGGCCGCATTCACTCGATGAGTCCGGACGGCTCCAGCCGGAAGGTTATCGTCGCTGACTGTCACCTTCCCGATGGCATCGCCGTCGATATCGAGGCCGGCCATATCTATTGGACCAACATGGGGGTGCCCAACCTCAACGACGGTTCCATCGAGCGTGCCGACCTTGATGGCAGCAATCGCAAGGTCATCATCCCCCAGGGCATCACGTTCACGCCAAAGCAGCTTCACCTGGAGAAGCGCAGCGGCAAGCTCTACTGGTGCGACCGCGAGGGCATGCGGGTAATGCGCGCAAATCTTGACGGCACGAATGTCGAGACCCTGGTCAAGACCGGCGAAAGCGACGCTGACCGTCGTGACGCCGCGAAGTGGTGCGTCGGCATCACGGTCGATCCCGAGCGCGGGCAAATTTACTGGACACAGAAAGGTGCCGACAATTCGGGCCTCGGCCGCATCTTCCGTGCGGGCATCGACGTACCAAATGGCGAGGACGCCGCCAGTCGCACGGACATTGAAGTATGGTTCGACAACCTGCCCGAGCCGATCGACCTCGAACTCGATCTTAAAGGCCGTGTCATCTACTGGACGGACCGGGGTAATCCTCCGCTTGGCAATACGGTCAATCGTACCTCAATCGATGCGCCGGTCAGAAATGAACACGCACCTGAAATCATCGCCAGCGATCTGATGGAAGGCATCGGTATCGCGCTCGACGTTCCCGGCAATCGGATGTTCGTCACCGACCTTGGCGGTTCGCTCTATTCTGCAAGCCTCGATGGCTCCGAGAAGCGTGCGCTTCTCTTCGCCCAAGGCAATCTGTCCGGCGTTGCATACGTCGAAATCCCTTCAAAGGAGAATTGACCATGACTGGCAACAAGCCGATCTCTCAAGTCACCATTATCGGTACGGGCGTCATTGGCGCGAGCTGGGCGGCACTCTTCCTGGCGAAGGGCCTCGACGTCGTGGCGACCGATATCGCCCCGAACGCCGAAGTTTCGTTGAGACGCTTCGTTGACGGCGCCTGGCCCGCGCTCGAAAGACTGGGCCTGACGCCCGGCGCCTCTAAACTGCGACTGGTCTTTACAGCGGACTTGGCAGAGGCCGTGAAGGGTGCCCATCTGGTGCAGGAGAACGGACCCGAGCGGATCGATTTCAAGAAGAAGCTCTATGGGCAGCTCGACGAGCTGCTGCCGCCTGATGTCGTCATCGCGTCGAGTTCATCGGGCCTGACGATGAGCGAGATCCAGTCCGGTTGCCCGTTTCATCCGGAGCGCTGCGTCATCGCCCATCCGTTCAATCCGCCACACTTGATCCCGCTTGTCGAGATCGTCGGCGGTACCAAGACGTCCGAGGAGACGATCCGGCGCGCTTCTGAATTCTATACGGCTCTCGGCAAGCGAACCGTCCGCCTTCACAAAGAGGTGCCGGGACATGTTGCCAACCGGCTGCAAGCTGCCCTTGCCCGGGAGGTCTATCATCTGGTGGGCGAGGGCGTTGTCAGCGTCGCTGACGTCGATACCGCGCTCTGTTGGGGGCCGGGGCTCCGATGGGGGATCATGGGCCAGGTTCTTCTTAACCATCTCGGTGGCGGTCAAGGCGGCATGGAGCATTTCCTGGAGCAATTTACCGGTCCGATGACCGCCTGGTGGAAGGTCCTGGGTTCACCGCAACTGACCCCGGAACTCCAGCAAAAGCTGATCGCAGGCGTTCGTGCCGAAGTGGGCTCGCGGTCGATCGACGACTTGACCGCCGAGCGGGACGAGGTCCTGCTCGGGCTGCTCGAACTGCGTGCCAATTCTGCATGAGGCAACGCGCACTTGGAGTAGGTGCGCGTGCCGTCTGGAAACCAAACCCGAACTGCGCTCGGCGTGTTTCACCCGCAGCGTGGCCCAGCGCCGAAGATGAAACGTAAGATCGCTGGCTGCACCCAGGACTTTACAGCTGCCCCAGCGATCGCCGCCAACATCGATCTGACGGGCCCTCAAAACAACGGTTGCCGCCAGCTCACAGTAGCCCTGACGGCTCATACCTTCAAGGATACCACCATGACCGGAAAGCTTATAAAGGCCGCCGAGTCCGCTTACGAATATCCGCTTCTATTGAAGCAGATATGGCATACCCCGCTAGCACAAACGCCCGATCAGGTGATTGTATATCGCGACACCAAGCGCCTCACATATCGCCAGTTGCGCGAACGCGTCGGGCGCCTCGCGTCCAGCCTTGCGAGCCTCGGTGTTAGAGCCGGCGACACCGTCGGCGTGCTCGACTGGGACAGCAACCGATTCCTGGAAGCCTATTTTGCCGTTCCGATGATGGGAGCTGTTTTGCAGACGGTGAATGTCCGCCTGTCACCGGAACAGATCGCATATACGATCAATCATGGGGGAGCGTCAGTCCTTCTCGTCAACGACGACTTCGTCCCGGTTCTGGAAGGCCTCAAGCAGCAGTTGCCCAATGTGAAGACGCTAATCCTGATGTCGGATCGGGCGGTGCCCCAAACCGGCGGGCTTACATTCGCCGGCGAATATGAGGACCTCCTCGTCGGCGCTTCGCCTGATTACAACTTCCCGGACTTCGACGAAAACGCCCTTGCCACTACCTTTTACACGACCGGCACGACGGGTTTTCCGAAAGGCGTCTATTTCAGTCATCGACAACTGGTACTCCACTCACTTGCCGAAATGGCTTTCTTCGGCACCGCCGCGAAACAAGGCCGGTTTTGCCGCGATGACGTCTATATGCCGATCACCCCGATGTTTCACTCGCATGCCTGGGGACTTCCCTGGACGGCGACGCTTTGTGGCGTCAAGCAAGTGTATCCGGGACACTACGACCCGGCCTTGCTCGTCAAGCTGATCAAAACCGAAGGCGTAACCTTCACACACTGTGTGCCGACGATCTTGCAAATGCTGCTTGGCGCGGCCACGGCGGCAAATACCGATCTCGCCGGCTTGAAGATGGTGATCGGAGGCTCGGAACTGCCGAAGGGGCTCGCCAAGCAGGCCCTTGCTCTAGGCGTTGACATCTTCGCCGGCTACGGGATGTCGGAGAGTGCTCCGCTGCTTTGTCTGGCGCATGTGAAATCCGCGGATCTGACCGGCGATATCGAGGAAGAGGTCGATATCCGAACCAAAGCTGGCATCTCTGCACCGCTGGTCGATATCCGTTTGGTCGACGCTGGTCTGAACGAAGTACCGCATGATGGAAAAACACCTGGCGAAGTCGTCGTGCGTGCGCCATGGCTCACCCAGGGATATGTCGACAATGCTGAAGCATCCGAGCAGTTGTGGGCTGGCGGCTACTTACACACCAATGACATCGGCGTCATCGAGCCTGACGGCTATCTTCGTATCGTCGACCGGATCAAGGATGTCATCAAGACCGGCGGCGAGTGGGTGTCATCGCTCCAGATCGAAGATCTTATTTCGCAATGTAACGGGGTGTCGCAAGCCGCCGTCATCGGCGTCAAGGACGACAAATGGGGCGAGCGACCACTGGCGCTGGTCGTCAGGGATGTCCTAACGGGCGGCGATCTCAGCGATACGCTGATCAAGTCGCATCTGAAGGCCTTCGCCGATGCCGGGGTGATCTCGAAGTACGGGATCCCCGACATGATCCTGTTTGTCGATGCGCTCCCGAAGACGAGCGTTGGGAAGTTCAACAAGAATGAGCTCAGAGAAAAATACGGCAAACTCTAGCTCACGTGCGCAACCATGCGGTCGACCTCGAGGTTAAAAGGGCCCGAGCTGCTCGGCGCCAGGCTCCATCTACGTCGGGCAGATTGACCAAGGAGCGGCAGGCGTTCGTCGGTTCAGCCAATGTTGCTGTGGCAGACTATGCGAAACGCCAAGCCTTGCTTCACGTAGATCTGGAATCGTCAAAACGAGGTCGAAAGCACATGGTTCGTCTCGTACGCAGGGGATAAGATGGTCGCTCGAACCTGTAGTTCGGCCATGGAGCGGCCTGTGTCAGAGGACGGTGAGGGAGCTGAGGAGGCACTCGTCAGCGGCGAGCAAGAGCTTCGCCTGTTGGTGGATACGATTCCGGCGCTTGTGTGGAGTGCCGGGCCCGAGGGCAATATCGAATACGTCAACCAGCGTTTGCTTGAGTATCTTGGAGCAACACTCGGCGAAATTACCGGCGATGGATGGATGGAAACAGTCCATCCGGACGACGTCGCGTTCAAGACGCACACCTGGCTAAGGAACCTGGAGTCTGGGACGCCTCACGATGTAGTTTGCAGATTTCGGGGAGCGGACGGTCGATATCGGTGGTTCGTCGTAAACGGAGCACCATTGAAGGCGAGCGACGGCCGTGTGCTGCGCTGGTACGGCGTTCTGATCGACATTGATGATCGAACAAAAGCGGAGGAGGCGCTTCGGGAGAGCGAGTATAAGCTCCGTCAAATCATCGACACGGTACCCGGCCTCATCTGGTCAACTGGTCCCGACGGTGAACCGACCCATGTCAGCCAGCGCCTCCTGGACTACAGCGGCATGCGATTGGAGGATTTCAAGCATGTTGGTTGGGAAGCCTTCGTGCACCCTGACGACGTTCCAGAAACCGCAAAGGCTTTCGATCACGCAATTCAGACGGGAACGTCGTACCGGGGCGTGCTGCGGCTGCGCCGGGCGGACGGCGAATTTCGTTGGCACCATGCTCGTTGCGAGCCTTTGCGCGATCGGCAGGGGCGCATCATTCAGTGGTATGGCCTGTCTTTTGACATCGATGAAGGCAAGAAGACCGAAGAATGGCCGAGATTCGTGACGCAGCTGCAATCCATTCTCAATGTGCTTCCGGCCTATACCTGGTACGGAACTCCATCCGGCAGCCTCACCTTCGTGAACAAACGACAAGGGGATTTCCTTGGTGTTCCGAAAGATCATCCCCTACGTTTCGGCATCGACATTGGGGCGCAGTGGGACGACTGGATCCCCCTGTTGCATCCGGACGACCACGAAGAAGCACGCAGATACTGGTCAAATCTCCTGCGCAGTGGCGAGGGCGGAGAGCATGATTATCGAGTCCGTGACGCTCAAGGAAACTACCGCTGGTTTCTCACTCATGCCGAGCCGCTCCGGGCAAGCGATGGAACCCTGCTACTATGGATCGGGACGACCCTGGATATCGAAGAGCTCAAGTGCACAGAGCAAGCTCTGCGGGAAAGCGAATACCGGCTCCGGCAAATCATCGACACGGTGCCCGGCCTCATCTGGTCAACCGGCCCCGACGGTGAACCGACCCATGCCAATCAGCGCCTGTTGGACTACACTGGCACGCGACTTGAGGATTTCAAGAACCGTAAGTGGGAGCGATTCCTGCATCCGGACGACTTGCCAGACTTTATAAAGACCATCGATCACGCAATTCAGACCGGAACATCCTGCGAGGCCGTGTACCGTCTACGTCAGTCGAACGGCGGATATTCTTGGCACCACGCTCGCATTGAGCCGCTGCGCGATCCACAGGGGCAGATCATTCAGTGGTACGGCCTGTCTGTTGACGTCGATGAAGGCAAGAAGTCCGAAGACCGACTACGCCATAGCGAGGCCTATTTGGCCGAAGCGCAACGGCTGAGTCACACCGGTTCCGCAGCCTACAATAACACAGCGCTTCTTTATTGGTCGGATGAGACTTATCGAATTCTGGAGTTTGATCCACGCAACGGCCTCCCGAGCCGCGACGCTGTGGAACAAAGGATCCACCCTGGCGACCGAGAACGGGTGCGCGAGGAGGCCCGGCAAGCGGTGGAGCAGAAGAGAGACTATAAACTCGAGTACCGAATTGAACTGCCCGCGGGAAACATCAAATACATCGAAATGACCGCTCATCCGAAGTTCTCAGCGAATGGAGAACTTCTGGAGGTGGTCAGTACACTTCTCGATGTGACGGAACGCAAGCGCGCCGAGCAAGCTTTGCGCGAGAGTGAGGGGAAGTTCCGCGACTACGCCGAAAGTGCCTCCGATTGGTTTTGGGAAATCGGTCCAGACTATAGGTTCACGCTGCTGACAGGAAATGCGTATGGCTCAGACACGGCTGATCGGCTCGGCACGACGTGCTGGGATCGCGCCCTCGATCTTGAAACGGAGCCGGAGAAATGGCTGCATATCCAGGCAAGTCTCGATTCACGCAAGCCGTTCCGTGACTTTGTATATTACTCCGATCGCCATAACGGCTCTCCCATGTATGTGAAGGCCAGCGGCAAGCCAGTGTTTGATGCCAACGGAGAATTCCGTGGTTATCGCGGCACCGGCACCGACGTGACCGCCCTGATGCGCGCGCAAGCGGAGCGTGAGAGGCTGCGGGAGCTGGAGTCGGAACTCGCGCACATGAACCGCCTGAGCGTGATGGGAGAATTGACCGCCTCGCTGGCCCACGAAATCACGCAACCGATAGCTGCGGCGCGTAACAATGCCCGTGCGGCCATACACTTTCTGGACCGAAATCCGCCGGATCTGGGTGAAATCCGAGAAGCGCTCGCCTGTATCGTCGACGATGCGGACCGAACCAGAGATATCATCGACCGTATCCGTGATCACATCAAGAACGCGCCTCCTCGGAAGTCTCGTTTCGATCTGAACAAGGCGATCGATGAAGTGATTGGATTGGCGCGAAGCGCAATCACCACGAATGGAATCTCGGTCCGGACGCGCCTGGCGGAGGCACTGCTTCCCATTGAGGGCGATCGTGTTCAACTGCAACAAGTCGTGCTGAACCTGATCCTGAACGCGGTCGAAGCCATGAGCACGATCGAGGCCGGGTCACGGGAATTGTTTATCAGCACCGAAGAAAGCCAGACTGGTGGCGTCCTCGTCTCCGTGCGCGATTCAGGACCCGGCATCGATCCCGATCATGTCGATCGCGTCTTCCAGGCCTTCTACACCACGAAGTCGAGCGGGGTAGGGATGGGACTGTCGATCTCCCGGTCGATCATCGATGCCCACGGCGGCCGGCTATGGGCAGACCCGGATGTTTCGCCCGGGGCCGTACTTCGGTTCTCCTTGCCCGGCGGTGACAGGGAAGTCACGAATTCCAGCCGCTAGGCGCGCCGGGCGGCAGAGCCGCACGAAGACACCGTATCAGATGCAGCTCATCAAATGGCTTGCGAAGATAACAAATGACCCCACCGTTCA
>NZ_AKKA01000044.1 GCF_000282035.1 Rhizobium sp. CF122
CACTCGACGACGGCCAACGGCATGACGACGATGTCGAACGGAACGCATTCGATCACCTTCGCCAGCACCGGCACCCCGACATTCGAGGCCGGCTCCGGCAGTGGCGGCAGTGGCGGCAGCAACGGTGGAAACGGCGACGGTGGCGATGGCGGCGCAGGCGGCAATGACGATCCGGGAGGCAACGGTGCCTTCCATCTGACGGCCAGTGACCTCACGGCACTGAAGAACCTCGTGAATGGTCTGCCGGGCGGCGAAGACAACGATGCCGTCGGCATCCGCGATCTCGAAGGTACGGGCAACAATCGCGCACATCCGAACTACGGATCCGCGGATCAACCCTTCATCCGTCTCACGGATGCGCATCTCGGGGACTACAACGACAGCACCCACAACCGCGATATCAACCCGCTCTTCAACGGGCTGGATCCGCGCGCGATCAGCAATGCACTCGGCGCTCAGGAGGCGAACCTGGCGACCAGTGCAGAGCATGCCAACAGCCTGTTCACTGCGTTCGGCCAGTACTTCGACCATGGTCTCGACTTCCTGCCGAAGGGCGGCAATGGCACGATCCAGATCGGCGCGCCGGGCGCCGGACATACGCCCGGTACCGACAATCCGGCGGATCTGACCCGCGGAACGGTCTCCGGCTTCGATGCCAATGGCGTGACGCAGCATCTCAACAAGACCTCGCCCTTTGCCGACCAGAACCAGGCTTACGGCTCCGATGAGCTCGTCGGTCAGTTCCTCAGGGAAGGCGACGGCCACGGCGGGTTCAGCGGTCGGCTCCTGGCCGGTGCGCCCGATCCGTCCAACCCGACCTTCAACCTGCTGCCCAACCTGCGTGAACTGATCATGCATCACTGGGCGAACAATACGGTGTTCACGGCATCCTCATTGCCGGGCGGCTCCGTCACCTTCCGCAGTTATTTCGCCGGTCTGGTCGATGCAAACGGTCACATCAACGAAGCGATGCTGCCGCAGATGACCTCCAACTTCATGGGCAGTGGCTTTGCGCTGCTGCTCGATACCAACCCGTTCATCAGCCTGCTCGATCACTATGTGGCCGGCGATGGCCGGGCCAACGAGAACATCGCCTTGACGGCGATCCACACCATCTGGGCCCGCAATCACAACTTCCATGTTGCCGGGCTCCTGGAGGCTGGTTTCACCGGCACCGCCGAGGAACTCTTCCAGGCCGCCAAGGTGATCAATGAAACGGAATACCAGCGCGTCGTTTACACCGAGTTCGCCGACAAGCTGCTCGGCGGCATGAAGGGAGACGGCGAGCATGGCTTCAACGATTACAACCCCGATGTCGATGCGCGCGTCTCGCACGAATTCGCGACGGCGGCTTATCGCTTCGGTCATTCGCTGATCGACCAGACCTTGACCGTGATGGATGCGCAAGGCCATCCGACGCAGGTTGCCCTGTTCGACGCGTTCCTCAACCCGACGAACGACGCCAGCGCCTTCCTCGGCCCATTGCCTGCCGGCTATGTGCCGCAGCCTGGCTATGAACAGCTGGGGATCAGCGGCATTCTGGCCGGTGGCGTCGTGCAGCCGGCGCAAGAGGTCGATGTCAATATTGTCGATGCGGTGCGCAACGATCTGGTGCGCAGCAGCGCCGATGTGTTTGCCTTCGACGTTGCCCGCGAATGGGATGTCGGTCTTGGCTCGATGAACCAGATCCGCGCGGATCTCTTGGCATCGACCGATCCCTATGTGCATGAGGCGGTCGGCTTTGCCGGTAACCTCACGCCCTACACCTCATGGGAGGACTTCCAGACCCGCAACGGCCTCTCGGACACCGTGATCAACCAGTTCCGCCAGGCCTATCCTGATCTCGTGCTGCAGCCAGGCGACATCGCGAAATTCAAGCAGATCAATCCTGACATCGATGTCGCGATCCAGCCGGACGGAACCGGCATCGTCAAGGGTATCGACCGTGTCGATCTGTTCGTTGGCGGTCTTGCCGAGAAGCATATCAATGGTGGCGTCGTCGGGCAGACCTTCTGGGTCATCCTGCACGAGCAACTGGACCGCATTCAGGAGGGCGATCGCCTCTACTACCTCGAGCGCGTGGAAAACCTCGACTTCTACGACATCGTCGAAGAGCAGGGCTTTGCCGCAATCATTGCCCGCAACACGGGGCTGACCAATCTGCCCGAAGATATCTTCGGAACGAACCAGGACAACCAGGGCGGAGGCGACGACGGCCAGAATCAGGGCGGCGGTGACGATGGCGGTAATGGTGGCCAGAACGGCGGCGGTGACGATGGCGGCAATGGCGGCCAGAACAACGGCGGCGATGACGATGGTCAAAATGGTGGCGGCGGCGATGGCGGCGGCGACGGCGACGACGACGGTGACAACAATGGCGGCGGCGACGACGACGGCCAGAACGGCGGCGGCGATGGCGGCGGCGACGACGATGGCCAAAATGGTGGCGGCGGCGATG
>NZ_AKKA01000045.1 GCF_000282035.1 Rhizobium sp. CF122
AGCTCAAGTCGGCTACCGCCAATGCTGCGAGAGCAAAGGCGAGCCTTGCCAAGGCGAATGAGCAACTTGGCTACTCCGAGCTGAGAGCCGAGTTCGATGGCGTCGTGACCGCCACGTCCGCAGAAATGGGCCAGACCGTCTCTGCCGGCCAGCCGGTCTTGAAACTGGCGCGCATCGAGCAGCGCGACGTGGTCGTCGACGTGCCAGAAGCGCAGTTCAGTAACGTTCGCCTGGACGACAGCTTCCGCGTCGCCCTCCAGCTCGACGGCAGGATGCAGGCCATTGGCGTGGTCCGCGAGATCGCGCCTCAGGCCGATCCCAACACCCGCACCTATCGGCTGAAGATCGGGATCGACCAGGCGCCGGACATCTTCCGCCTCGGCGCCGTGGTCACCGCGACGCCGCTTGTCGGAGAAAGGAAGCAGGCGATCGCGCTGCCGCTCTCCGCCATCCGCCATGAAGGCGGTGCCAGCCAGGTCTGGGTCGTGGATCGCTCGACTGCCCAGGTCGGCCCGAGAGTGGTGGAGCTCGATGGCGGCGCGTCCAACGCCCGTTCCGTCCGGATCCTGTCGGGTCTGCAGGAAGGCGAAGAGGTTGTCGTCGCCGGAGTCGATGAACTCGTCGATGGACAGAAAGTGAAACTCGGACAGGAGCAACGCCCGTGAATAAATTCAACCTTTCGGACTGGGCGCTCGAGCATCGTTGTCTCGTCTGGTATTTCATGATCATGTTCGCAGCGGCGGGAGCCTTTGCCTATCTCGGCCTCGGCCGCGAGGAGGATCCGTCCTTCACGATCAAGACGATGGTGATCCAGGCCCAGTGGCCCGGCGCCTCCGCCGAGGAGGTGACACAGCAGGTTACCGACCGCATCGAAAAGAAGCTGCAGGAACTCGACAATCTCGAACATACCCGCAGCATCACGACCGCCGGTCAGACGACCGTCTTCGTCGACCTGCTGCCGGACACGAACGCCCGGGACGTGAAGTCCACCTGGTCGCGCGTCCGCAATCTGACCGACGACATTAAGTACGCGTTTCCTCAAGGCGTGGTCGGTCCCTTCTTCGACGACCAGTTCGGCGACGTCTATGGCAATATCTTTGCCTTTACGGGTGTCAGCGGACTTAGCCAGAGGGAACTGCGTGATTTTGCCGAGAATGCCCGGACGCAGATCCTCAAGATTCCCGACGTTGGCAAGGTCGACATCGTCGGTGCGCAGGACGAGGTGATCTATCTCGAATTCTCGACCCGCAAGATAGCCGCTCTTGGTATCGACCGCTCCGCGATCATTGCCACGCTGCAGGCGCAGAACGCCGTCACCCAGTCCGGATTTGTCGAGACGGGGCCGGAGCGCGTCGCATTGCGGGTCGGCGGGCGGTTCATCTCGGAAGAGACCTTGCGCGGGATCAATCTTCGCGTCAACGACCGCTTCTTCCCGCTGACGGATGTCGCCACCATCACCCGCGGCTATGTCGATCCCCCGACGTCGCTTTTCCGCTTCAACGGGAAGCCAGCCCTCGGCTTGGCGGTCGGCATGAAGACCGGCGGCAATCTGCTCGCCTTCGGGGAAACGCTTGAAAAGACGATGGGCAACATCATCCAGGAGCTTCCGGTCGGCGTCTCCGTCGAAAAGGTCTCCGACCAGCCGAAGGTGGTCGACGAGGCGGTTGGGGGCTTCACAAAGGCCCTGTTCGAGGCGGTCGCGATCGTACTCGCGATCAGCTTCATCAGCCTCGGGATGAGGGCCGGCCTGGTGGTAGCAATCGCGATCCCGTTGGTGCTCGCCATCACCTTCCTGGTGATGCTCTACACGGGCATCTCGCTGCAGCGCATCTCGCTCGGAGCGCTGATCATAGCGCTCGGCCTCCTCGTCGACGACGCCATGATCGCCGTCGAGATGATGGTCGCACGGCTGGAAGCGGGCGACAGTCTCACGAAGGCCGCCACCTACGTCTACACATCGACTGCGTTTCCCATGTTGACCGGCACGCTGGTAACGGTCGCGGGCTTCATCCCCGTCGCTTTCAACAAGAGCAACGCCGGCGAGTTCACCTTCACGCTCTTTGTCGTCATCGCGGTTTCGCTCGTCGTTTCATGGGTGGTCGCGGTCGTGTTCACGCCCCTGATCGGGGTGACCATTCTACCGAAGACCATGAAGAAGCACGCCGAGCACAAGGGGCGCGTTGCCAGGGTGTTTTCAAGCCTGCTGCAGTTCTGCCTGCGCTGGCGCTGGATGACGATCGTCGCGACGGTTCTTCTCTTCGCCGGATCGATCGTCGGCCTGTCGATGGTGCAGCAGCAGTTCTTCCCGAGTTCCGATCGTCCAGAACTGATCGTCGACTGGAACCTGCCGCAGAACAGTTCGATCGCCGAAACAAGCCGCCAGATGGCCCAGTTCGAGCATGAGATGCTGGTCGACAATCCTGGCGTCGAGCATTGGTCGACATACGTCGGCAGGGGTGCGCCGCGCTTCGTCCTGTCCTTCGACGTGCAGCCGGCCGACATGTCCTTTGGCCAGACGATCATTGTCACCAAGGGACTCGACGTCCGCGACAAGCTGAAGCAGCAGATGGAGGCCTACCTTCAGAAGACCTTTCCGGGAACGGACGCCTACGTCAAGCTTCTGGACATCGGGCCCCCGGTTGGCAAGCCGATCCAGTACCGTGTGTCCGGAGAAAATCTGCAGAGGGTGCGCGACCTGGCACAGAAGCTGGGCTCGATCGTCGGCACCCATCCCTCGCTCAGAAACCTCGCCTTCAATTGGAACGAACCGGCCCGTGTCGTGAAGATAGACGTGCTGCAGGACAAGGCCAGACAGCTTGGCGTCTCGTCCGAGGACATCGCAATGGCGCTCAACACCGTCGTACAAGGAAATGCCGTAACCCAGGTCCGGGACGACATCTATCTGGTCGATGTCATCGGCCGTGCCGCAGAAAAGGAGCGCGGCTCGATCGACACCCTGCTTGACCTGCAACTGCAGAGCAGCAGCGGCCAGTCCGTTCCGCTGTCATCGGTGGCAACCTTCCACTATGAGCTTGAACAGCCGACAATCTGGCGGCGCGACAGAATTCCGACCATCACGATCCAGGCCGGAATCGGCGATGCGACGCAGCCGGCGACCGTTGTGAAGGCGCTCTTCGAGAAGGTCGCGGCCTTCGAAAAGACGCTGCCGGCCGGGTATACTGTCAAGGTCGGCGGCGCGGTCGAGGAAAGGGCCAAGTCGCAGGGTCCGATCGCGAAGGTGGCGCCGGCCATGTTCGTCATCATGGCGACCCTCTTGATGATCCAGCTTCAGAGCTTCCACAGGCTGTTTCTGGTCTTTTCCGTGGCGCCGCTGGCGCTCATCGGCGTCGTCGTGGCGCTGCTCGCCAGCAACTCGCCGCTCGGGTTCGTCGCACTCCTGGGCGTGCTCGCGCTCGTCGGGATCCTCATCCGCAACTCCGTGATCTTGATCGTCCAGATCGAGGAGCTGCGTGCACAGGGAATGTCGGCATGGAAGGCGGTGGTGGAGGCGACCGAGCACCGCATGCGGCCGATCATGCTCACCGCCGCGGCCGCGACTCTGGCCCTGATCCCGATCTCGCACGAGATATTCTGGGGGCCCATGGCCTACGCGATGATGGGTGGGATCGTCGTCGGCACGGCGCTCACACTTCTCTTCCTGCCGGCGCTCTACGTCGCATGGTTCCGGATTCCTCGTGAAGTCGAGCAGCACTGAGATGAAACGATCGCTCCGGCATCCTGGGCGCGTTGCCCACGGATATCGCCTCGCTGCGACGATCGCCACCGTTCGTTGCGCGTGCAAGACTGGCCCAATCCTTTTGGCCCTGTCTCTGATCGCATCGGGTTGCGCCAACCGGGCGCAGGACGTCCTTCGGCCTCTCGCGGTTGCCCCGACCGGCACAAGCCGGGTCACCATGCTGGTGGCCACGACGCGCAAGCCTTCGGAGGATCCTGGCAAGCTCTATTCGGGTGACCGCGGAACGGCGATCTCGCTTAACAGCGTCGACGTGTCCATCCCGCCCGACAGGAACCGCAAGATCGGAGAGGTGCAGTGGCCGTCCCGCATGCCGCCCAACCCGCAAAAGGAGTTCGCGGTCACGGAGGTCGCCAAGGTGCAATCCGAAGGCAAGGCCCTGGACTGGTACCGAAGGAACCGAAACAAGAGGCATCAGGTCATCATCTTCGTTCATGGATTCAACAACACCTATGCCGACGCGGTCTTCCGCTTCGCGCAGATCGTCCATGATTCGGGAACCGACGCCGCGCCGATCCTCTTCACCTGGCCCTCGAGGGGACGTGTGTTTGACTACCTCTATGACAAGGAGAGCGCCAACTATTCGCGTCGTGCCCTGGAGGATCTAATCCTCCAGGCTGTGAAAAGCCCCGACGTCGACGACGTGACGATCCTCGCCCATTCGATGGGCGGCTGGCTTGCCGCAGAGGCGCTACGCGGCGTCGCTATGCGCGAGAAATCGATCCCCGCGAAGGTGAAGAACGTCATCCTCGCATCGCCCGACATCGATATCGACGTGTTTCGCCGTCAGTTCACGGAGATGGGGCCAAGGCGGCCGCACTTTGCGATCCTGACATCGACACGCGACAAGGCGCTGGAGGTCTCGAGCTGGCTATCGGGTGGCGTCAACCGCGTCGGCGGGGCCGATCTCAGACCCTATGCGCCTGTGCTCGAAGACCTCGGCGTTTCCGTCATCGACACCAGTGGCGTCACGACGAACGATCCGCTCGGCCACAACGCCTTCGCCGACAGCCCCGAGGTCGTGCGCCTCCTCGGGCTGCGGCTAGCCGGCCAGAGTCTTGATGGCGGAAAGGCAAGCGCTGCCGACCAGATCGGCGCGACTGCGGCGAATTTCGCAGGCCAGGCGGCGCGGCTTGCCGTTGCGGCGCCAGTCGCTGTCATCAGCCCGGAGGCGCGCGAGATCCTGAAAGAGGAACTCTCCTCCGACGGCACAACCATCAAGAATGGGCAGATTTCGTACTGAACCTCCGCCGTTTAACCGGAGGTATGGATCCCCTTTGGGCCGTTCAACCAATTGCAGGAACCGTTGGTTGCAAGCCGCCGCAATCAAAACAGCCGAAAACGCACACAACGCAAACAAGCACTCCACACGGAGGGATTTCTGCGGGGGGCGGCAAAAATCGTCTGCGC
>NZ_AKKA01000046.1 GCF_000282035.1 Rhizobium sp. CF122
TAACCGACTGAGCTACACCCGCATTCATTTCAAGCGATCCGGAAGCTTTCGCGTCCGTGTCAAAGCAGCTTCGCCGCTTCGATGAGCGGCTAACTAAGGGGTTCGCATTTGAGTGTCAAGCAGCTTTGGAGACAAAACGATGACAGTCTGCGAATTGTTTTTGGAGAACGAAAATCCCTAGGCAAATTCAGTGTATTATTAGAGGAGTGCTTGTCGGGCTTGCACAAGCAATCGATCCCCGAGCCCTCACCCTGTACTCGCCGGCGGCTTTCCACAGCTCAGAAATCGCCGAGACGAAAGCCGGGTGAGCAGCTCCATTCAAAAAAATCAAAAAATCTTCACAAACACTCTTGCGGTTTGTCCGCGATCCGCATAGATCACGGCCACCGACGCGGCGGGCCGAACCGGACCGATCTCGCGAGGGCGATTAGCTCAGTTGGTAGAGCGCCTCGTTTACACCGAGGATGTCGGGAGTTCGAGTCTCTCATCGCCCACCATTTCTTTCCTACATACTCATAGTTTGCCGCTGATGATGGCGACGTATCGGATCCGCTCGAGCAGGTGGCGTGCGTTGCGTACCTCCCTCGCTGCGCCAGAGTACTCATTTACTTCGTTTTAATTGAGCGCGCGCAGTATTGTCCTCATAAGTTGTTTGTCATAGGGAGCATGATGTTCCGGTGGCTTTCTACATACGTCTTTCTTCTGCTTTCCGGCACAGCGCAAGCGGTTGCAGGAAAAGCTTCCAGCATAGCTTGCCTGCAATTGTGACACAGCCGGCCATGGCCGCCGCTCATGTCACCCAGCCTCGTCAGTGGTAAAGACGAAGTCACGTCGGAGAGGGCATCTGGTGCAGTCCAACACGCACACGAATCTAGCCTTTCGCATTGCAACGGTTTTGCAACATCTTGGAATCGAAGGGCTGCCGCGCAACTATGAGCTCGTATTCGAGGCCCTGACTGGCAACAGTCCGGATCTCGCCCGCGAGCTAAGATCACTTGGCCCGGTCAAGACACAGGAGGCCCTGGATGGAATCGGACGCCGTTACCTGCCCCACCACTTCGAAGGCAGCCTGCTCGAGGCCCGTTCCGGCCAGGTGCAGCAGGAACTGCAGAGCATTCTCTCCCTGCTCGACGAGGAAAAGTCAGCACTGACGCGCTACGGAAGTATCATCAGCCAAGCTGCCCGCGTCTTTGAAGCCAATGATGTGACAGACACGGCCGCGCTCACGCGATCGCTGCAATCGGTAAGCTCGGCAACACATACTCGCGAGGCGCAAAGTGCAATGCTCGCTTCCAAGGTGGTGGAAAAATCCCAGAAGCTCGAGGAGGTACAGCGCGAGGCCGCCGCGGCAAACGCCGCAAGATTTGTCGATACGTTGACCGGCCTGGGGAACCGTCGGGTATTCAACAAGGAACTCGCCAATGTCTATGAGAAATCAGGACTGCCTGATCTGTGCGGAATCGCCTTTGCGGATATCGACCGCTACGAGACCATTGCGGCCGTTCCAAACCTTCTTGAGCCCGTCCTCAAGAAAATCGGCGAGTTGATCCAGGCGATGTTCGGTGAAAAGGATCTGGCCTGCCGCTTCGATCGGGGGCGCTTCGGTTTCATTTTCCGAACGGCGGACGAGACGGAGATCATGCGGCTTGTCGATAGGCTCCGCGATCGGCTTAGGGGATTGCCGGTGGTGCATCCCGTATCGGGAAAACGGGCAGCGCCAATTTCATTCTCGGTCGGGATATGTATGTCGAAGGAAGCCCGGACGGCTGATGCGCTTATAGCATTCGCCGAACAGGCGCTCGGCATGGCAAAGGCATCGGGCGGAGACAACGTCTCTGTCCATGGTGTGGCCAATGTCTCGCAGGTGCCCAAGGACTGGCTGATCTATCGGTAAGATCAGATCGCAGCGATCTGTCGTTGCGCCTCCCGAAGAAGCCTAGCCAACATTGCGTTGCGCTGGCTATAAGGTGGTTCCCGCGGGCCGCAAGGTCCAACAACACACGCATTATCCGAGACATCATCATGAAGACACGCGAGGAACGGCAGGCACAGCGGGCTAGTATGCCGCGCACACAGTTGAGCACGCACCATATGGAAAATGCACGGCTGCTGCCTGATCGGAGCGAATTGCTCTACCGTATCCCGAACGGCGGCATCGGCGTCGAAGTTGGAGCTGCCTTTGGGGAGTATACGGCGGAAATCCTTGAGAAGAATCGGCCTGCGCAGCTTTACCTGATCGATCCTTGGAGCATGGACCGCTACAGTTCGGGGCTCGATCAAATCCACAATCAGTTCAAAGACCAGATAGAGAGTGGCCAATTGCACCTGATGCAGGGCACATCGCTCGAAAAGCTCGCCGAATTCGAAGATGACTTTCTCGACTGGGCTTACATCGACACCGATCATTCCTTCGAGCTCACCTGGCAGGAACTCCTGCTGTGCGAGAAGAAAGTGAAACGAACGGGAAGAATCGCCGGGCATGACTTTTGCACCGGCAATGCCGTTAAGCCGATCGTCTACGGCGTCGTCGAAGCGGTCACCAAGTTCTGCAAGGACTATGGCTGGCAATTCGAGTTCCTGACGGTCGAATCGCACGCTCACTTTTCCTATTGCCTGAAGCGCCTCTGAGCCGCTTCAGGCCTTTCCTGCGTATTGCTCGTCGCTGACCTGTCCCATCCAGTCGGCGGCGCTGCCGTCCAGCGCTTCATGGATCGCGATGTGGGTCATTGCGGTATCGGGCCCGGCGCCATGCCAGTGCTTTTCGCCCGGCGCGAACCAGACCGTGTCGCCGGCGCAAATTTCACGAAGGGGGCCGCCCTCGCTCTGCGCCAGCCCCTTGCCTGCGGTGACGATCAGGGTCTGCCCCAACGGGTGCGTATGCCAGGCGGTTCGTGCGCCCGGTTCGAACGTGACGCTGACTACCCTCACCCTTGCCGGGGTTGGCGCGTCCATCAGTGGGTCCTGACGGACCGACCCCGTGAAATATTCTGTCGGCGCCTTCATAGAGGGCCGCGATCCGCAGGGTTTGATCTCCATCGACGTTTCCTTTTCGAGCATGACGATCTGTCCAGGCGACCGTAAGCCAAGCGGCTTCATTGTCCAAGCGACGCATTGCTCGGTCCCAGGCTGCGTGGCCCTGACCACAGCGCCTTGTCACCAATCGGAGACAGCGAATCCGACGATAACCGCGGATAGCAGAGCGCGCTCCGAATCGTGGCGTTCATGTCGCTCCGCAGAAGAAATGGCGGCGCTCCGGCGATGCCGCCCTATCTCAGCTGCAGGCGCTTGCTCCTTGCCTGGGCGACTGCTAGGGCGAGGCATTTCATCACGCGGAGGATTTCCATGAAACAGCATTCTTTCGGCCACCTGCCCCATACCGTCACGAATATCGGCTTCGGCGCATGGCAGATCGGCGGCGCCTGGGGCGATGTCAGCGAAGCCGACGGCCGCGACGCGCTGAATGCGGCGCTCGACGCCGGCATGACCTTCATCGACACCGCCGACGTCTATGGCGACGGCCGATCGGAAAAGATCATTGCCGACGTTCTTGCGAGCCGTGGCGGCGAACGGCCGATGGTTGCGACCAAGGCAGGGCGCCGGCTGAACCCGCATGTCACCGATGGCTACACCAAGGCCAACCTCGAAGGCTTCATCGATCGCAGTCTCAAGAACCTGCGCGTCGACAACCTCGACCTCGTGCAGTTGCACTGCCCTCCGACAGAAGTGCTTTATCGCCCGGAGGTCTTCGAAGGCCTGAATGAGCTGCAGAAGGCCGGCAAGATCATGGGCTACGGCGTCAGCGTCGAGAAGGTCGAGGAAGCGCTGAAGGCGATCGAGTATCCTGGCGTCGTCAGCATCCAGATCATCTATAACATCTTCCGTCAGCGGCCCGATCACCTGTTTTTCCAGGAGGCGCGGCGGAAGAACATCGCCGTCATCGCCCGCGTGCCGCTTGCAAGTGGTCTGCTGTCCGGAAAGATCACCCGCGATACGAAGTTTGCGAGCGACGATCACCGCAATTTCAATCGTCACGGCGAGGCATTCGATGTCGGTGAGACGTTCGCTGGCGTTCCCTTCGAGGTCGGCCTGCAGGCGGTGGAGGAAGTGCGCAAGCTCGTTCCCGCTGGCGCGACGATGGCGGCCTTCGCGCTGCGTTGGATCCTGATGAGCGATGCAGTCACCGTCGTCATTCCGGGTGCACGCAATGCCGAACAGGCACGCGCCAACGCGGCGGCGGCAAGTCTCGCGCCGCTCTCGCATGAGGTGATGGACGCCACACGCGAGATCTACGAGCGCCTCGTCGCTCCTTATGTCCACCAGCGCTGGTAAAGCAGCCGCAAGAAAAATGGCCGGGCGTAGACCCGGCCATTCTGTTTCATGCCTGAGCCAATCTCAGTTTGTGCCAACGAGATTGACCTGGAAGAACAGAGTTTCACCTGAGGAATCATCGACGCCGTCATTGTCCGTGACCGCGTAGGCCTTGCCGGAGGCATCGAAAACGAAGCCCTCGAGCTTGTCGAGGACATAGCCATTGGTGGCGGTCTTCAGCTCCGGAAGGAAGTCGTGGGCTTCAATCTTCTTGACGACCGGCAGTTCGCCACCGAGCTTGGCGGGCTTCAGATCTGATATCGCTACCTTGTAGAGCTTCTTCAGTCTCGCTGCGTCGCCGACAAGGTTATCGCGTTCGATGATGTAGACGCTATCGCCATGAGCGGAGATTTCGGAGAGGCCAATCCAGCCCGCTTCGGATTTGTCGAGCGGATAGCGGACGGCACCCCACTCCTTGCTTTTCGGATTGTAGGAAACAAGTTTGACAAAGCCCTTCTCGTCATCCTTCCACTCGCGCTGGACGGCCATCCAGAGCGTCGCGTCGTCGCCGGAGCCGACGATCGTCACACCTTCGAAGCCGTAGCGGATTTCGTTCGCTGCCAATTCTTTGGGAAGTGAGATCTCTTCCTTGATCTCGCCTTTCGGATTGACGTGATAGAGAGCGTGCGGCACCAGCTTCTCAGTGTTGCCTTCGGACGCCAGCCAGAACCAGCCCTTTTCATCAACGGCCACACCCTCGATGTCGAGCTTCTGTGCCGGTTGGCCGTCGCGCTTTACGGTCAGCGTTTCGGTGATCACGGCCGGCTTCCTGGTTGCGTCGATCGTGTAGATCGTCGGCTGCATGCCGAGGACACTGTCGCTGACGGCAAACAGCTGTCCCGACTTTTCCGGAACGGCAGCAAGACCGGAAAGCGCCGCGAAGCCGACCGGGTTGCTATCCTTCTCGGCCGCAACGATCTGCGGATAGGCCGCCTCGCCCTCGGCGAGTTCGTAGAGCATCACGTGCGACCGTGGGCCGCCGTCCTCGCCAAGATCGGCTTCGTTGGCGGTCGCGAGAAGATTGCGCGACGGTACGGCCACAGCGCCTTCAGGTGAAACGCCGGACGGAAGGATCTGGACCAGTTCAGGCTCCGCACCGGTATCCCTGTAGACGCCGACGACAGAGGCGCGCTCTGCGAGCAGGAATATGTATTTCTGGCCTCCGATCGTCGCCACTTCCAGACCTTCCGGCTCGACGCCCTTGGCGGATGAACGCTTGTCCGGATAGTGGCCGATATTGGCGACGGCACGTTCGAAGGAAGCACCGGATTCGTAGAGCACCTTGCCGGTCTTGTCGAAAATCGTGAAACCGCGCGAGCCGCCTTGATAGTCGCCTTCGTTGGCAACGACCAGGCGGTTATTGTCGAGCCACTTCACCGCGTCAGGCTCACGGGGGGTGCCCTTGAGTTCGCCGGTGAACTTCAGGGCACCATCGCGTTTGGTGTCGATGCCGGCCAGATCGACACTGCCGGCGGAGAAGTGCGTCTTCACCGTTGCAGTTGCCGCGTCAATGATGACGATTTCGTTGTTTTCCTGAAGGGTCAGGGCAATCTCGTTCTGGTCGTTGAACGAGACGAATTCTGGTTCCGGATCTTCGGGCGCAATGCCCGCAAGGCCCGTCAGCGTGACGTGCTTGATCGAGCTGCAATCGACCGTGCCGTTCTTGACTTGGAACACGGCGAGCTCGCCTGCCGGCATCTGTGGAATCTTGCCGTCGTTCACCTCTTCGTCACGCTCGTTTTCGATCGCGATCGCGCCGAGCGTCTTGTCCTTGTTGAGTGCGATCGAATCCGGCTGGCCGCCGAGATCGCAGGTGCTCTCGATCTTCTTGGTTGCAACGTCGACGATCGCGAGGCGCCCCGAGGGCTTCGCCTTGCTCTCTGACGTATTGACGGCCACCAGCGCCTTGCCGGCGGCGGACGTCACGGAGGTCGGCTCGCCGTCCATCATCAGCGCGCCGCCGGCCTTCGGCGCCTTGGCGTCTGAGATATCGACAAATCCGATCGCACCGAGCGGGCTATCGCTATAGATCAGCGTCATGCCGTCGTCGGTGGCCGTGATTATTTCCGCCGAAGTGGCCGAAAGCTTGTCTTTTCCCTCGGGCAGGTTGGATGCCACCGGAAAAGTTGCGATGCGGTTGAAAACGGGCTCTGCGGCGGCCGGAAACGCGGCCGTCGTCAGAAGCGCTGTAACGAGCACTGTCTTGCGCGATAGAGTTGTCATGAAATCCCCCATGAATTCAAACAAAGGGGTTTTGCGGGATAGGCATGACACCGGAATGACACTGCTGTCATATTCTGACTGCGCTAGCCGGTCTCCCGTTCCTTCTTCATTTCGTTCCTCATGATGAAGAGCGATGCACCAAGGATCAGCATCGCCCCCAACCACAAATAGCCGGTCGGCGCATAACCAAAGACCAACCAGCCGGCGAAAACATTGAGCGGCAGCTTGAGATCGTCGAAGGGCTGGATGTAGGCGGCATCGGCCGTTGAATAGGCAAGTGTCAAGAAATACTGGGCCATCACGGTGAGGAGGCCTGCCGCAACGAAAAGCAGGAGCGTCATACCGGAAGGGATGCTGAATCCCGCGGCGACCGCCAATCCGCCGTTGATGGGCGTCAGGAGAGCCAGCAGCCAGACGGTGATGGTTTCCGGCCGTTCGACCCCGGTAAGGCTCTTGGTGATCAGCGACGAGGCACCCCAGAGAAGCGCCGACAGGATTGGAAGGAGCGCCGCCCAACTGAAGCTGTCCGACCAGGGCTGCAGGATGATCATCGCTCCGACGAAGCCGGTGCCAGTCGCCACCCACCGTGCGAGGCCGATGTATTCACCAAGGAAGATGCGTGCGCCCATGATGATGAAGAATGGCGAAGTCATTACCAGGGCGATCGCCTGCCAGATCGGCACGGACGCAAGCCCTGCGACCCAGGTCATCACACCGAAGGCTGCCAAGGCGACACGCACGACGTGACGCCAAGGATAGCGCGTTCGCATTGCTCCAAAGCCGACGCGCCGGAGAAAGGGCAACGAGAAGACCAGCGCAAAGGCATATTGCCAGAAGGCTGCAGAGGCGGAGGGGAAGGCGAGCCTCATCGTCAGCCATTGCGTGACGACATTGAGGATCGAGAAGGCGATGCCTGCAGCGACCATCCAGGCAGCGCCGATCATTGCTCGCGAAGCAGAAAATGTAGGGGAAGTCTGATTCATGTTTTCTTTCCGAAACCAACACAAATCAGGACGCATGAGCGCGATACCGCAGCCAGGACAGAATTCGCCCTCGCCCGCTCCGCTCATTCTCTTTCATCCGGACTGTAACCGTCGGCTCCGGAATTGCACCGGATCTGCTGACCCTTTCGACACCGGCCAAAAGGCGCTCGCGGGCTTGAGCCGAGGCCCTTACCGCCGGTGGGGACTTTCACCCCGCCCTGAGAACAGTATTTTCGTAAGACATACCTCGCGTGCCGACAAGTCCGCGAAATACGAAAAGGGTCCGGCCGTGGCCGAACCCTTCGAAACTTGCACCGCCGGTCTCGTTGCCCGGCCGACAAGCAAATTCATATCAGCCGTTAACGGCGTCCTTCAGGCCCTTGCCGGGCGTGAACTTCGGCACGTTGCGAGCCGGAATATCGACTTCAGCGCCGGTGGACGGGTTGCGGCCCTTCGTGGCTGCGCGATGGGAGACGGTGAAGCTACCAAAACCAGCGAGGCGAACGTCGCCCTTGCCCTTCAGTTCAGCCTGGACGACTTCGAAAACAGCATCAACTGCGGAAGCAGCGTCGGTCTTCGAGAGTCCTGCCTTTTCGGCAACTGCGGACACGAGTTCATTCTTGTTCATGTTTCCACCCCTTTCTAAATGGTTCGAAACGACTCAAATCTATAAGCTAGGCACAGAATAGAGTTCATCAGGCCCGCCGCACCCCAAAGACCCTGCAAATCAAGGAAATGCAAGCACCTGCGTGTCAATTTCACAAAAAAAGGCTGGCGAAAACACCAGCCTTTTCAGGGTTTTTAAGCAATTGGGCACGAATGTGGCAAACAAAGCTCAGTGAGCTATGGTTGCACCTGTTTCATCGAGCCCTTCGACCGTTGCAATGACCGGCGTTTCCACCGTGCCATCCCACTCGATCGCTTCCGGTCTGCGGACCAGCGCATGCTTGATCACCTCGCCCATGCGGGACACCGGGATGATCTCCATGTTGTTCTTCACGTTGTCCGGAATCTCCGCCAGATCCTTGGCGTTTTCTTCCGGGATCAGCACCTTCTTGATGCCACCGCGAAGCGCTGCGAGCAGCTTTTCCTTCAGGCCGCCGATTGGCAGAACACGACCGCGAAGAGTAATCTCACCAGTCATGGCCACATTCTTGTCGACCGGGATACCGGTCATGATCGAGACGATTGCGGTTGCCATGGCAACACCGGCCGACGGACCATCCTTCGGCGTCGCACCTTCCGGCACGTGCACGTGGATGTCGCTCTTGTCGAAGCGCGGCGGCTCGATGCCGAAATCGACAGCGCGCGAGCGGACGTAAGATGCCGCTGCGGAGATCGACTCCTTCATGACTTCCTTCAGGTTGCCGGTCACGGTCATCCGACCCTTGCCCGGCATCATGACGCCTTCGATCGTCAGCAGTTCGCCGCCGACTTCCGTCCAGGCCAGACCGGTGACCACGCCGACCTGATCTTCGCGTTCTGCTTCGCCGTGGCGGAAGCGCGGAACGCCCAGATAGTCGTCGATGTTTTCGGCCGTCACATGAACGGACTTCGTCTTGCCCTTGATGATCTCGGTCACCGCCTTGCGGGCGAGCTTCATCAATTCGCGTTCGAAGTTACGAACACCGGCTTCGCGGGTGTACTGCTGGCTGATCGCCATCAGGGCATCGTCGCTGACCGAGAATTCATTCGGCTGCAGAGCATGCTCCTTGATGGCCTTCGGCAGCAGGTGTCGCTTGGCGATCTCACGCTTTTCGTCTTCGGTGTAGCCGGCGATGCGGATGACTTCCATGCGGTCCATCAAGGGCGCCGGAATGTTCAGCGTGTTCGCCGTCGTGATGAACATCACGTCCGACAGGTCGTATTCGACCTCCAGGTAGTGATCCATGAAGGTCGAGTTCTGAGCCGGATCCAGCACCTCGAGCAGAGCAGACGACGGATCGCCGCGGAAATCCTGACCCATCTTGTCGATCTCGTCGAGCAGGAAGAGCGGATTGGACTTCTTCGCCTTCTTCATCGATTGGATGACCTTGCCGGGCATCGAACCGATGTAGGTGCGACGGTGACCGCGGATTTCAGCTTCGTCGCGAACGCCGCCGAGCGCCATGCGGACATACTCACGGCCAGTCGCCTTGGCGATAGACTGGGCAAGAGAGGTCTTGCCGACGCCCGGAGGGCCGACGAGGCACAGGATCGGACCCTTGATCTTGGTCGCGCGAGCCTGAACAGCCAGGTACTCGACGATGCGCTCCTTGACCTTGTCGAGACCGAAGTGATCGGCTTCGAGGATCTTCTCGGCGTTGTTGAGGTCCGTCTTGATCTTCGACTTCTTGCCCCACGGAATGCCGAGCAGCCAGTCGAGGTAGTTGCGGACAACAGTCGCTTCGGCCGACATCGGGCTCATTTGCCGCAGCTTCTTCAGCTCGGCATCGGCCTTTTCGCGTGCTTCTTTCGACAGCTTCGTCTTGGAGATGCGTTCTTCCAGTTCGGCCATCTCGTCGCGGCCTTCCTCGCCGTCGCCGAGCTCCTTCTGGATCGCCTTCATCTGCTCATTCAGGTAGTACTCGCGCTGGGTTTTCTCCATCTGGCGCTTGACGCGCGAACGGATGCGCTTTTCGACCTGCAGGACCGAGATCTCGCCTTCCATGAAGCCGAGCGCCTTTTCGAGGCGTGCCTTGACACTGGTGGTTTCCAGCATCTCCTGCTTCTCGGTGATCTTGATCGACAGGTGCGACGCAACCGTGTCGGCGAGCTTCGAGTAGTCGTCGATCTGGCTAGCGGCGCCAACGACCTCAGGCGAGATCTTCTTGTTGAGCTTTACGTAGCTCTCGAATTCGGACACGACCGAGCGGCTGAGCGCTTCCAGTTCGACCGGATCGTCATGCGGCTCTTCGAGAACATGGCCAAGGGCTTCATAAAAGTCCTCGCGATCGGTGTAGGCGTCGATCTCGGCGCGTGCGCGACCTTCGACCAGAACCTTGACGGTGCCATCAGGCAGCTTCAGCAGCTGCAGCACGTTGGCGACGGTGCCGACATTGTGAATGGCAGAGGGTTCCGGATCGTCATCGCTCGCGTTGATCTGCGTGACGAGCATGATCTGCTTGTCCGATCCCATGACCTCCTCAAGCGCACGGATCGACTTCTCGCGGCCGACGAATAGCGGCACGATCATATGCGGGAAGACGACGATATCGCGCAGGGGCAAAACCGGATATGCGATGCTCGCAACTGACGTTTTCTTCGTCATTTTATTTCCTTTCCATCGTCCCGTTGCCGGGCTCTTCTGGCGCGGCCACTAGAACCGGGCCGCACTCCACTTGAGACAACAAGTGGAGGTTCTCACTATGCTTTTCAAGCTGCGCCATGGCCGGTGTCCCCCTGGACATGACAGCTATGCTACAACGGAACACCTTCACTCTGGAGCGCCAGGCTGGACCGGCGCTTGCCACTTCCGCGCCGGCTAACGCACAAGGCCGAAACACACCAACGGAATCATTCCATAATTGCCACGGACTTGGAAATCCGCAACGGCAGCAGAAGCGCTTTCAGACCTCTTTAGCAAGATTTATCAAGGTCGTGCACTGGTTTTGAAATAGAAAGAGGCCTGCCGACGGCAAGCCCCTTAAATTCACGGTTCGTATCGTAAAGATATCTCTAATGCCTCACGCCGAAGCATTGGCCTTCTCGTCCTGACGATCGGCGTAGATGTAAAGCGGACGGGCGGAGCCGCGCGCCACTTCCTCGGAGATAACGACCTCACGTACGCCTTCCAGCGCCGGCAGTTCGAACATCGTGTCGAGCAGGATCTTTTCCATGATCGAGCGAAGGCCGCGAGCACCGGTCTTGCGCACGATCGCCTTGCGGGCGATCTCGCGAAGAGCGTCCTCGTGGAAGGTTAGTTCCACGTCTTCCATCTCGAACAGGCGCTGGTACTGCTTGATCAGCGCGTTCTTCGGCTCGGACAGGATCTGGATCAGCGCATCCTCATCGAGATCCTCGAGCGTCGCCAGGACCGGCAGACGGCCGATGAACTCAGGGATCAGGCCGAACTTGACCAGATCTTCCGGCTCGAGCTCGCGCAGAACTTCGCCGACGCGGCGGTCGTCCGGAGCCTTGACCGTTGCGCCGAAGCCGATCGAGGTCTTCTCGCCGCGCGCGGAGATGATCTTGTCGAGGCCGGCAAAGGCCCCACCGCAGATGAACAGGATGTTCGTGGTGTCGACCTGCAGGAACTCTTGCTGCGGATGCTTGCGCCCGCCCTGTGGCGGCACGGAGGCGACCGTGCCTTCCATGATCTTCAACAACGCCTGCTGGACGCCCTCGCCCGACACGTCGCGGGTGATCGACGGGTTGTCCGACTTGCGGGAGATCTTGTCGACTTCGTCGATGTAGACGATGCCGCGCTGAGCGCGCTCGACGTTGTAGTCAGCAGCCTGCAGCAGCTTCAGGATGATGTTTTCGACGTCCTCACCGACATAGCCGGCTTCCGTCAGCGTCGTCGCATCGGCCATGGTGAAGGGCACGTCGATGATGCGAGCGAGCGTTTGGGCAAGATAGGTCTTGCCGCAGCCAGTCGGGCCGACCAGCATGATGTTCGACTTCGCCAGCTCGACTTCGCTGTTCTTCGTGGCATGCGCGAGGCGCTTGTAATGGTTGTGAACGGCGACGGACAGGATCTTCTTCGCCTGGCGCTGGCCGATGACGTATTCGTCGAGAACCTTGATGATGTCCTGGGGCGTGGGAACGCCGTCACGGGACTTGACCATCGAGGACTTGTTCTCTTCGCGAATGATGTCCATGCACAGTTCGACGCATTCATCGCAAATGAAAACCGTCGGTCCGGCAATCAGCTTCCGGACTTCGTGCTGGCTCTTTCCGCAGAAGGAGCAGTACAGGGTGTTTTTAGAGTCGCCGCCGTTGCTGCCGCTGACCTTGCTCATATCACTTTCCTTCCAGCACGCCGCATTTCAAGGTGAAATTACGGTCCACTCATTGGCCTGCTCCACGCTTGGAGCCCCAGCCGGCCAAGGCCGTTAAGGGGTACGAACCGGTCCAAACTATGCTGTCCTGGCTCCGGCGGCAACGAATTCCCCTTCGACTGCCGATGCTATGTCATAAAAATTCAACATAGCATTAATACTTGAGATTGCCGCACCCGCCACCGGGTTTCTTCCCTTGTTCAATCACAAATGAGATAGAACTGTGGCGGATACAACACCATCCCTACTTCTCACTAGGCGGCATCGCCTTCCATCTCGACGCGAGACGTCAGAACCTTGTCGATGACGCCCCAGGTCTGAGCCTCGTCCGCATCCATGAAGTGGTCGCGGTCGAGGGTCTTTTCGACTTCCTCGTAGGTGCGACCAGTGTGCTTGACGTAAACTTCGTTGAGGCGGCGCTTCATCTTCAGAATATCGCGGGCGTGACGCTCGATGTCCGATGCCTGGCCCTGGAAGCCGCCCGATGGCTGATGCACCATGATGCGGGAATTCGGGGTGGCAAAGCGCATGTCCTTGTGGCCGGCAGCAAGCAGCAGCGAGCCCATGGAGGCGGCCTGGCCGATGCAGAGCGTCGAGACAGCAGGCTTGATGAACTGCATCGTGTCGTAGATCGCCATGCCGGCAGTAACAACGCCGCCCGGCGAGTTGATGTAGAGCGCAATTTCCTTCTTCGGGTTTTCGGCCTCGAGGAACAGGAGCTGGGCGCAGACGAGCGTGGCCATGTGATCCTCGACCGGCCCAGTCAGGAAGATGATGCGTTCCTTGAGCAGGCGCGAATAGATGTCGTAGGAGCGTTCACCGCGATTGGTCTGTTCCACGACCATTGGCACGAGGGCCATAGCGGTATCGACTGGGTTTCTCATGTGCGTCCTTTGTCAACGTCTGCCGGCTATAGCCGGGAATCAAAGAAAATGCCTTATCCCTACATAGAGCTTCCCTGCCCTCCTCTTCAAGACGCGCTGATGGATAACGTTAAGAGGGGCAGGCGTAAGGTGAACAACTTTTCGCCCGATATACGCTCATGCCTGCAAATAGCTTCGAAGAGCGAGCGGCGATCGCGCGGTCGCACAGCTTTTGTCGGTGCCAGGATGAACGAATTCTGAATCCACTTGCGACTATGCTGCGTTTACAGAGCAGAAAGCCTAACCACAACTCGGCACAAAAATGCGCCGCCGAGCCAGGCGTAATTAATGAAGTTGCCAGTTTCCTCCGAGAGAATGCGCGCAATGCAAGGGGTATTGCCGTGTTCAATGTTACGACTGGATTAGCCATTTGGTGCTCGGAAGCCATGACGCTCGCGCTGGTAGCGTTCATGGCCTGGCGCCACAATGTCCGAAACAAGACCTATTTCTATTGGGGAATGGGCTTTCTTCTTAGCGGCGTGGGCTTCGCAATGGTTGCGCTGCGCGGGCAGATACCTGACATCCTCTCCATCGAGATCGGCAACACGATCGCGCTATGTGGGCAGAGCGCGTGGGTTGCCGGGTACCTGGCGCTTGACCGTCGCAAGCTCGAATGGTGGGCATTGCTGCCACCGCTCGTTTGGTTGGGTGGCGTCTTCCTGCCGTGGGTCAATGACGACTACACCAATCGCGTCATTCTCTACAACCTGGCCTCGGCCACCGGCGCGACGGCGCTAGCAATGGCAGTCTGCATGACCGGCCAGCGCACCGAGGGCTCAAGAAGCAAACTGGGGGCTATCTTTGTGATCCAGAGCCTCCTGTGCTTCGGTACGGCGACGGCAATGGCGGTCATCGGCCCCACCGACGCGGAAGCCGCCAACTTCGCGGGCGCCGCCGCTATGGCGACGGGATTCCTGCTGACCCTAGCGTGCGCCCTCACCTGCGTCGTCATCATGGAACGTTCGGAGAAGCATCTTCGTATGCTCAGCCTGACCGATTCGCTGACGGGCGTCTTGAACCGGCGCGGCCTTTTCGGCCGGTTCGATGACATTCAGGAGAGCGCGTTCCACAACAACCGCCAGGTCGCCGTACTGCTCTTCGACCTCGACCACTTCAAACGCGTCAACGATCGGTTCGGACACCAGGCTGGCGACATCGTGCTGACGGTCTTTGCGCGCATGGCTCGCCAGTTCGTCCCTGCCGGCGCCTTCGGTCGCATGGGCGGCGAGGAGTTTGCCGCTTTCGCGACGGTGGCCGACCAGACCGAGGCGGAAGCGCTCGCGGAATCAATCCGTGCCGAATTCTGCCGGGTCCCGGTGAGCACCGGCGACGCGATCATTCCCGCAACGGTCAGCACTGGCGTCGCCCTCGCCTCGGCCATCGAGGCCAATAGGGACAAGCTGGTTTCGGCGGCCGATCGCGCGCTATATGCCGCCAAGGCAGCCGGCCGCAACTGCACCGTCATCTTTGGTGAAGCCGAAGCGGCGGCTCCGCCGCCTCCGCAGCCCGATCAAACAAGTGGCGAACTTGTCCCAACACTTGACGACCAGATTCATGCGCTTCGCCGCGTCGGATCACTGTCCAGAGGTTGAGCCCATCTTTTCGAGGCTTGGCAAATCCGCTAAGCCTCGAAGCATGATGATCCCACCATTCCTTTCCATCGATCCCGCCAGACGTCACGTCTCCCTCGACGCAAGCAATCCCGCCTTCTACAGCGATCCGAACACCGTCTACGCCGCTCTGCACGCGCACTGCCCCACATTCTATTGGGTGCAGCAGAAGCAGTGGTTCTTCACCGGCTACGACCACGTCAACAGCCTGCTTCGCGATCGCCGCTTCGGCCGCCAGATCCTTCACATAGCCTCGCGTGATGAGCTTGGTCTTCCCGAACCGGATCAGCACGTGGCGAATTTCGATCTCGCCGAACGATACTCCTTGCTGGAGCTGGAGCCACCCGAGCACACCCGTCTGCGAACGCTCGTTAACCGCGCTTTCGTCTCTCGCCACGTCGAGAAGATGAAGCCGGAGCTTGCCGAGCTCGCCGATAGGCTCATTGATGGCTTCGAGAAGGACAACGAAGTCGAGCTGCTTTCAGCATTTGCCGATATTATTCCGGTAACGATGATTGCCCGCATGATCGGCATTCCGGAGGAAATGGGACCGCAGCTCCTGAAGTGGTCCCACGCCTACATTCGCATGTATCTCTTCGGTCGCACCCGCGAGGACGAAGATGGCGCCGAGCGGGCCGCCAAGGAATTTTCGGACTATATAAAGACGGTCATCGCCGAGCGCCGCGCCAATCCGCGGGACGATCTGCTGACGCACATGATCCACACCGAGCACAAAGGCCAGTATCTGACCGAGGACGAGCTCGTCTCGACGACGATCGTACTGCTCAATGCCGGTCACGAGGCGACGGTCCACCAGATCGGTAACTCAGTTCGCATCATCTTGGAAAGCGGGCGCGATCCGACCGAACTTTTCAAGGACGAGGCAACGACCGAACGAACCGTGGAAGAGTCCCTGCGCCTCTGCGCGCCGGTTCACATTTTCCAGCGCTGGGCGCTCGAACCCGTCGAGATCGACGGCATTTCATTCAAGCGAGGCGACAAGGTGAGCCTCATTCTGGCCGCTGCCAACCTCGACCCAACAAAATTCAGCGATCCGCTGACCTTCAAGCCTGACCGCAACGAGGCTGCCAACCTCTCCTTTGGCGCGGGCATCCATTTCTGCATCGGGGCGCCGCTGGCAAGACTGGAACTGAACATCGTCCTGCCAATTCTGTTCAAGCGGCTGCCAGGGCTCAGGCTCGCCCGGACGCCCGTCGTGAAAGACGTCTATCATTTCCATGGATTGGACCGCCTGGATCTGGCTTGGTAGGCCACAAATAAGAAAGCCCGCGCTCGGGAGAACGCAGGCTTTCCTTTTCTTTCCGGCGCCTTGCGGCGAGGCGTTATTCCGCAGCCTGCAGAGCCGGCACTCCGTCTTCCGGTTCCGGCGGCAACTTGCCGGCTAAGGCAGCAGCAAACTTCGTCTGGTCAAGCTCATTTTCCCAGCGGGCGACGACGACCGTTGCAACCGCGTTGCCGACAAAGTTCGTCAAGGCGCGGCATTCCGACATGAAGCGATCGATTCCGAGGATCAACGCCATGCCGGCAACTGGAACCGAGGGCACAACGGAGAGCGTTGCAGCGAGCGTGATGAAGCCGGCGCCGGTGATGCCGGCAGCGCCCTTCGAGCTCAGCATCGCAACCAGCAGAAGCAGGATCTGATCCGCCAGGGTCAGCGGCGTGTCCGTCGCCTGAGCGATGAAGAGGGCTGCGAGCGTCATATAGATGTTCGTGCCGTCGAGGTTGAAGGAATAGCCCGTCGGAATGACGAGACCGACAACAGAGCGTTTGCAGCCTGCCTGCTCCATCTTGGCCATGAGGCCCGGAAGTGCCGCTTCCGAAGAGGAGGTGCCGAGAACGAGTAGGAGCTCTTCCTTGATGTAGCGGATCAAGGCCAGGATCGAGAATCCGTTGTACCGCGCGACCGCGCCGAGGACGACGAGCACGAAGAGCAGCGACGTCAGGTAGAAGGTACCGATCAGCATTGCCAGATTTGCAATGGAACCGATGCCGTATTTTCCGATCGTGAAGGCCATGGCGCCGAAAGCGCCGATTGGAGCGGCCTTCATCAGGACTGCCACCAGCTTGAAGACCGGCGCGGTCAGTGCCTGCAGGAAGTCGACGACCGGACGGCCGCGATCGCCGACCATGGCAAGCGCGATGCCGAACAGGACGGAGAAGAAAAGCACCTGAAGAATGTCGCCGTCGGCAAAGGCACCAACGATGGTGTTCGGAATAATGTTCATCAGGAAGCCCGTGATGGTCGTGTCATGAGCTTTCGCCGCGTAACTTGCCACGGCCTTGGCATCCAGCGTCGCCGGATCGATATGCATGCCGGCGCCCGGCTGTATGACATTGGCGACCACTAGGCCGACCGCCAGTGCCAGCGTTGAAAAGACGAGGAAGTATAGCATCGCCTTACCGGCGACGCGTCCAACCTTCTGCAGATCGGACATGCCGGCAATGCCCGTCGCAACCGTCAAGAAGATGACGGGGGCGATGATCATCTTGACGAGCTTGATGAAGGCGTCGCCGAGCGGCTTCAGCGAGGAGCCGATGTCGGGATAGAAATGACCAAGCAGGATGCCGGCACAGATGGCGGCAAGAACCTGTACGTAAAGAAGTCGATAGAAGGGAACCTTGCCGCGCGGCTGCGCGACTGGAAGTGCTGCACCCATGATGTCCTCCATGTGCCCCAAAACCAAAGTGGCCTCCCGGGGCGATTGCGTTACCAAGTCAACAGCCCACGCGGCTGTTTGCGGAGGATTTGCAACATGCGTGCCAAGTCATAGATTTCATGACTAAATCATTGATTCAGAAACCATTTTCTGTATAGATCGTAGGGTCGACCGGAAGACGTGAGCGTATTTTCGCACAAATTGATTTGACGCGAGTGCGGAATTGCACACAAGGTGAATAATGCTTCAGTCGACTTCGATGTCAGGTTTCGGCTTGTTCGACCGCACCCGCCGGCGGGCGCGGCGCGTGTGGATCGTGTTTGCCTCCGTTTCGGCAGTACTGGTCCTTGCCGCACTCTTTGCCGCGGACGTGTATGGGCGCCGCTCCGCCATCGATGCGATTGAGAGTCAAAGCCGAACCGACGCCAACCTCAAGGTCGCACTCCTCAACGCAGTCCTGGAGAGGCCCCGCGCGCTACCGCTGCTTCTTGCCGAAGACCAACAGGTTCTCGATGGTCTCTCCTCCGAAGGCAACGATGCGATCGACATATTGAATCGGAAGCTTGAGCGGCTCGTCACGGGAACACAGGCAGCTGTGCTCTACGTCATCGGCCCCAACGGCATCGCCGTGTCCTCGAGCAATTGGCGGGAACCGATCAGCTTCGTCGGCAATGATTACACCTTTCGCGACTACTTCCGAAAGGCGATGGACGAAGGAACCGCCGAGCACTTTGCCCTGGGCAGTGTCAGCAAGCGCCCTGGCCTCTACATTTCCCGTCGTGTGGGCAGTGCCACAGCACCGCTTGGCGTCGTGGTCGTCAAGCTTGAGTTCGACCGACTTGAGAGCGACTGGCGCGACACGCATCGCCCCGTCTACGTTACGGATGATCGCGGCGTTGTTCTGATCACCAGCATCCCCTCCTGGCGTTTTATGATGAACAGGCCTGTGCCGGAGGCCGACCTTGCCGCCATTCGCAGCAGTCTGCAGTTCGGCGATGCGCCGCTGGCGACATTGCCGATCATGCGCCCACAGCCCATCGACACCGAGGCATCGCTTGTTTCCGCTGTTCTTCCCGGTGGTGGTGAGGGTCAGTATCTGCGCCTCACGACACCCGTCCCCACCACGCCCTGGCATCTGGAATATCTTGTGCCCACTGACGCGCCGGTCGCGGCGTCGGTTCGCGAAATGCGGCTGCTGTCTCTGGCCGTGCTTCTACCGCTTCTCGCCATCGCGGCATTTCTTCTGTGGAGGCGCCAAGCGGCTGCGACGAAGATCGCGGAAGAACAAGCGATGCGCGAGGAGCTGGAACGGCGGGTCATCGCCCGAACCGATGATCTCAGTCGGGCACGCGACCGTCTGCAAGCCGAAATCTCCGATCATCGGGAAACGGAAGCAAGACTGCAGATCGTGCAGCAGGAGCTGGTGCAGGCGAACCGGCTCGCGATCCTCGGCCAAGTCGCGGCAGGCGTTGCGCATGAGATCAATCAACCGGTCGCGACCATACGCGCTTACGCGGACAATGCCCGCGTCTTCCTGGAGCGCAAGCAAACGAGTCCCGTCGACGACAACCTCCAAGCGATTGCGGGCCTCACCGAGCGGATCGGCGCGATTACCGACGAATTGAAGGCCTTCGCGCGGAAAGGCCGTGCAGCGGCGGAGCCTGTTGAATTGCGCGGCGTTATCGACGGGGCGGTGGTTCTGCTGAAAAGCCGATTTGCCGGCCGGTTGGAGGCGCTCCACATCCGGCCGCCGCCAACAGGGCTATGCGTGCTTGGCAACCGGATCCGGCTTGAGCAGATTCTGATCAACCTGTTCCAGAACGCCTTGGAAGCGCTTGATGGGCGAGCCGATGCGAAGGTCGACGTCTTCGTAACCGAGACAGACGACGAGGTTGCAATCGAAGTCGCCGACAATGGTCCGGGCATTTCGCCTGCCATCCTGAAGTCGCTTTTCACACCATTCAACACGTCCAAGGAGAGAGGTCTGGGTCTTGGCCTCGTCATTTCCAAGGACATCGTAGCCGACTACGGCGGCCGCATCGACGTAACAAGCGATGAAACCGGAACCTGCTTCACGGTGCATCTGCGGAAGGCCAGAGCATGAGCGATGTAACACCGATCTTCCTCGTCGATGACGACAAGGACCTGCTGCGGGCAACCAAGCAGACGCTTGAACTCGCCGGCTTTGCCGTTTCCGCCTTTTCGGACGCTGGCGAAGCGCTGGCCGCATTGAACCCGGATTTCGCAGGCGTTCTCGTTTCTGATATCCGAATGCCTGAGATCGATGGCTTGCAACTCTTCGGCCGCGTGCAACAGCAGGACGAGGACCTCCCGGTCATCCTGGTCACCGGCCACGGCGACATTCCGATGGCGGTTAAAGCCATGCAGGACGGCGTCTACGACTTCATCACAAAGCCTTTCGCGACGGATCGACTCATCCAAAGCGTGCGGCGCGCTGCCGAAAAGCGCCGCCTCGTCATGGAAAACAGATCTTTGCGGAAAGCCACCGAAGACGCGCGCGACGACCTGCCGCTGATCGGCCAGACACCAGCGATGGAGCGGCTGCGCCACACCTTGCGGCAGATTGCCGATACTGATGTCGACGTTCTCCTTATGGGAGAAACCGGCAGCGGCAAGGAGGTGGTTGCAAGCCTGCTCCACCGCTGGAGCCGGCGCGCATCCGGCAATTTCGTCGCGCTCAACTGCGGGGCGCTGCCGGAGAGTGTGGTTGAAAGCGAGCTGTTCGGTCACGAGCCGGGCGCCTTCACCGGCGCGCAGAAGAAACGCATCGGGCGCATCGAACATGCAAGCGGCGGAACCCTCTTCCTCGACGAGATCGAGAGCATGCCACCGGCAACGCAGGTGCAGATGTTACGCGTGCTCGAAATGCGCGAGGTTACACCGCTCGGCACCAACGAGGTCCGGCCGGTCGATCTGCGTGTCGTTGCTGCCTCCAAGATCGATCTCGGCGACCCCCGCCAACGCGGCGATTTTCGAGAGGATCTCTATTACCGGCTCAACGTTGTGACGATCTCCATCCCGCCGCTCAAGGAGCGCCGAGACGATGTTCCACTTCTTTTCGGCTACTTCGCCGAGCGCGCCGCGAGCCGCTTCAAGCGGGACGTGCCTGCGATCCCGCCGTCGATTCACCGCCATCTGCGGGAACACGACTGGCCGGGCAACGTGCGCGAACTATCGCATTTTGCCGAGCGGTTTGTACTGGGAGTCGGACACGTCTCTAGCCGTATGCCAGCAGCAGCACCGGAGGCGGACGAAACCCTGTCGCTGCCGGACCGGCTCGAACGCTACGAGGCTCACATCATTCGCGAAGCTCTGAACGCCAACGGCGGCGACGTGCGTCGTACCATCGCGGAACTAGGCATCCCCAGGAAGACGTTCTACGACAAGCTGCAACGCCACGGCATCGTCCGCAGCGATTTCGCGTCTTCTTCCGACAGGAGCTAGGTCTATCTAGCCCTTGGAGGACAAGACGGAAATGCGTCGACGGACTATCCCTCGCCCCCCTTCGCTCAGCCTGTTGCTGCGCTGAAATCAGAGTCTGATGACATAGTCCTTGCGAGTCGTTTCAACGACTTCCCAGCTTCCCTTGAAGCCCGGCTTGAGGATCATCCGATCGCCCGCGCGAAGGTGCACGACATCGCCCCCATCCTCCGTCACGATGGAGTAACCCGAGAGCACGCTGAAATACTCCCACTCGTCATAGACGATGCGCCACTTGCCGGGGGATGCTTCCCATACGCCGGAATAGAGGCCGCCATCGGCCTCCTCGAGACTCCAGGTCTTGAACTGGGGATCCCCAACAAGCACACGGTCGGCGTCCGGGGCGCCGAACGCCGGTTCGACGCCGCTAATGTCAAAGGTCAGGTAGTTTGCCATCGTCTCAGTGTCCTTCGCAGCAAACGTTTGCATAAGCAGCTATTGAAATCGTGAGCTTTTTCGAGCGCGTTCGCAATATACGTTCGACACCTTCGCAGCCACAACCGTCGGCGGCTAAAACATCAATTGACGCTGCTCGTCGGACATTCAGCCGAGGAAGTGTTGGGTTTCTATGGCGAGGAGAATGCCGTCACCATGACCGGAAGGGCGGGCACAGGCTTTGTCGAGGACCCTTTCGGCTTCCATATGGGCACGTTGGCAAAGCAAACGCCGCGTCTGATGATGGAAGTCGGATTTGGCGTGTCGAAACCGTCAAAGCGCCGTTATCATGGTGAGCCGGTCATTCGATAACCGGATTAAGCGCCGAAACGAATCGCCGCCCCGCAGCGCACGCGCGAGCCACCATCTTCACACCATAGTCAATCTCTTAGAATTGGAACACGAACCGGTGCTCGCACGGCTCCCCGACGAGGTCTCTCTTGTTAGTACGGCTACGGAGCAGTGACCTTCGGAGGATAGCCAGTTCCGACGGTGCGAGGATTTCTTGAATGTCGCCATCGCAACCATCGTCCACATTGGACGCCAGTCTCCTCTCTGCCAGGGCTGTGTGAGCCGGTGATGTCAACACGCTCGCGCAGAGAAGGAGCTTGACCGCAGCCCGTAATTGGTAACTGAACGCTTCAGTCCGCGGGAGCTTCCAATGCGTTCAAGGATTACCGCACTTCGATGTTGATAGCTTTGGGGCCCTTGCCCCTTTTATCTGGCTCCGTATCGAACGACACCTTTTGTCCTTCATGAAGAGATTGGATGCCAGAATCCTGAAGAGCCGAGATGTGTACGAACACATCATTGCCACCGCCGTCGGGGCTTATAAAGCCAAACCCCTTGTCGGCATTGAAGAATTTGACTGTACCCGTTGGCATTGCTTACCTCATCAACTGCGAGACGGCCCCAACATGTAGCCGACGCTTGTCCTTCGCAAGCGAAAATACGCCTGCCGGATGTAATGCTCGTCGCGCCTATACAATTTGAAGCGGAGGTGAAGGTCGGCGTCCCTCCCAGGGCGCTGCGAGTGGCCAAGGCATGACCGCAGGTGACGCGATGCTGCCGGCGGTGGCGGCCAGCGGCCCAGATGCGATATGTCAACCAACCGAAACAAGAAGGCGTCTCGCCGTGCCGCGATCAAGGTCGATAAGAGCTCGGGGGATCTGCGATAAAATCGAGATCGTAGCGCGCGACTTTATCGGAAACAGTCTCGATTATACTCAACTTTGCTAGGAGCCGGCGGACGTCTGCCTGCATCGCGACAGCCTTTCGATCAGAACCACCACGTCCTCGTCGTTCTTATGCCGATGATATTCGAAGAATACACAGCCCGGCTCATCGCGTGTAGACGCGACATGAGGCTCCATGGCGGCGAGGAACTCGTCCCGCATCCCCTGCCTGCAGGTCAGTCAGCCGGTTATGAACTTCATCGGCCATCTAACGCCGATAAGGCATCTATCAGCGCACCAGATTCGGCCGTCCAGCCGAATAACATCTCGATTGCGAGAAGCGACGCCTCGTGGTTGCTGCGGGGCGCATCGGCCGCGATCAACTCGGCCGTACAGTCCCTAAGCACAATGCAGCGGTAGTCACGGAACGTCGCGTCCCTGACCGTCGACTCAACGCATATGCTGGTCGTTGCACCAGTGAATATGAGCGTGTTGATCCGTTTGGCACGAAGAATGGTGTCAAACGACGTTTCGAAGAAAGCGCTGTATCGATGCTTGGAGACCGCAACATCGCCTTGTCGGGGCTCAAGTTCCGCGACGATTGCCGTATTCCAAATATTGCGAACCAGAATTTGGCTTCGGATGCCGCTAGGTGCCTCCACTGTCGCGCCGATGTTCATGCGCCTGTGCTTGATCCGATGCGGGGAATCCTCGTTCCCCGCATCGGAGAGGTCGGAATTGTGTTCCTGCCGGGTGTAGACGACAAACAATCCCGCACGCCGTGCCGTCTCGAGCACCCGGGAAATCGGCTGAACGAGGGCCGCAATCGGCGCGACATCAAGGCCAGCACCGTCGAACATTCCTCCACGGCTACCGAAGTCATTCTGCATATCGATGACCACGACGGCCGTCCTGCGGGGGTCGAGGCTTATCGGCTCAGGCCTAGCGGTGATTGAGACTTGCGCATCCATTCCCAGCCCTCCCACATCGAGCGCGGCAACCATAGCACGGCGTGCGTGTATCGTCTGCCAGACACCGACCGGTGCTTGCCGAAGGGATTTTCAAACGCCCAAGATCTGACATCGAACAAGAGCGCCCGACGCTGTTCGAGTCGGGCGCTGATCCTATGGTTGTATTTCGACAAAGGTAGTCTGCGAAACTACAAACGTTTGCTGCGAAGGACACTCAGATCTTTGCCAGCGACTGCTCGAGATCAGCGATGATATCCTTTACGTCTTCGATACCGACCGAAAGGCGAACGACGTCGGGACCGGCACCGGCGGCGATCCTTTGCTCGTCCGTCAACTGACGGTGCGTGGTCGACGCCGGATGGATCACGAGCGAGCGCGTATCGCCGATGTTGGCGAGATGCGAGAACAGCTCCAATCCCTCGACCAGCGTTTTGCCGGCCTCGTAGCCGCCCTTCACGCCGAAAGTGAAGACCGAACCGGCGCCCTTCGGCGAATAGCGCTGCTGTAGGGCGTAGTTCGGATCGTCTTCGAGGCCGGCATAGTTCACCCAGGCGATCTTGCTGTGTGCCTTCAACCACTTTGCGACAGCTATTGCATTATCGCTGTGGCGCTGCATGCGCAGCGGCAGCGTCTCGATGCCCGTCAGGATCAAGAACGCATTGAAGGGCGAGATGGCGGGGCCGAGATCGCGCAGACCGAGCACGCGGCAGGCGATGGCGAACGCGAAATTGCCGAAGGTCGAGTGCAAGACCACGCCATTATATTCCGGCCGCGGGGTGGATAGCATCGGATAATTGCCGGACTTCGACCAATCGAAGGTTCCGCCATCGACGATGATGCCGCCCATCGAATTGCCATGGCCGCCGAGGAACTTCGTCAGCGAGTGCACGACGATATCGGCGCCGTGTTCGATCGGCCGAATGAGGTAAGGGCTGGCCATGGTGTTGTCAACGATGAGCGGCAGGCCATGCTTGTGCGCCACCGCCGCGATCGCGGCAATGTCGACGAAGGTGCCGCCGGGATTGGCGAGGCTTTCGATGAAGATCGCCCGCGTCTTGTCATCGATCTGGCTTTCGAAGCTTGCCGGGTCGGCGGAATCCGCCCAGCGAACCTGCCAGCCGAAATTATCGAAGGCATGGCCGAACTGGTTGATCGAGCCTCCGTAGAGCCGCTTCGCGGCCACGAAGTTTTCGCCGGGGCGCATAAGCGTGTGGAAGACGATCATCTGCGCCGCATGGCCGGACGCAACGGCGAGCGCCGCAGTGCCGCCCTCGAGTGCCGCGACGCGCTCTTCGAGCACGGCCTGGGTCGGGTTCATGATACGCGTATAGATATTGCCGAATTGCTGCAGACCGAAAAGGGCTGCCGCATGATCGGAGTCGTTGAAGACATAAGCCGTCGTCTGATAAATCGGCGTCGCGCGTGCGCCGGTCGCGGGGTCCGGCTGTGCTCCCGCATGGACTGCCAACGTATTGAAACCCGGACCGTTCTTGGCCATGAAGCCCTCCCATTCAGTGATCGAATGGCGGCGAGCATAGCCGACGGCCGCGAAAAGTTAATCGCGTTCCATTTCAACCCAGGCACGTTATTTGAAAAATCCAACCCGTCAGCGGGCGAGCCGTGGATACTCGATAGCGGGGCATCGATCCATGACGATTTTGATGCCGGCCGCCTCGGCCCTTGCCGCTGCCGCATCATCACGCACGCCAAGCTGCGCCCATATCACCTTCGGTCGCGGGTTCATTGCCAATGCCTCATCGACAACACCTGATAGATATTCCGAGGCCCGAAAGACCTCGACCATGTCCACCGGCACAGGGACATCGGCGAGCCGGGCGTAAACCGTTTGACCTTGGATCTGCTTGCCGGCCTGGCCTGGGTTCACAGGGATGACGTTGTATCCCCGTGACAGCAGATAGCCCATCACGCCATTGCTGGGTCGAGCGGGATTCGGCGACGCGCCGGTCAGGGCAATCGTCTTCACGGAACGCAGAATGTCGAGGATGTAGTCATCCTCATATTCATCGTGATTCAAGGGCTTCGGCCTCCGATAACAATCGCGTTTATTTCGCGGTTCGTTGAAACCAGCAGTTAGTTTCGGCGTATATAGGAATTAGGACGCCCAAGGAGGATGTTCCCATGAAAAAATTGGCTGCCGTGATCGCCTTCGTTATGGCTACCTCCCCGGCGCTGGCCATTTCGCGATACAATTCGCTCACGATAAGCTGTCAGGCCGCACGTGCAGCGATCCGCAATGAGGGCGCCGTGATTTTGCGGTATCCGTCGAAGCGGGTGCCCGGCATGACACTGTTCGACCGCTACATTCGCAACAGCAATTATTGCGACGTCAACAAATACGCGGAATGGACGACCATCCCGACCAAGGACAATCCGAGGTGCCGTGTTCTGAATTGTCAGAATATCGACAACCTGAACGGGATGTTTATCATCCCATATTACTCGCTGTAAAAGCGCACTCCTGCCATACCAAATCGTGACGCGCGAGGCCTTGCCGACACAACCGTGCGCGCTGCGGGATCCGGCTGAGCGGCGGATTCCGTGATGGCTTTGTCACACTCCTGCAAAATTCGACACGGAAGAGTCGGCACCACCGTCAGTGTTCTATGTATATCCTGTATATGTTCACATATGTTCCCGCATATGTTAGCAACGCCTCATAGTTGAATAAGAGATAACCGAATAAACACTTCTGGTGTACGTTCCTCTTTTCCGGAAATTGCGAACCAGCATCTTCAGGTTGCCTGATATATGACAGAGCGTTGTTGCGCTCCGTCACGTCGTCAACCGGGATTGCTTTTTGCCGGCAACGGCGTAACAAGCATTTCACAATTGCTGTTTTCACACCGTCCGGTGGTCCTTTTTGCCGATCCACGTCATTCTGCTCGTTCTGTTTGGTGCGTTGCTGCACGCGACATGGAACGCCATGATCAAGGCGGGCACGGACAAGTCGCTGGATGCCAGCCTCATATCGGGAGGCGGCGCCGTTTGCGCCCTTCCCTTCCTGATGTTCCTGCCATTGCCGAATTCGGCGGCATGGCCCTTCATCGGCGCTTCGGCCGTCCTCCAGTTCGTGTATTTCCAGCTTGTCGCCGGCGCTTATCGTGCAGGCGACATCGGCCTCGTCTACCCGCTGATGCGCGGGTGCGCACCACTCTTGATTGCAGCCACCAGCGGTTTCATCCTGGATGAGAGGCTGTCGACAGGCGCGCTCATCGGTACGATGACGATCTGCACCGGTATTCTGACACTGGCCTTCGAGGCGCGAAAGGGCGGCGGACAAGCGATCCGGCTGGCGCTCGCCAATGCATGTGTCATCGCGACCTACACCTATGTGGACGGTATCGGCGCCCGCGTCTCCGGCAATGCGGTGTCGTATACGCTGTGGATGTCGCTGCTGCCGCCGGTATTGCTCTTCGCCTGGGCGATCTCCAAGCGGGGTACTGTCGCAGTCGCCGTCCACGTCCGCTACAACTGGTGGCGCGGCCTAATCGGTGGTGGCGGATCGATTGCATCCTACGGCCTCGCGCTTTGGGCGATGACCAAGGCGCCAGTGGCAACTGTTGCGGCGCTGCGCGAGACGTCGATCCTCTTCGCGCTGCTGATCTCAGTGATCGTGCTGAAGGAAAAAGCCAGCCCGTGGCGCTATCTCGCCGGCGCAATCATCGCGCTCGGCGGGCTGATCCTTAAACTCGGTTAGCTATTCGCCCGTCCACTGCGGCATGCGCTTGGAAAGGAAGGCTCCAATCCCCTCTTCGGCATCGCCCGTCAGCATGTTGTCGACCATGACCTGAGCGGCGTAGCTGTAGGCTTCCTCGATCGGCATTTCGAGCTGGCGGTAGAACGCTTCCTTGCCGATCTTCAACGTCAGCGGCGATTTGCTCGCAATGACGGAGGCGTATTTGGTGACGACCTGCGTCAGGTATTGCTTCGGCACGATGCGGTTCACGAGGCCGAAATCCTTGGCGGTCGAGGCGTCGATCGTCTCGCCGGTGAGCAACATTTCCATCGCCTGCTTGCGATGCGCTGCCCGCGAGACCGCCACCATCGGCGTCGAGCAGAAGAGGCCGATATTGACGCCCGGCGTGCAGAAGGTCGCCGTATCGGTGCAGATCGCAAGGTCGCAGGAGGCGACAAGCTGGCAGCCGGCGGCGGTGGCGAGCCCGTCGATCTCGGCAATAACAGGCTTCGGCAGGCGCGTGATCTCGAGCATGAGGTCGGCTGCCAGCGCGAAGGTTTCTTCGAAGAATGCCTCGCCGCCGTCCTCATCGGCCCGATGCGCGGTTAATTCCTTGAGGTCGTGACCTGCGGAAAAGACATTGCCCGTCGACGCGATGATGATTACGCGAACAGCAGCGTCGTTCGCAGCGCTCTGGAGTTCACCGATCAGGGTTTCCATGACGGCGATCGAGAGTGCATTCGCAGGCGGATTGCTGAGCGTCAGCCGCAGGATGCCGTCGCTCAACTGCGGAATGACGAGCGCGCCCTCGCCGGCTTTGCTCGGGTCCTTCCGGAAGGCTACGACTTCGGCCATGGTCTAACTCCCTGCATTGCTTTTTCATGCTAATTGTTCTGCCACAGGCGACAAGCAATTTCGAGGCAAAGTCATGCAACCGATCATGACGATCGACGAGCTCCACCATTTTCTGGATACGGATTTTCCACAGATCCACACGGATGGGCGCGTGTTCACGATTACCGATATCAAACCTGGCAGCGTCTCGATGCGGCTCGACCCAAGCGAGAGGCATTTGCGTCCTGGTGGCACCGTCTCTGGCCCCGCCCTCTTCACCCTAGCGGATGTAACGGCCTATGCGGCAGTACTCGCGCATATCGGGCCGGTTGCGCTGGCGGTTACGACCAATCTCAACATCAATTTCCTGCGCCTGCCGAAGCTTGTTCCAACGACATGCACCTGCAGGATTCTCAAGCTTGGCAAGCGGCTCGCCGTCATCGACGCCTCCGTTTTCCAGGAGAATGCAGATGAGCTGATCGCTCACGCGACTGCGACTTACTCTATCCCGCCACGTGAAATTTGAGGTACCAAAATACCACATAACTAACATATTGATTTTGCTTATGTATTTTTACGGTACGCAAATCTGACAATATTGACCGCAGTCCGCTTTGCCTCTATACACACCGCCAGAAATGCAGCCTTTCCGGGCTGCTTTCTTTTTGGCGCGTCTTCGAACAGCCAAACCAAGCAACAAGAAACGCCCTCTCGCCTTCGGGCCGAGGGATCCAAAAGAGAGTAACAACTATGGCAACCTTCTCCCAGAAGCCTGCAGAGGTGGAGAAGAAGTGGGTCATCATCGACGCCGAAGGGCTCGTCGTTGGTCGTCTCGCTTCCATCATCGCTATGCGCCTGCGCGGCAAGCACAAGGCAACCTTCACGCCTCACGTTGACGACGGCGACAACGTTATCGTCATCAACGCCGACAAGGTCGTTTTCACCGGCAAGAAGTATTCCGACAAGGTTTACTACTGGCACACCGGTTATGCCGGCGGCATCAAGGAGCGTACCGCTCGCCAGATCATCGAAGGCCGCTTCCCGGAGCGCGTTCTCGAGAAGGCTGTTGAGCGCATGGTTCCGCGCGGCCCGCTCGGCCGTCGTCAGATGAAGAACCTCCGCGTTTACGCTGGTTCCAATCATCCTCATGAAGCACAGCAGCCTGTCGTTCTCGACGTCGCAAAGCTGAACAAGAAGAACGTAAGGAGCGCCTAAGAATGGCTGACCTCTCCTCCCTGAAGGATCTCGGCACGTCCGAAGCAGCTGCTGCTCCGGTTCACGTCCGCAAGGTCGACTCGCTTGGCCGTTCCTACGCGACCGGCAAGCGCAAGAACGCTGTTGCTCGTGTATGGGTCAAGCCGGGCTCCGGCAAGATCGTCGTCAACGGCAAGGAATTCACGGAATACTTCGCGCGCCCGGTTCTGCAGATGATTCTGCGTCAGCCGATCGTCGCGGCTGCCCGTGACGGCCAGTTCGACATCGTTGCAACGGTTGCTGGCGGCGGCCTCTCCGGCCAGGCCGGTGCCGTTCGTCACGGTCTTTCCAAGGCTCTCACCTACTTCGAGCCGGGCCTGCGCTCGGTCCTGAAGAAGGGTGGCTTCCTGACCCGCGACAGCCGCGTTGTTGAACGTAAGAAGTACGGTAAGGCCAAGGCCCGCCGTTCGTTCCAGTTCTCCAAGCGTTAATCGCTTCGAAATACGGGAATGCGAAGGCCGGGCTCTTGCCCGGCCTTTTCTGTTGGCGGCCGCTTGAAGCGGCTCGTTCCCTTGCCAGTTCTACTGCATTCTATGCGCTTCACGCGCAGGCCAAGGGAGGCAGGAATGACCAAACAAGCAATCTATGTCGAACTGAAAGCAAGGTCCGGCAAGGAAGAAGAAGTGGCTACGTTCTTGAAAAGCGCACAGGCTCTTGTCGCGCAGGAGCCTGGCACGGTGGCATGGTTTGCCGTTCGCTACGACCAGAGCACATTCGCCATCTTCGATGCCTTCGATGACGAGGCAGGCAGACAGGCGCATTTGAATGGCAAAGTGGCCGCGGCGCTGATGGCCCGAGCAGAGGAACTGCTGGCCGAGGCTCCGCAGTTGAGGACTCCCGAAGTCCTGGCGGACAAGTTGCCGGGCTAGACCAGCCTTGGCCAAGCGACCGGCTTTGCCCATTCGGTTTGAGATTTGTTTCTGGTAGGCATAGCGGACAAAACACTCTCGAGGAGAATCTCTTGGCCAACAAGTCGATCGATCATGCTTTTACGGCTACGAACCTGACCTCGGCAGCCAGCGACCCGACCTTTGCCGGCGCGCTATCGTTCATGCGCCGCCGTTTTACCAAGGACCTGACCGGCGTGGATGCCGTGGTCTGGGGTATTCCCTTCGATGCCGCGACCTCCAATCGGCCGGGGACGCGATTCGGGCCGCAGGCGATACGGCGTGCGTCGGCGATCTTCGATAACGACCCGCAGTATCCCTTCAAGCGGGATCTCTTTGCCGATATGGCCGTGATCGACTACGGCGACTGCCTGCTCGACTACGGCAACCACCACGAGACGCCGGCCGCGATCGAGCGGCAGGCCAAGACGATCATCGATAGCGGCGCGTTCATGCTGACCCTCGGCGGCGACCATTTCGTCACCTGGCCGATCCTCAAAGCGCATGCCGCCAAGCACGGGCCGCTGGCTCTCGTCCAGTTCGACGCGCATCAGGACACCTGGTTTGACGACAACAGACGGATCGACCACGGCTCGTTTGTCGCGCGGGCTACGCGAGACGGCATCATCGATCCGGATCGTTCTATCCAGATCGGTATCCGCACCCATGCGCCCGAGGATTTCGGCATTCATATTCTCTATGGTCATCAACTGGAGGAGATGAGCGCGGGAGACATCGCCTCGACGATCATCTCGCATACCCGTGGGGCGCCATCTTATCTGACCTTCGATATCGATTGCCTCGATCCCGCCTATGCGCCCGGCACGGGAACGCCGGTGTCGGGCGGTCCCTCGAGCGCCAAAATCCTCTCAATATTGCAGCGCCTCCACCAACTGGACATCAGGGGCGCCGACGTCGTCGAGGTCTCGCCGCCCTACGACCATGCGGATATCACTGCCATTGCGGGGGCGACGGTCGCGATGTATATGCTGGGGCTGCATGCCGAGCGCCGCGCGAGCGCGTCACACGGCTGACTCATCCTTCTTACAAAGTGATTCCGGACTTCTTTCTAACCTATTGAAAGTGTGAGCAAGACAATGGCACCGAAGATCTTCATCGATGGCGAACACGGCACGACGGGCTTGCAGATCCGCACGCGCATGGCCGGTCGTCGCGATGTCGAGCTTCTGTCGATCCCGGAAGCGGAGCGTCGCAATGCCGCGATGCGCGAGGATATGCTGAACGACGCCGACATCGCCATTCTCTGCCTACCGGACGATGCTTCGAAGGAAGCCGTGCACATGGTCTCGGGCAACAACAATGTCCGCGTCATCGACACCTCCACGGCGTTCCGCGTCAATCCTTCCTGGGCCTACGGCTTTGCGGAAATGGATAAGGAGCAGGCAGAGAAGATCAAGTCCGCGCGCTTCGTCGCCAATCCGGGCTGCTACCCGACCGGTGCGATCGGCCTCATTCGGCCGCTGCGCGCTGCGAGTATCCTGCCTGATGGCTACCCGGTCACGGTCAATGCCGTCTCCGGCTACACTGGCGGCGGCAAGCAGATGATTGCGCAGATGGAGGATCAGAGCCGCGACGATGCAATCCCCGCGCCACATTTCCTTTATGGCCTGACGCTGACGCACAAGCACGTACCTGAGATGAAGATTCACGGCCTACTCGATCGCGAGCCGATCTTCTCGCCGTCGGTCGGCAAGTTCCCGCAGGGCATGATCGTTCAGGTGCCGCTGCATCTCGGCGATCTGGCCGAAGGCACGACGCTCGAAAACATCCACGCTGCTCTCGTGGCCCACTACGCGGGTCAGGACATCGTGACTGTTGTGCCGCTGGAAGAGAGCCGCAAGCTCCCCCGTATCGATGCCGTCGAGCTTGCCGGCAAGGACACGATGAAGCTCTTCGTGTTCGGCACGCCGGGCGCTTCGCAGGTCAATCTCGTGGCGTTGCTCGACAACCTCGGTAAGGGTGCGTCGGGAGCGGCTGTCCAGAACATGGACCTGATGCTCGCCTCGTAATCCCGGAACTGATCGATGTCGCTTGATACGCTGCAGGCGAACACGAGCGCGTGGTTTGTCGCCTCCTTGCCGGATCATGGCATTTTATCACTTGTCGTCATCGCTTTCATTGCGGGACTGGCGCGTGGCTTCTCGGGGTTCGGGGCGGCGCTGATCTTCATTCCGCTTGGCGGCGCAATCATCGGTCCGAAGCTGATTTCGCCGGTCCTGCTTGTCATAGACGGCCTTGCGACGCTGGGTATGATCCCTCCAGCCTGGCGCAGCGCCAGCCGGCGCGAAGTCTTCACCATGGCTGCGGGCGCGGTGCTGGGCGTGCCCGCCGGTACGGCAGCTCTGGCGTGGGTGGATCCCCTGACATTGCGCTGGGCGATCACGGCGATTGCGATTTGCCTGCTTGCATTGCTTGTTTCCGGGTGGCGATACCATGGCGAACCACGGACATCGCTGACCTCCATCACGGGTCTCGTTGCCGGCCTCTTCAGCGGCGCCGCTCAGCTCGGCGGGCCGCC
>NZ_AKKA01000047.1 GCF_000282035.1 Rhizobium sp. CF122
CGGAAAGCCGCTCATGGCTGCCGGAGACGGCGCTGATGATTGCTTCCGAGCGGCTTGCAAGCGTGCTCTCGAAACGGTCCTGGTTGTCGGCGAGGGCAGCAGTCAGCGCACCGCCGCGATCGGCCATCACGCCGTCGATCCGCTCATGCGCGGAGTCGAGCGCCTGCGTGATATCGGCTGCTCGCCTGGAGATCATCGTATTCAGTTCGTCGGCACGGCCAAAGGCCGAGGTGATCTGCTCGGTTCCCGCGGAGACCGCAGAGCTTAGATCGGAGGTCGTAGACAGCAACGTGTCGCGGAACTCCGTCGCGCGTGCGGCGAGATTGTTGTGGAGTTCCGACGTGCCCGAGGCGAGCGCCAGCGAGATCTCGGAAGTGGCATGGCTGAGCGCCGACGTCATACCCGTCGTTTGCGTATGGATGGCCTCGGTGACTTCGGAAACCTTGCCCGCCAGCGAGCTTTCCATAACTTCCTGGCTGGTGGCGAGGGCGGTGGCCAGTGCGAAGGACTGGTCGGTGAGCGACGCGCCAAGGCGCTCGATGCTCGAACTCAGGATGCCGTTCAGCGAGTCTGAACCGCCGGTCATCGTGTCGTTGATGCGGTTGAGGCTCTCCATGAGCTTGGTGTCGAGCGAGCCGGCGCGCTTGTCGAAGGCATTGGCGAATTCCGCGACGCGCTCATCGAACGAAGTCGAGAGCTGCGCGACGGTTGCCTGCAGCCTCTCGTCAAAAAAGCCGGAGCGCAGATCGAGGTCCATGATGGTGTCGTCGACGCTCGACTGCAGGCTCTGGCGGAAGCTAGAGCCCTTCTCGTCGAGCGCGCTGTTGAGCTTGGAGAGAACGTCGTCCAGCGTGGTACTGATCGTGCGTTCGCCGCCGGTCAGGCTCTCGTTGATCTCGCGGGTGCGGGCGATCAGGATCTCGTTCAGCTGACGGGCGCGGTCGTTCAGCGCGGCGTTGAGCTTCTCGGCGTTGCTGTCCATCGTCGACGCACGCGTCTCGAACTGCCGAAGGATCTGATCTCCGTGTTCGCTGAGGCTCGACGTGAGTGAATCCAGCCGCGTATCGAATTCGTTGGTGAGCGCGAATCCTGAGGACGTCAGCGTTTGCAGCAGCGAATCCGTCTTTGCAGCAAGAAGCGTGCCGAGCGACTGGATCGCCGACTCCGACTTTTCGGTGATGGCGGCCGCGCGCGTGTCGATCATCGAGGCGAAAGCTTCGCCCGAGGTTGCCAGGCGTACAGCGATTTCTTCCGTTGCTAGCGACAAGTCTTCCTTGAGCTGGTCGTGCACGCCGGCGATCGACGTGCGGATACGCTCGGCGTGATTGACGATCGCTTCGCGCTCCGAGCCAAGCTCGTGCACGAGGCCGCGCACGCGCAATTCATTGTCGGCGTAGCTGCGCTCCAGCGCGTTGACCTCGGAGTGGACCAGGGTCTCAAGCTCCGAAGCGCGCGCGATCGTACGCTCGATGCCTTCGTTCATCGCCGAGACTTCGCGGCGAACGGCCTGGCCGACGGTCATGATGCGTTCGGAAGCGACAGTCTCCGGTTCAGAGAGGCGAAGTGCCACCTCGGCCATGGAGCGCGCTGCGTTGCGCATGTCCTGGGCACGGGCCATCATGACGGCGAAGGCATAAAACAGCAGCACCGGCACGATGATGCCGATGAAGCCGGCGATGACGCCCGGAAGCGCCAGAAGATCGGCCAGGGAGCGGATCTGCCAGATCTGGGGCGAATAGAGCAGGGCCATCAGGCCAAGCCCTGCGACGATCCAGAGAAGCGACACGATGGTTGCGTTGCGGATAGCTGATCGGCTGGATCCGTTCTCCAACGACTTCAGCAGCGAAGCTGGAGATATGCGGTTGGCGTCATTGGCGGCGAAGGACGGCGCACGGGACGGCTGCTCGGGCTGGCGAGGCGTGTTTGCAGGGCGCGCGCGCTTGGCTTCCTTGGAGGTTTGTTGACTTCGGGCACTTGGTGTTTCGGACAATTTGGCCTCCGGGGCGTCGGTCTTGCCGTTGCGAGACAGCGTATCGTCTTCTCCGAAGTCGATCTGGAGCGCTTCGTCCAATGCCTTGAACGCCTTGTCCTCGATCGACTCGTTGTACTTGTTGTTCGCCATTTACGTTACGCCTCGTTACATCCCAGCCGGTTCAACAACGCATCCGGGCTTCCCGCCGAGCCCGAACAAAACCTTAGCCTCTGAGCTCGCCCGCCCACATTGCCGAGGACGGATAAGCATATCATTTCAGAGTGGATAGCTGCTTTTTCATACAGACGGTATCAAAACATTACCATTATCCACTTGGCGAGCAAAGGCAGGTGCCACAGAGCTCGCCCAGTAGTATCGTAGTGACACATCCGAGACTGCTAGACAATTAACGCAACCGGTCAAATCCCCTAGCATTAAGGTCTTGTTAACATCATTTAATAAATGTGTGGCTTTAAAAACCAAAGAGTTAGGGGTGTTTAACAGACGTTAACCATAACCCGAGAAATCCGCCCTGAATGTGCCGGAATTTAACGCGATGCCCACCCGGCGCCCGCACGATCATAGAACGGCGGGATAGATGACGGGAGAATTGGCACATGGCAGCAGTCAGTATTGCGTTTGCGGCACCCGACAATTGCAAGGGTCCACGCCCTTCGCAGGAGCGTCCGGTAGATCTGGTGCATCTGGCAAACCAGACAATGGGCGACAAGAGCCTGGAAATCGAAGTTCTGCAGATGTTTGCACGGCAGGCACGCGCTTGCCTGCAGGAGATATCATCCGGTAACGCGAAAATCGTTGAGGCCGCAGCGCACCGCCTTAAGGGTGCCGCCGGCGCCGTGGGCGCGTTCCGCGTTCATGCAGCTGCGGAGGCGCTCGAGGGCAATTGCGGCGATGCGGCCACGATGGCGGCGGTCGGTATCGCGGTGATCGAAGCCGAGAACTTTATCCTCAAGCTTTGCCGCTGAGCCGTAGGGTCAGATACGAGACCCGCTGATCCATTTCGGGGCAGCGGGTCTTTTTGTGACTGTCGGCATGGCGCATTTTGACAAGCGCGTTGCTTCCCAATCTGGAATGAAAGGTATCGGGCGGTCGATGTTGACTGCCTCGACGATTTGTTGGAAGAAAAATCCAGACCCTCCCATTGACGACTACCGGAAATCATTATGCCCAAACTGACCATTGTCGCCTTCGACGGCACGCGCTTCGATCTTGATGTCGATCAGGGATCGACCGTTATGGAAAATGCCGTGCGCAATTCGGTGCCGGGCATCGAGGCCGAATGCGGCGGCGCCTGTGCCTGCGCGACCTGTCATGTCTACGTCGACGACGAGTGGACGGAGCGCGTCGGTCCGCCTGAGGCCATGGAAGAAGATATGCTTGATTTCGCGTTTGACGTGCGTCCGACGTCGCGGCTCTCCTGTCAGATCAGAATGAAGGCAGCCCTGGATGGGCTCATCGTCCACGTGCCCGAGCGGCAGGCCTGATCCACTGCACTTCCCAAAAAAAGCCTCGCTGGCCGTTAGACGAGCGAGGCGAGGTAGGCGCATTACCTACGGACGAGGGAGGATCATCCGCGGCTTCGCAACGCGCCAGGAGAACCCAGGAGCGAAAGTTCGGGCTTACGGACCTGAACTTTCGAATGTTTGAATATTACCGCGTTGTAGTTGATTTAGCTAGACCGAGAAATAACCACTAAAACACTGGGGCGACTGCAGTTTCACACAAGTTTTGTTACGCGGATAAACTTCTGTGATCGTTTTTGACCTAAGAATCAGCTATCTTACGCCGCCGGATTTCTTTAGCCGGTGGTCGAGCAACCTCATCATGCGATTCTGGAAATTGGCGGCTTCGACTCGGTCGAATCGGGCCTGCAGCCGATCGTGTTCCTCGATGCCACGCGTCGATACCTCGGTAACGAGCTCCTGCATGCGTTCGCAATTGGGTTGTGGAGGCAGGGCGAGAATCTGCTTTTCCATGACGCGCGCCTGGTTTCGCGCGATCTCGGCATGGCGTTCTTCGTGGCGCTTGATGTCGCTCGAGAGTGCATCCCAGATCATCGAGAGCTGTTTGCTGGCACCTTTACGGTTGGTCCAGCGCGGCAGGATGATCTGCGTATGGACCGTCACCTTGGCATTGCCAACCTTGCACTTGCCCCCTGCCTGGACATAGGTGGCATCGCCGCCGAAGCGGATTTTGGTCGCGCCGGGATGGCGGGCCGACGACCCGCTAGCCGTCGGTCCATTGGAGCTCAGCTGCTGATCCAGCTGATCTGCGGTTTTGCCCCCGATCGCGAAGTAGGAGTAGCTCTTGGTCGCGATGACGGCGGCAGAGGCCGGCGCGCACACCAAGACGGTCATGGAAAAGCCGAGCAGGAGGGGCATATAACGCGGTACGGAAAGCATTCTACAGATACTCAGGTTGAAGTTTGCCGGAGCTTGGGGCATAGGCACCGCTAGCGCAATATCGTTGACGCTTTTTCGATCGATAGGATGAATGCTGTTGGCACAGCTTCGGAGCAGTTTCTGGCGCGTCGGGCATGGTCGTGAGATCGAGCTGGGCGCACGTTCTGTGATCATGGCAATCGTCAACGTGACGCCGGACTCCTTCTCGGACGGCGGGCGATACGAGACGGTTGATGCCGCCGTTGCGCATGCGCTCCAGGCCGCTGAGGAGGGAGCCGAGATTGTCGATATCGGCGGCGAATCGACACGTCCCGGCGCCGATGTCGTCACTCCCCTGGAAGAGCAGGCACGGGTGTTGCCGGTGATCGAGGCGCTGCGCGGCAAGACAGATGCATTGATCTCGATCGACACCTATCGGGCCGAGACGGCCCGGCTGGCTGTCAGCGCGGGAGCGCATGTTATAAACGACGTGTTCGGGCTGCAAAAGGAACCGGAGATCGGAAAGATCGCTGCCGATACCGGTGCAGGCCTGTGCCTGATGCATACCGGCCGAGAAAGGGAGAAGCTTCCCGATGTGATCGCCGACCAGTTTCTCTTCCTTGAGCGCTCGCTCGAAATCGCAGCGGCCGCAGGTGTTGCGAAGGATCGCATCGTGTTGGATCCGGGCTTCGGCTTTGCGAAGGATACTGACGAGAACATCGAGCTGCTGGCGCGTTTCGGCGAACTTCACCGCCTTGGACTACCGCTGCTTGCCGGGACATCACGCAAGCGTTTTGTCGGCGCCATCACGGGCAGAGAAGCCGCCGATCGGGACGGGGGAACGGCAGCGACGACCGTGCTGCTGCGTCTCTCCGGAGCGGTCATTTTTCGTGTACACGATGTCGCAATCAACAGGGACGCTCTGGCCATCGCTGATGCTATGCTCGCGGCGCGCTATAGCTTGGAGCAAGGACACTCGGCATGAGCACCACTTACACAATCACGCTTCAGAACTGCGCCTTCTTTGCCCGCCACGGCGTTCATGACGAAGAGGAGTTCCTCGGCCAGCGTTTCTTTGTGGATGCCGAACTCGACGTCGTCGCCGGCGATGCCCTGGAAAGCGATTCCATCAATGACACGGTCAACTACGGCATTGCCTTCACCGTGATCGAGGAGATCGTCACGGGCAAGCGTCGCTACCTGATCGAGGCGCTTGCACTTGATATCGCGAAAGGACTTTGTTCGAAGTTTCCGCAGATCAAGCGTGCAAAAATCACGGTCCGCAAGCCGAACGCGCCGGTGCCGGGCGTTCTGGATTTCGTCCAGGTGAGCGTCGAACACTTTGCCTGAGTCCCTTTTCAAGACCGCAACGCTTGGCCTTGGCGGCAATCTCGGCGAGCCTGTCCATGCGATGGCCGTCGCACTGAGAGCGCTTGACCAGCGATCCGATTGCCGGGTGGTAGCCGTGTCGCGGCTCTACCGTACGCCGCCTTGGGGCAAGACCGATCAGTCCTATTTTTTCAACGCTTGCGCCGCCGTCGAGACGACGCTTGGCCCGGAGGCGCTTCTCGATGTCTGTCTGGACATCGAACGGGGGATGAAACGAGAGCGCATCGAGCGGTGGGGGCCGCGCACGCTGGACATCGATATTCTGACCTATGCCGACGCGGTGCAGTCCGCGCCGCGGCTGGAACTTCCTCACCCGCGGATGATGGATCGCGGTTTCGTGCTGATGCCGCTGGCCGACTTCGCGCCGGATCTGCTGGTCGAGGGCGCAACCATTCGCGACTGGCTTGCCAAGGCTGATGTACAGGGGATCGACCTGGCCGAGGCAAGCACTGACTGGTGGCGTACGGCTTAAAAAAGCAAAAGCGGCGGGAAATCCGCCGCTTGCGGAAATCAGTATTGAGAACTATTCGACAGAGCCGACTGTGATTTCGTCGACTTGGCGCGTGAGCGTCAGGCCAATAACAGGGATCATCTGGCTTTCGACCTTGACCGAAACTGTAACGTTCATGGTCTTGTCGTCTCGTACACGAGCGATCATGGCGCCGTTCAGCTTGGAGCGGTTGAGCCCGACGACCACGGTATCCTGCGTCACGGCACCCGATACGACGTCGAGTCCTTTACCATCGGCGCCATCAAGGAACTTGCCCTTGTAGGAGTTGCCCGACTGGGTGATGAGGGCGGTCATCGGCTGCTTGAAGACGCCGACCCTGCAGCTTCCGTCGAGCTTGATGCCCGCACCGCCCGCGCTCACCGGTTCGCCTACGAGATTGCAGGTGAATTTCGTGCCTTTATACTTGCCGGCAACGATCTCGCCGGGGCCTCGCCAGGTGCCGGCGACAGACTCGAAGAAGGCTTTGTCACGTGTTGCCGCTGTTGCGGACGGAGCCATGTCAGCAACCGGTGACAGCGCCACCGCAGCGAGCCCGAAAAGAAGAAGAAACTTGCGCGAATACATGGATTTTCCCTAGCGACACCATCGCTTAACTGCTGCTAAGTTTTGCCGAATAATGGTTAATGGTTGGTTTCCTGCTGGCCAAAAAGCGCTGAATGGCAGGGTGTTTCTCAGTTGGCGGTGGGCGAGACCGGGGCGCTAGCGCATTGAATTCATGGGAAGTATTTCCACATGTCGTTTGGCGCATCGTAAGCGCGACAAAACTGTCAATTCTCAGGAATTCTTATCACGCGATGTCATGGACGGCGCAAGATCCCCAATGAAGTCGCCGATTCCCGGACGTTTGAGGGCATGGAAGGAAAGGGGGCGGCAGAGATCCATGGCAGCGATTCCTATGCGGGCGGTCATCAGGCCGTTGATGACGCCTTCGCCGAGGCGCGCCGACAGCTTCGACGCCAGTCCATGGCCAAGCACTTGCTGCACGAGGCTATCGCCGACCGCGATCGAGCCGGTCACGGCAAGATGCGCCAGAACGTCTCGCATGAGCCTGACCATGCCGAGCGTACCCGGCCGACCGCCGTAGAGTTCCGCCATCGCGCGAACGAGTCGGGCAGCTTCATAAAGTACGTAGAGCAGGTCGACGATGGCGCGCGGACTGACAGCGGTGACGATTGATACCCGTTTCGATGCATTGACGATAAGGGCCCGCGCCTGCCGATCGAGCGGTGCCAGAAGCTCCCGTTCCGCGAGCGCGATGAGATGCGGCGCGTCGATGATATCGCCCTCTGTCGCTTTCAGCGTGGCGCGGCCCTTGGCCGTCTCGGGCTTGCCGGAGAGCAGGGTTTCCAGCCGCTTGACCAGCGCGCGTGCCTTCGCCGGCTTAGTCTCCACCATGGCGGCCTCGGCTTCCGTCTTAATCGCCTGCACGGCAGTCAGGCGCATTATCCCGGCTGTCTCACGGATAACGATGGCGATCACCGCCAGAATGCCGATTGCGAGGGCTGCAAGGGCGGCATAGCCCAGCCAATCCGCGCGGCTGAAGAGATTGCGGATAAGGCTGTCGGTCCAAAGGCCGAAGGCAAGCGAAAAGAGAACGCCGAACGCGGCCGCCGCGATTTTCGCAAACGAGGTGCCGCGCTTGCGCGGGACCGCGACCGGAATTGGAGGGACATCCTTGTCGGGATTGAGGAAAGGATCGTCCTCGTCAGCGGTCAACACGATATCGTCCGTGAAGCTACCCGGTCTTCGTTGGCCACGGTTGGTTTCGGTCGTCGGCCGCGCCAGTGCGTCCTCCTCATAGGAAAAGGCGGCCGGCGCGCGGTGTACTGGATGTTCGGATGGTGGCTTGATCATGCGAGGCGATCTCCGAACAGAAACTGCATGGCACGGTCGAGGCGAATATGCGGGACCGAAAGCTTGATGCCGCCGCCTGTCTCTTCAAGATGTGGCGGGCGAAAGCGTACGACACTGACATCGGGCAGGGCGAGGTTACGGTCTCCGGATTCTATGCGCTCGAACAGGCTCTCCGGATCTTCCGGCAGGTCGCCGGGAAATATCGCCGTCTTCTTGACGCCGTCAAAGCATTCTCCGCCGATGGCCTCACCCTTCATCGGTATACCGACAATAACCGGGAGCTCATGGCCGTCGTGTTTCACGGTCGCTTCGCGCGTGGCGCGGACCGAGGCAAGTGCCATGACGTCAATGCCTGCGCCTGCCATACCAATGCGATGCACGGCACGATCGACCAGGCGGCGGGTAAGTGCGTCGAGCCGGTCATGGCTTTCATGGTGCAGGTGGTCGGCCTTCGTTGCGGCGACGAGTACGCGATCGATACGGCGGCCAAGCAATGACGACAGCCAGGAATTCGTGCCCGGACGAAAGCACGCCAAAACGTCCGTCAGGGCTCGCTCGAGGTCCTGTACTGCTTCTGGGCCACGGTTGATGGCCTGCAGCGCATCGACGAGCACAATCTGTCGGTCGAGGCGGGCGAAATGCTCGCGAAAGAAAGGCTTCACCACGACCGATTTATAGGCCTCGTAGCGCCGCTCCATCATCGCCCAAAGCGATCCTTTTTGCGGTTTGGCCTCCGGCGGAGGCGTGAGCGGCGCAAAGGTAAGGGCGGGCGAGCCATCAAGATCGCCGGGCAGCAGAAAGCGGCCAGGCGGAAGTGTGGAGAGCGAGCGTTCGTCGGCTTTGCAGGCCTTGAGGTAATCGGCAAAAGAAGTCGCGAGGTCGCGGGCGCGCATTTCGTCTGCCGGAGCGTTAACGTCCGTGGCGTGGGTGAGGGCTAGCCAATTGCGCGAGAGTTCTGCACGAATGCCCGTCCCCGCCAAGGCGATCGTCTCCTCGCAGAACGTGCGGTAGTTCTTTCCGAGCAAAGGCAGGTCAAGCAGCCATTCGCCGGGATAATCGACGATATCGATCGACAGCCGACCCGGCGAGAAGAGACGGTTCCAGCCGCTGGCACTTTGATATTCGAGCGTGATGCGCAGTTCGGATATCGCCCGGGTGGAATCGGGCCATACCCGATCCTTCACGAGAGAGCCGATATGATCTTCGTATTGGAAGCGCGGCACGGCATCATCCGGTTGCGGCTCAAGCCGCACCGCCGAGACACGACCGGACTGCACAGGCTCGAAGAGCGGCAGGCGGCCG
>NZ_AKKA01000048.1 GCF_000282035.1 Rhizobium sp. CF122
TCAATACAGTACCACGCTTCGGATGCTTGTCCCCGAATGCATGAGCTCGAAGCCCTTGTTGATGTCTTCGAGGGCCAAGGTGTGGGTGATCATCGGATCGATCTCGATCTTGCCCTGCATGTACCAGTCGACGATCTTTGGGACGTCGGTGCGGCCGCGGGCGCCGCCGAAGGCGGTGCCCATCCAGGAGCGGCCGGTGACCAGCTGGAACGGCCGGGTGGAGATCTCCTGGCCGGCGCCGGCCACGCCGATGACCACCGACTTGCCCCAGCCGCGATGGCTGGCTTCCAGCGCCTGGCGCATCACCTTGGTGTTGCCGGTGCAGTCGAAGGTGTAGTCGGCGCCACCGATCTGGTCGGCACCGCGCTTCGTCATGTTGACGAGGTAGGGCACGATGTCGTCGCCGACCTCTTTCGGATTGACGAAATGCGTCATGCCGAAGCGCTCGCCCCAGGCCTTCTTGTCGTTGTTGAGATCGACGCCGATGATCATGTCGGCACCGGCAAGCCGCAAGCCCTGGATGACGTTGAGGCCGATGCCGCCAAGCCCGAAGACGATGGCGGTCGATCCGATCTCCACCTTGGCGGTGTTGATCACCGCACCGATGCCGGTGGTGACACCGCAGCCGATGTAGCAGATCTTGTCGAAGGGGGCGTCCGGATTGACCTTGGCAACGGCAATCTCCGGCAGCACCGTGTAATTGGCGAAGGTCGAGCAGCCCATGTAGTGGTGGATCTTGTCCTTGCCGATCGAGAAGCGCGAGGTGCCATCCGGCATCAGGCCTTGCCCCTGCGTGGAGCGGATCGCGGTGCACAGGTTGGTCTTGCGCGACAGGCAGGACGGGCATTCACGGCATTCCGGCGTATAGAGCGGAATGACATGGTCGCCCTTCTTCACCGAGGTCACACCCGGGCCGACATCGACGACGATGCCGGCGCCCTCATGGCCGAGGATGGCCGGAAACAGACCTTCCGGATCGGCGCCCGACAGGGTGAAGTCGTCGGTGTGGCAGATGCCGGTCGCCTTCACCTCGACCAGCACCTCGCCGGCCCGTGGCCCCTCCAGCTGAACGGTCATCACTTCAAGCGGCTTGCCAGCCTCAACGGCAACGGCGGCGCGAACGTCCATGTCGAATTCCTCC
>NZ_AKKA01000049.1 GCF_000282035.1 Rhizobium sp. CF122
TCGACAGCTTCAACGCCTTTATGTCCCTGAACGAACGCGCCGCCCGCTCCGCGCTTCTCGATATCCAGAAGGCCCTGGGTCCATTTCGCAACGAACGCGTGCTTGCGGCAACCGCGGTAACCGACATGGCTATTTCTTCATTGCAACGGCGCTCGGTGACGATCTATCTCGCCCCGAACATCACTGACATGACGGTGCTTCGGCCTTTGCTCACCCTCTTCGTGCAGCAGGTGATGGACTTGCTGACACGCGAGCACAACCCTGATGCCCTCCCCGTCTACTTTCTGCTCGACGAGTTCCGGCAACTGAAGAAAATGGACGAGATCCTCAACAAGCTCCCCTACGTCGCCGGTTACAACATCAAGATGGCCTTCGTCGTTCAGGACCTGAAGTGCATCGACGAGATCTATGGAGAGACCGCCCGGCATTCGCTCCTCGGCAATTGCGGGCTTCAGCTCATCCTCGGCGCCAACGATCAGGTCACGGCAGAATACGCTTCACGCGCGCTTGGAAAACGCACGATCCGCTATCAGTCGGAAACAAGGACGCTTGAGCTTTTCGGTCGGGCCCGACGCACCAGGGTCGAGCAGATCCGTGAGCGCGACCTGATGATGCCGCAGGAGGTCCGGCAGATGCGGGAAGACAAGGCAATCCTGTTGGTCGAAGGGCAGCGCCCCATCCTCGCCAGCAAGCTTCGCTACCACGCTATCGAGCCGTTCAAGACTGCCGCTCTCGCTTCTCGCCAGAACACGGTACCAGTTCCAGACGTCGAAATGGCCCGAGCCTTGCCGGTGCCTGCAACATTGCCCGACTACGCGGTCGATGGACCTGATCCGAGACCTGGTAGGATTGAGCTCGATCGGCATGAGGTCATTGACGATGCTGCCTTTGAGGCCTCGTCTGCAGAAAACGTCGACGCTGCTGTCAGTTCGAAGGAAAGACTGGTTGTCACTGCACGCAAGTTGAAGTCTGTCATCGCTGCTTGCCTGTCAGCTGCGGACATGCCGATGAACCAAAGGATCAGCATTCAGGATGTTCTTGCCAAGACTATTCCGGATCCGGAAGAGGTCGGCCTGGATTGACATATCAAACCCATTATCGTCGCTGCGGCGACCTACTCCGGATGCTTTCTGATCCTGGCTCGGGCGAACATAAGACTATGACGAGGAGGAGCAGTATGGCGACGACGTAGACTAAACGGTCCGCTCTCTTGCTCGCACGTTCCTCGAGCGTGCGCGGGGCTTGCTGAGGTTACTAGCTCAGACGACGAGATATTGGACTGAAGTATGACCAAGCACGGTGCTGGTGCGGCGACGGCTGCCGACGAAACGACGGTAGAGCGCACATCAGCCACCGAGGCGCCCTTGGCGGGCCCGACGGCGTCGGGTTGCTATTATAATTGTTTTGCAAAAACATTATAACTCGGCACAGTTGGGTTGGCGAGCATTGCTATCGACAACTATGATTTCGATGCCGTCGCTCGGAAAACGAGCCCGCCATATTCTGCCGTCGCGCAAGAGAGCAGAAAGCGGCTGCCTGGCGCTTCATGAATACAGGCCGCGTAGCTAAGAACCAGCGTCGGTGGAGTTGTGTAAACCGATAGGCAGGCCTTTGCAGTCAGCGATCTGACTGAAAATTGCCATGCACTTAAACCCGGTTTTCCGGGGCTTTAAATACTTGCTGAGGCGGTTGACAAAAGGCAGAACGGTTATAATGTTTTTACAAGGAAATTATAGCGAGGACTTGCCCGTCGTTCGTAGGACAGCGCTCGAGGGTAACTGCAAAGGATCGCCTGCAGAGAAGCGGCTTACGAAAAGGTGATGAGCGAACTGGCGGCCGAGGCCGCGGCGTGCTCAACGGGGACGCAAGGAATGAAACAGATCGACCTCGTGTACCGAACGATGCTCGCGGAACTCGCACAGCGATCTTTCGATGCCCAATTCAAAAGCGACTTTCCCCTTGATGGCCGTTTCGTAACCGTTCCCGTCAAGGGGCGCCATTACTGGTATTTCGATCGGCCTACTCCCGAGGGCAAGGACAAGCGAAGCTATGTCGGCCCGCACGACGATCCCGCGATCACGGCGCGGGTGAACGCCCACAAGGACATCAAGGATGACATCCGCGAGCGTCGGCGCATGGTCGGCGTTCTGCGCCGTAGCGCGGGGCTTGCTGGCCCCGATCCTTTCGCGGGCGACGTCACGAAAGCCCTTGCGGACGCCGGATTGTTCCGCCTGCGGGCTGTCCTGATCGGGTCGGTGGCTTTCAGCTGTTATAGCGGCCTGCTTGGGGTCCGGTTGCCCGCGGCGGCAATGCAGACTGGCGACGCGGATTTCGCGCAGGATTTTGCGATTTCGGCCGAGGTCGCAGACAGCTTGCCGCCTATTCTGGATATTCTGAAAGCAGTCGAGCCGTCTTTCCGTGCGGTCCCGCACCAGGCGGACCAGGCGAAAGTCGTCGCCTTCCAGGACAAGAAGGGCTACCGCGTGGAATTCCTGACCGGCAACAGGGGCTCAGACGGATACACAGGCAAGCCCTCGCCCATGCCCGCCCTCGGCGGCGCGTCGGCGGAAAACCTGCGGTTCCTCGATTTCCTGATTTACGAGCCTGTCCGGGCCGTCCTGCTTCATCGCGAGGGCGTAACCGTAAACATCCCGGCGCCCGAACGGTATGCGGTGCACAAGCTCATTGTGGCTTCGAGGCGAGCCCCAGACACGATGGGGCGCGCAAAGCGGAACAAGGACCTCCTGCAAGCCTCGTTGCTCTTCCAGGCGCTCCTGGAGACGCGACAGGCCGATCTGATTGTCGATGCCTACCAGGAGGCATGGGATCGCGGGAAATCATGGCAGGAGGCAATGGTTTCCGGCCTCTCGTTGATGCCCGACAATGGCAGGCAGGCACTGGCGAAGGCTCTCGATGTGTCAGTGGATCAGCTCGGCCTAGGGACCAGACATGAAAACGGAATTCGTGCCTAAGGAGATCCCGGCCGTTGCTGGAACAGAAACTCGGCACATTCCATCGCGCGCGACATCGCGTGGCTGCTTACCGCGCCGATCTTTAGGCCGCATCGGCCCGAAGCGTACCCACCCCATTGAGGGGTGATCAGCTATGTGCTT
>NZ_AKKA01000050.1 GCF_000282035.1 Rhizobium sp. CF122
TAACTGTCCACACTTCCTAGGCCCAAAGCGCGTCGCGATCTTTCGGATCGCTGGTCGCGGACATCCAACCTTGCGAAAGTTGGATAGCACGGCGTAAGAGATTGATGGCCTCATCCACCGAAGGGCCTTTGATTGGCGGCGGCTCTCTTCGTTCACAAAACTCGCGCCAGACGAACAGCGTCATTTCCGCCCCATCGGTAGGCGTCTCGCCCGGTCCGTCCGCAAAGGTTTCGAGCAGCCGGTAGCGATCGTCGCTCCAGAAAAGCTCCTCAACCCACGCATATATCGGGATGACATGGAAATGGATCGGATAGCCCGGTGTGTGCCCGTAGCGACCGATGTAAACCCGCTCGGCATTTAAGACGCGTTTCAAAGCATCCTGAACCTTAGCGAACAGCTGGCCCAGCGAGCATAACGTTTCGCTGGGCAAATCACTCAGGTCGTTGGTGAACGTTTTCGAACTGATCATAAGGTAGCCGGGGAGCGCCGAATTTATACGGTGGTTCACAGACCAGCCAGGAGTTTCGCCAATGTAAAATTGCTGGGGAATGTCGCGATTTTCGGCCATGGCCCAACTTATCAGTCTCACCAATCGATGCAATTGGCGCATGGTGGCCTCCCATCTGGCGGGCTTCTATGTTGGCCCGGCTTGGGCAAGGATGGGGAACACATTGCGTGGTCCAGCTGGAAACAGCAGAATGATCGACATAGGCTGAGACCGGATATTTCAATCTCATTGTCGGATTGACAAAACCTGGTTCGTCCTAGGAGCACTCTCAGTGTTCTATCCAAAGGAGGATCATCATGCCGAACACGATACACCTTCACCGGGTCCTGGCTGCCAGTCCCGAGAAAGTTTATCGCGCATTCCTGGAGGCGGATGCGCTGGCCAAATGGCTTCCGCCAAATGGGTTTGTCTGCACGGTACATCATTTGGAGCCATCGGTCGGCGGAACGCATAGGATGTCCTTCCGGAACTTCACGACCGGAGGAAGCCATTCTTTTGGCGGCAACTATCTCGAACTGGTGCCGGGCGAGAAGCTTCGTTACACGGACAAATTCGACGACCCCAACTTGCCTGGTGAAATGGAGGTCACCGTGACATTGAAGAAAGTCTCGGCGGGAACCGAACTCAATGTCGTCCAAGCGGGCGTCCCGGACGAGATACCCCCAGAGGCTTGCTATCTCGGTTGGCAGGAATCGCTCCGTAATCTGGCAAGGCTCGTTGAGCCGGAAATCAAAGAATAAGTCTCAGAACCTGCGCGGATTAGAGAACGGCCGCTTGATCGTTATGAGAGCAAAGGCGGGAACTTCGCTCTGACGAGGCGCGTCGGCCCGCGGTCGCAGCTGACGCCGCCGGTCCGCGGCCAAATGACCGCTCTGCGTCGCCTTCCGGACATCAGAGGTATTTGGAAGAACTGGTTGCAGATATGTTCTAGACATTGCGGCCGAAATAGACGTCCACCGAGGCGATCCGGTCGCCCCTGAAGCGCAGGACTTCCATGTTGCGGAACGCTCCGCCGTCATGCTTTTCGGCCCTGTATCGGACGACCACCTCGTCATCCACGATCTTGAGATACTCGATCTCCATGGCGCGAAACGGCGGTGGTTCGGGCCAGCAACGGTTGAAATACGCGATGCGATTGATGTGATCGTCACGCGGGCTGCAGAAGGTGAAGTCCTCCGTCAGCATCGTGCCTGCGTCATCCTTGCGCCCGTCGATATAGGCTTCGTAGAGGCTGCGAACGACCCGCTCGCGTCGTGAGCCATCACCTGCCATTGCACCGGTCCCTTTTCCTTAATTCCGATTGCAATATGCAATCAGTTTATATCAGGTGAAGCCGTTTTGCGCAACCCTTGCTCGGAAAGCAGCTGCGAAGGAGCCGATGGCAGCGGATTGCCACAGGGCGGATTGCCGCTGACAATGACCGAGCACGGCTGACGCGGACAGAACGGCTTCGCAGCCTTCTTGAAGGACGGTCCTTACGGAGGCTATATGGGCGTGTGCCCACCCTGGAACGATCTGCGCATCCACCGCGGGGTAACCGTCTATGCGCTCGATACCGACCGGCTAATGCTTCCCGCGCCTTCACCCGCGCCGATTTTCTTGCCGCCGCAAAGGGCATGTCCTTGCCTCCGGCGCGGCTGAACTGACCTATACGATCAATGCAAAGGCTACGAAATGACAGATACCAAATGGGACGCAGCCGTCGTCGAGAGCGGCTCGATCTACTGGAAGCGCAATCTGCTCATTTCGCTGCTCGGCTCCTTCACGACGATCGTCGCGATGACGCTGCTGCTGCCGTTCCTACCGCTCTACGTCGAAGAGCTTGGGGTCAGCGACCACGCGGCGATCGTGCAATGGTCGGGCATCGCCTATGGCGCGACCTTCCTGGCGGCGGCCTTCGTGGCACCTCTCTGGGGCCGGCTCGGCGATATCTATGGACGCAAGCTGATGCTGGTGCGCGCCAGCGCCGGGATGACGGTTGCGATCTCGCTGATGGGAATGGCCGACAACGTCTGGCAGCTGGTGGCGCTGCGCCTGTTCGTTGGGCTCGCTGGCGGCTACTCGTCCGGCTCGATGGTGCTAGTCGCCACGCAGACGCCGAAGGATCGCTCCGCCTGGGCGCTCGGCATGCTCGCCTCCGGCATCATGGCGGGCAACCTCGTCGGTCCGCTGATCGGCGGCGCGCTGCCGCCGCTGATCGGCATTCGCGGCACGTTCCTGGCCGCGGGTGGAATGATCTTCCTGGCGTTCCTCGCAACCACCTTCCTGATCAAGGAAGAGAAGTCCCCTGCCCGCAAGCAGGCCGCGAAGGCGAGCGGCGGCTGGGCCTCGATATCAGACAAGCGCCCCGTGGTCGCGATGCTCGCAACGGGCCTGCTGCTGATGCTCGCCAACATGTCGATCGAGCCGATCATCACCGTCTATGTTGCACAGCTGGCGGACGATCCGGGCAAGGTGACGATGATCGCAGGCATCGTCATGTCGGCGGCCGCACTCGGCAGCATCCTGTCGGCCTCGCGCCTCGGCAAGCTTGCGGACCGGATCGGCCATTGGCCTGTCATTGCGGGTGCTCTTGCAGTCGCCGGGCTGCTGCTGATCCCGCAGGCATTCGTGACGAACTCCTGGCAGCTGATCATTCTGCGCTTCCTCATGGGGATAGCGCTCGGAGGGCTGCTGCCCTGCATTTCTGCGGTCATCCGGCATAGCGTGCCGGACAGTGCGGCGGGCAGCATTCTCGGCCTGTCTGTCTCCTCGCAATATGTGGGCCAGGTCGCCGGCCCCGTGCTCGGCGGCTTCGTCGGTGGCCATATCGGCATGCGGGCCGTGTTTTTGGGAACCTGCGTGCTACTGATCGCCGGGGCCGCCTATGCGTGGATGGTGCGGCCGAGAAGCATGGCCGGATAGCCACTACATCAGCAGGTAATTCACCGGAACTGGGAGCGGCGGCAGATCCGTCTCTATCAGCGCTTCACGCAAATAGATCTCATCGTGTCAGCAAGGGCGCCGATCGGCAGCGGCGGCCTTTCCTCCCAATGGCCGACCGAATGGCCGCAGCCATTATACTCAGGTGAGAAGCGCTGGGCTTAGCTGTCGCTTTCGCTGCGGCCGAAGGCCCAGTTCATGTAGAGCTCGAGCGCCTTGCGGGTCACCGGACCTTCCTGGAAATCACGGCCATCGAGGCGGTTGATGCCGACGACCTTGGAATAGTTGCCCGTCGTGAAGATCTCGTCGGCATTCATGAAATCCTCGACCGAGAGCGTCACTTCGCGCACCTCGAAGCCCGCTTTGCGCAAGAGGCCGATAACACGGGCTCGGGTGATGCCGGCAAGGAAGGTGCGGTTGGCGATCGGCGTCGAGACGATGCCGTCCTTGACCATGAAGACGTTGGAGGACGCCGTCTCGGCGACGTTGCCGTTACTGTCGCGCATCAGCGCGTTGTCGAAACCGCGGCTTTTCGCTTCAGCGATGGCACGGCCGCTGTTTGGATAGAGCGAGCCGGCCTTGGCATCCGTCATCGCCGTTTCAGGCGACGGACGGCGATAGGGCGAAACGGTGAGCGAATTCGGCGCATGGTTGCCGAGCGGGGCTTCGAAGAGGCACAGCGCGAAACGGGTGGAATCACCATCGACCGTGACGACGCTGCCGGCCGAGCCGTGCTCGCCCCAATACATCGGCTTGATGTAGATCGGCGTCTTGCCGTCGAACTTCTTGATCCCTTCCCAGACGAGCGCCTCGATCTCCTCGGCCGTTTTCACCGGCTTCAGGCCCATGTTGACCGCCGAGCGGTTGACGCGCTGGCAGTGCAGGTCGAGGTCCGGCGCGATGCCGTCGAACCAACGGGCGCCATCGAAGACCGTCGAGGCCAGCCACATGGCGTGCGAGGTCGGCCCGATCAGCGGCGGATTGCCGGTAAGCCACTCTCCCTCGACGTAGGTCCAGGTGTTTGAACGGGGCGATGTATCGACAGCCATGGGCATTCTCCTTGAAAAGTTCGAAGAGCAAAATCCCCGTGCGAAGAGCCGGTCAAGCGGAAATCCGCGCCCGAGAACCCTACGCAAGAAAATGGCGGATGCGTTAGCCTCGGAGTAATATTCGTTCGCGTGACCGTGAGTTCGATCGATGGGTGTATCACGGAAAATCATGGATGGCGCGATTGGAAGCGACATCGGCGCCGTGCCATCATGCGCCGGAATCGTTGCGACTGACAGGGAGTAAAATCAATGAAAGCCATGTTCTACGACGCCTTCGAGAAGGCTCCCGAAATACGCACCCTGCCCGACCCGACACCCAGCGAGGATGGCGTGGTCATCGCCGTCGGCGCGACCGGGCTTTGCCGCAGCGACTGGCACGGCTGGATGGGTCACGATCCGGATATCAAGCTGCCGCATGTGCCGGGCCATGAGCTGGCCGGCAAGGTGGTCGCGACCGGAAAGGGCGTCATGCGCTTCAAGGTCGGCGACCGGGTGACGGTGCCCTTCGTCTCCGGCTGCGGTCATTGCAGCGAATGCCATTCTGGCAACCAGCAGGTGTGCCCGAACCAGTTCCAGCCGGGCTTCACGCATTGGGGGTCGTTCGCCGAATACGTGGCGATCGACTATGCCGATACCAACCTCGTGCATCTGCCTGACAGTATCGACGACGCGACGGCGGCAAGCCTCGGCTGGCG
>NZ_AKKA01000051.1 GCF_000282035.1 Rhizobium sp. CF122
TATTGATACTGCTGAATGAATGGGCGCTCCACCAAGTCGAGCGCTTCCATCGAAGCCATGATGTTGGCGATCGAACCATGCACCTGTAACGATGCCGGCTGATGACCGCGCGTCTTGGCGATCACCGCGGTCTGGATGAGATCGCGCACGGTCGGCATCAATCGCTGCTTGGCGTGGTCGTCGGCATTGTTGCCGCGCAAGAAAGATGGGCCTGCAGCGTGACTGTGTTCGGGTCGATCAATGTCGATGTGATCCTCCGGCTTAACCGGTTGCCTGGCCGTGGCGACACCGTTCTGGGCGAGTATCTGCAGCCCCCCTGCCGGGTGGCAAGGGAGCCAACCAGGCGCTTGCGCGCGTCGCGCTGGGGCGGCGACGCGTGTAACCATACGCGAAGGCCCGACCGGTCAGGCTTTGATTGCTGCGGAAGATTCGGACGAAAACAATATCATCGTCCTTTCGGCGGCTCACCAAAGTCCGCCCCAGCGACGCCGACAGGGCACTGGCCCAAATGGTCGCCGGCGAGTGCTGCCGCTATAGGTGGAAATACCGGTGGAAAGTACGAGTCGCGCGTTGCAAGTTGCGCGGGAGAGAGGCGTTACTTCTGTTTACAGCACCGCGCCTTGCACGGCCGATGTTCCGGCCTTGGCGCCGGATGCCGGAGTTTTTGATGAGCAGTGAAAGCGAATTCGAGTTGTTGGCGGCGGCGCTGGGACTACCGTCCGATCCGGACGAGGCTGTGTGTCTTCTCGCCGAAAAGCACCGGCGCGCGCAAGCGTCAACGTAATTCATCCTCTCCGACATCGACGAAAACGGTCAAATCGAAGAGCACATTGAGCCGATCCCACGGCCGTTCGCGCAACAGCAGATAATTGCCTTCGCAGATGATGATCTGATGATCTGATGATCCGGTTCCGCGCGAAATCAGTCGCCGGCTCGCCCGCGCTATTTTCATGGGGCGTCGAATAGGAACGACGAGGATGTCGTCCTCATTTGATTTTAGGCGTTGGAGCATGTGCCGGAGCGTGTGGCGACCCAGGGCGACCAGAAGGGCATCGTCGAAATAGAAGCCGTCCATTGGGAAGAGCGCAGCGGTATCGTGCGCATCTCCATTGAGGATTGCGACGGCGTGTTCGGCCATGGCCGGGTTCAGTTTCTGACAGGCGAATTATAGGAGCACGAGGCCCGCAGGCTTTGTGATCACGACAGGCTGATCAGGGGGCTGATCGAAGCTTCGCTCAGTGATTCTGCATCGCTATGATCCTGCTCCCTCTCACGTCCGGCTGTGTTGATCTCCTTTCGCGCCCAGAGGCTGGTGCTGGCGATAACAGCGCCACCGATGACCAGCACTCCGGCCCATAAGAGGGATAGGTCGAACGCGGCCGTTGTGAATGAAGCGACGAAAAGGGCTCCGACAAACGGCTCGACATAAGAGAAGGCCCCGAGCGCCTGAATGTCCCCTTTCTTCAGCCCATGGTCCCAGAAATAGATGGCGAGCCCCATAGGCAAGCAGCCAAGCGCAGCCATCGCCAGCCATTCAGCCGTCGTGGGCCTAACCCACTCTTCAAACGACAGGTGGGCGACGTATGAGACGATGGCGGACGCTGCGTAAAACATTCCGAGAGCCGAGGAAGGAACTTCCGGCAGTGTTCTCGTCAGAACAGAATAAATCCCCCAGAGCGCCGCCGCAACGCCGATCAGCGAGAGATAGAAGGTCGCTCCCGCCGAAAAGGACGCTTCGCTGCTGCCGGCATCTACCAGACTGATGACGCCCGCCAACCCCATCAGCGCGCCGACAATGTGCCACCATCGGAGCCTCTCTCCCGGGAGGAAAGCAGACCCGAGCACGATCATAAGCGGTGTCGTTCCCTGAAGAAGGGCCGCGGCTGCCGCGGGCGCCTTCTGCGTAGCGTAGTAAATGCAGGCATGGTAGCCCACCAGCGAAATCACCACCAGCAGCCAGACGCGGGGTGGTTGACGAAATGCGGCAAGCGGGTGGCTGCCTGTGACAAGCCACACGAAAGGCGACATCGCGGCGGCGAAGAGAAATGCGGTCGCCACCATCTGAAGAGGCGGAATGGCCGTGGTGAAGGTAACGAGTGTCGTCTCGGTGGCCCAGAGGATGACTCCCACAGCTCCGACCAGCGAGGCGACCAAACGGCTGGAGCTGAATAAAGACATCGCGCTTTGCCTTTATTCACCCAGTGCCACGACGGTGTCGGCATAGAAGCCGTTGAACTGCGTGCGCATCGACAGGCTGTACGCACCCATCATGCCGATTTCGATCCAGTCGCCCTCGCGAACGTCTTCAGGCAGATTGAACGGTGCTCCCAGCACATCGTTCGAATCGCAGGTGGGCCCATAAATCTTGAAATCGACATTGGGGGCCGCCCAGCGTGTGCCGTTCCTGATAAGCCGGGTCGGGCGGTGCTCCTTGGGGTGACCGAGCTCCTGCAACGTACCAAAAACGCCATCATTGACGAAAATGTTCGATCCTCGGCGCATCACCACCTGAACGATTGCCGTCCCCGCCGTTGCCACGAGGCTTCGGCCCGGCTCGCAAAGCACGATGCAGCCGCGCGGCAGCTCGATCATTCGCACCGCTCGGACGATGTTCCCGAAATAGTGCTCTCGCCCCTCGATCTTGTCGCCTGGATAAGGTGCTGGAAAACCGCCCCCGACGTTCAGCACGCTCAAGGGAACGCCCGCCTTGGTCGCGATCTTTCCAGCGAGTTCCACGGCTGCGGCAAACGCGCCGGGTGCCAGACATTGCGAGCCGACATGGAACGAGATCCCGGCCCTGATGCCTCGCGCGTGAATGGCCTTCAACATTTCGGCTGCGTCGCTGGGCTGGGCACCGAACTTGGTGGCGAGAACATACCTTGCGTCAGCGGGACGGGTAGCCAGGCGGACGGCGATCACCAGGTCGTCCCTGGAGCCAGCTTCGTCGACGATCTTTTCAATCTCTTCCATACAGTCGGCGGTATAGAAGCGAATGCCATGATGTTCGCTTGCAGCACGTATGGCGGGCCGTGTTTTCGCCGGGTTGTTGAAAAACTGGCCGGCAGCCTTCCCAAACAGGCCGTCGATCAGACGGATCTCATCCAGCGACGCGACGTCAAAATCCGTAATGCCGGAGCGATAGAGGGTCTCGAGCACGAATGGGTGAGGATTGCACTTGACCGCATAGAGCGCTCGGCCGGGAAACGACTGAAAGCTCTGCGCAGACTCCCGCAACTTCGCGGGCGAAATGCAAAAAACCGGTTCTGTTGGCTGCAATTGAGCAATAATAGTGTTCACGTCAGGATAGCTCGCGAGTGGAGTACCTGTGTGGCGAGCCTTCTCCAGCGATGGAATGGAACTTTGTATCCGTGCCTGGAGCTGGCGCGGGGACAAATCCGGCTCGTCTAGGACGGCAGACGCGGTTTGCGCAGTCATTTCAATTTTCCTGTTTGATTTCTGTTTGCGGCTAGGCTGCTACAATTGATAGTATGTCCGACCCTTCCCAGCGTTCGATGAACGCGGTGAGTTCCGTTGCTGTGATGGGCTTACTGAAATAAAATCCCTGGAGTTGGTCGCATCCTTCCTTGGTGAGGAAGCTGGCCTGCTCGATCGTCTCCACTCCCTCGGCGGTCGTCACCATGTTCAAGCTCTGACCGAGACTGATGACCGACTTCACAATCGCGCCGGACTTATCCTTGCTGCTCATATCTCCGATGAAGGATCTGTCGATTTTGATTTTGTCGAACGGAAACGAGTTGAGATAACCCAAGGATGAATACCCGGTGCCGAAGTCGTCCATCGCAATCCTGACACCGAGGCTCTTCAGACCGTTCAATATCTCGAGCGCGGCTGTGGCATCGTTGATAAGGACACTCTCGGTAATTTCCAGTTCCAGACGTGCTGGATCAAGGCCCGTTCGAACAAGAACACCCTTTACGCTGTCGACAAGGTCACGGCCTCGAAATTGGATAGGCGAGAGGTTGACGGCGACCCGGAGCTGCGGCCACTCGAGCGCCTGCAGACAAGCTGTTTCAAGAACCCATTCGCCAATAGCGACGATCAGGCCCGTCTCCTCTGCGAGTGGAATGAATTCCGCTGGTGAGACAAGACCCCGTGTGGGGTGGCGCCACCGCACTAGCGCCTCGACCGCTGCCACTGCACGCGCCTCAAGATCGATGAGTGGCTGGTAGTGAACTTCAAGCTCGTTCTTGAGGACTGCCTGGCGCAGGTCATATTCCAACGCCTTGCGGGCTTGAAGCTCCACGTCCATCTGCGCTTCGAAAACCCTATAGGTCGCGCGGCCGGCTTGCTTTGCCCTGTAGAGCGCGATGTCGGCATTCTTCAGGAGCCGCTCGGGATCGTTGTCACGAGTATCCGCAACCGCGATGCCAACGCTGACGCCGATATGAAGGTCCTGGCCGTCGAGTTGGAATGGAGCTCTCACAACCTCGATAAGCCGTCTGCTGAGTTGTTCGGATTCAAGAGGCTGGTTCACACCGACCTGGATGATCGCAAATTCGTCGCCGCCGAGCCGGGCGACGGTGTCGCTTGCACGGACACAGCCCAAAAGCCTGCTCGACAGTTGCTGGAGAAGGATGTCGCCGGCACCGTGCCCAAGTGTATCATTGATCTCTTTGAAGTGATCGAGGTCGAGACAGATGATGGAAACGCGCGATGTCTCGGCGGCATTCGCCGCCAAGGCAATGTTGAGCCGTTCGCGGAAAAGTACGCGGTTCGGCAGGCCGGTCAGAGCATCATGGTGTGCCAGGTGCGTTGCGCGCTCCTGTGCCTTGACCTCCTCGGTGATGTCGGTTGCCGTACCACGGAAACCGAGGAATTCACCGCTCGCACCTGTAATGGGACGTCCTGCGAGCCGGCAGATGCGCGTTTGGCCGCCTGCATCGCGATAACAGCATCTCAGATCCCGGAATGACGTCCGCTCGTTGGTTTCCTCGATCAGCCGGCGCCAACCGTCGGTATCGGCGTCGCTGGAAAAAAACTGTTCAAGCGTCTTGCCCAAGACGCTCGCCGCCGCAACTCCCGTCACTTCCGTGAAGCGGGTCGAGAAGTATACCAGCCGCAGAACGTTGTCGCTCTCCCAGATCCAGTCCGAGGATGCCTCCGCGACATCCTTAAAGCGAGATTCACTCTCCTTGAGCGTCTGTGCATAAGCTTCGACTGTCCTGGCCGACTCCTCCAGAGCGCGAGTGGACCGGCGGGCATTGCGGACCACCAGTATGGAAAAAGCGGCGAGGATAACAAGCGCGACTGCCAACGGCGGCAGGATGAAGCGGAGCAACTGGTAACCAGGCTTGGCTGGAAACCAGGTAATCGAGCCGAGGTAAACCCGGTCCTGCGTCAGCAAGGGGATCGAAGCCTCTGCGTCGGTGGGATTGGTGGGCGAGATCGCCAGCCCATCTAAAAGATAGTCGCGGCCGATGCGGTCAAGGAACTTCTGATCTAGTTTCTTGGCAAACACCAGCATCGACAGATCCCTAGGCCGAACCGTCGATCTTTCGATGGAAGGGGGAAGAATTCCGGTGGCGGCGACAATGAACACGTCTTCCCCGGACTTGATGATGCTTGTGACCGGATCAGTCTGTATCGAGGCGACATGTAGGAGATCTTTCAAGCCATGCGGCATCACTTGAAGCGCATCGACCTTTTGGGGCGTTCCGTGGACCACCGCGTATACGGTCTTGCCGCTTGGATTGATCGCAAAGGCCATCTCGTAGCCTAGACCTTCGTAAATGTTCGCCCCAACGTTTCCGTCGGTCGCGGCCCATTCGGCGTTCACGGTGTCGTGGAGGTTCTTGTATACATCTTCCCAAACTGCGTAGTCGCGGAGGTTGCGGGCAACTTCCCTTGCCTTAACCTGAAGGGCGGTGGTTGCGAGTTTGGTCGAGGCTTCGACCTCAAGTTTGTTCTGACCGCTTGCGGATACAAGCACGAAACCCAGCACGACCGCGATTGCGACGACCACGATGCTGGCCATGGGGAAAATAATACGTCTGGTGAAAGTCTCTGCCGACAGAGTCTGACTGTTTAAACTGACTGTATTCATGGCGCCCCGCCCCAGTTCTGTTTCATAAACACTATGCTTCAACTGCAAACGATACGTTAAAATCTGAAGTTGCATAACTCTACGGTTAATTCAAAGCTTACATTTAATGCGAATTACTACGGTCTATAATCCTCGCAGGTCGATCCCGGGCTACGGACTGGCTGGCAGATCGTAGACGAGTGACGTGCCCCGGTTTAATTAGGCTGACGTGCCCCGCTGCGGTTCAGCACCAACGCCGCCGTCTGGCATTTTTCGGCACGTCCTAAGATCGCATCACAATCTCATCTGCTGGCGACGTTGCAAAAGATCTGTCGCCAAAACTCCGCTTGCAGGTGGATTCAGACGCCAGACCATCCTTTCGACGCTACCGGCTACTGCCGGCCGCTGCC
>NZ_AKKA01000052.1 GCF_000282035.1 Rhizobium sp. CF122
CCCCCAGCCAATGGCAGCCGGTGACGGCATGCAGCGTCTCGAAACTCATTGTCGCCGCAAACAGCGCAAGGGATGCGGGACGCATCCGGCCCAGCAGATCCGGCGACGGCGCCAAACGCCCGAGCCGCTCCTGAAACGCCGGCACCTTGCCCATAGCCTCGATCCATTTCCAGAGCAGATAGGTCGGTGCGACGATATTGCGAAGCCGCGGATCGGCACGCATATCGAGCAAAAGAGCGGCCGGATCGATGACGTCGCGCCGGCGATCGGCCGGAATGGCTTCGTAAGAAAGGTAGGTGGCCGCCCAGTAGCCGAGCGCGACGGCAATCTCGGTATCGTCGTTGCGAAGCACCGCATAGGCGAGCCGCATCAATCCATGGGTGGCGGAAGCGGCAACGCCGGAAAAGAGGCGTGGCAGGTAACGCCGGATGGCTGCCTGCCCGCCTATCTCGGCAACGACCCCCTGGAAGAAGCGCCGCAGGTCGCCCTCATGCTCGCGCTGCCCCAGCACCGTTTCCCAGTTCGAGGCATCGAGCTGCCTGACCGGCGCCGCCGGAAACGGAACGGCATGAATGCGAGTGTAATGCTCCGCATATTCTTCCAGCCGCCCTGGTGAAGCGCCGAGCCGCCCCATGGCTTCGAGCACCATGGGAAGATGGTTGGCAAGCAGGACCGGAAACTCACCGCTGTGACGGCCGATATCGGCTATCAACGAGGGCAGCCGCTCCCCGGCCGACGGATCGGGATAAATGCCTTTCAAGGAAGTGAACATGATCGCGCGCACCGTTTTTCTGTCCGAAGACTTTTGCCCATCGGAAATGAGTCATAGGCATCAATTCACGAATAAAGAACAATCTCTAACAAAAAGCAACAAATAGCAACCTGCCCCCTCTCACTCCGCGGGAATTTCCAGCAGGTTATCGTTCGGACGCTCAGCGCATGCAACGCCCATCCTTACGTCTTCAAAAGGACAAGCACTTTCTCAGAAAGCAATCGTGATCCGGATTTAGGGACAACTGCGTCGTGGACATGCATACTACCCGCGGGGCTGGCCTGCCCGGCTGGTTCCGACGAAAACCGACCATGAGCTGGCCCGGTCAATTAGCGACGATAATTTCCACGTTTGCGTTGGTCAGCGCCTTATAGAGGTCGCCCGTCGGCATTTCGTCACAGATAAGCGTATTAAACTCCGTCAACGCGGCCACATACACCAGAGACATATTGTTGAATTTGGTTGAATCGCACAACACCACACGCCGGGACGCTCGTGAAAGATAGATACGCTTCATGTCCGTTTCTTCGAACGAATAGTCGAAGATCCCTTCTGGCGTCAGGCCGGAAACACCGACGAAGGCCACGTCGAACCACAGGGATTCGAACTGGCTCACAGCGGAAGAGCCGCTCGTGGACATTTCCTCGCCGCGAATTCGACCGCCGGCGAGATAGATCTCCGCTCCTCTTCCGGCCAGATGTGCGGCGCTGCGAATGCTGTTGGTGAAGATCTTCGTGTGCGGACGCACTGCCAGGGTTTCCGATACGAAATAGGTGGTCGTTCCAACGTCGAGCGCGATGCTGCGAGCTCCCGCCGCAAGATCGACGGCGGCAGAAGCAATCCGCCTCTTCAGGTGCTCGTTTCGAACAAGGCGGGTTTCGAAGGTTGGCTCTTCGCTGTCGGCACTTTCGCTGACCGGCATCGCCGGCGCACGATCTGGCTTCACCGCGCCGCCATGGGTGCGAATTAGCTTGCCGTCCTTTTCGAGTTCTACGAGATCGCGGCGGACGGTCATTTCCGACACCGAGAGCTGCTGGGCCAGATCGCTTACGGTCACGGAGCCGAAGCGGCCGATCGCTTCGACAATTGCGGCCTGCCTGACCTGCGCCAGGAATTTGGGCCGTTCATTCGTTTTCAACGCCGACTGTTCCCTCGCCATCTGCCTCTTGTCTTTCGTTTGTCGCCAATGTCCGTTGCGACGAAGATAAAAGCTAGCTTAGCCGAAAGGGAAAGCGTTTCAAACAAAGCTTGTTCGAATCAAACACGCCATGCACAGGCGATTATGATCACCTCTGTGCGGAAGTACAGGCTGCACATTTCGCCTAACACGTATGGCTGATTGCATTGCCTGTCGAAAAGAGGGCTGCGACCCCGGCCAGCGCGTCGATCGTCAGATCTGGCCGCCGGTCCGTGTCCTCTTCCTCGAGACCGCCCTTCTGCATGGTGAAAAGCACAGAATAGAGACCTGCGGCCCTGGCGGAGGCGAGACCGGTGCGACTGTCCTCGACAGCCACGATCGATGCAGGCGAAAGCCCCAGGCGTTCTGCCGCGTCGCGATACGGCATGGGCGAGGGTTTGCCCTCTGCAACATCATCGAGGCTGATCGAAAAACGGATGCAGGACGAAATGCCCATGGCATCAAGATTGGCGTCGACGACGGCCCTGCTGGAATTGGAAACGCATGCTTGTGGAATGCCGATATCGGCGAGCATCCGGATGGTTTCGATCGCTCCTGGCACGGCCTGCAGGCTGTGCCGGTTTTCGATATAGTGGCGATTGATCGCGTCCAGCCATTCCTGTTCTGCGAGGCCCTGCGGCAAGCGGGAGTGCAACAGCGTCCAGACGTTACCCATGTGGACGCCGCGAAACGCCATATCCGGAAGGTCGGACAGGTCGACGCCGAACCCCCGCGATGCCGCCACAAGTGCGCGATGGTGCAACGGCTCGCTGTCGACCAGCGTTCCGTCGATATCCCATGCAACGGCCAGAAAGCCGGCATCACTCACGAGCCGGCTCTCCAGCGCGGGGCGAGCCGTTCGTAGAGGTCACGGTAGTGGAGGTAACCCTCCCCGTATGAAGCAACGTTCTCGGCCTGCGGCTGTAGAACTTCGGAGAAGGTGACGAAGCGGGTCACGCCCCGCCAGTCGTTTTCAAGGCCGACGCCGATCGCCGCCGTCCATGCCGCCCCGATGCAGGAGCCAGGATGACCGGATAGGCGCTGTACCGGCGCATTCAGCACATCCGCAACGATCTGCATCCAGACGGTGCTCTGCGATCCGCCATCCGACACGAGGAAACGCCTGAGATGGTGGCCCATATCGACCAGAACCTCGATATGGTGGCGAATCGCATAGGCATAGGCCTCCAGGAGGGCTCGCCAGAGATGGCCGATATCGTGCGAAAGTGTGAGCCCTTCAATGACGCCGCGCGCTGCGGGATCATGTATCGGGGTCTTCTCCCCGAGCAGATATGGCAGAATGGTCAGCCCGTCCGCGCCTGCAGGTTTGGCAGAAGCCAGGACATCAAGGTGCTGATGAAGGCTTCGCCCCGCGGCCCGTGCCGCTTCCCGCTCACCTCCAGCAAATGTCTCGACGAACCAGTTGAGGGCCGAACCGCCAGTCGACATGCAGCCGTTCGGCATGAACAGACCCGGCACGAGATGGTAGTCCAGAAACAGGCGCGGATCGGGCTTTACGAGATCGGTTGCTGTGAGAATGTCGACCGCTCCGCCGAATTTCAGGAGCACGTCGCCCGCATCAATGACACCTGCCCCGAGCGCCGAGGCGATCATGTCCGCCGCGCCGCCGACGACTGGCGTGCCGGCCGCCAGGCCAGTCTCGATCGAGCCGCGGGCATCGATAAAGCCCATGATCTCGTGCGAAGCCCGCTTGGGCGGAAGGACGTCGGGCCTGACATGGGCAAGGCGGATCAGGTCCTCGTCGACAAGGCCCGTCGAAATATCCACGAAACCCGCTTCGAGCGCCCAGTTCTGCTCCATGGCCCGGCTGCCTGTCAGGCGATAATTGATGTAGTCGTAGGAGCCAAACACAGTGGCGACGCGGGAGAAGACTTCCGGCTCATGCCGCTCGATCCAGCGCAGCTTGGCCGTGACGAGTTGCTGGTTGATGCCATTGCCGGCCCGCTTGAGAAAATCGGGCTCGTTCCATTCCCGCCGAAGTTCGGCAACCTCCGCCCCACAGCGGCCATCGCTCTGCTGGATGCTCGGACGCAGCACGTTACCCTCGCGGTCAAGGAGCACCACAGCCGGCAACATGCCCGTGGCGCCGACGGCCTTGACCTCGGACGCCTGGATACCGCTCTCGTTCAGGAGTTCCGTCACGATGGCTCGCACATTGGCCCACCATTCGGCAGGGTCCTCCTCGGCCCATCCGGCGTGGGGGGAGGAAAGCGTGACCGGGCGGGTAGCGGTCGCCAATATGCGGTCGGGTAGCCCGACCAGGATGCCGATGGTCGAGGTCGTCCCGATATCCAGGCCAAGAACAACGGTCATGAGGCGGTTCCCGTGTCAGCGCAATGTTTCGACTACGTCCATGAAGCGTTTGACGCGACTTGCGTCAACCGCATTCCAGGTGTTGCCGTCGACCTTGAAATGGGTGCCGATGACCACACCCTGCGCCATGCCGAGAATATCCCGGACATTGTCGATGTTGACGCCGGTATTGGCGAAGACCGGGACATCCTTTATGACGTCGCAGACATCGCGCAGGTCCGACTGATTGGCCGGCTGGCCGGTAATCGGACCCGAAACGAGGATCGCATCGGCAAGCGAGGAGAAGACGGCGCTCCGGGCGCGAAGAGCAATCGGGCGCTGGTCGAGAGAATGCGCAAATTCGGCATTGATGTTGAACAGCATCTTCATGTCCTTGCGGCCGAGAGTGGCGCGCAGGCGCGCAGCGCTGGCGCAATCCGGCTGCCACAGTCCCATGTCCGAGGCGAACAGGCCTGTGAAGATCTCGCGCACGAAGCTCGCGCCGGTGACGGCCCCGATAGCAACGCTGGCCAGCGGATCCCACAGGTAGTTGACGCCGAACGGTACTTTCAGCGACGGCTTGATCGCCTGCACGATCGCCGTCATGGCCGCGATGCCTTCCGGCGAGCCCTTGAACACATACGGGCGGTCGTTCTCATTGCCGAACATGATGGCGTCCACGCCGCCGGCCTGGAGCTTCTCCACATCCGACATCACGCCATCGATCAGTTTCTGGACGCCACCATCGGCATCATAGAGCGGAGAACCCGGCAGCGCCCCTATATGGGCCATGGCGATCACGACTTTCTTACGGGCTCCAAAGCAATCAAAAACCATTTCCAGATCCTTTAGCGGCGTCAGACTTTTCCGGGCGAAACTGCCCGTCCGGTGACGATGTGCGGCCCGTGCCGGTTTTGCGACGAGGGGCCTGGTGGGAAACATGGCGCGGTTCCGGAGGCCGCAGCACGAATGTGAGATGCCGAAAGCATAGACAGAGAAACGAACGTAAGCAAACAAAAAAAACATTTGATAAGTTCGATTTTGTTTCTTATCGTGGTGCAGCATAATAAGGAGATGGCATGAAAGAGGCCGCGCCCGTTGAGAGAACGGATCACTGAGATGCAGGTGATGATCGAGGAACAGTCACACTTCCAGCCTTTCGGCTTACCTTATTGGGGTTTCACAGATCTCAACAAGGGAGTTGGAAGCATGACTGCCTCTTATGACTACCATATCGGGGTCGACTACCACAAATCCTATGGCCATCTGGTGGTGCAGGATTCGACTGGCAAGACGCTGCGCTCGGGGCGTGTGAAGAACGACCGCCAGTCGCTGGGTGGTTTCTTGGAACGGTATCGCGAGAACAGCCATGCCGTGGTCGAGGCCACCCGCAACTGGGTGGTGATGTATGACTGGCTCGA
>NZ_AKKA01000053.1 GCF_000282035.1 Rhizobium sp. CF122
CGATGCACAAGACACGCTGCGCGTACCTCTTTTAGAAAACCCAAGGGGGTGAGGCCGGAACAGCTGCCCGCCGACGCTGGAATGGCTTTGAAACCTCCGATTTGTTTGACGCGCCGGACTTCCCCGGCGTCAACAAGCAAATTGAGGAAATAGGGTGACAAAGCGAAAGTACAGACATCGCCGCAGTGTCCATCTTCGGATCAACTGGCTACAGCCGCATGTCGATGGGTTCAAAGAATGGCTATCTCAGCGGAATTATTCGCCCGCAACGCTCGTGGAGGTGGTGCGCCTGCTGGCCCTATGGGGTGACTGGGTACGAGCGACCGGTTTCGACATTGGCACGCTCGCGGTTGGCTTCTCTGCATCGGCGTCGGTGTTCCAGGGCAGCAAACGCGCGCGCGCTCCGCAGGGTGCGGCTGCGCTGTTCGTCTCTTATTTGCGCGAGAAAAACATTCTGCCTGCAGAGCTGCACACGTCGCTGGAGGAGACCTGGCCAGCACTTGCCGCGTTCCGGTTCTGGATGAAGGAGCAGCGTGGTATCAAGGATTCCACGCTCGATACCTATCAGCCAATCTTGATCGACCTTCTGTTGTCGCTCGGCACTGATCCGGAGGTTTATACGGCGACCGCGATCCATGGCTTCGTGCTCGACCGCGCGAAACCGCATGGCCGCGCTCGGGCTCAGGGTATCACTGTCGCAACGCGCGCCTACCTCAAATACCTCGTGGCGATCGGGCAATGCCCCGCTGGCCGGGAATATGCGGTTCCGAGCTTTGCAAGCTGGCAAATGGCAACGACACCGCGCTTCCTTGGGCAAAGCGATATCGACCGGCTCCTTGCCGCTTGTGATGGCGAAGACCGGTTACGTGATCGCGCCGTCATGCTGCTCTTGGCTCGGCTGGGTCTCAGGGCGAGCGAGGTCGCCAATCTCACCTTTGGTGACATCGATTGGAAGAATGGTCGAATAACGCTTGTCGGCAAGGTCCGGCGCGAGGAACGGCTTCCGCTGCCCCAGGACGTCGGCGACGCCATCCTCGCCTATATTAAGCGGGCAAGGCCGCGCATTGCGACGACGCGGGTGTTCCTAACGGATATTGCACCGATCCGCCCACTCAGCCGCATCGCCGTAAAGTGTATCGTGCGGCGCGCGCTCGACAGAGCAGGAATTGAAAGCATCCATCGCGGGGCGCATGTGCTGCGGCACTCGGCGGCGACTGCGATGCTGCGTAGCGGTGCAAGCCTTGCCGGCGTCGGGGCCGTGTTGCGTCATCGTTCTCCATCGACGACCGCGCTCTACGCCAAGGTAGACATCGGCCTCTTGTCCGAGATCGCGCAGCCTTGGGGCGGGAGGCTGCCATGCTGAGCGCAGACGTCAACCGCTATATCAGTCTGCGCCGCGCGCTAGGTTACAAGCTTGTCCGGGCCGAACGACATCTCATTGCGTTCGCGCGCTTTGCAGCGGAACGCAATGAGAGCCACATTCGCACCGCAACAGCCCTTACCTGGTTGCCCACCGCTGCCAAAAGTCCAAATGCCATGGCGCATCGCCTGATGGACCTGATCCAGTTTGCTCGCTTCCTGCGGGCGGAAGATCCTCGTCACGACATACCACCCGCAAATATCAAGCGGAACACCAATCGACCGGTCCCCTACATCTATACTGCGGACGAAATCGCCCGGATTCTCAATGCTGCCGGCAATCTACGGCACCAAAGGCCCAATCCGCTGCGTCGCGAGCTCTACGTCATGCTTTTTGGGCTGATCGCTGCGACCGGAATGCGTGTGTCCGAGGCTATCGCGCTCAGGCTCGACGATATGCTGCCCGACGGCGTGTTACGCATTCGCGAAACCAAGTTCCGCAAGAGTCGGCTGGTGCCGCTACACCCGACCGTTGTTGAGGCGCTCAAATGCTACATTGGTGCCAGGTACCAATTTGCGGGCGAGAGTGATTGGCTCTTCCCATCTGTAGAGCACCGACAAATGTGCTTGAGGATGGTGAATTATACATTCCGTTGCGTCACGCGACGGGCGGGCATCGTGTTGGAGCGAACGCAGCAGCCACGCATCCATGACCTCCGACATACCTTCGCAACCCGTGTCCTGGAACAATGCGGCGCTAGTCGCGGCGAAGTTGCTCGGCACTTCGTCGCCCTGTCGACATACCTGGGCCATGTCAGTATCCACAATACGTACTGGTATCTTCAGGCGACGCCGGAAATGATGGTCGACATCGCCGCGGCGGCAGAAACAGTGTTCAGGGAGGACGCGGCATGACGGCGCTCGCCCCTCTCATCACCAGCTTTCTCAGAGACTACATGCCCCGCCAGCGTGGCTATAGTCCACAAAGCTGCGAGACATATGCGTTCAGCTACAGGCTGCTGTTCGACTTCGCAGCAAAAAGGCTCGGCACTCGCCCGTCGCTGCTGACTATCGAAGACCTCGACGCACCGACGATCGTGGCTTTCCTCGCGCACATTGAACAGGATCGCGGCAACAACGCGTCCACGCGCAATGTGCGGCTCGCCGCCATCAAGGCGTTCATGCGCTACCTCGAGCACAAGGTGCCTTCCGCCCTAGAGCAGATCGGCCGGATACATGCGATCCCGACCAAGCGGCACGACCAAAAGCTCATCCGTCATTTGACGATGGGAGAGGTCCGCGCGATCCTCAACGCGCCAGACCTTGCAACTCGGTCAGGCGTCCGCGACCGGGCAATGATGCACCTCTGCTTCGCCGGAGGATTGCGGGTCTCTGAACTGGTCGGCATCCTGACGGAAAATCTGTCTCTTCGACACGGCGCGAGCGTGCTGGTTCAGGGCAAAGGCCGCAAGGAACGTTGCCTGCCGCTCTGGAAGGATACTGCGCGGGACCTTCGCGCCTGGTTGAGCGTCCGAGGCGCAGTCCGTGTGCCGGAGCTCTTTGTCAATGCACAAGGAGAGCCGATGACCCGTGCCGGCTTTGAGTATGTGCTCGACAAGCATGTCGGCAAGGCGGCCGGGGGCTGCGTATCGCTTCGCGACCGGAGTGTTTCCCCTCACCAGCTTCGGCATAGTTGTGCCGTCGTCATGCTGCAGGCGACCCACGACATTCGGAAGGTCGCCCTGTGGCTGGGTCACGCCGATATCCGTACAACGGAGGTCTACCTCCGCATGGATCCATCCGAAAAGCTGGAGGCGGTCGAGGCCGTAGTCCCCCCTGAACTGAGGCGTGGCCGGTTCAAGGCACCGGATGCCCTGATCGCATCCTTGCTCTCGGACTTGGAAGTACCGGCGCATTCCGAACGGGTGCGCCTCTGAATAGAGTTCCACACCGAGACGGTCTGATCCGCTTTATCTGATATCGCGCTCGACATAGCCGCCGTGCTTTGTCGGGCGCAGCGTGTCTTGTGCATCG
>NZ_AKKA01000054.1 GCF_000282035.1 Rhizobium sp. CF122
GGCGGCGGCCGCCACCAAGATCAAGGATGGCGCAGCCAAGGCACTGACCATCATCAAGGCGCTGCCGGAAAACACCGCCGACGCGGCAGCCGCGATCGCGAAAGCCGAAGCAGCGCTGACCGCCTCGCCTGAGCTAACAGCACCCGCCAACCAGCCTCCGTCCGCGGCGTCCCCTGCCGAAAACGCCAACAACCTCCCGACCTTCGACGTGCTGCGCGTAGAACCGGATGGCTCGACGGTTATCGCCGGCTCGGCCGAACCGAACAGCAAGCTTGAAATCATGGACGGGGACAAAGTCGTGACCACGACGGACGTCGGTCCGACCGGCGATTTTGTCGCGGTGCTCGACAATCCGCTTTCCGCCGGCGATCACCAGCTCGTCCTGCGAGCCACCGGCAAGGATGGCAAGGCGTCGACATCGGAAGAGGTCGCAACCGTATCCGTCCCCAAGGATGGCAAGAGCTCCGAGTTGCTGGCGATGGTTTCCAAGCCCGGCACCGCAAGCAGAATCATCACGGCACCCAAGCCGGATGCTGAGGTTGCCTCCACTGCGCCGTCGGGCCAGCCTGCAACTAACGCCAGCCAAGCGCCGGGCTCGACGGATATGGCGAGCGCGCCTGCAGCCGCTGGTGCGCATGCTGGCCCCGCAACGGCTGCCGACGTTGTGGTCAGCGCTGTCGAGATTGAAGGCGACAACATCTTTGTTGCAGGCACGGCGAAGCCCTTGGCGAACGTCGTCGCCTATGCCGATGACAAGCTGATCGGCAAGGCGAAAGCTGGTCCCGACGGTCATTTCGTTGTCGACGGCGTGATGCCGCTCGCAATTGGCGATCACAAGATTCGCGTCGACGTTCTCGATGACGCCGACAAGGTCGCAGTTCGTGCCTTTGTGAACTTCAACCGCCCGGAAGGAAATCAGGTAACGGTTGCCGCGCAGGACGCGACCCCTCAGGCCGGAGGCCCCACAGCGATGGTGCCGCTTGACGAGGGTGCGCTCGGAAAGCTGAAGAATGATGCCGCCAAGGCCTTCTCTCTTCTTAGTGGGCTCTTTGCCGACGGCAAGGTGCCAGGAGCAGAACAGCTCGCCGCAGCCCGCTCCGCCAACGAGTTTGCCCTCCGCGCCATCGTGGACTTTCGCACCGCAGCCGATGCCGCAGCCGACGTCAAGCAGCAGGCCTCGACGGCAGCAGAAGCCGCAGCGGGTGCCCTGAAGACGCTGCAGGCGTTGCCCACGGATGCGAAGTCCGTCGGCGATGCGCTCGGCAAGCTCGGCGGCGATATAGCCCAGCTGACGGGTTCTGCCACTGCGCCGGCCGCGAATGCACCCGCAACCAACGAAATCGCAGGAGCTCAAGGCGGGCCAACGACAATCGAGCAGGCACCGCTCGCTCCGAGTAACGAGACGGTCATCATCCGCCGCGGCGATACACTCTGGCAGATATCGCGGCGCATCTACGGCGCGGGCGTGCGCTATACGACGATCTATGTCGCCAACGAGGACAAGATCACAAACCCGGACCGCATCTTGCCGGGCCAGATTTTCGGCCTTCCCAAGGATGCCCTGCCGAACGCGGAAGAGCTTCATCGCAAGCGGCTTTCGGGCGAGCACCTCTAAGGCGATCATGCCCTAATCGAGCGGCTGGACGGAGATCATGTCCGGCCGCTCTTTTCCTGCGGCGTCCATTTGTTGTATTGCTCCCGCCAACCCCTATATGGCGGTGACGACGATCATGTCCGGCGAGGCCTTTTTGGCATTTCCGCCGCTCCCAAATTTGTCGGCAACGCAGCGCCCTTTCGGCGGGAGATTCGCATGGCAAATGACAAAACAGTCTCTGATTCCAACCTCCTGCGGACACTGTTCAATCTCTGGCCCTACATGTGGCCGACCGGTCGGACGGATCTCAAGATGCGAGTGGTCTGGGCGTCGGTCTATCTCCTTGTTTCCAAGTTCGTGCTGCTGCTCGTCCCCTATTTCTTCAAGTGGTCGACGGATGCGCTGAACGGCAAGATGGACCTGGCCGGCAAGGTGCCGGACCTGCTTGTCGGCGCGACGGCATTGGTCATCGCCTACAACCTCACTCGCCTGCTCCAACTCGGTCTGAACCAGTTGCGCGACGCGCTATTCGCCAGCGTCGGGCAGCACGCGGTTCGGCAATTGGCCTACAAGACCTTCGTGCACATGCATGAATTGTCATTGCGCTTTCACCTCGAGAGAAAGACGGGCGGGCTTTCGCGTGTTATCGAGCGCGGCACAAAGGGAATCGAAACCATCGTGCGGTTCACGATTCTCAACTCTGTCCCGACGCTGATTGAGTTCCTGCTGACGGCCATCGTCTTCTGGTGGGGCTATGGGTTTTCCTACCTCGCGGTCACCGCATTCACAGTCTGGGCCTATATCTGGTTCACGATCCGCGCCAGCGACTGGCGCATCGCCATCCGTCGCACGATGAACGACAGCGATACTGACGCCAATACAAAGGCGATCGATTCTCTCCTCAACTTCGAGACGGTGAAGTATTTCGGCAACGAGGAGATGGAGGCCCGGCGCTTCGACAGGTCGATGGAACGCTACGAAAAAGCGGCCACCGATGTCTGGACCTCGCTCGGCTGGCTCAACTTCGGCCAGGGGGTGATTTTCGGACTTGGCACGACGGTGATGCTCATCCTGTCGGCGCTCGCGGTCCAGCGCGGCGAGCAGACCGTCGGCGACTTCGTCTTCGTCAACGCCATGCTGCTGCAGCTTTCCGTCCCGTTGAACTTCATCGGCTTCGTCTACCGCGAAATCCGCCAGGGCTTGACGGATATCGAGCAGATGTTCGATCTCCTCGAAGTCAAGGCTGAAGTGATGGATGCGCCCGATGCCGCCCCTCTGGACATCAATCAAGGCGCCATCTCCTTCAAGGACGTGCATTTTTCCTACGACCCTGCCCGTCCAATCCTCAAAGGCATTTCCTTCGAGGTGCCGGCCGGTAAGACCGTTGCCGTCGTTGGGCCATCGGGCGCCGGAAAATCGACATTGTCGCGTCTGCTCTACCGTTTCTACGATATCCAGAGCGGTTCGGTTTCGGTTGACGGCCAGGATATCAGGACGGTGACCCAAAAGAGCTTGCGATCGGCAATCGGCATGGTTCCGCAAGACACCGTCCTTTTCAACGATACGGTTGCCTACAACATCCGCTACGGGCGTCCATCGGCGACTGATGCAGACGTAAAGGCTGCGGCCGAGATCGCCCAGATCGCGCACTTCATCGATCTGCTGCCGGAGGGCTTTGATACCAAGGTCGGCGAGCGGGGCCTGAAGCTCTCGGGCGGCGAGAAGCAGCGCGTCGCGATCGCGCGGACGATCCTGAAGGCGCCACCGATTCTGATCCTTGACGAAGCCACGTCCGCTCTCGACACGACCACCGAGCGGGACATCCAGACCGCACTCGATGTCGTATCCAAGAACCGCACGACGCTCGTCATTGCCCACCGCCTGTCCACGGTCATCAGTGCGGACGAAATCATCGTTCTGAAAAGCGGCGAGATCGCTGAACGCGGCACGCACGCCGCGCTTTTGCAAAGGAACGGCCTCTATGCCTCGATGTGGAACCGCCAGCGCGAAGCCACGCAGGCCGAAGAGCATCTGAAGCAGGTCCGCGAGAGCGACGACATGGGCGTCGTGAACAGGCTTGCGCCCGCGAGCTAGCCTGGGTGGACGGCAATCCGGCCGCTTTACTGTTCAGAAGCCTGTCACAGATGTGGGTCATGGAGCCGTAGCATTGCCCCGGCGGCGGTTTCCCTGTAACCAGCGGTGAGAAAAGAATGCTAAAGCACGGCGCGATCTTTGAGATTCGCTTGTCGCGCTTTAGTTCTTTGTTTTCACGCATGTCTTTGGCCCGAAGCCGGCTCCCGCCTTTGGGAGACATGCTTTAGGAGAGCGGTATAAATGAGCTTGTTCAATACGGTACGCAACACGATCGTTCCGGTACACAAGGAAGGTTATCCCTTCATCGCCGCCTTCTTCGTCGCATCGCTGATCCTGGGCTGGATCTTCAAGCCGCTGTTCTGGATCGGGCTGCTTCTGACACTGTGGTGCGCTTATTTCTTCCGTGACCCCGAGAGAATGACGCCTCAGGACGACGATCTCGTCATCTCCCCGGCCGATGGCAGGGTGTCGTCCGTCCAGTTGGTCGTGCCGCCTGCCGAACTGAACCTCGGCAGCGAGCCGATGCTGCGCATCTCGGTGTTCATGAACGTCTTCAACTGCCACGTGAACCGCTCCCCGGCGCGCGGGCGGATCGTCAGTGTCAACTACCGGTCGGGCAGCTTCGTGAATGCCGAGCTCGACAAGGCAAGCGAGGACAACGAGCGCAACGGCCTCGTGATGGAAACCAAGCATGGCCAGATCGGCGTTGTTCAAATCGCCGGACTTGTTGCACGGCGTATCCTGTGCTGGGCAAACCCGAACGAACCTCTGGATGCAGGTGAGCGTTTCGGCCTGATTCGCTTCGGCTCGCGCCTGGACGTATTTCTGCCGGCAGGCGCAGCACCCCGCGTGACACTCGGCCAGACGGCAATCGCCGGAGAAACGGTGCTGGCCGAATTTGGCTCAGCCAAGGGTCCGATCGTCAGCCGCCGAAGCTAACAGTACTGGAGAGCGACATGGAAACGCCCTTCCCGCCCTTCGAACCCAATGGCCCTCCCGATGATTCGGGCCGCGGACCGCGGCTTCGCGAAATCCCGCTTCGCCTCATCATCCCCAACCTCATCACGATATTGGCGATCTGCGCCGGCCTCACGGGTATCCGCCTTGCGTTCGAGAACCGGTACGAGCTGGCGGTCGGCATGGTTCTTCTCGCTGCATTCCTCGACGGGATCGATGGCCGCGTTGCGCGCCTGATGAAGGCGACGTCGAAGTTCGGTGCGCAAATGGATTCACTGGCGGACATCGTGAATTTTGGCGTGGCGCCCGCACTGGTCGTCTATGTCTTTGCGCTGGATCAGGCCCGCTCGATCGGCTGGATCGCCGCCCTGATCTATTCCATTGCGGCGGGTCTTCGCCTGGCTCGCTTCAACGTCATGGCCGAGCGCGAAAACAAGGCAACATGGCAGTCCGAATATTTCGTCGGCGTGCCTGCGCCAGCCGGCGCGATGCTGGTTCTGCTGCCCGTCTATCTCGGCTTCCTCGGCCTGACGACGGATCGTACCTTCGCCTATATCTCCTCCGCCTACACGGTTCTGATCGCGTGCCTGCTCATCAGCCGTCTGCCCGTATGGTCCGGCAAGTCCGAGGGCAGCAGGCTGCGGCGTGATCTGGTGCTTCCTGTCATGCTCGGCGTCGTTCTCTACGTTGCGCTGCTATCGAGTTTTACCTGGGAAGTCATGGTCGTGACCGCGGTTCTTTACCTCCTCACGCTGCCCTTCGGCGCCCGCAAATGGAAGCGCAAATACGGCACACTGACGATCGAGGAACCCGGCGTCGGCGAAGACGATATCGGCCGTCACATCTGATATTTTCCGACTTTCCTTGCGGAAGAATGCCTGACTCAAGCCTCGCGAATTATGCATTGGATACATAATTCCTGATACGCGGCGCCTCTATTTTGTCGCTATTACAGGCAAAAGAGCAATAAAAATAAGAGTCTAGGGACAGCACGTAAGGAGAGTATTGTGACCCCGAAGAAGACAAGCGTCGAACAGCCGGCAAAGTCCGACCTCAGCGCTAACTACCGCCCGCTCGGCCTTAAGGCCGTCCTTGCGGCCGCCCTGATGCTCAAGAGCAAGCCGCCCTTCGTCAAGAAGACTGCCTAGGGCCGGCGCCGCGGGCTGCTGCCCTCAGCCCGCTCTACTTATGCGGACTGCTTGAAAATCCGACACGTACCATCATCGCGCGCGACCTGACTGCGCCGATTTGTTAGGACGCGTTTGCATCAGCAAGATCGGAGCCACGATGACCGACTAAGTCCAAACAGGCTGGGCGCTCATTGGAACCTTACCGGCCTGGCTCATGTCGAAATGGTGCGCAGCAATTATGAAGAGGCGCTGGCCTGGGCGCACAAGTCCGTGGCGGCCAACGCCTATTACGGTCCATGCTTCTGGATGCTGATTGCAGCCAATGCTCGGCTCGGGCGCATAGAGGACGCCCGGCGGTACCTTACAGGCCTGCTTGCGTTCTCGCCCGGTGTCACCGTCGCCCGTATCCGCGCCGGCCAAGCCGCCAAGAACCCTGACCGCATCGAGCCGATCCTCGAGGGGTTGTTGCTCGCCGGAATGCCGGAGACCTAAGCAGGGCTGCAGAAGCGAACGAGCAGGCTGATCGCCAGCAACGCCATGACAATGCCGATTATGACATCGAGAACCCGCCAGGCAGCAGGTTTTGCGAAGACCGGCTGCAGCAGGCGTGCGCCGTAGCCCAATCCGAAGAACCAGACGAACGATGCGGTCGCCGCGCCGAGGCCGTAGGCCAAGCGGTCCGCGCCGCTATAGGCCGCGGACAGGCTGCCGAGCAGAACGACCGTATCCAGGTAGACATGCGGATTCAGAAAAGTGAAGGCCAGGCATGTCGCGACGGCCGCCTTCAGGCTCAGAGCCTGCGGAGAACCCGCCTGCATCGCGCCCGGATGAAATGCACGGCGGAATGCCATAACCGCATATGTGCCGAGGAAGATCGCGCCCCCTATCGTCACGAGCGAGATGAGCGTCGGCGAGCGGGAGACGAGGGTTCCAAGCCCGGCAACGCCGGCGGCAATCAGCACGGCATCTGATAAGGCGCAGATCAGGCACAGGATGAAGACGTGCGACCGCAGCAGTCCTTGACGCAGAATGAATGCGTTCTGTGCGCCGATTGCGATGATGAGCGAGGCACCAAGGAAGAAGCCCGCAAGCGCGGCCGAGATGGAGATCATGTAATTTTCCGGAAAATGATGCGGTGGGAATGTCGGATTAGAAGAAGCTCAGCTGGCCGTCGTCCGGCTTTTTCTTTTCAGGCAGCGACGGCGGCTTCTCGACCATCACTCTGTCCTGCAGATCGGCCCCCATATTGGTCACTTTGTTGACCTTGTCGGAAACGGGGATTACCTCGAAAAAATCCTCCTCGACCGGTTTCATCAGGTCGGCTACGTCGCGCGGTTCCTGCGTCTTGCAATCCAACCAGCGCGAAAAGTCCTCCGGTTTGATGACGACGGGCATGCGGTCATGGATCGAAGCGATGGCAGCATTTGCCGCAGTCGTCAGGATCGCGCCGGTGTCGACTTCCGAACCATCGGCAGAGGACCAAGTTTCCATCAGGCCCGCGAATGCGACGACGACGCCGCGCCGTGGCTTGATCCAATAGGCCTGGGACTTCTCGCCGCTCTCCTTACTCGGGCGATGCCATTCATAAAATCCGGAAGCGGGCACGAGCACGCGCCGATGGCGCATGGCCGCGCGAAACGACGCCTTGCCGATCGCTGTCTCGGCGCGGGCATTGATCAAGAGCGGAAACTGCTTGGGGTCTTTCACCCAGCCCGGTGTAAATCCCCAGCGCAAGAGGACCGCGCGCCGCTCCGGAAGGTTGCTGCCCTTCTCCCGCGTTTCATCAGAAACGACCACGAGAATGGGCTGGGTCGGGGCAATGTTGAAGCGCGTGGGGAAGTCCTCGAGATCGATGATTCCGAGGATTTCCTTCAATTCTTCGGGGGATATCGTCAGCGCATAACGTCCACACATAGGGATGTCTTTGCACTCCGACCCGTCGCGGTCAAGGCTGGTCTAACTCAGCCACGCGGCGCGAACAGGATCACTGCCGTGCCGCAGAGGCAGACGAGCGCACCGCCGATGTCCCAGCGGTCGGGCACCCGGCTTTCCACGATCCACAGCCACATCAGGGAAGCCACGATATAGATACCGCCATAGGCGGCGAAGGTGCGGCCGGCGGCCTCGCTTGGCACAAACGTCAGGAGCCATGCAAAAAGCGCCAGGGACACCATGCCCGGTGCCAACCACCAGACGGGCTTTGCCATTCTCAGCCATGCCCAGAAAGCAAAGCAACCGGCAATCTCGAAAACAGCTGCAGCGGCATAGATGATATAAGTCACGATAGCTCCTTCGAATCGCCAAACTCAATATCCGGCGGAACGACGGCGGCGCCAAGCACAGCCAACACAAGATCAATGCGGCATCCCCATGAGTTCCATTCCGAAGGCGGCGTCCTCCGCTATCCTCCAGCGTGGAGACAGGTTCCTCCTCGTGCTCCGGCGCAATCCGCCGTCGGCCGACATGTATGCCTTCCCGGGAGGCCGGGCCGAACCCGGCGAAACGCCTGAGGAGACAGCCTTGCGCGAGTTCGAGGAGGAGACAGGCATAAAGGCCGAGAGCCCTAACCTTCTCGCGACATACGATCTGAAGACACACGCCGCCGACGGGGCTGTCGTCAGCCACTTCTTTCTCTCCGTGTTTCGCGTCGAGGCTGACGGCACGGCTGTCGCCATCGCAGCCGACGACGCCGCCGATATCGGCTGGGGG
>NZ_AKKA01000055.1 GCF_000282035.1 Rhizobium sp. CF122
GGTAGATCCTATGAGGAGGGTGGATAGCGACCAGGCCTGTGGCAGGGTGAGGTTGCTTAACCACAAACACCCTACCTTGGAGGCAAGCATGCCTGTTTCAGCTCACCGATCTCAAGGGCCGGCCGCTATCCGGACTGATCTTGGCGCAATCTTCGTCTCGTTGGAACTCAGTCAATCTAAATGGGTCATCACCTCGCTGTCGCCGAGCGGTGGAGGGAAGATGTCTAAGCATGCGGTGGCGGCTGGCGAGGTCGCCGGCATGCTGGGATGTTTTGCTGAACTCAAGAGGAAAGCGCGGGCACGCACCGGGCGGTGCTTTCCGATCATTGTCGTCCAGGAGGCTGGGCTCGACGGCTTCTGGATCCATCGGGTGTTGGAGGCCGAGGGGATCGAAAGCCACGTTGTTGATCCGGCTTCGATTGCAATCTCGCGCCGCCGGCGGCGGGCCAAGACCGACAGGATCGACGGCGAAGCGCTGATTCGCGCATTGCTCGCTTATCAGCGGGGCGAACCGCGAGTGTGCGCGATGGTCCGGGTGCCGACACCCGAGGAAGAGGACCGCCGCCGCCTTTCGCGTGAGCGCCAGGCTCTGACGAGCGAGCGCATACGGCACGTCAACCGCATCAAGGGCCTGCTGTTCAGCCAGGGCGTATCCGACTACGAGCCGCTGCGCCGCGATCGACGCAAGCAACTGGAGGAGCGTAAGACCGGCGACGGCCGTCCGCTGCCGGCACATTTGAAGGCGCAGATCGGCCGCGAACTCGATCGACTGGAACTGCTGCTCGAGCAGATCAAGACTATCGAGGCGGCCCGCGACGCCATGCTCTCTGCCACACAGGTCGTCTCGCCAGCACCGGCGATGCTGCTCACCTTGAAAGGCATTGGGCCGGAATTTACCGCCGTGCTCTGGTCGGAGGGGCTGTCGCGCCACTTCGACAATCGACGACAGGTTGCCGCCTATGCCGGCCTTGCCCAGGCACCCTGGCAGAGTGGCTCGGTCGATCATGACCAGGGGGTCTCAAAATCCGGCAATCCAAGATTACGAACGACGATGATCCAGATGGCCTGGCTATGGGTGCGTCATCAACCAAACGCGGCGCTCACCTTGTGGTTTAGGGATCGGGTCAAGCAGAACGGCGGCCGTCTCAAGAAGTCGACGATCGTCGCGCTCGCCCGCAAGCTGCTCGTCGCGCTGTGGAAATACGTCAATGCCGGCGTCGTTATCGAAGGAGCGGTCATAAAGACCGCCTGATGGGTTACCCGAACTGAATTCTGCAATCTTCCAGGATCCGATCGGTCCTGGCGGATCCAGGTTGGACGAACCGAGCATTTGCTTGGCCCGAAAATGGGCCGCTCGTGTAGAATGGTTTCGTCCTCCTGAGCCCTGTCCGCACGCAAGCGGGATGTTGGTGCGGCTGTCTCGGACGGCGACCGTATATAAGTTGGATTTGGCTTGGCAACGAGCCGCGTCGCGCAACGGGCCCAGACCATGGATGCCGCAATGAATGACGGAGTGCGAAATGTCACCTTGACGAAAGTTCCGTGTTGACCCTCCTCATATAAGCAA
>NZ_AKKA01000056.1 GCF_000282035.1 Rhizobium sp. CF122
GGCGCTGACGGATCGGTCTCGACGGCCGGTGCGTTACGCCAACCAGTTGCCCGAGCCGGTGGAGGCAATGATTGTGCGGCTCAAGAAGGAGAAGCCGCATTGGGGTGCCAGGAAGATCAGAGAGCTTTTGGTGAAGCGTCTGGCCGGCGATGTGCGCGTGCCGTCGAAGAGCACGGTGCATGCCGTTCTTGACCGGCACGGGCTGGTCGCTCATGCCCGCCAGCGACAGCGTTATCGGGCAGAGGGAACGGCCTTATCACAGGCCCTTTCGCCGAACGATCTGTGGTGTGCCGACTTCAAGGGCGAGTTCAAGCTCGGTGACGGCCGATACTGTTACCCGCTGACGGTCACCGACCAGGTGTCACGCTATCTGCTTGCCTGCGAGGTCTTCGAATCGACAAAGGAGGTGGGTGTGTTCGAGGCGTTCCGCCGATTGTTTGCCGAACATGGCCTGCCAAGCGCGATCCGCAGTGACAACGGCCTGCCGTTCGCCAGCCCCAACGGCCTCTACAATCTGTCGAAGCTGTCGGTCTGGTGGCTGCGGCTCGGCATCGCGCTCGAGCGCATCAGGCCGGGCCATCCGCAAGAGAA
>NZ_AKKA01000057.1 GCF_000282035.1 Rhizobium sp. CF122
AGACAAGCCCTTGACAAGAGAGCAAGAGCTACTAAAAGAGAACGAGAGACTTCGCTGTGAGAATGAATTGCTAAAAAAGCTTCAAGCCTTAATTCAAGCCAGGAAAAATCCAAAGCCATAAATGAATTAAGGCATAAATTTGGTTTGGAATTACTTCTGAACCTGGCAAATATGGCGCGCAGCAGTTTTTATTATCATCAAAAACAAAGTAAATCACCTGATAAATATAAAGAAACTAAAGAACTGATTAAAGTCATTTATCAAAAGCATAAAGGACGTTATGGCTATAGAAGGATAACCGATGAACTGCAAAACAGAGGGTTGCTTATCAATCATAAAACAGTTCTCAGATTAATGAATCTATTAGGGCTGAAAAGTATTATTAGAGTAAAAAAGTATAAATCTTATAAAGGTGAAAATGGTAAAATAGCTCCAAATATACTAGAACGAAATTTTAAAGCAGAAGCTCCAAATCAAAAATGGGCAACCGATATCACAGAGTTCAACGTAGGGGGAAACAAATTATATTTATCACCAGTAATTGACTTGTTTAACGGGGAAATAATCAGCTATGAACTCACAGAGAAACCAGTGTTCAATCAAGTAGTTATGATGCTGAAAAAAGCCTTTAGGAAAATACCGGATAATACAAATTTAATACTTCATTCTGACCAAGGCTGGCAGTACCAGATGAGCCATTACCAGCATTTATTAAAACAAAAAGGAATCAAACAAAGTATGTCAAGAAAAGGAAACTGCTTAGATAAT
>NZ_AKKA01000058.1 GCF_000282035.1 Rhizobium sp. CF122
CGAGTTCGGCCGCAGCTGATCAGGCCAGACGGTGACTTTTGATACGAGACGGAGGCAACGGCAAGCAAATGGACTTACTTGAAGACATGGGCCCAACGTCCACCACGTCTGATCGTGGCTCGAAGCTCCCGCGCTTTCTTGTTCAGCTTGAGCGAGAAAGGCGCTTCTTTGACCTGGAGGCACAATGCGAGTTGAGCCGACAACCACTACCACAGGCTTTGGTCTTTCCTCGACGCCTCAAAATCGGTCGCGTCGATGAATGAGGGCGTGCGTCCCCAAACGATCGAGCACAGTTAGTTTTTCCTATCAGAACGGAAGAGGCACGACCCAATGCACTGGCTCCGTTACTTTGGATCAAGAACCCGAGATTTGTTGGCGCCAATTGAAACTGGTGAATCGAAAAGCCACCGCTACGCTGGGCTGGACCTTTTGCGCGGCGTTGCGGCATTGGTTGTTGTTCTCAAACACTTCGTGACGCGCCTCGAGCTGCCCTATGTTGCCCCAAATGCTTATCTTGCCGTTGATTTCTTTTTCGTTCTGAGCGGATTCGTGATTGCCGGTGCATATTGGAAGCCACTGGAGAGCGGAAACCTCCCTGTGGGCGGCTTTACCGGAAAGCGATTAATCAGGCTTCTCCCGCTGATTTTTGTGGGCACGTCAATTGCTGCGTTGATCGAGCTTGGTAGGCCTGAGATCAGTGACGAGCTTCAACATCTAACTGATATCGCGATCGCATTCGTCTTTGGCATCACTGCGATTCCCTTATTGCAGACCTCTATGCTGCACACTGTAACTTTGGAACAAACCGTCTTCCCGCTAAACACCCCGACCTGGTCGCTATTCTTCGAGATTTTTGTGAATATCGCATTCGCCATGTGGGCACGCGCACGAATAGGTCAAGCAGCGATGTGGCTTGTCCTCGCGGCCAGCGGGATTGTGCTCCTGTTGGCCATTGTGAGGACCGGCAACGCCAACTTTGGTTTTCGTCCGAGCGAATTCTGGTACGGCTTTCCGCGAGTAATCTGGTCATTTTCGATCGGCCTGCTTATTTACAAACACCGCGATTTTGCACCCAGCAAATGCTTTGCGTTGGCGACAATCGTTTTGATCACCATTTTGCTCCTTCCCGATCTAGGACTTCCAAAGGCCGGGCTCGATGCAATTTGTATTGCTGTGATAATGCCGGCTGTCGTGTTTTTCAGCCTTAGTGCAAAGCTTGGCCCCGCGACCCGGCGCGTGGCAATGTGGTGTGGCAATCTATCGTATCCCGTTTACGCCGTTCACTATCCGCTGGTTCGCGCAATCTCTTTTGTCGCAACTGAGCTTCATTTGTCCTGGATGGGACAGCTCACCGTCATCGTCGTAGGAACCGTTTTTATCGTCGGACTGTCGGCTATTGTGTATCTCGTATTTGATGTGCCGTTTCGGCGAAAGCTTTCAGTATTGTCGAAGGGGGCATGAAGACCTGTTGCTCGCCAGATCCGAGCCAACGGCACGATTTCAGTGCTGGTTTGATTTC
>NZ_AKKA01000059.1 GCF_000282035.1 Rhizobium sp. CF122
CTAGAGCGGATCATTGCTTATCGGAATCGGTGCGGGATTCCCAAATCAGCAGATTTGTGATTCATCATGGATGCTGGAATGGAGGCCAGCATCTATGACGCGACCCTATTCGAATGATCTTCGCGAGCGAGTCGTCGCAGCGGTTGTGGACGGTCAGAGCTGCCGGGTGGTGGCGGAGCGGTTCGACATAGCTGTCTCATCCGTGGTGAAGTGGTCGCAGCGTTATCGGGCCACCGGCAGTGTGTCGCCTGGCAAGATGGGCGGCCATCGCCGACGTGTGCTGGAGCCGCACCGCGCCTTTATCGTCGAGCAGATCGAGCAGACATCACATCTGACGCTACATCGGCTGAAGGATGAGTTAGCCGCCCGCGGCGTGACCGTCTCCCACAATGCCATCTGGCAGTTCATGCGCCGCGAGGGCTTGAGCTTTAAAAAAAACGCTGTTCGCCCTTGAGCAGGGCCGTGCCGACATTGCCCGGCGCAGAGCCCGCTGGAAAGCCTGGCAAGACCGCTTCGATCCGAAGCGGCTCGTCTTTATCGACGAGACCTGGATCCGCACCAACATGGCGCCGTTACGCGGCTGGGGGCCGAGGGGCAAAAGATTGCGCGGCTTTGCCCCGCACGGCCGCTGGCGCACCCTGACCTTCCTCGGCGCCCTACGCTGCGACAAGCTCACTGCGCCCTGCGTCTTCGACGGTCCCATCAATGGCGAATGCTTCAGCGCCTATGTCCGCCAGCAGTTGATCCCGACCCTCAAGCCTGGCGACATCGTCATCCTCGACAATCTTGGCTCTCACAAAGCCAAGGCCATCCGCGATGCCATCAGGGCTGTCGGCGCCAGACTCTGGTTTCTGCCGAAATATTCCCCCGACCTTAATCCGATCGAGCAGGCCTTCGCCAAGATCAAGCACTGGATGCGCCAGGCCCAAAAGCGAACCATCGAGGAAACCTGGCGCCATCTGGGCTTACTCGCCGACACCATCAAGCCAGAGGAATGCGCCAACTACTTCTCAAATGCTGGATACGCTTCCGTCAAAACATGAAAGGCTCTA
>NZ_AKKA01000060.1 GCF_000282035.1 Rhizobium sp. CF122
AGCGGTGAACTGAGACCGTTACTTCTGGAAGTTCCAAGGCATAAGGGCGTCGATCTCGCTCGATGGCCAACCCGCGGCGATGCGTTCGAGGGTCTGCGTTAGCCAAGCGAGCGGATCAACACCGTTCATTTTGGCCGTTTGAATGAGAGTTGAGATCGTCGCCCAAGTCCGGCCGCCGCCGGCATTACCCGCGAATAGACTATTCTTGCGAATGATTGCCTGGGGCCTGATTGCACGCTCGACGATATTGGAGTCGATTTCGATCCGGCCGTCGTGAAGGAATTGCTCGAAGGCTTCCCGTCGATGAAGGGCATAGCGAATGGCCTCGGCGAGCTTTGACTTTCCAGAGATACGGGGCAGCGTGTCCTGCCAAAGCTTGTAGAGATCGGCAACGACTGCAGCGGAGGCCTCCTGGCGGGCGGCCACGCGGACATCGGAGCTTTGTCCGCGCACCTTTTCCTCGATCGCCCACAGCGCGCCCATCTTTTCGATGGTTGCCGTTGCGACCTTTGAGCTGTCGTTTGCGTGCAGCTCGTAAAACCGACGTCGACTATGCGCCCAACACCCCGCCAAAAGAGCTCCGTCATTTCCACGGTCGGGACGGGCAACACGGTTATAGGCAGTGTATCCATCGATCTGCAGGATGCCGCGATAGCCTTCGAGATGACGCGCGACACAGTCGCCGGATCGGCTGTCTTCAAAGCGATAGGCCACCATAGGCGGACCGCTTCCGCCGAATGGTCGGTCGTCCCGCGCGTACGCCCATAAATACGCTGTCTTTGCCGACCCCGATCCGGGAACAAGCGTCGGCAATGTCGTCTCGTCGGCGAATATTCGTTCGCCTCTCTTGATCTGGCTGAAGATGTAGTCCGCGAGGATCTCGAGTTCGAACCCGAGCTTGCCCATCCACCGCGCCATGATCCCGCGGTCGACTTCGACATGATCGCGCAGGAAGATCGCCTCCTGTCGATAAAGCGGCAACCCGTCGCCATATTTTGAAACCGCGATATAGGAGAGCAGCGCTTCTGTCGGAATGCCGCTTTCTACGATATGCGCCGGTGCCAACGCCTGGATGACACCGTCCTCGTTCTTGAAGGCATACTTCGGGCGGTGCGTGACGATCACCCGGAACTTCGGTGGAATGACATCAAGCCGCTCGGAGGTATCTTCACCGATCAGGATCTTCTGTTTGCCAGCATGCTCAGGAAGCTCGTCCGGCTCAATCACCACATGGATACGTTCCAGATGCGGTGGGAACCCCTTGCGCGGACGTGGTGCGCGTTTTGCAGCGCCTGGACCTCTTCCTTTTTCGACCAACGCCTGGATGGCGGCAATGCCGGTCTCGATCTCTTCGAAGACAAACGCACCTTGCTCGTCGAGATCCGCGTCGATGTTCTTGCTCTGCTTTTCCGAGCGTCTTCCATAGCGGTAACGGTCGAAGGCTTTGAGAACCTGCTTCAGCTTGGCGATCTGTTCGTCAGCATCGGCATTGCGGGCTTTCAGATCAGCGACTTCACTCTCCAGAGCGTCGGCGCGCGCAGCCTTTTCGGCCATCGCCAGGATCATGGCTTTCAGCGCATCAACGTCATCGGGAAGGTCGAGATCAGCTGGCGTCATGCCTGCGAATAGAGCATATTTTGCTGACAATTTCCCGCAGTTTCAGAAGCCTGATTCACTCTGCCGCAGGGCTTTTACCCAGCAAATTCCGGCCGTTTCACTGCAACGGTACGGACACGTTTCCAGTCCATCCCGTCAACGAGAGCAAGGAGCTGCGCGTGATTGAGCTGCACACGGACAGGCCCGATCTTTGGCCAAACGAACCGATTTTTTTCCAGACGCTTCGAATAGAGGCACACACCGGAACCATCCCACCAAGCGATCTTAATTCTGTCTGCTCTCTTGGCGCGAAAGACATAGAGCGCTCCGCTGAATGGATCGTTGCCAGCATCGCGCACCAGCGACAGAAGGCTATCGGGACCTTTGCGGAAGTCCACGGGGTGGCTTGCAAGAAACACCTTCGCACCGGCCGGGATCATGCGGAGCGCACCGCACGGATCACCCGAACAAGATGAGCCTCATCGGTCTCGGCAGCCGTGCGGATTACCGCATCACCGATGATGATGTCGACCCCGGAATAATCGCTGGATGATGGTGTCGGTAAGAGACCGGCGGTTTCATTCGCCGGCAAAGCCGCGGCTCGCAGCCGGGCATTGCGCCGCCATGTAAATAATTGTGACGGATCAACGCCGATCCGCCGGGCTACCGCCGAAACGCTCGCGCCCGGCTGCATCGTCTCAGCGACCGCCTGCGCCTTGAACTCGTCCGACCATTGCCGCCGGACTTGCCTCGGCGCACCTTCCAGAGGACCGGCGACAGCTTCAATCATATGGAAAGTTCTATGTTCAGACATAGGAGCAGACATAGAAGTTCACGCCCGAGTTCAT
>NZ_AKKA01000061.1 GCF_000282035.1 Rhizobium sp. CF122
TAGAGCGTTTCACGATTTTTCGGAATCTGTGCGGGATTCCCAAATCGAATGATTTGTGATTCATCATGGATACTGGAATGGAGGCCAGTATCCATGACACGACCTTATTCGAATGACCTTCGTGAGCGTGTTGTTGCTGCGGTAGTGGCCGGTCAGAGCTGCCGGGTGGTGGCGGAGCGGTTCGACATTGCCGTCTCTTCCGTGGTGAAGTGGTCGCAGCGACATCGGGCGACCGGCAGCGTCTCGCCCGGCAAGATGGGTGGCCATCGCCGGCGGGTGCTGGAGCCGCACCGTGCTTTCATCGTCGAGCGTATCGAGCAGACATCCCACCTGACATTGCATCGGCTCAAGGATGAGCTGGCCGCTCGCGGCGTGACCGTCTCCCACAATGCCATCTGGCAATTTATGCGCCGGGAAGGCTTGAGCTTCAAAAAAAACGCTATTCGCCCTTGAGCAGGGCCGTGCCGACATTGCTCGGCGCAGAGCGCGCTGGAAGGCCTGGCAAGGTCGCTTCGATCCGAAGCGGCTGGTCTTCATCGACGAAACCTGGATCAGGACCAACATGGCGCCGTTGCGCGGTTGGGGGCCGAAAGGCAAGAGGCTGCGCGGCTTTGCCCCGCATGGGCGCTGGCGCACGCTCACCTTCCTCGGTGCCTTGCGCTGCGACCGACTGACAGCACCCTGCGTCTTCGATGGTCCGATCAATGGCGAATGCTTCGGCGCTTATGTCCGCCAGCAGTTGATCCCCACCCTCAAGCCCGGCGACATCGTCATCCTCGACAATCTCGGCTCCCACAAAGCCAAGGCCGTCCGTGATGCCATCAAGGCGGCCGGCGCCAGACTATGGTTCCTGCCGAAATATTCGCCCGATCTTAATCCGATCGAACAGGCCTTCGCCAAGATCAAGCACTGGATGCGCCACGCTCAAAAGAAAACCATCGAGGACACCTGGCGCCATCTCGGACACCTCGCGGACACCATCAGGCCTGACGAATGCGCAAACTACTTCACAAACGCTGGATACGCTTCGGTCAAAACATGAAACGCTCTA
>NZ_AKKA01000062.1 GCF_000282035.1 Rhizobium sp. CF122
CGAGCCAAATACCGTCGTCGACTTCCATGATACCGAGTTTCTGGCATCACGGTCGATATGTTGACCTTCTTGCGGTAGAGGCAGATGCGGCCGCAATTGGTCACCAGCGCCCCGGCCGTTTTCTTGCGGACGGCCCGGCCTGATGCGCTCCAGCGCGATGCCGAGCCGCAGCCACCAGGCCGACAGCTTCGATAGATTGTAGAGCCCCGTTGGGGCTGGCGAAAGGCAAGCCGTTGTCGCCACGAATCGCGAGCGGCAGGCCACGCTCTGCAAACAGCCGCCCGAATGCGTCGAAGACAGCCCGCTCTCGCGTCGACTCAAAGGCTTCGCAGGCGAGAAGATAATGTGACGCCTGGTCGGTGACCGTCAGCGGATAACAGTATCGGCCATCGCCGAGCTGCAACTGGTTGGCATAACGCACCGGCCTTCGAGACCGATCCGTCAGCGCCTCCAGGCCGTCGTCCTTATAGCGATTGAAGATTTTGTAGCCGGTCTTGCGCGAGATGCCGAACTCCCGGCACACATCGCTCATGCCTTCGCCCTCCAGCAGTCGGGCGACAAATCGTAGACGTTCCTCCATCACCG
>NZ_AKKA01000063.1 GCF_000282035.1 Rhizobium sp. CF122
TCGGCCTTCGCCGTCCTGCGCTCAAGCTGCGGTCCCGCTGGGATGCAGTCGGCCCGATCGGCGCCTTACGACCGCTGTCGAGGCCGCATGGGGCGGCTTCGGTAACCCAGTCAGGAGAACGACAATGGCTACCATCGGAACCTTCCAACAATCCGGCAACGACTTCAGTGGCGAAATCGTCACCCTTTCCCTCCAGGCCAAAAACGTCCGCATCGTTTCCGATACACGCTCCAGCGGCGAAAATGCTCCCAGCCACCGCGTCTTCGTCGGCCGGATCGAAATCGGAGCCGCCTGGTCCAAGCAGTCCAACGAGGGCCGCAACTACCTTGGTCTCAAGCTCGACGACCCGAGCTTCACCGCTCCGCTCTACGCCAACCTCGTGGAGGACGAAGATGGCAAGAGCTTCAGCCTCATCTGGTCGCGGCCGGCCCGCCGTTCTGGCGACTGACCGCTCTGGCTGTGACGCCCCGCACCTGCGGGGCGTCACGGAAAACCACCCACCCGTAGCTCCAAACAGCAGCTTGACGAGTGGCTCATCATATAAGGCCGCGATGGGCGCGGCCCCGAGCAACTGAAAAGGAACAAGACAATGGCAACCATCGGCTCTTTCACCGCATCCGAAAACGGCTTCTCCTGCACCATCAAGACACTCAACCTCAACGTCAAAGCCAAGATCGTCTACGTCGAACGCGCGTCAAAAGACGCTCGTGACTTCCGGGTTCTCGCCGGCAATGTCGATTATGCAGAGAGCGGGATTATGCGGAGTTAAGGTCGCTGAAGTCTGGATTTGCCGGCGGTTGCGGCGGATTATGCTCCGCATAATTGCGAGGGGGAAGAACTGGGCGCCCCGCTTTGAGCGGAGC
>NZ_AKKA01000064.1 GCF_000282035.1 Rhizobium sp. CF122
TGGGATAGATTCACCGCTTACCCCCTTGGCGTGATGTCCCCGAAAGATATGGACCATACACAACGTGCTATAATCGTTTCAGGCGCTGGACGATTGCTGGAATTTGGGACAGGTTGATGGATGCAGTCACGCGCCCGTCGGATGACGGCGTCACGATGATCGACGGCACTTCAGTTCGCGTTCATCATTTGGCGGCAACGCTTAGGGCGGACCATCAGGATCGTTGCCTTGGGCGAAGTCGCGGTGGTCTTACCACCAAAATCCATGCCGTTACTGATGGAAACGGGCTGCCAATTAAGATCGCCATTACACCTGGTCATGCCCATGATCTAACTGCGGCTAGCGAATTGCTCGATGATCTTCCGGCGGGTGCCATGCTTCTCGCAGACAAAGCCTACGACGCCGATTGGCTCCGCGCGAAGGTAAGAACCAAGCGCTCTTGGGCAAACATTCCGCCAAAATCCAATCGGAAGATAACGCTCGTCTTCAGCCCATGGCTATACAAAAAACGGAACCTCATTGAGCGATTCTTCAGTAAACTGAAATGTTACCGACGGATCGCAACCCGCTACGACAAACTAGGCATGAATTTTCTTGCTATGACCAAGCTGGCTTGTGTTCGCCTCACTCTCTGCCATAACGAGTCCACGGCCTAGACTGGGGTCACCATTGAACTGGAAGTTTCCAAGCCATTCGCAAGCCATCGAGAAGATGACGACAAAGAGCGTCATGTCGCCGCTCCTCTGGTTTGTTGCCATTGCACTCGTGACGCTCATCTTCGGTCTGATTTTCGCAGGCTCCGCCGCGCAACCGATCCTCTTGACACTAATCGCCGTGGTGTGATTTTCCCAATGATCGCGTTTGCATTTTTCGCCCTAAAAGACCCCGATCGCCTCCAGTCGGAAGACTACCAGATTCAGAAAACATACCAGCTGATGCTCGAAGACGGGCGTAGTCCAAAGACCATCGATGTCACCGCCAGCCCTCCGGAAGCACAAATGCCTAACTCGTACGTGCAGCCGGCCGCCGTGATCGAGGACAAAAACGATGGAAAGTAAGACCTACATTCTGACGTTCTATAATCCAACGTTCGATTACTATGCTTTCAACGCATTCATGCGAAGCAGCGTCTACGTTGAAGCCTACTGGAACTATCTGCCCCTAATTTATTGCTTCAGGTCAAGCCGGCCGATCAACGAACTACGTGTGCATTTCGAGCCGTATTTTGGTTACAGCAACTTCATGATCGCGGAAATCAACCCATTCAATGTCGATGGACGTTTGCCCGATCAGGCAGCTTGGGATTGGTTCAGAAAGCATCCCACAAACACAAACATCGGCCGGGGCCCGTTTCTTCAGGGGCTTCTAGATGATTGATGGCAACGCGCCGGCAGATCCACGCTGAAGCCGAGACCCGCGTGGACTACCAACCCAAATCCAAATGGCGGCGAACGAAGCTCGACGAGAACGATCCAGATCTCAATCTGTCTGGCCTTGGCTGGGCTTGACGCCTTCCGAGCCTCACCTCATCTCTAGATGCATGAGCAAACAGCAAGACCTTCGACAAGCAATCCTAGACGCCGCTAACAGCAAAGCAGAGCGTGGTAAACCGGTGAACCTCTTGGAGATCGGCCCAACGCTGGTGATTGAGAAGAGCTTCACGCAGGACGAGGTGGTCAACGCGCTTTTCGCGATGCAGGGCGACAAGGTGATAGAGCTACTTGATGGCAACAGGATGAGGGTTTTATGAAGTGCAGACGTATTGCCGTCCCGACATTGCAGGCATCAATCTAGCATGAGAAATCCAGTGCTAGATTTCTACTTCGCCCTCCGGTATCGACGCGCAACATCTTGGAGTGCAGGAAATCGTGATAGTTGCGTGTGCCATTGACCGACGCTTTGCCGAGCTGGCTGGCGTCGTGATCTATTCATTGGAATTGAACGGCGATGTACCAGATGCCGAAATCTATGTCATCGGTGATGGTCTGAAGCAGTCCGATAAGGACAAAATCCAAGCGTGCGCAAAGCGACGGCTTACCTTCTTCGACCTTGACGAAGGCACCCTGAAACATATCAAGGGGCTCCCGACGAACTCAAATTGGAGCCGGGTTGTTTACGCGCGGCTCTTCTTTCCGAACCTGCTGCCGGCCGACAAGGGCAATCTCCTCTATCTCGACGCCGACACCATGATCAAAGGCAGCCTACGGCCGCTTCAGGATCTGGAGATGGGCAGCGCCGTGATTGCCGCAGCGGGCGGCCCATCCCAGCTCAACGCCAACATCGGCCGGCCCGACGAAGCCTTCTATTTCAATTCCGGTGTCGTCCTTATCAATCTACGTGAATGGCAGAGTGAGGGATTGAGCGAGAAGGCGATTGCACTTCTCAACAGCCGGCCCTTCACCTTCCCCGACCAGGACGTGCTTAACCTCTTGTCGGACGGGCGAACTATAAGTCTTGATCCCAAGTGGAATGCTCAGCGGCGCAAGTCATCGAATGAAGATACCCGCATTGTCCACTTCACCCATGCTAAGCCGAATACGACCTATTGCGACCATCCGGAGCAGGCACTGTTCTTGGAATATCGTTCGCATACACCTTGGACAAACGCACGGCTGCGGACGAAAACGGATCGCCGTCTGAACCGCTTGATGCATTCGATTAAGCGCAAGTTGCGTGGGATCTCGAGGGTAGGAAAATGATTGCGACGGTACTGATGTGCGCATCACTTACTGCCGTCGACGGCGACACTGTGAAATGCGACGGGCAGAACTTGAGGCTGTTGGGAGAAGGCGTTCCGTTCGTCTCGGGCATCGATACGCCGGAGATCGGAAGTCATTCCAAGTGCGAAAAGGAGCGCAAGCTGGCGCAGTTGGCGAAGGGCCGCTTGGTAGCCCGAAGTTTTGCAATTCCCCTCGTGATCTGTGGTCTCCTAGGCGAACCCGCCACTGCACAACCTCCAAATGAGATACCTAGGAACGCACTGATGGGCGTGAATACGTCGATCGCCAAAAACTGGTCGATGCCATATGATCCAATGGTTCGCGGCGTGACCGCAAAGGTACACCTGGAGCTCGATCGGGATGGCTCGATCGTAGGGACCCCAACCGTGGAAATTACGGGGGGAACCCTAGCCATCAGGAAAAGGCTCGCCGATTCATTACTTTTAGCGGTCCGGCGGTCGGCGCCTTTTACCAATCTCCCAAAAGATAAGTACGAGGAATGGAAAACGCTAACAGTGACCTTCGATCCCGGCGAGTGAACTGAAAGCCTTGCACGGTGGCCCGCCTGCCTCGGCACTCCAGCAGCGCGGGTCGCTTGCATCTGAGGACTATTATGATCGACTATTGGCCGTGACCTTGCCCCGTTGAAATAATCCATTTTGAAGTAAGCTCTGGCCCATTGAGAGGACCAGGGAATGAAGCGCAGCCGTTTCACAGACGAACAGATTATCGGCATTCTGAAGGAGCACGAGGCGGGCATGCCTGTCTCGGAGCTTTGCCGCAAACACGGCGTCAGCGATGCCAGCATTTACAAATGGAAGGCCAAGTTCGGCGGCATGGACGTGTCCGAAGCCAAGCGGCTGAAGACGCTGGAGGACGAGAACACGAAGCTGAAGCGGCTTCTGGCGGATGCGATGCTCGACAATGCAGCTTTGAAAGACCTTTTGGGAAAGAAGTGGTGACGCCCGCAGCAAAGCGGCGAGCTGTCGCGCATCTGGTGGACCAACATCGGATGAGCGAACGGCGGGCGTGTAAAGCCATCGGCTTTTGCCGGATGACGATCCGTTACGAAACCCGGCGCAGCGACGATCAGGGCCTTCGCGAGCGAATGAAGGCGTTGGCGCATGAACGCCGCCGCTTCGGCTATCGACGCCTTCATGTGCTGCTCAGGCGCGAGGGACACCTTGTGAACCACAAGAAGCTCTTCCGGCTCTATCGGGAGGAGAAGCTGACGGTGCGCAAGCGCGGCGGTCGCAAGCGAGCGATAGGCACACGAGCACCGATGCTGATCCCGATGGCCACCAATGATCGTTGGTCGCTCGACTTCGTGTCGGATCAACTCACCGATGGACGCAGGTTCCGGGTTCTAACGGTCGTCGACGATTGCACGAGGGAATGCCTGGCGCTCGTCGCGGATACATCGCTTTCCGGTCTGCGCGTTGCCCGTGAGCTGGATCGGATCATCGAGGAGCGCGGCAAGCCCAGGATGATCGTCAGTGACAATGGCAGCGAGTTCACCAGCAACGCGATCCTGCAATGGACGGACCGAGTCAAGGTCGATTGGCACTACATCGCGCCCGGTAAGCCGATCCAGAATGCCTTCATCGAAAGCTTCAATGGGCGGCTGCGAGACGAGTTCTTGAATGAAACCCTCTTCTCGTCACTGACCTATGCTCGCTCAGCGCTTTCAAACTGGCGCAGCGATTACAATCCTGTTTCATAACGCCCATCTTTCTATGTTGTTGAAGGGAATAAGTTTTCCTGATCTGGATGCGATCCTGTGGGGTGTCGAGAGTTCTGCCGGGCGCGATCGAGGATCTGATGTGCTTGTGGGGTGGCGAGTTTTGAACGGCTGAAGATCCATGGGCCGTCGGGTAGCGGATGAGCCCCCTCGATCTGGCCGGCCTCGGCCGCCAGACGCAGCGTTTTTGGCGTTATCCCGAGCAACTTCGCCGCACCGCCCAGATTAAGCCACGGCTCGACCCCGTCGACCTGGGGACGGAAGACCGGAATCTTGCGATATGACCTCAGGGCGGTGACCCGCTCCCGTGTCCACCGATTGCCATTGCCGGTCGTCAGTCCGTTGCGATTGAGGACACCGGCAATCACATCGTCATTGGCGATAAGGACGAGCTGTCGTACGGCGTCGACAATATCGTCAGGCGTCGCGTTTCTTTGCCCGCGGCGCCGCTTCGGCAGGCGCAGCTCGGTGTGGACACCACCGACCCAATGGATGATGAGGACGATCTCGGAGGTTCCATCATCGAGATCGGCAACCACTTCATTGATGAGCGCCCGCACGATGCGCTTCTTCAGCCTTGCATCGGTTGTCGGCGCCGTCCAGACGGCGCGGAGGTTCCCCGCAAGTGCGGCTACCTGGGATGCGGACATGGGGATCGGCTGCGGCGCAACCGTCCGATGTTTGGCAATCTTAGCTTCGATCTCGCCGGCGCGAGCGAGCGCCTTGTTCCAGCGTGCTTCGAGCTCCGACGTCACCAGCCTGTTCTCCGGATCAGCCGCGTCGTATTGCCGGAATGCCCGGTCGGCGGAATAGCGCGCTGCCTCGAGGTCGCGCAGCAGCGCATCCTGAACCTGGTCGCGTTGGCTGGCCATACGGCGTTCCGCCTCGATGGCGGCGGCAATAGCTCCTGGTTCGACCACCCCGAGCAGCGCCTCCTCGATCGCATCATCGACCCGCAGACCGCCGAAGGCGATGCAACGTGGTTCGCCGTTGTCGAGCAACCCTCGCCAACAGGAATAGCGCGGGATGTTATGGTTGGCTCCTGTGTAACGAACCGTCAGCTTCCGACCGCACCTTTTGCAGCGGAAAAGGCCGGCAAGCAGAGCGTCGCCATGCTTCGGCGCTCCATGATGGCGACTGGCCGGTACATTGTCGCTGACCATCTTGCGGATCTCCTCCGCCCGTTCCCAACTGACGTAACCTTCGTGTGCATCCGGGATCAGCGCCAACCATTCATCACGCGCCTTGCGGCGAATTCCAGATCGGCCACCGTATCCCGGTACGGAACGACTCTTACCATAAGCATAAGCGCCGCCGTAGATCGGGTTCGCAATCATCCGGTGGATGGTCGCATAGTTGGGTCTGCGCCAGATGACATCACCGTCCGCGCGCCTGACCGGCAAATCCAACCCGTGTTCGAGGAACCATAGGAGCGCCTGCCGTGCACTGCCAAGTTCGGCGACTTTGTTGAAGACCAACGCAATGGCGTCCTGGATGCGCCGGTCGGGATCTTTCTCGATCCTGTCACCGACCTTCAAAAAGCCGACCGGGACCGTGACGACAAGCTCTCCGCGGCGTGCCTTCTCGTAGCGGGCGGAAAGGGAACGCTGACGTAAGAGATCGAGCTCATACTCGTTGAGGCTGCCCTTCAGGCCCAAGAGCAGCCGGTCATTGCCCTGGCGTGGTGCGTAGACCGCTTCCTGGTCGATCAGAACGGTATCAACGACGCGGCACATCTCGATGAGCTGCTGCCAATCGCGGCTGTTGCGGGCAAAACGCGATACCTCGCGTGCCGCTACCGCCCCCACCTTGCCAAGGCAGACCTCGGCGACCATCCGGTCAAAACCAGCGCGGGTTACACCACCGGCGGCCGAACGACCAAGATCGTCGTCCACCGTCTCAATGCGCGACCAACCAAGTGCTGTCAGGCGATCGCGCATGGCGTATTGAAGGGTACTGCTTTCGCGATTGTGCAGAACCTGGTGAGCCGAGGACTGCCGAACATAGAGAATAGCCTTCCGCTCCAGATGGTGCGGCCCGATCTTCTCATGCATCATGACCGGCCTCCTTCTGCTGGGAGGCGCGCCCGCAGTTTGCGTGATCGACGAACAGCCGCACGATGAGAACCGTCAGCGCCTGGCGGGTTTCTTCCGGCAACTCCGGCCATTGCGGCATGCCTGTGGTCATCCCCCTCTGCGGAGCCGAAAACAGATCGAACTGGTATGTCATGGACTGGCGAGGCATGGACATCTCTCCGACTCGTTTCGTGAGAGACCAATGCTGCGCCCATTACCGCAGATTGCGATGAGGCGCCGGCGTCTTCCAGTAACTTTGCCAAAGCATGCAGGCTCGCGAGATCGACGTGCGGAACCGGCAGGTTGCGCCAATATCCGCTCACGGAGCGGTCGAACATCCATGCTGGGACTTCAAGAAGCCGATCAGAAGAAACACCAGAAAGGCTGCAGCGGAAAATGTCCGTACCTTTAGCCAGCGCCTCATGGACATGCACGAGCTGACCGCACCAAGGATGCCACGGATATAAAAGCTCGCGAACCTCCGTCCCGTGGGTGTTCTGCCGTCGTGTTGTACAATGATCACAGACCGCATTCTGGCCTCGGCTGGCTGACACCTGCCGAGTTCGCTCAGACCATCAACCCGCGACGTGATGCGGTGCTGCGCAGCCGAAATGGCTCCGCACCGCAACCCGCCGCTACCGCCCCAAATACAGCAACCCAAAACCGCAGGAGCGAACTCAAAACTGGATAAAACTTGGGGGCAAGGTCAGTACTCACGAAGGTCTATTTTCGTCCTATTGGACCTGCTGCCTCTTTTGTACTCTGTGCGTCGCGGCGTTTCCTCGATTTGCGTTTGAGTTCGTTGCGCGTGGACGACGAAATCAAATGTTAGGGCAGGTTAAAGCCGCCCTTAAGCATGAACCCAACGGCACCCATAATGATCCCGCCAAGCACGAGCCACATGATCCGGGATAGGGTCGCGTTGATGGCCTCGATCTTCTTGTCGATCGATGTGAACCGAACGTCCATGTTCTTGAACTGCTCGTCTTTCCGAGCGTCGGCAACGTCGCTCAAGCGCTGCCACTTCTCGAGCTCGGCAATCTGCTGTGAATGGAGGGTGGATTGGTGTTCAAGGCTGACGACTCTTGTTCGGAGGTCATAATCCATCTCGGTGCTCGGTGGGTTCAATTTCCCTGCCCTTTCAATGCGCAGTCACTGCCAATGTTTCAGTTCACGCCGTACTTGGTTTTGATATCGTCGTATATCGGCGCCTGAGGGTCACCCGGGTACCGTATAGCTGCGCCAGACGGGCTGAAGAAGTAGTCGTCGATGGCGACGCTCCTGCCATTCAGGACGCGATGGGTATGTCGGACGCGACTGTCACCGGCAGAGCGCCAGATCTTCGTCACATCCTGAGCCTCAACCTTGCCAGATGTGATCTGCTGGCGCATCGCCTGGTCACGTGCGGAGCCGAGAGCCATCATGGTCTCAGTCCGAGCCAGCATCTCACCGCGAAGCAACAGGTTCTTGTCGTTCAGCCGCCCAATGATCTTCTGCAGGTTCTCGCCTGTGATCGGCTTTCCTGCCTTCATTGCAGCGGTCACGGTCCGGTCGAAACGCTTATCGCGGGTCACAAGGGCCAGATACTGCTTCATAAGCTTCGGATCGCCCGACGCGAGGTTCTGGCGCGCCCGCTCGATATATTCGATCTGCCGGCTTGTCAGGCCGATCACGCCACCCTCTCGCCGACCGGTGACACGGTTCTGTCTACCGACGACATCGAGAGCCGTCGCGCGCGGGTTTGCTCCTCGTGCGAGCCCCTGCTCCAGCGCATACCGGATGCCCTGGCGCTGATCTTCGGTGATGTGCGTCACCATCGTCGAGGAAATGTCGCGAAGGATCCGCTCCGCTTCTGGATTGCGGACACCGAAGCGGAAGACAACCTTCGCGCCATTCGGATCGCGGACTGTTGGCAGTTCACCGATTGCGTTGATGCCGCCAGCATTGAACGCCTCTTGCAAGGCGAGATCGAGAGCGGCGAAGGCCTCAGGCTCTATAAGCATGGCCTCGATGGCTCCGGAGACGTCGCCTTTCTCCAGACGCTCGACGACGCGAGCGAGCACGATGCTCGACTTGATCTCTTCGATGCCCTCGCGGAATGCCGCAGCGAGCTTGGGCTCGTAGGTGTCGAGCAGTTCCTCGAAGGTCATGCGCTCGGCTTGTCCGCCTTGGCAATCTGCTTTTCAGCTGTCTTAGTCGCCGGCTCGACGAGGCCCATCTTTTCGAGTGCAGATGCCTTGGTCGCCGTAAGCTCGGTGACATCGCCCTTCTTGTGGCGCTCAAACGGCAGCAGTACATTCACTTTAACATTGGGCATGGGTTATACCTCTGTAGAAAGTAACGAATGAGCGGATCAAGAAGAGAGTTATTGAGTGGTGTGAGGCTCACGAACATCCCTTTCAGTCAGCTTGAAAGGCTGTCTAAGGTCCTTCAAAAATATCGTGGCACCCACTACCGCCTCCCGGCATCAGCCGGACCTATGGCAATGGCGGTGGACGTCGTGTGTCACTTCCCCGGCGGCCGTGAGCGATTGCTGTTCAAAACAGAATGGCCGCCGGGTTAAGGCGCCAACCTTCCTTGGACGATATGCACCACATTGATGACCCCGTCATAATTCTGCGGATCTGCGTTCATGACGTGGTACTCGACGCCACCCGCTGAGACGATGTCACCGACCTGCGGCACGACAGCCAGCCCGACCGAGGAGATGTAGATCTGCCGGTCTGCCGTCGTGATGACCGTCCCGTCTATGTACCGCTGGTCGTAGTTCATCGGCACGAGCGTGGCCGGATAGGTTGCCGGCGTGCAGTCGCCGCCCAACACCGGGTCTGGAGGCGTGATGCGCTTTATCGAGCCTGCTTGGCCATACTTCGCGATGAGGCGCCGTGCGGTTTCCTGCAGGCGGGTGTAGAGGGCATTCGCCACTGTTTCAGCCCTCACTCTTTCCTTTATCCAACCGCCCTATAGTTAAAGCCCTGTATCGAAAAGCTTTTCTAAGGAGTGGGATATATGGGTGCATCCATACTGATCGGAATTCTGATTACATTTCTCGTAATCGTACTTGTTCTCTACTTGGTGCAGCGGTTGCCAATCGACGGCCGCACGCGTCAGATCGTGCAGATCATCGTCATTATCATCGGCATCGTGTCGCTGCTGAAATATCTGGCCGTTTGGTAGTATCTGGCGGCCCGATTACGGCCGGGCCTCTTCAACAGCCGATCGACCAAATCCCAATGCTTGGCTGCGAAAGGTCGCGCAAGTACGGCGCAAGCATGCCGTCGACCATGGAAATCAACGGCGTTATCCCGAGGGCCGTCCCATCGGATTGATGTGACTGATACTCCACCTCAAGCTGGCCAACTTTTTCCCGTTTCACCGTCGATACCGTCGAACCGACCGCCGAAAGCGAACCAGGAGCGGTCGCCTCCTGATAGGCGGCGTAGTAGGAGGCGTTGATGACAGCCGTCGGGACCACTCCGGACGGGAACGCCTTACCATTGACGATCGCGCCATCGCGCGGCCACTGGCGTTCCTGCAGAGGGTCCTCTACGCGACCGACGAAGCGTGAGCCGTAGACGGCGTCAATGTACTGGCTACCACGGTTCAGCAAAGCCGCCAGGTCGGGCGATCCCGATGGCAGCGTATAGCCGTTTGCGTTGAACCACGTGTCGAAGCCTTGCTCGGTACCGTACGGAGTCATTTACCGCTCCTTGACCTTGAACTCGATCGACTGATCCATGGTGCGGCCCTCCGGCGGGCTTCCTCCAACTGTTTAGCTGGGCTATTGGATGGTCCAAGCTGTAGGAGGATGGATGTCTGATGAATTGACTGTTTTTGCGAAAGAATTGATCGTTGGTGTGACGGTTCTTTTGAATTTCACGGCACCCTATGTGGCTTTCAGGGTTCACCGCCATTTTGGCCGGCGACGCGTCATTTGGCACAGCTTGGCCTTCCTGTTTGTGCTGATTTCTCCGTTGCTTGCCGGCGGATTGATCGTGCCGGAGATGCTCCCGGACGAGGCTCCGGATGTTGGTGATGGACTCCTCCTGCTGCCACTACTCGCAGCGTCCGCGTTAATTCTGCTCACGTACTGTTTGGCTGCTGTGTGGCTAGCCTTGAAAGCCGCCTACTCCACGATCGCATTTAAAATCTCTGCGAGGTAATCCCCGGGGGGCCGTCACCAGCCAGGGATTGGTCTGCTACGGTTGGGTTGCCAGGTCTTCGAGGGCGGCTACGATCTCCGCCTTGCTGGCCGGCGTCTTGTCGCCGAGCAGTTCTTTGGCCGCAGCCTTGAACGTCATGAACTGGACGCTGCCGTCACCTGCCATGGCGAGGACTTCGGCGGCCGTCTTTGGTTCGTCACCGCCAGCACCAGTCGCGGGTTCCTTTCCCTTGGTGCTGCCCGAGAGGATGTCGTAGCGGCCTCCCCAGCCCTTTGGCTCCTCGTCAAGTTCGAGTTCGAAGCCGACGGGCAATTCCTTGCCTTCCTTGCCATAGATGCCGGTGGAGTTGAGACCAGCCGGCGCTTTCAAACGGATCTTCATGGGATCTGTCCCCTGTTGCGATGGAAGATGCCCCGCCCACCAATGGGGCGAGGTATCAATCATCAGGTGTTGGTGGAGTAGAAGACGCCGGACTTGCCGTTGTAGTCCGCGCGGATCTCAAGGCCCATCGCGCCCATCTTCAGGAACTGATAGTTCGACGCCGAATTCCTTCTTGACAACGGCGGAGACGGTTGAAGGGCTATCGAAACAGGCGAGAGCCTGAACGATAAAGGTTTTCACCTCATCGCTGAGTTTTGCCTTGGCCATCGGATTTGTCTAAGCCCTGTCAAAATTACGCGACACGCAACTGGCATGTCCCACATACATGGCCGACGCTGGCCCGGGATATCTCGGGCGGCCGGTTTGCCGCATCTACGAGAGCGCGGACATTGGCGGCGTCTGCCCCATAGCGTCGGACCACACCGACGAACTCTTCGACGTCGTGTCCCCTTATCCCGAAGGCAGGGGAACCATCGCGCCGGAACTTGGGAGCGCCGTATGGGTCCCTCTCCTGCCCGGCATGATAGAGCTTGCGTAGCGGCAAACAAGGTGAGATTCAGCGTCAATCAAGATGAGACTCTTATGTCGCGGTCGGGGTGAAGGTATCACGCTGATTGTCGCTGACAAGAGTCTCATCCAGATTGTCGCGCCCGTCTCATCCTGATCGCCGCGCTATAAGAGCTCGTGCTCCACGAGGGCGCAGAACTCTGTGTCCGAGCATGTCGCCGCGTAGTGAGCATCAAAGGTCAGCAGGAAGTGCGGCACGTCGCCGAACCACTGCTGTAGCTGAAGCTCAATCCGAGAGCGGGACCACTTACCTGCTGGTGGCAGTCCCATCTCGCACTGGCCGACTATGCGGCGACCGTTCCTGCCATTGGGGACATTGGTCCACAGGGCGCCGATCGAGGCAAAGCGGAGATGAGCGTGATCCTCGTTCAGGAGGTCTGCCGTCTCATCGATGAAGGATGACCGTGCCCATTCGATCAGATCGTGGGCAGGCTCGAACCGGATGCTGGCGTCTTCGAGCATGTCTTCCGGGGGTATTGGTCGTTTAGACATGCCCGCCATTACCGGCACTTGCCTTTCTTCTCATGCCGTGCGTTTTTCAGGACTGGCATGCTATAGGACAACGTCCAATGGAGGGGATGTTGCGCACTATCTGCATCGTGATTTTAGGATCGCTCCTTTGCGCCTGCACGAGCAGCAGTTCCTCCGGTCAATGGCACCGTGTTGCCTCGACCGAGCAAGGACAACTCAAGCAGGCGGAAGTGATATGCCGAGGCCAAGCCACGAACACTCAAGCGGCGTACGGTCGCCTGTGGATAGCAGGAGCCGTTGCCTCTGAAAGTGCATTCAAAGGGTGCATGGCCGAAAAGGGATATGTTCAGAACTGATATTCCGGCCACCAGCGGGACGCCATACCAGTCTCATCGCAACAACCCTGTTTGCAAGGAAGCTAGACCGAACGTTATCCCCACCAGGGCGAGATAGACGATCCATACAGCAGCGTTGCGGACAGGACGGGGCAGGCGAGCCAGATGATTTTGCAGCCGATGCGCAGCGTCTGATCGTGGGCGAACGTTGTCGTTCCGCGGACCTTCGCTTCGTCGATAAACGTATGAGCCAGCCATTCTGCTAACCCGAGCCAAATATTACCTGTGACCAGCGCCACACCTGCACCCTGCATGCCGGAGTGAGCGATCAGGTGATAAATGCGGAGCGGAGACCCGGCCGGCGAGTTGCTCGACCGGGAAACCATTGAAAACTAGTGCTTAGTGGCCTGAATAATTATGGTTCCCATGGAGACCTTTGGCGCCTCCATGCTAATGTTTGCTGCGTTTTTTGAGAGCCACTCCTTGGCAAGGCGAACACTCTCTTCAGTGCCGGCCTTGTCCCGGCATACGGTCATCGATAAGCCGCCGTCGCTTTCACTACTGCGTGCTAGAGTGTAGCTTTCAAAGCCGGTGACTGAGCGCATAAGCTTTTCAACGTCTGCCTTATGCGTCTCCAGCAATGAGAACAGCTCTTTCGAGCCCTTACCTGAGTAAGTTCTTACAACGACGTCCATAATGGATTTCCAATTCAGGAATGCGTTCATCATCTGAACGCACATGGTGGAGAGCATCGATCAAAACCAACGGCTCCGGTCCTGCTGACCACTATCCCTGATATGGGGGCGCCTTCGACCGAATGCGAGTTAATAGTGGCGTGGCCTCTAAAGCGATCGGAACCGGCAACAAAAAGGCCGGGGCGAAATCGCACTGACCTTCCTCACATCGCATCTCAAACCAGTGCCAGTTTACATCGGTTTCTTGGGCGTCTCTTCGCTCTCGGCTGCCCTGCGATCCGCAAGCAACGAATCCAAAGCCTTATGTTCCGGGCCAAACGGGCGTTGATATAAAAATGAAGTCACGGGAGTCTTAGTTTCATGACCGCCCGACGATGGGTTGCCACGGTGAACAACTACCTCTCTGTTTGTTTCGTCGTCGATGCCCAGAAGCCACCGATCACCATTTGTGCTGGAAGCAAATTCTCTAAGATTTTCCAATTTAGTGCTCCTTCTAAAGATAGAAGTAAGAACTTGGAACTGGAATTACGATGAAATACTTCGCCGGGCCACCCTCCCGGCTTGGCCGACGGCGCTGGTTGCATATCCAGCGCTTCATTAGGTCGGGGCGCATCGGCTTCCCCTGGTATTGGGGGGCCTTGGCGTTCTCGCTGGTCACCGAGCAGTCGCCTTGGCCATCAGACTGTGCTTCGCCAGACCGTATTGTTGCAACGGGAAGCCGTCCGATCTCAGGAATCGAAAAGCCGCCCCAAGGCGGCTCTAAGTTTGGAAGCATTTTTCCTATCGCGGGAGCCTAGTAAGGCCCTATGCATTGCCGCCGGGGGCCGTAGTAAGGCTGAAATGTATTGTCATACGCCCTGTAGGAACGATACCGGGAAAAGCACCAGCTAGCGTGCGAGTTGCCGTAATATCGTGGCTGCTCATAGGACGCGGGCTGATCATAATAGTACCTCGGCTGAGCAAGCGCGCCGCCGATGATCGCTCCCGTCGCCAACCCTCCGAGAACTAATCCGAAATCGTTGTAACCCCCATAGTAGCCACCATAGTATCCCCGACCATAGTAGCCTCCGTAGCGGTAGCCGCCATAAGGCCGATAGCCCCCGTAGTAGCCACGACCATAGTTTCTATAGCCGCCCCACGATCCGCCGTAGTGCCTGCCGTAGTTGCCGTAGTGCCGTCGGTATTGGATCAGGTGGACATCCGCGGCTTGTATCGTAGCCGGATTCAACGAAGGAAATGCCTGAGCCGGCATCACACTCGGACATACTGCCATCAAAGACAGTAAAAAGACCGCGAGCTTCTTCATTTTACTCACCATGTGCATTCAGCAGGCAAACGCCACAAAAGATGTCCTGCAATATTTTAAACTAGCCTCCCGCCAATTGTTGGCAATGCCCCAGATGGAAAAACCCGCCGACCGGTTAAGGTGGCGGGCGATTGGTGACGGCAACCATTCGGGCCGCAATGTTCGATTCGCGGGATAGACCGCGCTGAGAATGAAAGGCTCGATTATGATCGACAACTTTGTATCAACTGGCTGGACGAGCCGTGGGCACTGGGTGGCCATCCGCGAGAATGACATCACGGAACTGCTCGGCCCTTATCCGACTGCGGCGGAAGCACAGCGTGTGGCCGCTGAGGAAAGCGACCGCCTCGGGCTCCGCGGGATGTATCGCGGAGTACGCATGATCTAGAAAACGAGAAGCCCGCCAACCGATGACGAACCGGCGCTCTTGGCTGGCTGTTGCGTTACCCGATCCGTGAATTCACTCGGACTACCAGAATGAGCTCAGGGCTTGCGGGAATCGATGGTGTGTAGCTTCTTGTCTTCACAACCGTGGCAAGCAGATCAACCCATGCTCCGACCAGCAGACGAACTTGAAGAGCGCGTTATGCGCCTGTGGTGGCCTCTACTTCTCTGTGGGTGCCTGCTTTTCGTTGGCGCGCTGGTGTTTGGCCTGCGTTCCTGGCGCTTAAGCCACTTCCCGCATGCGGTCGCTACGATCACCGAGGTTTGGGATAAGCAGATTCGTGTTTCTCGAGGACGTGGCTCCGCCATTGCAGATTTGGTGGTTGGACCGACGTACGAGACAATCACGATGGGGCGCATCCAATTCGAGCGCAGCTCCAGGGTCAAGCGGTACACTTGCACCATGGTTTTGCAGCTCGGTAAGCCGAACGACAAATACCGAGTAGGCGAGAAGCTTGACGTCGTTCCCGCTACCGGCACCTGCCAACGCGTTGATGTTATTGGCCGCCTACCTTAGCGGCACCGGGCGTGGATGTTAGAGGCGGTTTTTAAAGATATTTTTTTGATTGCCTAATAAATGCAATCGAATGACCAAGGATCATCCCGTTAAATGAAGTTACTCCGCGGATTTTTTCAGTTTTGCGTGTTCATCATCCTGACAGTTCTGACGCAGATTGGTGGGATCGCGTATCTAATATCTTCATTTGTGGCGTCAAAGACGGGAGTGCGGAGTTGGTATGCTAAGCTGCTCGTTTTTATTGCTTTCTACGTTGCTGCCACAGTTTCCGCGAATTTGATTGCGCCGATCTTCGGACGGATCCCAATATCGTGCATGTCGGGCGAGGCTAACAATCTCGCGGTCAGATCCCCGATCTATTGCCTGCTAAACCGAAACTACGTGACCCCTCCCACACTTAATCTAGTATCGGCGCTGGCTAATGACGTAAACCGAGCGTTTCCAGGTACGACCACAATGGTGCTGGATGCCAACTTTCCTTTCTGGGACGGATTTCCGCTGCTTCCGCACCTTTCGCATTCCGATGGCCGCAAGCTCGATATAGCCTACTATTACAAGACTGCCGGCGGGGATTTTGTTAATGGCGTGACGAAGTCGCCAATAGGCTATTTTGCCTTTGAGCAGCCGTCTGCGAACGAGGAGCAGCCCTGCGTAGGAAGGCACGACATCCTAACCACCCGATGGAATTTCGATTGGTTACAACCATTCTTGCCCGACTATCACATCGAGGACCGGCGCATGGCTTTCAGCCTCAAATGGCTTGCGACTGAGGGCGTTCAGCGGTTTGGGCTGGAGAAGGTGTTCATAGAGCCGCATCTCGCCAATACGCTTGGAGTCAAGGATAGCGTAATCCGGTTTCAGGGCTGCCGCGCAGCCCGCCACGACGATCACATTCATGTCCAGATCAGACGGTTGGCGGTGCCTCAGCAGCTCGAGACAATGTGAAGGTGCGCATGGCATTCAGATTGTACGATCAGACTTCTCTTATTCAGATCATTTTCTGGCTAGCCGGCGCGACGTTCGTAATCGCGTTCATATGCTGTTTCGCGTGCATCGCCTTGATACTGCTCCGGACGCAAGCACTGAAAAACCTGGACAGGGAGAGACACCTGCCTGTTGGCGAGAAAATGGGCCTAAAGTTCAGTCGCGCAAATTCGTTTCTGGTCGACACGGCGTTTGAGAGAACGCGTCGCGCGTTGTTTGCTTCCTTTGCCGCCGCACTCCTATCGGTTTTTGTGATTACCGCATTGATTGTCGCCTATGAATGCGATCATCGACCGCCCAGGGAAAGGCCGTTATGAGCAGCACTACAGAAGTCGATTTTCCTCGCCTCGAACTCAAACTGGCAAAGGGGCCCCAGTATATCGCCGTATTGGGTGGAGCAGGTATCGCCGCCTGTTTGATTCTGATTGCCCTTGATGCCGTCGCTCCCAATGGCCCTTGGTCCAGCCCAAGTGGTAAAATGACGACTGGAGCGGTGCTCTTCACCATCGGCATGGGCGTTGGGCTTAAGCTATTTTCGAGGATCGATTTCGAAAAAGTAATGCTGACCTTAGACCGCGAGGGTATTTGGATCGCGCGGCCACGAGGAACGAACATCACTCATCGGTCCCCGATGAGTATTCCTTGGACGGCAATCTCGAAAATTCAGTACTACGAGATTGGCCGATTGAAAGAGAGCAAAATTATTGCCATCGATCTGCGCGATACAGCAGACGTACTCATCGATGCCAATCTTCTCCGTGGCAACGCTCGCGAGCTTTACGAAACTATGAGGCGGTATCGCCGCCAATTCGCACCGGCCGAGAGCAATGTCGCAGAAAACGGTCAAGTCTACCAATCGGCATCATGGACTGGGCTGGATGACGAATGAATGATTACGATTCGTAGGTTTTTCGCCAATCTCAGAAATCAAAAAGCCGCCCGGAGGCGGCTGATTTAGTGACCGCTCTGCGCAAATCACCACAATAATCACTAAATACCCCGCAAGGTTTACCTTAGCAACACTGTGGATCACGAATTCTGAGGTGTTTTTCGCTTTTGGAAGCCCCAATGCACAGCCAAATCGTCTAGGGCGTCCCTCAAGTAGTCTGCGAGGGTATGGCGAGCCCGCTTTGAGGTCCCGAGTTCAGCGATTGTCCGGCCCTCCCCAGCAATCCTGCTGACGACATCGTAGTGGCGGCGGCCGAGCAGGTCACGGCAACCTTTGAGCCTGATCCCAGCATCGATCTGGCGATCGGTAATCGGCTCCCGCGCGCCGCCGCCGTCGACTGGTTCGCGAGAATAGTCGAACGATCCGGCACCAGATCCGCCAAGCGCCTCCCATAGCCGGCGGAACATGACGGCGGCCTCGACCTGATGCTTTGCGAGGTGCCCTTTGGCCGCCATCATGGCGATCGGGCTCTCGCGGAGGTTCATGGCGGCCGTGACGGTCTTTGGGTTAACCGTCATTGGGCCAGAAAATGCGACGAGCGGTTCGTCGTCGGCCAGTCCTACACACTCGACGAGCTGCACGTCCGAACCTCCGAGACGCACCGGCATTATTTCGCGATGCTGCACGAGATATGGCAGAGCCTGCCGGAGCATTTTTCGGAACAGTTCCCGACGGAAGAGCACATGCGGAAGTATGCGCTCATCCGGACCGGCTACCACACCATGACGCAGCACGCCTGCAAATCGGAAGCCGAAGCTCAGCGGCTGGCTTCCGTCATCCGTCCCTACGACAGCTATCAGCTCGTGACGGTCAAGGACAGCATCGTCACCGTCTACAACGCCCTCAGCCAGGACTACCGGTCGATGGACAAGCGGACCTTTGCCCAGAGCAAGGAGAAGGTTCTCGACTGGTGCTCGGCGCTGGTCGGTGCAGAAAGGAGCGCGGCATGAACCCGAAGTTCCTCCACATCCTCCAGCACACTCTCGGCCTCGACCAGTACGGGCGCGGCACATTCTACCGGAACCACTTCGTTACCGGGGAAGGCAGGAAGGATCACGCCGATTGCATGTCTCTCGTCGATCTCGGCTTCATGTCGGTTCGTCGTGATCATCCTTTGAGCGGTGGCGATGACTGCTTTTGGGCAACGGAAGAAGGAAAGCGCGCCGTCGTGGCTGAAAGCCCTGCGCCTCCGAAACTCACCAAAGGCCAGCAGCGGTACCGGGATTATCTCGATGCAGACTGCTCAATGAGCTTCATCGAATACCTCCGGTACCGTGACAGGTGCGACAGGAGGGCGGCATCACCCGTATAGAGCTCTGCATTCTTTCCGACGATCTCATCAACTCCGGCGCCGTCGCCGACACGCGAGGTCTACCAGCATGAGAACCGCGCAAGACCACCTCCGCAAGCACCCACGCGCTTTGCCGTCCACCCTCGCCTTCATCGAAAGGCGGAATGCGGTAGTCGAGCAGCTCAAGCGCGAAACAGAAGCAGCCCGTCCGCCGTCGCGCAAGTCGATCATCGGCCGGTTCATGCCTTGGTTCGGGAGGCGCGCATGAAGAACCCGAACCCGGTCAACCTCCAGACAAGCGAGGAAGTCCGCAAGGCAGGATGGCAGGCAGAAACCCGCGATGCTGACGGCCACCTATGCCGCACCCACGCGCCGTTTGAGACTGACGACGACATCATTTGGCTCGTTCGGGAAGCGCTTGAGCACGGCGAGACGGTCACGATCTGGCCCTCCAACTCTCCGGAGGGCAAACATGAGGACCGTTGAGGAATGGATCGGGCGGACCGATGACGCCGCAATCCCGCCGCGCGTCCGACTTCGCGTCTTCGAGAAGTTCGGCGGAATCTGCCAGCTATCGGGCCGCAAGATCATGGTCGGCGAGGAGTGGGATCTGGACCACATCAAAGCCCTGTGGCGCGGCGGTGAGCATCGGGAATCGAACCTGCAGCCGGTTTTAAAGCAGCCTCACCGAGAGAAATCCGCCGCAGAGCAATCCGACCAGGCTAAGTGCGACCGAGTGCGCAAAAAGCACCTCGGCATCTGGCCACAGTCAAAAGCGAAGATCCGCGGCGGCGGCTTCAGGAAGACGAGGGACGTATGACCGGAGATTTCCCCTATTGGCCGGCGGCAATGAACCAGAAGATGGCGGCGGCATACTGTGGCCTGTCTGTCGACCTATTCAAAGAGATTTGTCCAGTCCGCCCCCTGAAATACACTCAATCAACATGGGGCCATCGATATCTTCGCCAAAGACTCGATGAATGGATGGCATCTCTCGATCCTAATGTTAAACAATCCTCGGTGGTCAAGTTCGAGGATTTCTTCAGTGGTGGTAAAGGTGCCGCTTAAAGGCCTGAACATTCGCCAGTCCCGGGGGAAATGGTACGTTTCCTACCGGTCGACTGGCGAAACCCTTATTAAGGGCTTCGAAGGAACACGCTACCAGCTCGATCGTCAGCTCGCCAGTCACGATTTCAGGATCAAACATCTCCAGGCGGAGACACGAGACCGCAGCCCCTCATATGACGAGGGAACGCTCGGCGCTATCATCAAATGGTTCAAGGAAGAATGCCCGCGGTGGGATAAGCTGTCGGACGCCAGCAAAGAGGACTATGAAAAGTCCTTCACCTATCTCGAGGCGGCGAGGCACGAGACGGCCGGCCCCGTCTACAATTTCCCGGTGTCCATCATTACGCAGCCCAGTGTCTACGCGATGCGTAACAAGGCAGCGAAAGACAAATGGGGACGCTTCGCCGACAAGCTGGTGAGCCACCTCTCGACGATCTTCAAGGTTGGGAAGATGGTGCAGAACCCGGCTGGCGGTGTCGAGAAGCTTCACACGGCCGACCCGAATGCCAATCACGAATGGACAGACGAGGAAGTGCAGACTGCGATCTGGCTTGCTTCCGACGCCGTTCTGACGCCGCTGGTACTCGCCCGTTATCAAGGCTTCCGGGGCCAGACCTGCGCCGCCCTCACCTGGCGGAATTACATTCCAGACGCCAAGACAGGGAAGGCCTTCTCCGTCGTCCTGCGGAAGAACAATGAGGCGAGTTGATTCCCCTGCGCTCCTGAGGCTCGGCTTCACCTCGACGCTTTGGAAGCTACCCGCGCCGACGCCGCGGTGAAGGCAACAACGATCTGCCTCAATAGTGATGGCCTGCCTTGGAAAAATGAGAAAGGCATGCAGGGGGCTGTGAGCGATTACCTGTCCGAACTGAAGGCGGATGGGTTGATCCGGGAAGGCTGCACGCTTCATGGCCTGCGTGTGACGTACGCGGCGGCCATTAGGCGCCAAGGCTTCGATACCGGGATTGTTGCAGATGCTCTCGGCGACCGCTCAAGGCGCATGGGAGAGCACTATACGCGCCACGTCGAGAAAGAACTCGGACGCCTTAAAGTCTTCAAAGGCAAGAACGATAAATGAACATAGTTTGCACAACAAAAAAGGCGTTGTGCAGAGCTTCCCAAAACAGATTCGCTAAGTTATTGCGATCGTTGAACGCGAGCGTGGCGAAACTGGTAGACGCAAGGGACTTAAAATCCCTCGGCCTTAGGCTATACGGGTTCGATCCCCGTCGCTCGCACCATCAGGGCCAGACTGCATCAACATCCAGGGCAGCCGGCCACCACCCTTTATCCTCGCTTGCGAATGTGCTTGTATGCGCACGCCAGAAGGACCGCGGTTGGGGCTGCGCATAGTTGTAGGCTTGTCTTGTGGGAGTAAGGCTATGGTTTACGATTGGGATGGCACGAGAACGCGACGTCTCAAATTGTTCAGGGCGGGAACGGCATTCATGATCGCCATTGCGGTTCTCGGAATACCGCTTCTTTTCTACGCGGTGAAACTGCACGACCTCTACGGCTGATGCGCAGTCGGTGACTTTCTCTGCGCAGTGTAAGCAGGCGCGAACCCAATGGCCGCGCCTGCCGGTGAAGAGAGCCGATTAGCCCAGCTTTGCGGCAATCTTGGCGACGTGAGCGCCCTGATACTTTGCCGCTTCCAGCTCGATCGCCGAAGGCTGACGGGATCCGTCACCATCCGTGATGGTGGATGCACCATAGGGTGAGCCGCCCTTGATTTCATCAACGCCCATCTGGCCTTGGAAAGCGTAGGGAAGTCCCGCGACGATCATGCCCTGATGCAGGAACGTGGGGATAAAGCCGAGGATGGTGGACTCCTGACCACCGTGTTGCGTTGCCGAGGACGTGAAAACCGAACCGACCTTGCCGACCAGCTTGCCGGCAAACCAGTGGCCGCCCGTTTGATCCCAGAAATTGCGCATCTGCGACGCAACCGTTCCGAACCGCGTGCCGGCACCAACGATGATGGCATCGTAATCAGCAAGTTCATCGACAGTTGCAATCGGCGCAGCCTGGTCCATCTTGTAGTAGGACGCCTTGGCAACTTCGTCTGGAACCAGTTCCGGAACGCGCTTGACAACAACGTCGGCGCCAGTCGACTTTGCGCCTTCGGCGACGGCATATGCCATGGTTTCGATGTGGCCGTAGGCCGAATAGTAGAGCACGAGTACCTTCGCCATTTACTTATCTCCATCAGGGAATTTGCGTTTGAATTCGTAGGCGGTGGAAACTTAGCAGCGCGCTGTAATCAACATAGCCCCACGCGGCAGAACGCACTGTTCAATGGCCATAGACGAAAAAATACTTGGTGCCAGTTGCGTGACCTAGCGGCGGTGACACGGTTTGCAAGACCGGCGAAGGGCGCTACCTATGTTGGGATCCAAACGTTCGGAAATTTCCAATGACCAATGAGACAGTTGTCACCGCCGCCATGCTTGCCATTGGCGACGAACTCTTATCCGGCCGCACCAAGGACAAGAATATCGGCCATCTGGCGGATATGCTGACGCTTTGCGGCATCGATCTCAGAGAGGTCCGCATCGTCGGCGACGAGGAGGATGCGATCGTCGAGGCCCTGAATGCCCTGCGCGCAAAATACGATTACATCTTCACGTCGGGAGGCATCGGGCCGACCCATGACGACATTACCGCCGATGCTGTGTCCGCAGCGTTCGGGCTGCCTTGCGAATACGATGCTGACGCAATGACCTTGCTCGGCGAGATGTATGCGCGCCGTGGGCTCGAATTTACCGATGCCAGAAAGAGAATGGCCCGCATGCCCAGAGGGGCGCGCCATATCGCCAACCCGGTCTCGACCGCACCTGGTTTCGTCATCGGCAATGTTCACGTCATGGCCGGCGTCCCGCAGGTCTTCCAAGCCATGGTCGACGCGGTCATACCGACCTTGCGCACCGGCACACGCGTGCTCTCGCTCGGCATCTCCTGCCCTTACGGCGAGGGCGACATCGGCACGCCGCTTGCCGCCATCCAGAAAGCCCACCCGGAGACGAGTATCGGCTCCTACCCCCGCTATGTCGGCCAGGCGTTCTCGACTGAAATCGTCGTACGAAGCCGCTCGCAGAATGCGGTCGATGCCGCGGGAGTTGATGTGCGCGCCATGATCGAGACCATCCGTCAAGCAAAGGAGGTGGCTGAAAACCGCTCGGCAGAGGCGTAGAATAAAGGAGATCCCGGCTCGCCGTTGATATGCATCAAGGCACCGGCGCCCTTGCCGGCGCATTCTCGTTGAAGATTAGCCGATTTCATCCGCGTAAGGAGAGAATTGTTTATGTCTTACAAAACGATACTTGCCATTCTCGACACCGTCGACAACACCACCGCCGTGGCCGATTTTGCTTTTGCCATTGCCGCGCAGACCAATGCCCACGTTATCGGCCTTCATGCGGAAACCGTCGCGGTCGTGCCTCTCGTGGCACCAATGGAGATACCCGACCCCGTCGCCGTGCAGGCGCTTCAGGACATGGCGCGTGCGGAAACCCTCGAAGTAGAGCGCGTCTTCCGCAGGAAGGCGCAGGCTGAAGGCGTCTCCTTTGAATGGCGTAGCTTCGCCTCATCCACCGGCTACGGCACGGCACCGTTGATCGAAAGCGCGCGAAGTGCTGACTTGCTGATCGCGTCGCAGGCCAATCCGGCAAAACCGTCGGACAGTCATGTCGACATTGACAACTTTCTCTTCGAAAGCGGTCGCCCGGTCATGATGATCCCCTTTGTGCTGCGCCAGCCGAAGCCGATCAAACGTGTTCTCATCGCCTGGAACGGCTCAAGGGAGGCAGCGCGCGCGGCGTTCGACGCCTTGCCAATCCTGAAAGCCGCCGACGAAGTCGAGATTTTCTCCGTCGATCCCGTCGACAATGCACTCCAGTCTGCGGCTGTCGCGGGCGCGGACATCGCAGCGGCTCTTTCCCGTCACGGCGTCAAGGTCACCTTGGCGACCGCTCAAAGCGCGGACAAATCCGCGTCGACTGTCATCGAAAACCGTCTCTCCGACAGCAGCATCGACCTGCTGGTTATGGGTGCTTACACCCATTCGCGACTCTGGCAGATGATTTTCGGCGGCACCACGAAAACGCTGCTGCAGTCGATGACTGCTTTGACGCTGCTGTCGCGATAAGAATCACGAGGGGCTTGCGTTTTGCCCCCGGAATCCGTTAATTGCGGCGACCGATGACGAGCTCCGGCTTCGGTCCTCCAATCGCGCAGTCTCGGCTGCGCGATTTGCGTTTGGCCGATCGCGGAATGCCTTGTCCGGCCGCCGGCAAACGGCGTGTCATCATTCATGCCGCGGAGCAAACCATGTCCCTTCCCGATAAAGCCTTTCCCGTCTCCTGGGATCAGTTCCACCGTGACGCGCGTGCGCTCGCCTGGCGCCTTGCTGGTTTGAAGCGCGATTTCAAGGCAATCGTCTGCATCACGCGTGGCGGCCTCGTGCCAGCGGCGATCATCTCGCGCGAACTCAACATCAGGCTGATCGAAACGGTCTGCGTTGCCTCCTACCACGACTATGTGAACCAGGGCGAAATGCTGCTCCTGAAGGGCATCGCGCCGGAACTGACCGCTGACGAAGGCGAAGCTGTCCTCGTCATCGACGACCTGACCGATACCGGCAAGACGGCCTCGGAAGTTCGCTCGATCCTGCCCAAGGCACACTTTGCCTGCGTCTACGCGAAGCCTCAGGGTGTTCCGATGATCGATACGTTCGTCACGGAAGTCAGCCAGGACACCTGGATCTATTTCCCTTGGGATATGGGGTTCACCTATCAGGAACCGATCTCCAAGGCCGGCCGCGGCTGAGCGCGACTCGCGGCGCAACCTGACAGGCCGGTGACAATTACAAATTGCACCAATCTTTGTTTAACTAACTCATCGGATTCCGCTATCGCGCCGCCCCCTCAGACCTTATCCTTCAAAGCAACCGTCCCGCGCGGCAACGGCGTTGCGCTGCGGACCGGGTTAGAAGGTTAGTCGCGGGGCGCGACGTTGGAACGAATATGATGCGTTGGGGCTACGTCGGGACGGTTGCGGCTTTCGGGCTGGGCCTCTGTCTCTCGCCTTTGGCCGCTTCGGCGGAACCGGCCTATGTGTCCGTCGTACGGGAATACGTCGAGACAGTCGTTAAGCCGATGGTGAATACGCCGATCGTCCGGAAGGCGATCGAGGACCAGAACGCCAAACTCGGCAATATCAGTGACGCGAACATCCAGGTGCTGGACAATACCTACCGCTCCGAGGTCCAGAGTGGCGGGTGGCAGATGGTCAGGCGCCTGCTCAACAAGCCGGTGTCACGATACTTGAAATCCAAGCAGGATGATTCGCAGGGCACCATCATCGAATTTTTTGTAACCGATCGTCATGGACTCAATGTCGGCCAGGGCACGATGACCACCGACTATTGGCAAGGCGATGAAGACAAGTTCCTGAAAACATTTCCGAGATATTCCGACGAGATATTTATCGACCGGGCTGAGCGCGATGAGCAGACACAATTACTGGAAACGCAGGCAAGCTTTGTCATCAAGGATGAAAACGGACAGCCTATAGGTATCGCAACGGTGACAATTGCGATTGACGCATTATGACCGAAATTGGCCTCAAACGAATCGGTTGCCGCATTTGGCCGGCAAAAGCTGCAACCAAATCAACACGGTCGCAACTTTTCTTAGATTTTTTAGGCTCTGGGCCGACTAAAGCTCGCAACCCATTGAATTTCTTGCACGACTTTGTTTTCCCCACTCTCCACAGCCCGATCCACAATATGTTGTGGTGAACGGTTCGTTAAAAACAACCCCTTGACGGAATCGCCAGTTTCCAACTTAATGGGTTCCGATGTTGCTGCGGCAGTTGGACCGGAATTAACGAGGCCGGTTCTCTTCAAAAATCGAGCGTAGAATCAGGGTGTTGCGTCCATGAAGGATGATCGCCATGAGGGGCTTCGTGCGCGATTTTTATCTTCCAAAAAGTGACATCGGGGGCTGGCGATAATAAGCTGTTAATACTATATTTAGTGTTTGCAGCCACCATCACCACAAGATACAGGAAAGTCATCTCCGATGACACTCCTGTGACGATACGGAAACGAGAACTGGCTGCGCTCCTCACGGCGCCGCCGGAGGTGGAAACTTGCGCCTTGATCAAACGGGGACGGGGCGCGCAAGCTAGAGGTTAGGCAAATGCGCATAGAACGCCGTTTCACGAAGGCAGGACAGAGCGCTTACGCGGATATCGAATTCCGCAAGGCGACGAGCGAGATCAAGAACCCGGACGGTTCGATCGTTTTCCGCCTCGAGAATATCGATGTTCCGGCGCAGTTCTCCCAGGTCGCTGCCGACATCCTGGCGCAGAAGTATTTCCGCAAGGCCGGCGTTCCAGCCAAGCTCAAGAAGGTCGAGGAAAACGACGTTCCTTCCTTCCTGTGGCGTTCGGTTGCCGATGAAGCGGCTCTGAAGGATGTTCCCAAGGACCAACAGTATGGTTCCGAAACCGACGGCCGCCAGGTCTTTGACCGTCTTGCCGGCACCTGGACCTACTGGGGCTGGAAGGGCGGCTACTTCTCGTCCGAGGAAGACGCCCTCGCCTTCAAAGACGAACTTGCGTACATGCTTGCTACCCAGCGCGTTGCCCCGAATTCCCCGCAATGGTTCAACACCGGCATGCATTGGGCCTATGGCATCGACGGCCCCGGCCAGGGCCACTTCTATGTAGACCCTTTCACCGGCAAGCTGACCAGGTCGAAGTCGGCCTACGAACATCCTCAGCCGCACGCCTGCTTCATCCAGTCTGTTGAAGACGACCTCGTCAACGAAGGCGGCATCATGGACCTGTGGGTTCGCGAAGCCCGTCTTTTTAAGTACGGCTCCGGTACCGGCTCCAACTTCTCCTATCTCCGCGGCGAAGGCGAAAAACTTTCCGGCGGTGGCCGCTCCTCCGGCCTGATGAGCTTCCTGAAGATCGGCGACCGTGCAGCTGGCGCCATCAAGTCGGGCGGCACAACGCGCCGTGCTGCCAAGATGGTCGTGGTCGACATCGACCACCCGGATATCGAGGAATATATCAACTGGAAGGTGAAGGAAGAGCAGAAGGTCGCTGCCCTCGTCACCGGTTCCAAGGTCGTCGCCAAGCACCTGAAGGCGATCATGAAGGCCTGCGTCAACTGCGAGGCTGGCTCCGAAGCCACTCGGGGCGATTGCTTCGACCCGAACAAGAACCCTGCCCTGAAGCGCGAAATCCGCGCTGCCAAGAAGGATCAGGTTCCTGAGAATTATATCGGCCGCGTCATCCAGTTCGCCCGCCAGGGCTACAAAGACCTCGAATTCAAGACCTACGACACCGACTGGGATTCGGAAGCCTACCTCACCGTATCCGGTCAGAACTCGAACAACTCGGTCTCGATCAAGGACGACTTCTTGCGCGCCGTCGAAAACGACGGCGACTGGAACCTGACCGCCCGCAAGGACGGCAAGGTCATGAAGACGCTGAAGGCCCGCGATCTCTGGGAGTCGATCTCGTACGCCGCCTGGGCATCGGCCGACCCGGGCCTGCACTTCAACACGACGATGAACGACTGGCACACCAGCCCCGCAGCCGGCCCGATCCGCGCATCCAACCCGTGCTCGGAATACATGTTCCTCGACGACACAGCCTGCAACCTGGCCTCGCTGAACCTCATGCAGTTCAAGGATGCCGCCACCAAACGCATCAACATTGCCGACTACGAGCACGCCGTCCGCCTGTGGAGCGTTGTTCTCGAAATCTCCGTGATGATGGCACAGTTCCCGTCGAAGCGGATTGCCGAACTCTCCTACGAATACCGTACGATCGGCCTCGGCTATGCCAACATCGGCGGCCTGCTGATGTCCTCGGGCATTCCGTATGACAGCGACGAAGCCCGCGCCATCGCAGGCTCGCTGACGGCGATCATGACCGGTATTTCCTATGCCACCTCGGCGGAAATCGCTTCCGAGCTCGGCCCGTTCCCGATGTTCAAGCCGAACCGCGAAAACATGCTGCGCGTCATCCGCAACCATCGCCGTGCCGCTTACGGCGAGAGCTCGGGCTATGAAGGCCTGTCGATCAACCCGGTCGCGCTGATCCATTCCGAAAACCCGGACCAGGATCTCGTAGCCCATGCCAAGAGCGCCTGGGACAAGGCTCTCGAGCTCGGTGAAAAGCACGGCTACCGCAATGCCCAGGCAACCGTGATCGCGCCGACCGGCACGATCGGCCTCGTCATGGATTGCGACACAACAGGCATCGAGCCCGACTTCGCACTGGTGAAGTTCAAGAAGCTCGCCGGCGGCGGCTATTTCAAGATCATCAACCGTGCGGTTCCAGAGGCGCTGCGCACCCTGGGTTATTCCGAAAGCCAGATCGCCGAGATCGAAGCTTACGCAGTCGGTCACGGCAACCTGAACCAGGCGCCTGCGATCAACCCCTCGACGCTGAGGGCCAAGGGCTTCACCGACGAGAAGGTCGAGGCGATCAACGCCGCGCTGAAGTCGGCGTTCGACATCAAGTTCGTCTTCAACCAGTGGACGCTCGGTACCGACTTCCTGAAGGGCACGCTGAAGGTTTCCGACGAGCAGCTCGCCGACATGAGCTTCAACCTGCTCGACCATCTCGGCTTCTCGAAGAAGGACATCGAGGCTGCGAACATCCATGTTTGCGGTGCGATGACGCTGGAAGGTGCACCATTCCTGAGAAACGAACATCTCGCCGTCTTCGATTGCGCCAACCCGTGCGGCAAGATCGGCAAGCGTTATCTCTCGGTCGAGAGCCACATCCGCATGATGGCAGCTGCCCAGCCCTTCATCTCGGGTGCGATCTCCAAGACGATCAACATGCCGAATGAAGCCACCGTCGAGGATTGCAAGAGCGCCTACATGCTCTCCTGGAAGCTCGGCCTGAAGGCGAACGCCCTCTATCGTGACGGCTCCAAGCTGTCGCAGCCGCTGAACGCCTCGCTGATCGAGGACGAAAGCGACGAGGATGCGGTTGAGGAACTGCTGCAGCAGCCGGTCGCGGCCCAGGCCGTCACCATCACCGAGAAGATCATCGAGCGTGTGGTCGAACGCGTCACCCGCGAGCGTGAGAAGCTGCCGAACCGCCGTCAGGGCTACACCCAGAAGGCCGCCGTCGGCGGACATAAGGTCTATCTGCGCACCGGCGAATTCGGCGACGGCCGCCTCGGCGAAATCTTCATCGACATGCACAAGGAAGGGGCCGCCTTCCGTGCGATGATGAACAACTTCGCGATCGCCATCTCGCTTGGCCTGCAGTACGGCGTGCCGCTCGAAGAATATGTGGAGGCCTTCACCTTCACCAAGTTCGAGCCGGCCGGCATGGTCATCGGCAACGACGCTATCAAGAACGCCACGTCGATCCTCGACTACGTGTTCCGCGAACTCGCCGTGTCCTATCTCGGCCGCCACGATCTGGCACATGTCGACACGTCGGACTTCTCGAACACGGCGCTCGGCAAGGGCATCCAGGAAGGCAAGACGAACCTCGTCTCGACCGGCTGGACGCGCGGCTACAAGCCGACGCTGGTAACGGGCAACGAGCGTCAGGCCGGCGGCGAGCCGAAGGGTGCCGCCACCACAGCCCCGGCGCGTGCCTCCTCTGGCGCCACGGTGACGTCCTTTGCCGGTGCTGCCGCCCGCAAGATCGAACCGACCGTCGCCATTTCCAGCTCCGAAATCGTCGCTTTCAAGCGCGACTATGAGGAGCGGGCGAAGGAACTAGCCGAAGAGATCGCCGAGGAAGTGATCGAAGAAGTCACGACTGAGGCCCAGCAGCAGGCAACCGCCCTCTTCTCCGACAAGGCGGCCGCCGACGCGGCATCGGCCAAGACGGAAGCCAAGAAGGTCGAAGCCGAACGCCGTGCCCGCTCCATCATGCAGGGTTACACCGGCAACATGTGCTCCGAGTGCCAGAACTTTACGATGGTGCGCAACGGCACTTGCGAGAAGTGCGACACATGCGGCGCAACGAGCGGCTGCAGCTGATAGCCGGTATTCGGACGACGACTGTAGTGTAGTTAGTAGCGCGCCACTAGGTTCGCCACTGCGCCATTCAAATGTCACTAAAGTGACCTTTTTGGCGGACGAGTAATTACCTTTCCGGGCACTTCGGTGCCCGGAAAATACCTCAAGGAACAAAACAGGAATCAACCAGAATGAGTGCGGTGGAAGGGCATGGCTGACGCGGTAATTGCAAACTGGGATGGTCGCGACTACCAGGCCCGGTCCTTCTGGATACATGCCTCTGGTCTACGCGACCCGGAGAAGCCTCTGTGTTGGGAGTAAACTATACGGATGGATGGTGGGCGGGGTGCGATGCCCCGCCACCAGCGGCTGCCGTCAATGGGCTCCAGCTCCTCCACCAGAGGTCCGCTTGGTCAGCAGCAAGGCGACTGCGGCGATGGCCAGAACGACGCCGATCACAGCGAAGGTGTCGCTGAAGCCCATGATCAGAGCCTGGCGCTTCACGGTCCTGCCGAGGGTTACGATCGCCTGCCCCGTCGCCTTTGCATGGTCGGAGACGCCATGCGACTGGAAGTATCCGGTGAGCGTATCGATGCGCTGGCGGACCTCATCCCTGCCCATCGTGATAGACTGCCCGATGATGTTCGAATGGAGCTGTTCTCGCTTTGTCAGCACCGTTCCAAGCGTAGCCGTTCCGACGGCGCCACCAAGGTTACGCAGCATGTTCGTCAAGCCGGACGCAGCCGCAGCATCCTGGGGTGCGATCCCGCCTGTGGTGATGGCGGTGATCGGAGTAAGCACGAGAGCCTGCCCAATTGCGCGGACAATGTTCGGGATCCAGAATTGATCGCCAGCATTGTCAGCCGAAAGCAGGATATTCATAAAGCAGCTAATGGCGAAGATGCTGATACCGAGGAAGCCGATATAGCGAGCGTCGAAACGCTTCATCATGATCGGAACCAGCGGGATCAGCAACAACTGCGGCAACCCGGTCCATGCCAGGACATTACCGATCTCCTGCGCGTTGTAGCGCTGCACCTGGCCCAGATACTGCGGCAGAATGTAGACCGTACCGAACAAGGCGACGCCGACGAGCACGTTGACGGCAACGCCAATCCCGAAGTTGCGCTGCTTTAGCAGGCAGAGCTTCACGAGCGGCTTCTCGACCTTCAGCTCGATCCAGATGAATGCAGCGAGGAACACGAAGGCGATGATGCTCAGCTTCACGATGAACGGCGACGAGAACCAGTCGTCCTTGTTGCCTTCCTCGAGGACGGTCTGCAGAGCTGCGAGTCCGATCGACATCGTCACGATCCCAGCCCAGTCGCCCTCGCGGAGAAGGCCAAGGCGCATCGGCTGCTTCTCGAGCGTAGCCGCAAGAGCGATCGCCATGATGGCGCTCGGGATCGTGTTGATGAAGAAAATGGTCTGCCATCCGTAGTTCTCGGTCAGATAGCCGCCGATGGTTGGGCCGATCGCGGGCGCGAAGGTGACCGAAAGTGCGAAGATGGCGAGACCGATGGGTTGCTGAGGCTTCGGCAGCTTGGTGAGGACCATGGTGAAGGCCATCGGGATCAGGATGCCGCCTGCGAAACCCTGCAGACCGCGCATGGCGATCATCCAGTTCAGGTCATGCGTGAAGGCGCAAGCCATCGAGAATAGCGGAAACAGGATCGTGTTGACCAGGATGTATCTCCTAAACGAGAACACGCTGCTGAAATACGCCGTCAGCGGAATGACAATGATCTCGCCGATCAGGTAGGAGGTCGAGATCCAGGCGCCGTTGTCGACGCCTGTCCCGATGCCTCCCTCGATGTCGAGGAGCGAGGCGTTGGTGATCTGGATGTTCAAAATGGCCATGAAGGCGCCGATCATCCCTGCGAGGACGGCGATCCATTCCTTCGCTCCGGCCTTCTGCGAGGCAGCCGGAGCCGCCATCGCCGCTGATGTCGGCAACGTTGCTACGTTAGACATGACTTGATCCTCCTGGATCCGGGCGATCGCCTCTAGGGCTACTCGTTGCCGACCTTGGTATCGATTGTGGGGGTTACGGACATGCCGGGGCGAAGGTCGCCGGAAGCGGCACTCTCGGCATCGATCACGATGCGGACCGGAATGCGCTGGACCACCTTCGTGAAGTTGCCAGTGGCATTGTCGGGAGGCAGAAGTGCAAACTCCTGACCGCTGGCCGGAGCAAGGCTGTCGACGCGGCCGTGGTAGACGTGGTCTGGGAACATGTCGACTTCGATATCGACTTCCTGTCCGGGCCGCACGTCGGTCAACTGCGTCTCCTTGTAGTTGGCGACCACGTAGGCTGCTTTCGTCGGAACGACCGTCATGAGCTGGGTACCAGCCTGCACGTACTGTCCGACACGCAGTGTCCGGTTGCCGACGACGCCGTCGATCGGAGCGACGATCTTCGAATACGAGAGGTTCAGTTCAGCCTGTCGCTGAACAGCTATATCACGTGCGAGCGCTGCCTCAGCCTGCGCAACCTCGGCCTTGAGGATATCGACTTGTTTCGTCGCGCCTTCCAGGGCGGCAATGTCCCGAGCCGTGGTCGCCCGGTTCGCGGCAATCTGTGAGGATGCCTGCTGTGCAGTCTGGACCGGTGCGTAGCCATTGGTGGCGAGGCGGGTATAACGCTTGTCGTTTTGCTCGGCGAATGTCTCGTTGGCGCGATCCACTTCGATGGAAGCATGGGCGGCCGCGATGACTGACTGCTGTGTCACCAGGGCGGCCTTCTTCGCCTCGATCGTGGCGCGGGCTGCATCGACGTCGGCCTTGGCTTGGTCGAGTGCGGTGGCATAGTCACGGTCGTCGATGACGGCCAGCACGTCCCCTGCCGTTACGACCTGGTTGTCACCGACGAGTACCTTGGCCAGGTACCCGGCGATCTTCGGGGCGATGGCGCTGTTGTCTGCCTTGATGTAGGCGTCGTCAGTCGACACCTCGAAGCGGCCGACTGTCCAGTAGTTGTGGCCATAGTAGGCGGCGCCGGCGATTACGGCGAGCAACGAGACGCCCATCACGAGCTTCTTGATGCCACCGCCCTTCCGTTCCGTGGCTACCGGGGCCGCGGGTGCGGCCACTGGAGCGGCGGGTGCCGGACGGTTACCAGCATCAGCGGTAGGTGCCTCCGGGGCAGCCGGGGCCTCAGCCAGAGCGGCCTTGCGGTCGGACTTTCCGGTCAGCGCGATAACATTCTCATCCATCGATATCACTCCTGCTTTCGGTTGCCGTCGCTTGGGCCGCAGCCGCTGTGCATTAAGGAAACTTGTTATTTTCCAAAATATGCCTTATCTAGTGGATGTCAACGATAATTTGGAAAATTTTCATGTTCCAAAATAAGAGCGACCATCCGAGGCATAGGGGGCGACCCAGATCGAGGTCCGACAAGGAGACGCGTGACCACATCGTTAGCGTCGCCAACGAAGGTTTCCGTAGCAGCGGTTATGCGAATTCCGCGATGAGCACGATCTTCCACGTATCGGGCATTTCCACGAAGACGATGTATCGCTTGTTCCCTGGAAAGGCTGAGCTACTTGCAGAGGTCATCTCTAGGCAGATCCATCGCTTCCTCATGGAGATCGATCTTGCGACACTGCGTGATCTGGATGTTCGCGAGGGCCTGACGCGGCTGATGACGACCTACGGGATTCTGACTCTGTCCGAAGATGCAGTGCGGATGGCGAAACTCGTTGTTGCAGAGTCCGCCAGATTTCCAGAGGTGAGCGCCGCCTTCTATGACAGGGCCATCGTGCCGACGAACAAGATCATCGAATGCTGGCCAGGAGAACGCATGGAGACCGGCGAACTCTCGATTGACAGTCCGGTGGAAGCAAGCGGAATTCTTCGCGGTATGATGATCATGGAGCCCCAGAGAGCGTCACTCCTTCTGAAGCAGAGAGCAATGACGCCCGACGAGACCAGGCGCCGGGCGTCAGAGTGCGTCGATTGCTTTCTATGCGGACGGTCGAACGCTCAATGAAAAAAGTTACCCCCCCGAAGACAACGGCATCTGACGCCTCCATCTCTAAACTTGGGTTCGATCCGGAGTTCTCTAGTATCGAGCTATCGAGAGCGGATCACGACTAGACGTATGATCGAGCATCTGGGAGCGGTGCTTCGGCGACATAGCCTTTAGGAAACTTGATGTTTTCCTAAATAAACGCTATGGTGATGGGGAAGCCAAAGATAGGAATTGGGGAATGCAGGAAGTAGTGCAGGCTGAGAAACGTTCGCGAGGACGTCCTAAGGAGAGATCCGACGAAGAGACCAAGGGCGTCATCATCGACGCTGCGAACGACCAATTCAAGAAGGCTGGCTACGCATCTGCGAGCATCAGTGCCATCGCGCAGACCGCGGGCGTATCGACGAAGACCCTCTATCGCCTGTTTCCGGCCAAGGCAGACCTCTTCTCCGACGTGATCTCAGCGAAAATCAGTCGATACTTCCTTGGCCTCAACGCCGAGAGCTTATCAGGGAACTCGCTCGTCGAGGGACTCGAGCGCCTCCTGATAGCGTACGGCAGATTGACGCTTTCTTCCGAAACCATCGTGATCACCCGGCTCGTCCTCAGCGAGTCAGACCGCTTCCCTGAACTTGCCGCCGTCTTCTACGAGCAGGCGATTCGCCGCACGAGCAAGACGATGGAGGAATGGCTGACCCGGCAGGTCGAGCTGAAGCGCGTCGTCATCGAGGACGTTCCCACGGCGACGGGTATGCTCCGGGGCATGATGGCGATGGAACCGCAGCGCGCAATTATGCTCGGGCAGATCCCCGATATCTCAGACGATGATATCGTGGCACGAGCTAGGGTCTGTGCGCGCATCTTCGTTGAAGGATGTGGTCACACATAAAAGTCAATTCCCTGCTCGTCACCGTGACACCCGTGGCTTGAGCAGGTTCCCGCTGCTGCGCCTGCACATGGTTGGAAAGCGGCGGCTGGGCAATATGCACCGTGGCCGCCGCCCGGCCAAAATGCGGTTCCTCTGCCACCGCGTCGAAATAGGAGAGCCATTCGTGCATCTTGACGTCGGCAGCATCCGGGCTTGGCCCGCATGCCTCGGCAAGAATTCGTTCGAATATGGCGCTCACAAGTTCCTGCCTTTCCTGCGCCATCATTCTTCAAACCGGCATCTTCCATTCTGGATCATTTGCATCAAATTAGCGTTGGTTCGCGACGCCGCTCAAAGCCTCGTCATGTGCATGACGTAGCGTGGCAGCGGTGAGGAGCGGGCTCTGCCCGGGTGCCCGATGACATGGGCGCCGGAGGGAGGCTCACGTGTCTTTGCCGCCATCAAAGCAATCAATCCAGAAAGAGGGACCCTGATCATGCCATTCATCAAGACCACGGACGGAACCGAAATCTTCTACAAGGATTGGGGTCCGCTCGATGCCCAGCCCGTTGTTTTCCATCACGGCTGGCCGCTCAGCGCCGACGACTGGGACGCGCAGATGATGTTCTTTCTGGACAAAGGCTATCGTGTGATTGCCCATGACCGGCGCGGACATGGCCGTTCCAGCCAGACGTGGCAGGGCAACGAGATGGACACCTATGCGGCGGACCTCGCCGCGCTTACCGATGCGCTCGATCTGAAGAATGCGATCCACGTCGGCCACTCGACCGGCGGCGGCGAGGTCGCCCACTACGTCGCGCGCGCAAAGCCCGGCCGCGTCGCCAAGGCGGTGCTGATCGGCGCTGTGCCGCCGATCATGGTCAAGTCGGACAAGAACCCGGGCGGCCTGCCGCTCGAGGTTTTCGACGGCTTCCGCGCAGCGCTTGTCGCCAACCGCGCCCAGTTCTTCCTCGACATCCCGGCAGGTCCCTTCTACGGCTTCAATCGCCCGGGCGCTAAAGTCAGCCAGGGCGTCATCGAGAACTGGTGGCGGCAGGGGATGATGGGTGCCGCCAAGGCTCACTACGATTGCATCAAGGCGTTCTCCGAGACGGATTTCACCGAGGATCTGCAGCGGATCACGGTGCCGACGCTGGTCATGCACGGCGACGACGATCAGATCGTTCCCTATGCCGACTCGGCACCGCTTTCGGTAAAACTCCTGAAGCACGGCACGCTGAAGACCTATGCCGGCTTCCCGCATGGCATGTGCACCACGCATCCTGATGTCATCAACGCCGATCTGCTGGAATTCTTCCTGGACTGAGATGGAGGATCATCCGCCGGGCTCTATACGGACCGGCGATCGTATGACGGATGAATACCGTTCGAACATTCGCAGGCGGATCCCTTGGGGACCCGCCTGCCGCACACCAGCATCTGCTCATCAAAGGAGACGCTCGTGACCTCACGAGATACCATTCCGAGCGGGTTGTCCCGACGCGACCTGCTGAAGCTGACGGCTGCCGCAGTGGCGATGCTTGCCTCACGCAACGCGATTGCAGCCGACTTCCACCGCTTCCAGCACGGCACGTTCGACATTACCGTCGTCAGCGACGGCTTCCTGACACTTCCCGCGGAGATTCTGCTTCCCGATGCCATGCCCGAGGAGCGCCAGGCGATCATGCAGCGGCTGGGCGGCAGTTCGGCGGCCGCCCCCGTTCAGGCCAACATTCCGCTGATCCGCCATGGCAACGACCTGATCCTCATCGATACCGGATCCGGCAGCCATTTCCAGGCAAGTGCCGGCAAACTGGCGGCGAACCTGCAATCACTCGGCATCGCGCCGGAAGCGATCACCAAGGTCGTTTTCACCCACGCCCATCCGGATCACTCCGGCGCCACGACCACCGCCAATGGCAAGGTGCTCTATCCGAACGCGCAGTATTTCGTCAGCGAAGCAGAGTGGAGCTTCTGGACCGACAAGGACTACGAGACGCACATGCCATCCGCGCTTCATGACTTTGCACGCGGTGCGCAGCGTGACCTGTTTGCCGTCAAGGACAGGCTGACGCTGGTGCGGCCCGATCAGGAGATCATTCCAGGGATGCGGATCGTGCAAACCCGCGGGCATACACCGGGCCATGTCTCAATCGAACTGGCTGGAGACGGCGACCTTTTGATCACACGCGACTCCTGCACCAACGACGTGATCTTCTTTGAGCATCCGGCGTGGCATTTCGGCTTCGATGCCGAGCCGGAGATCGCGCTGAAGACCCGTCAAACGCTGTTGGATCGTGCCGCGACCGACAAGCTCAAGATGCTCGGCTATCACTGGAGCTACCCAGGCGTCGGCTATGCTGAACGAAAGGATGCGTCCTACCGGTTTGTCTCGGCGTAGGTTTCGAAGCGGTTACTGCGCGTCGGCGGCTTCTGCCGGCGCGGCCGCCGACTGCGGCAGTTCTTCCGCAATCTCTTCGGCAACGGCTGCGAGATCGAGGTTCCCCCAGATCGACGCTGACTGGCGACGCTCCGCGCGACGGGATGATTTGACTTCGACGATGAACGGCTTCGACTGAGCGCGCATGGGGTTCCTATTGAAAGGCGTTGAACGAATCCATCAACGCCTCAAGCCTACGAAGCGTTCCGCGCTCGCGCAAGATCGCACCTCCCGCTGAATCCAGCCCCACACAGGCCAGGCACCGAGGGAACAAGCATGGGGCGAGCTCCGTTGCAGTTATTCAATCTGCGTGGAGCCCCATGCAAATTCCTGCGAAAAGTTCTTGAAGGAAAGATCGATGTCGATTACCTACCACGTCGCCGAACATGATGGCGCCTGGGCTTATGGCCTGGACGATGTCTGGTCGGAAACTTTCCCAACTCACGAAGAAGCACTGGCAGCGGCCAAACACGCCGCAGAGCGACAAGAGCTCGGTGGCCAGGATGCGGACATTACATATCAGCGTGCAAACGGCAGCTGGACAACGGAACGGTCGAACGGAGGCGACCGCCCCGAAGCCGATGTCGTCGATGACGCCAAGGAAAAAGACTAGGAATGACCATTAAAGAACGTTTTCTGAAGCAGCAGCATGCCTGGATGCTCGGCGCCTGCTATTCCCGCAAACATCCTGACTTCCATCGCTTTGGCGGCGTCGATGTTTCGATCTCGCCCCGCTGGAAAGACAGCGTTGAAACCTTCGTCAATGATATGATCGACACCCTGCCGCGCAGCCTCTCCGAACGCCGGATGGCGCTGAGAAACCCGCGCCGCCCGTTCGAGCCCGGCAATGTGGAATGGGTGTTCGCAAGCAAGCACTACGGCCTTCGCGCTCCTGATGGCACGCGGCCCGACATGGCGGACGCTCGTTCGCGCCGAGCGTAAGACGCTTCTGTACAGATCACATCCTTCGCCGGCGGAAGCTCCCCCAGAGGCTTCTTTTGCCGGCGAATTATTTTAGGGGCCTCAGATGCCAAATCCGGTGCCCCCTTGACCTGCCCTCGCCCAGATCAATGTCACCAGCCAGTGATACCATGCAGGCAGCTTACCCTGCCCGTCCGTTGAATGTCGCAGTCCCGTCAGCGCGGTTGGCCACGCTGATATGCTACGCCACAGGCCCGATCGTTACCGGTGCTGCGCGTTTTTCGTCACCACAATCACAACAATTCCGACGATCGCGGCAAGAGCGCCCCAATAGACCCAAGGCGTCTGGTTGATCATGAAACTTTCTTCGGGATAGGGAAAATAGCCGCTGCCCTGCCCCATCCAGACCACTCCGATCAGGATGAGCAGACCGGCAACAAAATAGCCAAACTTCACCATTCGATGTCCTCCATCACCAGCTGCGCGATGCCCGTTTCGCCCGCCGCTCTGGTTCTGCGGGCGTCGGTGCTACGGAGGCGACCTTACGCCTTCGGGAAATCGGCCGCGAGGCTCGTTCGCGCCATTCCTCGATCTGCGCCAGCCGCTGGCGCAACGGCAACACCACACCGAAATGACATCAATCTGGAAAGCCCGCGCGCCCGATCGGACACGCAGGCGATAGGACGGTTTACTGCAGCGTACGCGTCTGCATGTCCTGGCCGAGTGCCACGCCCTGATGGGCCTGCGTTCCAACTGCCACCCCGTCGAGGCCTGTCGCCACGACCGAGACGCGGAACTTGCCGTCGAGGTTGCGGTCGAAGATCGCGCCAACGACGATATCGGCCTCATCCTGAACCTCGTCGCGGATGCGGCTTGCCGCTTCGTCCACTTCGAAGAGCGTCATGTCGGTGCCGCCGGAGATCGAGATCAGAACACCCCTGGCGCCCTTCATCGAAATATCGTCGAGCAGCGGATTGGCGATCGCAGCCTCGGCTGCCTTCATCGCACGCCCCTCGCCCGAAGCCTCGCCGGTACCCATCATCGCCCGACCCATGCCGCGCATCACGGATTTCACGTCCGCGAAGTCGAGATTGATCAGGCCTTCCTTGACGATCAGGTCGGTGATGCAGCCGACACCGGCATAAAGCACGCGGTCGGCGGTCATGAAGGCGTCCGCGAACGTGGTCTTCGCATCGGCGATGCGGAAAAGGTTCTGGTTCGGGATGACGATCACCGTATCGGCCGCCTCGCGGAGCGCCTCGATACCGACATCGGCTGTCTTCATGCGGCGGTTGCCTTCGAAGGTGAAGGGCTTAGTAACCACTCCGACCGTGAGGATGCCGGCGTTGCGGGCGGCTTGGGCAATAACAGGTGCAGCCCCCGTTCCGGTGCCGCCCCCCATGCCTGCGGTGACGAAGCACATATGCGAGCCAGCCAGATGATCCATGATCTCATCGATCGATTCTTCGGCGGCTGCGCGACCGACTTCCGGCAGCGAACCGGCCCCCAGCCCTTCGGTTATATGCGCGCCAAGCTGTATGCGGCGGGATGCCTTCGATGTCGCCAGCACCTGCGCATCCGTATTGGCCGCGATGAAATCGACGCCTTCGAGATTTTCCGCTATCATGTTATTGATCGCATTGCCGCCGCCGCCGCCGACGCCAATTACTGTAATTCTCGGTCGCATTTCGGAAATCCCGTTCTTGGCGTTCGTCATCGCAATCTCCTTCGTGCGTTTTTGTCATGGCTCCGCCTCTTGTCGGGAACCGAATCGAGCATGAGCCTAGCCGCGCAACAAGGCAGAGCCGGGGCGAAAGAACAAGATGACACCGTCTTGAAACTTTATCCGGAACCTTTTTTGCCCTCGCGCTTTATTTCGAATCATCCCCTGCCAGAGAGAGGAGTACCGTGCAGATGCCTACGCCCGCCACCCGCCAGTCAGTTACGCCTGCAAACGAGCATATTCTTACCGCCCAAGAGGCCCTGGAACCGCTGTTCCTCAAGATCGAAGAGGAGGCCGAGGTCCGGATGATCGGCGCCGCCATTCGCGCGGGCTGGTCTGCGGAGGATGCGGTGGCAGCCATCGACGAGCTTCGCCGCAACGAGCTTCTTCCCGGCAGCGGTCACTAAAAAATCATTCGCCTTGAGGAAGGGATGACCTAAGTTCTGCGCGACCCACCAATCGCGGAAAGATCATCGCATGTCCCTCAAGAATATCTGCATCTTCGGCGCCGGTGCACTCGGCGGCGCGATCGCCGCCAAGCTTGCGTTATCTCTCGGCGCAGAGGCAACGGTTTCGGTCGTTGCCCGCCGCGCTCATCTCGCGGCCATCCGAAGCGATGGGTTGCGTCTCATTGAGGCCGGTGCAGAAGCACCCGTCACCGTCAATCTGACAGCTACCGACGATCCGAGGGAACTGCCGCCGCAGGATCTCGTCATCACCGGGCTGAAGGGCCATCAGCTCAGCGCCGCCGCAGAGGGAATCGACCATCTGCTGAAAGATAGCACACGCGTCATGATGATCCTCAACGGCATTCCGTGGTGGTATTTTCATCGCGACCAGGACAGCGGGCATGCGGAACGGCAGTTCGACGAGCTCGATGAGGATGGCAAGCTTTGGCGCCTTGTCGGTCCGCAGCGCGTGATCGGCTGCGTCGCCCACCAGGGCGCTGAAGTCAGCAAGCCCGGCGAGATCAGGCTTAGCAACAAAGGCCACTTTATTCTCGGCGAGCCCTCCGGCGAGATCACTGCAGATTTGCGCGACATCGAAGTGCTCCTGCAGCGCGCCGATATCGGTGTGAGACTCTCGAGCCGCATCCGCGACGATATCTGGAGCAAGCTGATGGGCAACGCCTCCTTCAACCCGATCAGCGCGCTGACGCGATCATTGATGTCCGATCTGATGGCGGATGCCGCGATCACCGACCAGATCGGCAAGGTTATGAAGGAGGTAAAGGCTGTTGGAGAGGCACTTGGCGCGAATGTCGGGATGTCCGTCGAGCAGCGATTGGAACAGGCCCGGCAAATCGGGCCGGTTCGCACCTCCATGCTGCAAGACCTCCTGGCGGGGAAGTCGCTGGAGATTACCCCGCTGGTGGGAATGGTCGTTTCACTGGGCCGCCTGACCGCAACGCCGACACCGGTTTCCGAGACGATCCTGGCGCTGGTGTCGCAGCTTGACCGGGAGAATTGCCGACCGGTGAAGTGAGTGCGCGAACGGTCGAGCGGCTTGCTGCCTTCTAGTGAGCCGCTCAGAAATTGATTTAGGAAGCCTCCACAACCACCTAGGATATAGAATTATTGCAACCACGCTGCAATGCGCTCGACTGCTTCAACGATCTCTGCCTCGGAGCCGGCGTAGGACATTCGCATCGACCTATTGCCTTCCAGCGGATCAAAATCCAGACCCGGCGTCGCGGCGACGTTGATCTCTGCCAGCATCCGTTTGGCGAACGCCATGCTGTCATTGGTGAAGCGCGTTACGTCGACATAGGCATAAAAGGCACCATCCATCGGCGAGGCAATGGACAGGCCGATTTCCGGCAGGCGCTTCAGCAGAAACTCGCGGTTGGCGGCGTAGCTTGCCTTGTAGACATCGAGTTCCGCGGTCGCGCTGAGCGCTGCCGTCGCGGCGATCTGCGAGAGTTCGGGCGGCGAGATGTAGAGGCTTTGCGCGACACGCTCGATGGGGCGCACCAGCCGCTCGGGCAGCACCATCCAGCCGATGCGCCAGCCGGTCATGCAATAATATTTGGAGAAGGAGTTGATGACGATCGCCTCGTCGGTCAATTCCAGCGTGCTGGTCTCTTCGCCGGCAAAAGTCAGCCCGTGATAGATTTCGTCTGAAATGAACGCGATCGAATTCGCCGCGCAATAGTCGGCCAACGCCTTCAGCCCCTGGCGAGCGGTCACCGTGCCAGTGGGGTTGGCGGGGCTCGCCAGCAGCACGCCCTTCAGTCTGACGTTGTTTGCAGTTTGGGCAGCCTCCAGGCTCTCGGGTGTCAACGTGAAATGCGTGTCGGCAGTCACCGGTACCTCGATCACCCTAAGCCCAAGAGCCCCGAGAATGTTGCGGTAGGCAGGATAGCCCGGCCGGGCGATGGCGACCGCGTCTCCGGCATCAAACAGCGAGAGAAAGGCAAGGTTGAAGCCGGCGGAAGAACCGGTGGTTATCGCGATGCGCGCCGGATCGATTTCCAGCCCGTGACGGTTGCGATAGTGCCCGGCCAGCGCATGTTTCAGCCTCGCCGTGCCGAGCGCGTCCGTATAGCCGATCCTGCCCTCGACGAGCGCTGCCTGCGCGGCCTCCAGAGCAGCGCGTGGCGCCGGATGGGAGGGCTGTCCGACAGCCATGGAAATGACCGGGTGACCGCTCGCTCGCCGCTTTGTCGCTTCGGCCAGAACATCCATGGCATGGAAGGGCTCGACTTCACTGCGTTGGGAAATGGAAAACAAGATCGCTTCTCTCTAACTTTGCTTGCGGCCAGACAATTGCCGCAATAATCGGATCATCACAATCCCGCGATTGAACAGCGGATGCGAAATTTCTTGTTTGAAGACGACCGGACGCACCATAATTTGACGGCATCTGATTTCCGCCGTTAACCGGGCAGTGTTATCCGGCGCCTAGAACGATGCATACGAACTGCTGATAACGAGGATATAATGGCCATACTTCCGAAAATCTTCACCGCACTGGCGCTGACTGCCTCGGTGGCAACGGCCTACCCGGCATCGGCGCTCGATGAAGCGCAGAAGAAGGAGTTCGGCGAGTTCATCAAGCAGTATCTGATCGAAAATCCGGAGATCATGCTGGATGTTCAGGATGCCCTGCAGAAGAAGCAGGAGCAGGCGCGCCTCGTCAAAGCCAATGCGGTGATTGCTGACAACAAGTCAACGATCTTCGATTCGAAGTATGACATGACGATCGGCAACCCGAAGGGCGACATCACGATCGTCGAGTTCTTCGATTACAATTGCGGCTATTGCCGACACGCACTTTCCGACATGCAGACGATGCTCGAAAAGGACAAGAATGTCCGCTTCGTGCTCAAGGAATTCCCGATCCTCGGCCCGGAATCGGTCGCCGCCCACAAGGTGTCCGATGCATTCCGCAAGCTGGCGCCGGAAAAGTATAGCGAGTTCCATATCGCGCTTCTCAGCAGTGATGGCCGCGCCGACGAAGCGAGCGCAATTGAAGTCGCCGGGTCGCTTGGCGTCAGCGAAAAGCAAATCCGTGACGAGATGGCCAAGAGCTCCAGCGATGCCTCCGTGAAGGAGACCTATCAACTTGCACAGAGCCTCGGCATCACCGGTACACCGTCCTACGTGATCGGCAACGAACTGGTTCAGGGCGCAGTCGGTTTCGATGATCTCGAAACCAAGGTCAAGAACATGCGCGCCTGCGGTAAGACGAGTTGTTGAGACGACGCCCATCAAATCGCCAAAATCGAAGCGTTTCAGCCATGTGGACAAATGTGGCGCGATTCGGGCTGCGTTTCCCAAAGGGCTTTCATTAGGTTCGTTGGGAGTCTATAGGTTGCCGTCTCGCACTTGATGGAACACTCGATGACGCAAACGATATTCGTCCTGAACGGGCCCAACTTGAACATGCTCGGCAAAAGAGAGCCGGGCATCTATGGGGGCAAGACGCTTCAGGATATCGAGGCGGATTGCAAGGCGGCTGGGCGTGAGCTCGGCTTCGATATCGATTTTCGCCAGAGCAATCACGAAGGTATGCTCGTCGACTGGTTTCACGAAGCGAACGACAAGGCCGTTGGCGTGGCGATCAACGCCGGAGCCTACACGCATACGTCGGTCGCGCTCCACGACGCAATTCGCGCTATTTCCATTCCGGTAATAGAGCTTCATATCTCCAACGTCCACGCGCGAGAAGAATTCCGCCACAAGTCGATGATTGCGCCTGCGGTTAAGGGCGTCATCTGCGGCTTCGGGCCTCATAGTTATATTCTAGCGCTGCATGCGCTGAAGAATCTCACGGCATAAGAAGAACACAGGGCAAACACTCATGGCTGAGAAGAAAAACGGTATCGACCAGGCGCTGATCCGCGACCTCGCGAACATCCTCAACGATACGGATCTGACGGAAATCGAAGTCGAGCAGGACGATCTGCGAATTCGCGTTTCGCGCGCCGGCAACACCCAGTACGTCCAGGCTCCGATCGGCGCGCCTGCATTTGCCGCCGCAGCGCCGGTCGCTGCAGCTCCAGCCGCCGCCGCGGCGCCTGCGGCTCCCGCGCGCAACCCTGCCAACACCGTTAGCGCTCCGATGGTCGGCACGGCCTACATGGCTCCGGCTCCGGGCGCGCGTCCCTTCATCGAGCTCGGCGCCACCGTCAAGGAAGGTCAGACGCTGATCATCATCGAAGCGATGAAGACCATGAACCAGATCCCTTCGCCGAAGTCCGGCAAGGTCACCGAAATCCTCGTCGAGGACGGAAGCCCCGTCGAATACGGCCAAGCCCTCGTCGTCATCGAATAAGGCGAGCGTCATGGTCTCGAAAATCCTCATCGCCAACCGCGGGGAAATCGCGCTTCGCGTGCTGCGCGCATGCAAAGAGCTCGGCATTCCTTGCGTCGTGGTTCACTCGACTGCCGACGCCGATGCCATGCATGTGCGCCTTGCCGACGAAAGCGTCTGCATTGGCCCGCCGCCCTCGCGCGAAAGCTATCTGAACATTCATCAGATCGTGGCCGCCTGCGAAATCACGGGTGCCGATGCCGTGCATCCGGGATACGGATTCCTGTCCGAAAACGCCAAGTTTGCGGAAATCCTGGAAGCGCATGGCATCACGTTCATCGGCCCGACGGCGGAACATATCCGCCTCATGGGCGACAAGATCACCGCCAAGACAACGGCGCAGGAGCTCGGTATCCCTGTCGTTCCGGGGTCCGATGGCGAGGTCAAGACCGAGGAAGACGCACTGCGTACTGCCGCTGAAATCGGCTATCCAGTGCTGATCAAGGCAACCGCAGGCGGCGGTGGCCGCGGTATGAAGGTTGCCAAGTCCGAGGCCGACCTGATCGAAGCCTGGTCGACGGCCCGTACCGAAGCGGCAGCCGCTTTCGGCAACGATGCCGTCTACATGGAAAAGTACCTCGGCAAGCCGCGCCACATCGAAATCCAGGTGTTCGGCGATGGCGAAGGCAATGCGATCCATCTCGGCGAACGCGATTGCTCGCTGCAGCGCCGCCATCAGAAGGTCTGGGAAGAAGCCAACTCCCCGGCCCTGAACGTCGAGCAGCGAATGAAGATCGGCCAGGTCTGCGCCGATGCCATGAAGAAGCTGAAGTATCGCGGCGCCGGCACGATCGAGTTCCTGTACGAGAACGGCGAGTTCTATTTCATCGAAATGAACACCCGTCTGCAGGTGGAACATCCGATTACCGAGGCAATTACCGGCATCGATCTGGTCCACGAGCAGATTCGCGTTGCTTCCGGCGGCGGGCTCTCCGTCAAGCAGGAAGAGATCAACTTCCACGGCCATGCCATCGAGTGCCGCATCAACGCCGAGGACGCGCGTACGTTCGTGCCCTCTCCGGGCACGATCACGCACTTCCATGCGCCGGGTGGTCTTGGGGTTCGCGTCGATAGCGGCGCCTACCAGGGCTACAAGATCCCGCCTTACTATGACAGCCTCATCGGCAAGCTCATCGTATTCGGTCGCACGCGTGTCGAATGCATGATGCGTCTGCGTCGCGCGCTGGACGAGTTTGTCGTGGACGGCATCAAGACCACGCTTCCGTTGTTCCAAGATCTGGTGGACAATCAAGACATCGCCAACGGCGACTATGATATCCATTGGCTGGAAAACTATCTGGCCAAAAAACCGGCGTAACAGAGAATGGCAGGATCGCGCAGGAAGTCTCCAGGCATAACACCGGAAATCCTCCTGCGCGCCTATTCTATCGGCCTCTTTCCGATGGCCGAATCGGCTGATGACCCAGAGATATTCTGGGTCGAGCCCGATCTTCGCGGTGTCCTGCCGCTTGATGAATTCCACGTTTCCAAAAGCCTCGCCAAGACGATCCGGCGCAAGCCTTTCGACATCCGCTTCAACCACGATTTCGATGCGGTGATCGCAGCCTGCGCGGCGGAGACCGGGGACAGGCCGAGCACCTGGATCAATCAAACGATCAAGACGCTTTATTCCACGCTGCATCGCATCGGCCACGCGCACTCGGTCGAGGCATGGGACGGTGACGAGCTTGTCGGCGGATTATACGGAGTGTCGCTGGGTTCGGCGTTCTTCGGCGAAAGCATGTTCTCACGGCGGACGGACGCTTCGAAGATCTGCCTCGTTCATCTCGTGGAACGGCTGCGGACCAAGGGGTTTACCCTGCTCGATACACAGTTTACGACCGAGCACCTAAAGACTTTCGGAGCCATCGATGTTCCGAAGGATGAGTACGCTCACATACTCGCGGCAGCAATTGAATCACCGCACCTGGAATTCTGAGAATTAGTTGGCTGCCTTGTCGGGCGCGGGCACGTCCGAGTTCTGCTTGCAGTCCTTCAGCCAGACGTCATAGATCGGATGCTCGACGGCATTGAGGCCGGGGCTGTCGGCAAACATCCAGCCGGTGAAGATGCGGCGGATCTTGCGGTCGAGCGTAATCTCGTCGACTTCCACAAAACCATCTATCTTCTGCGCTTCGGCCTGATCGCGCGAATAGCAGGCCTTAGGTGTCACCTGCAGCGCGCCGAACTGCACGGTCTCGTTGACATAGACATCGAACGTCGTGATGCGGCCGGTGATCTTGTCGAGGCCGGAGAAAACAGCGACCGAGTTCTCGATGCGCGCAGCGGAGGCGACCTGCGGCAGAAGGCCAAGCGCCAGGGAGAGCCCGGCGGCACGCAGGAGATTCTTCCGCGTGAAAAGCTTCATATCTGCCCGTCTCCACAGCATCTTGAAATCGAAGGCCGCAATCGCTGCGGCCATTCTGCGGGTAATGGTCAATTGTGGCCAAAAGCGGGGCCGGCGGGGCCTGCTCAGTTGCCAGGTGTCCAGGCATCGTAGTCGCCCGTAACCCGCGGACGTTCGCCAGGAACGACCAATGATCCAGGCGGGCGATAAGCCTGCGGCGAACCCGTCGGGTTTGCGCGATGCGGCTTCTGCCATTCCTTGGCGACGTAGTTTTCCTGGCTCGGAGGAACGTTCGTGCGGTGGTGCATCCAGCCGTGCCAACCCGGGGGAATTGCGGAGGCCTCGGCATAGCCCTTATAGATCACCCAACGCTTCGGAAGGCCGTAGGACGACATGCCGCCTTCGTAATAAACGTTGCCCAATTCGTCTTCACCGACGCGCTTACCGAAACGCCATGTCGCAAAACGCGTACCGATCGTCTGACCGTTCCACCAGGTGAAGATTTGCACGAGGAGATTCTTCATGTCTTTTCCTTGAGCTAGCCGGACGGCGAGCGGGACCAGAATTTGATCCCTCGCTTATGCCGCCAGCGATCCACATTGTCCAGTGATTCCGGCGCCACACCGGCTCATTTCAGCGCCATCTTGAAGTCGAGATGCGATTGTTTGAAGCCCAGTCGCTCATAGAAACGGTGCGCATCCTTGCGGCTGGCGTTCGAGGTCAGTTGCACGAGCCGAAGACCGCGACGTTTTGCCTCCGCGATGGCAAACTCGATCATCTGAGCGCCGATGCCCTGTCCTCGCATGTCGCCCCGCGTCTGCACCGCCTCGATGATCATCGAGGACGAGCCCCTGCCAACCAGCGACGTCACGATCATCGTCTGGAACGTGCCGACGACCTGCCCTTCGCGTTCGGCGACGTAGAGCGTCTGGTCGCGTGATGAGGCGACCCGCTCGAAAGCCCGGGAGATAGTCGCCGAAGGCCTCAGGCGCCGTCGTATCGCCGTGACCGCCGAGTTCATCCCCGGCAAAGATGTGCCGCCACGTCGGCGTTGCGCGCCTCGCGAATGATGGTTTGGCTCATGGTCACATTGTGGCTAGCGCTGCTCGAGAGGTTTTTCGAGGATCAGCGTCGGTATGCCGGATTGCCCCGGCCCGTCGTTTTCATTGCGGCCGACATCCTCGAAGCCGTGAGCATGATAGAAGGCGATCGCCGTCTTGTTCCGCGGCTCTACCTCCAAGCGCATGATCTCGGCATCGGGAAAACAGGTTTCCAACTCGGCAAAGATCTCCCGCCCGATACCCTGGCGATGCAGCGGGGGACGAACATAGAGCAGATGCAGCATGACGGTCTTCGTCATTTCATCCGACATGGCGGCGTAACCGATACCGCCGATATCCTTACCGTTATCGGCAACGAGGAACTCGGCATTCTTCTTCGCCAGTCGCGCCTGCAGCGCCGCCGGCGAAAACAGATGCGCAATGAGCTCGGCTACCTTCGCTTCGCCATAGAGGCCAGCATAGGTCGCGCGAAAGCCCTCATCCAGCAAGGTGCGCATCTTGCTTAGATCACCCTCGCTGGCGGTGCGCACGAAATACACGGTCTTACTCCTCGATGCCGAGCTTCGCCTTGACCAGAGCCTGGACTGCCTGCGGGTTTGCCTTGCCACCCGTTGCTTTCATCACTTGACCGACGAACCAGCCGGCAAGCGTCGGCTTGGCCTGGACCTTCGCCACCTGATCCGGGTTGGCGGCAATGATCTCATCGACCGCCCTCTCGATCGCGCCAGTATCGGTCACCTGCTTCATGCCCCTGACTTCGACGATCTCGGCAGGATCGCCGCCTTCGTTCAGCACGATTTCGAACAGGTCCTTCGCAATCTTTCCTGAAATAGTCTCCGCCCTGATAAGATCAATGATTGCGCCGAGTTGCGCCGGCGAGACAGGCGTCTCCTCGATGCTTTTGCCTGTCCGGTTCAAGGCACCGAGCAGATCATTGATGACCCAGTTGGCGGCTGCCTTGCCGTCGCGGCCTTCGGCCACGGCTTCGAAATAGTCGGCGATCGCCTTTTCCGAGACCAGAACGGAAGCGTCGTAGACCGAGAGACCGAGTTCGCGCACGAAGCGCTCCTTCTTGTCGTCGGGCAATTCCGGAAGGTCGGCTTCAAGCGCCTTGACGAACGCATCGTCAAACTCGAGTGGCAAAAGATCCGGGTCCGGGAAGTAGCGGTAATCGTGCGCATCTTCCTTCGAGCGCATCGACCGCGTCTCGCCCTTGTTCGGGTCGAAGAGACGGGTTTCCTGCTCAATCGCGCCACCATCTTCCAGGATGCCGATCTGGCGCCGGGCTTCGTATTCGATCGCCTGGCCGATGAAGCGGATGGAGTTGACGTTCTTGATCTCGCAACGGGTGCCAAAGCCTTCGCCCGGGCGACGGACGGAGACGTTGACGTCGGCGCGCATGGAGCCCTCGTCCATGTTGCCGTCGCAGGTGCCGAGATAGCGCACGATCGAGCGCAATTTCGTCATGTAGGCCTTGGCTTCTTCCGACGAACGCATGTCCGGCTTGGAGACGATCTCCATCAGCGCGACGCCCGAGCGGTTCAGGTCGACATAGGACATGGTGGCGTGCTGGTCGTGCAGCGACTTGCCGGCGTCCTGCTCCAGATGCAGCCGCTCGATGCCGATCTCAATGTCCTCGAACTGGCCCTGACGATCCGGCCCGAGCGAGATGACGATCTTGCCTTCGCCGACGATTGGATCCTTGAACTGCGAAATCTGATAGCCCTGCGGCAGGTCGGGATAGAAATAGTTCTTGCGGTCGAAGAGCGAGCGCTTGTTGATCTGCGCCTTCAGGCCAAGACCGGTGCGGACCGCCTGCCTGACACATTCCTCGTTGATGACAGGCAGCATGCCGGGCATGGCCGCATCGACGAGCGACACGTTGGAATTCTGCGGCTTGCCGAACTCCGTCGCCGCGCCCGAGAACAGCTTCGAATTCGACAGCACCTGTGCATGAACTTCCATGCCGATGATCACTTCCCAATCGCCAGTGGCGCCGGGAATGAAGCGTTTCGGATCAGGCGTACGAACGTCGACAATCATTGAGATGCTCTTTTTGAGGCTGTTCTTTTCAACTCGTGAGGTAACGGAAATGGCTTGCCGGTGCAAGGCTTTCGGCTGTCCCGTTGGGCGGGCCAGCCGGTTTGGGGCGTGTTAACGCAATGTCGCTAGCGTGGCCCGCATGACGGCGACTGATATTCTCATGATCCTCGGGCTCTTCCCGGCACTCAATGTCTTCGTGTTCTCGATCTATTTCCTCGACAAGCAGGCTGCTCGCCATCATCGTCGCCGGATCAGCGAGAAAACCTTGCTGACGCTCGCATTCGTCGGTGGCAGCCTGGGCGCGGTTTGCGCGCAAAGGCTCCTACGTCACAAGACGCAGAAAGAACCGTTCCGATCGATCCTTAGGGCCATTGCCATGTTTCATATGCTGACCGCGCTTCTTTTATCAGGCGCCCTCGGCTACGTCGTGTTGGACGGCACGCTGCTAGACTAGACCGTATGTGCCGTCGTCCGCCGATTCCAGAGCCTTTGACAAACCGACTGACGGCACATCACGATCGAGCTTGGGATTGTAGACAATCGATAGCCAATGAATTGCGTATCCACGCTTCTGGAAGAAGCTGATCGCTTCGGAGTTTCCGGAGTGCGTCTGCATCATTGCCGTATCGAAGCCCTGCGCTGCTATGTCTTTCTCGATATCCTGCAAGAGGGCAGTTCCGAGACCGTGACCGGTGAAGGCAGGATCGATCCAGAAATCCGAAATCTTCTCGTCGAGCGTCTCGCGCGCCGCCCATCCTGCCGCATGCCCGTTCCATTCGATGACAGTGACGGTGATCCAGCTACCCGTAACGAAATCGAAAAACGCGCTTCGCGCGGCATCGACCATGGCATCCCCTTCGCCGATGGATGCCATTGCCTTCTGCCAGGCCCTTATTCCGATCTCGCTCAAAAGCTCCGCTTCGCCTTCGCGGGCATTGCGAATGTGGATCAATAGCCTCTCCGCGTTTTCGCAGAAGTAAACACCGAATCACCGCGTTATCAAAGCGTTGGGTTTCGAGCGCGAGACCCAGCACAACATCCCCCATTGGTTGCAAAACTTGACGAAATTGAGGTCAGCGGATATGACGACCTTATGTTGAATTGGTCTTCTCAGACCCGGTAGAGGCCCTGCCCGCAGGTTTTTCTTGCGCGCACGGGCCCGAAAAAACGAAGCCCTGACGTCCAATCGGACGCCAGATCGTTTTTACGCGCCTCCTCAAGGCGCTACGACCGGATCAACATTCCATGGATATTTCACGCACGGAGCAGCGCATCCTGCACCTATTGGCCCAAGGTGGCCGGATTGAAATCGAACGCGACGACAACCGGAAAATCGAGGCGGTGAAGTGCTTCACCCGCGACGGCTGGGTCTATCCCGGCTTCGGCCTCGAGCTGTTTCGCAAGCTGAAGCAGAAGAGGGCCATCAAATCCTCGGGCGGCAAGCCCTATCGCATCACCGAACGGGGATTGGTTCTGGTGAGAGCGGAACAGGACAACAGATAAACTCCTGGCCGCGCGTCGCCTCAGCGCGCGGCTTCCTCAAAGACGCGTGGCAAGCTCGGCCTTCATCGCCGACCACTCCTCGGCCACCGAGCCGCTCCCACGATGCTTGCCAGCACGGCGGTACCAGTAGTCAGCATTCCAGTCGTCGCCTTCGATACGATGGCAGATGGCATGACCCCAATCGAAAGGCGCCTCGCCTTCGTGCGCCTGGCAGATTGCATGCACGGCCTGCCACTCCGCACCCACGGTGAAACCTGCCGCCGCGAGGCAGTCGAATGCTTCGATCATGTCCGCAATATTCTGTTTGGCCATAGGCCTCCTCCCGAAATTGCGCCTTCAGCCGAGACGCTTCTCCAGATGCACCTTTTCGAGCGGAATGCCGAGTTCCGCATCAAACTTCTCACCGCGCCAGACGATCGAGAAGCCGGCCCGCTCGTAAAGTCGGATGGCGCCGCCATTGGTAGCGCGGGTGTGGATTTTTGCAACTTTGAAGCCGTCAGGGGCAATGCGTTCAATGAAGTAGCGCACTAGGGCGGAACCGATGCCGCGGCCCTGGCAGGCGGGATCGATCCAGATGTCAGAAATGTAATTGGGTTTGTTTTCCCGGGCGCGCCAGCCGGCTATCCTACCTTCGAACTCAGCGACGATGACATCGCCCTTTGCTGTAGCGGGATAGTCGAAGAATGCTCTGCGGGCACCTTCGATGACGTCAGCCCGGTTGAAACCAGCTTCGCCAGCGCCGCTGGATTTCCATGCCGCAAAACCGACGTCGCCGACCATGTGATGGTCGGCGACGGTCATTTTCCGGATTGTCAGCTCGCTTACCACCACTTGGCAGGCGTGAACCTGCCCGCGGCCTGCTCGATCACATGCGCAGTCTTGAACAGCGTTTCTTCGTCGAACGGTTTGCCGATCAGCTGCAGACCGAGCGGCAGGCCCTTGTGATCGAGGCCGGCCGGAACCGCGATGCCGGGCAGCCCGGCCATGTTGACCGTCACCGTAAAGATGTCGTTCAGGTACATCTTGACCGGATCGGAGGCGAGGTTTTCGTCGGCGACGCCGAAGGCGGACGACGGTGTCGCGGGCGTCAGGATCGCATCGATACCGGCATTGAAGGCCAGTTCGAAGTCGCGCTTGATGAGCGTGCGAACCTTCTGGGCCCTGATGTAGTAGGCGTCGTAGTAACCGGCCGAGAGAACATAGGTGCCGATCATGATGCGGCGCTTGACTTCCTTGCCGAAGCCGGCGGCGCGGGTCTTTTCGTACATGTCGACGATATCCTTGCCGTCGACACGCAGGCCGTAGCGGACCCCGTCGTAGCGGGCGAGGTTCGACGAGGCTTCGGCGGGGGCGACGATGTAGTAGGCCGGCAGCGCGTATTTGGTGTGCGGTAGCGAGATGTTGACGATCTCGGCGCCTGCGTCCCTGAGCCAGGCAATTCCCTGCTGCCACAGGGTTTCGATTTCCTCTGGCATGCCGTCGACGCGGTATTCGTCCGGAATGCCGATCTTCATGCCCTTCAGCGACTGGCCAAGCGCGGCTTCATAGTCCGGAACCGGCAGGTCGACGGAGGTCGTGTCCTTGGAATCGACTGACGCCATCGACCTCAGCAGGATCGCGGCGTCGCGCACGTCGCGCGCAATCGGGCCGGCCTGATCGAGCGACGAGGCGAAAGCCACCGTGCCCCAGCGCGAGCAACGGCCATAGGTCGGCTTGATGCCGACCGTGCCGGTGAAGGCGGCCGGCTGACGGATCGAGCCGCCTGTATCGGTCGCCGTAGCACCGGCGCAGAGGTGGGCTGCAACCGCAGCTGCGGAACCACCGGAGGAACCGCCTGGCACCAGTTGCTGGTTGGAGCCGCCCGAACGCCAGGGATTGATCACCGCGCCGTAGTAAGAGGTTTCGTTGGAAGAGCCCATCGCGAACTCGTCCATGTTGAGCTTGCCGAGCATGACGGCGCCGTCGTCCCACAGGTTCTGGGTGACGGTCGATTCGTAGTGCGGCTTGAAACCATCCAGGATGTGGCTGCAGGCTTGGGTATGAATGCCTTCGGTCGCGAACAGGTCCTTGATGCCGAGCGGGATGCCTTCGAGCGCACCGCCTTTGCCGCCGGCGAGACGCGCGTCTGAGGCTTCCGCCATCTGCAGCGCCTTCTCGGGCGTGACCTTAATATAGGCATTGAGCTTTTCGTTGGCCGCTTCGATTGCCGAGATGTAGGCCTCGGTCAGTTCGGTTGCTTTGATCTCCTTGGCGCGCAGCTTCGTGCGGGCTTCGGCAATGGTCAGGCTGGTGAGTTCGCTCATGGTAATTCGCTTCAAATCTGGAATGGCAACGGAGGTCGGAAAGCAGCGAGAGCCTTATTCGACGACTTTGGGTACCAGGAAGAAATTCTGATCGGTGACAGGAGCGTTCGAGACAATGTCGGCGGCCTTGTTCCCGTCGGTCACGTCGTCCCTGCGCTTCTTCATCTCCATCGGAGTGACCGATGTCATTGCCTCGACGCCTTCGACATCGACCTCCGAGAGCTGCTCGACGAAGCCGAGAATACCATTCAGCTCGCCCACCATGCGGTTTGCCTCTTCTTCCGAGACGGCAATACGGGCAAGGCGCGCTACGCGCTTAACGGTGGCAAAGTCGACGGACATAACATTCTCCGGATGGGATTTTTCCTACCCGCTATAAAGGCCATGCCCGCTGTGCGCAACGGGCATGGTCTTTGGATTGCGTGGAATTCCTTCTCCGAAATCGAAGCGATTTCGGCAGACCTCGACTAGAGAGAAAGGCTTTCGCCCGGCTTAGGCGTTTTCACAGCTGTCTTCGATCCGTCCATGCCGGAGACGAACTTCTCGGGCGTCTGGTCGATGATCGGGAAGGTGCCGTAGTGGCAGGGTATGGCGGTCTTGAAGTTGAAGTAGCGTTGGCAGGCCAATGCCGCCACCGCGCCACCCATGGTGAAGCGGTCGCCGACTGGCATGAGGCCGATGTCGGGCTGATGCAGCTCGTTGATCAATGCCATGTCGGAGAAGATGTCGGTGTCGCCCATGGCGAGGATAGAAGCCTCCTCGTCGAAGTGCAGCATCAGGCCGTTGGCATTGCCAAGGGCGTGCGAAACGCCATCCTCGGTGATCTGGGCGGAGGAATGCAGCGCGTTGGTGAAAGTCGCCGAGAAGCCGTCGAACGAAATCGTACCGCCGGTGTTGCCCGCTTCGATCTTCTTCAGGCCCTTCGAGCTCAGCCAGGCGGCAAGATCGGCGTTTGCGAGAACGACCGCGCCAGTCTCCTTGGCAAGTGCGACGGTATCGCCGACATGATCACCGTGACCGTGGGTCAGCAGGATATGTGTAACACCGCTCGCGACATCCTTTGCATTCTGGCCCGCAAAGGACGGATTGTGCGTGAGAAACGGATCCAGCAGGATTTTCGCCTTTCCGATCTCGATGCGGAAAGCGGAGTGACCAAGCCAAGTGATCTTCATGAAATTCTCCTCTTATTATGGGATGCAAAAGCCTGCTTTGCTGGTTATGGACATATCCGATGCGGCCACAAAGAAAAGCGGCGCTGCTTCAATTTCTTTTGACGGGATGAAACGACGATGACGGTGCTGACGATTGAGGAACTGGCGACGGTGCTGCAGCCGGGACAGGCGATCGCGGGTCTCGATCTCGGCACGAAAACGATCGGGCTCTCGATGTCCGATCTCGGTCGGCGCTTTTCGACGCCCCGGCCCGTCATCAAACGCGAGAAATTCACGATCGATGCGGTAACGCTGCTGGAGTTTGCCACGAAGGAAAAGGTTGCCGCCTTCGTTATCGGCCTGCCGATGAATATGGACGGATCGGCCGGACCGCGCGTACAGGCAACGCGGGCCTTCGTGCGCAACATGGAGCAGAAAACCGCTCTGCCCTTCGTGTACTGGGACGAGCGGCTGTCGACGGTCGCCGCCGAGCGTGCTCTGCTGGAAATGGACGTATCGCGCAGGCAGCGTGCCGAGCGCATCGACTCGGCCGCGGCAAGCTTCATTCTTCAGGGAGCGCTGGACAGGCTTTCCTTGCTCGGCAGAGCGGCATCCGACGACTTGGATCCGTGACGAGCACGCCACCAGGCGGCAATCGCCTTGCGTCGGCGGAACCCAATGATTGCGAAAACGACGAGACTGTCGACGACGATCGCACGCGCGACCAGAGGCGGAATGGTTTCCGGCGGAATGCCGAGGATCTTCCCATAAATCTCGAAGGTCAGGTCGTGAACCTGCCTGCTCAGCATGAAGATGCCGAAGCTCATGTCGTAGTAGGAAAGCCAGTACCATCCCGCCAGAAAGACAATGGGACCGGCCCAGAAGATCAGAAACCACTTCATGCGGTCGTCTCTCGTTCTCTTCGAATGGATAGCCCCTCGTAAGAAACCAGCCATATCGACAACGCCATCGAACCCAGAACCAGCGCCGGCACAGCGATATCCAGCGCAAGCACAGCGAAAAACATCATCGCGGCAACAAGAAACGCGGCTCTCGCGATTTTGGTTCCCATGGTTCCGGACACCCAACACTTTGGACTGCCCCAGCAACCTGACTTCTTAACCGGAAAGGCGCAACGTAAACCATTTGTTAAGGTTAACGCGCGACGGAAGGCCTGTGGAAAGACTGTCTCTGCTTCAGCCGTAGACGCCGCGAACGATGCGTTTCAGGGCGGTTGCCGCCTTCTCCCAATCCTTCGGCGTCTTGAGTGCCAGCCCAGCGCACTGGCCGCCGGCGGAGGCGGAAAGCACGAGATGCTGAATGGCTGCGATCAGAATCGCATTGACGGCCACGACATCGACGCCCTTCGGCGGCGTCAGCGATCCGCGCATCCGGTCGAGCCAGTTTGCCAAGGCCTTCGACCGCGCCTCGGAAAGCCGCCTGACCTGCTCGGTGTTTTCGGAAACCTCCCAGGCAACGATGCGACGAACAAGCGGATCATCCCTCAAGGCCTCGAGGAACAAGAGTGACAAGCGCTCCATCAGGTCGCCGTAAGTCAAAAGGAACATGCCGCCGGTGTCCTCGGGAATACGATCCTTGACCCAGGTGCCGAGATCAGCGCCGATCGCCTCCACCAAGCCGTTGAGGCCCCCATAGTAACGGTAGATCAACTGCTTGTCGCATCCCGCGCGGCGGGCAACTGCGTTGACCCCGAAATTCTGGAACCCCTCCTCCGCCAGCAGCGACTTGGCTGCCTTAAGGATTGCCTTCTCCGTCGCGCTTCGGTCTCGGATACGTTTTTCCGGTTCGACACGGATTGCGTCGGCAACGGGCGTTAGCACCATGGGATCATTGAGCATTAGGATTCGGTCCGAATTGTCACTTTGCGGTGAGTAGCAACACCACCCAACACCGACAACGGACAAGCCTTTGAAAGATTGTGGACAGCCTGCCAAAGGTGACGGCAGTCAGGGCACTGTCACCGTTCGGCGACATGACGCTGCTTGACCCTAGAGCTCCTGCCCAAACCAGGCCGTCGGATCGGAAGCATCCACAAAGGGAGGTTCGAGACGTGCAAACCCACGGGAACCCCAGAAGCGCAGGGCACCATGGTTATCGGCGCTGGCACCGAGGTGGACTGCTGTTACGCCGGCGTCTCGGGCATTCGTCAACCATCGATCAAGAAGCCCGGTGCCCATCCCCTGGCCTTGAAGGCGCGGCAGAAGGTTCATGTGAATATGGGCTGGAAAGGCTTCGGCGATCGCGGCAGGCACCCGAGACGGGTGATGGATCGCGGCGATGTATTTCTGATCCGCATCCCAGCTGGCCGGATCGCCCTGTGGATCGGCGTACGTCTCTCGGAGCGCCGGCCACCAATCGCGTTCAAGCCGCTCCTCGAAGGAAATCGTGTCGAAGACACCGACGATGTAGCCGGCAACCCCTTCAAAATCTTCTGCCACGAAAGCCGTTTCGGGACTGAGCGAGACGTAGGGCGCTGAGTAGACATGGCCGATCAGCTTGCCGTCGCGATGCAACTCGGACGCATCGCGGCCAGCATCGCCCGTCACCAGCGAGATTCGATAGATCTGTTCGAGATCATCGGCACGGACGGGGCGCAGTATAGTCATCAGCTTGCCGGCGGATAGAGCAGATCGACGATGTAGCTGGCGTCGAAGCGCGAATCCAGCATGCCGTAGGTCGAGCGCCAGCCGCCTGCGAGCCGCGTCTCAATGAAGGCGTCGGCGATCCGGCCTGCTCCCAGGCGATACAGTTCGGCGGCGCCGGCAGCGAGTGCGAGCTGTTCGACCAGCAGACGCGCAGCGCCTTCGTCCCGCTCGCAGAGCGCCATCGCGGCGCGCAGCACGTCGATCGTCTTCTTGCCGGCCGGCCCGAGATCGCGCGCGAGCCCGGCAAACACGGTTTCGAAGAGATCCTTGCCGCGGTTCAGGATGCGTAGCACGTCGAGCGCCATGACGTTGCCCGAGCCCTCCCAAATCGCGTTGACCGGAGCTTCCCGGTAATGGCGGGCGATCGGGCGCTCCTCGATGTAGCCGCTGCCGCCGATGCACTCCATCGCCTCGTAGATCAGTGCGGGCGCGATCTTGCAGCACCAGTATTTCGCAACCGGCGTCATGACGCGGGCGTAGGCCGCCTCTTCGGCACTGCCGCGCGCCCGGTCGAACGCATCGGCGAGGCGGAAGGACAGCGCTGTCGCGGCCGCCACATCGAGGGCCATATCGGCCAAGACACGCGTCATGATCGGCTGGCTGACCAGCATCTTGCCGAAGACGCTGCGGCCGCGGGTATGGTGCACGGCTTCCGCGAGCGAGGCACGCATCATGCCCGAGGAGGCCAGCGCGCAGTCGAGGCGCGTCAACGTCACCATGTCGAGAATAGTGCGGATGCCACCATCCGGCGTGCCGAGCAGGAAGCCGAAGGTATCGCTGAATTCGACCTCGGACGAGGCGTTGGAGCGATTGCCGACCTTGTCCTTCAGACGTTGGAAGTGGAGGCCGTTCGCCGAACCGTCTTCCAGCAGCCGAGGAACGAGGAAGCAGCCCATCCCATCCTTCGTTTGCGCCAGCATCACGAAAGCGTCGCTCATCGGCGCCGACATGAACCACTTGTGGCCGGACAGGCGGTAAATGCCTTCGCTGACCTTTTCGGCCGTCGTCTTGTTGGCGCGGACGTCGGTGCCGCCCTGCTTCTCCGTCATGCCCATACCGATCGTCACGGCGGACTTCTGCATGGCCGGCTTGTTCGTGGAATCATACTTGCGCGACAGTATCTTCGGCGCCCAATCCTTCTGAACGGCCGGCGAGGCGGAAAGGGCCGCGACCGAGGCGCTCGTCATTGTCAGTGGGCAAAGATGGCCAGATTCGAGCTGCGCCGTCAGATAGAAGCGCGCCGCCCTGACCTTGTGCGCGTGGTCCTTCGCCTCGGTATCCGCCTGCGGATCCCACACCGACGAGTGAAGCCCCGATGACATCGAACGGCGCATCAGCGCGTGCCAGGCCGGATGGAACTCGACGACATCCAGCCGCTCGCCGCGCGGACCATGCGTGCGCAGCTGCGGCGTTCCCTGATTCGCCATGCGCGCCAGCTCCTGCGCCTCCGGCGAGGTCACGTAGCGCCCCATATTGTCGAGATCATCGCGGATCCCGCGCGGCAACGTGCCGGTCAGGTCCACGATCAGCGGATCGGACCTGTAGGCATTGATCCCAGACCACAGGCTCGGCTGGTTGAGTTCGGCAAGTTTCTCTTCGGCGGGCGTCATGAATCGCTTCTAGTGCAAGAGGCAGGCAAAGGGAAACCGGAAGTTATAATTTCCCTATCTCTGCAATAGTTGAATTCGGGCAAAATTGCAGGGGGAGACGGGCCTTTCCCACAGCGCAAGCTTGCCGCCGCCCGGCGCACTCTTTATAGACCCCGCAGACGACAGCAAGAGGCAGGTTCATGGTCTTCTTTCCCCACCGCCACCTCATCGGTATCAAAGGGCTCACAGAGCAGGATATCACCTTTCTCCTCGACAAGGCCGACGAGGCCGTCAAGATCAGCCGGCAAAGGGAGAAGAAAACGTCGACGCTGAGAGGCCTCACGCAGATCAACCTTTTCTTCGAAGCCTCGACGCGTACACAATCTTCGTTCGAGCTCGCCGGAAAGCGCCTCGGCGCCGACGTGATGAACATGTCGGTCGGCAATTCCTCGGTGAAGAAGGGCGAGACGCTGATCGATACGGCGATGACGCTGAACGCGATGCGGCCCGATGTGCTGGTTATCCGCCACTCCAGCGCCGGCGCAGCCGCCCTGCTCGCACAGAAGGTTTCCTGCTCGGTCGTTAACGCCGGCGACGGCCAGCACGAGCATCCGACCCAGGCGCTGCTCGACGCGCTGACAATCCGCCGCTCCAAGGGCAAGCTGTCGCGCATCATCGTCGCGATCTGCGGTGACGTGCTGCATTCCCGCGTTGCGCGGTCGAACATCCTGCTGCTAAACGCCATGGGCGCGCGCGTACGCGTCGTTGCTCCAGCGACGCTGCTGCCTGCCGGCATTGCCGACATGGGCGTCGAAGTCTTCCATTCCATGAAGGAAGGCCTGAAGGACGCCGACGTGGTGATGATGCTGCGCCTGCAGCGCGAACGTATGTCCGGCGCCTTCGTGCCCTCGGTGCGCGAATACTATCACTTCTACGGGCTCGACGCCGAAACGCTCAAGGCGGCGAAAGACGATGCGCTGGTCATGCATCCCGGCCCGATGAACCGTGGCGTCGAGATTTCCTCGGAGGTAGCGGATGGACCGCAGAGCGTGATCGCAGAACAGGTGGAAATGGGGGTGGCGGTGCGCATGGCCGTGATGGAGACGCTGCTTGTCTCGCAAAATCAGGGTCCACGCACCGAAGGAGCCGGCGCATGAGCAACTCGATCGTCTTCAAGAACGTTCGCATCGTCGACCCCTCGCGCAATCTCGATGAAGTCGGCACCATCATCGTCAAGGACGGCGTGATCGTTGCAGCCGGTGCGGATGCGCAGAACCAGGGCACGCCCGCTGGCGCCAAAGTGCGCGATTGCACCGGCCTCGTTGCCACACCAGGCCTGGTGGATGCGCGCGTTCATATCGGTGAACCGGGCGCAGAACATCGCGAGACGATCGCGTCGGCGAGCCGTGCGGCAGCCGCCGGTGGCGTCACGTCGATCATCATGATGCCGGATACCGATCCTGTCATCGATGACATCGCGTTGGTCGAGTTCGTCAAGAAGACGGCGAAGGACAAGGCACTCGTCAACGTCTATCCCGCAGCGGCGATCACCAAGCACCTTGCCGGTGAAGAAATGACCGAGATCGGCCTGCTGATGGAAGCAGGCGCCGTCGCGTTCACCGATGGCCGCTCCAGCGTCCATGACACCCAGGTCCTGCGCCGGGTCATGACCTATGCGCGTGAATTCGGCGCGGTGATCTCCTGCGAGACTCGCGACAAATATCTCGGCGCGACCGGCGTCATGCATGAGGGACTGTTCGCGAGCTGGCTTGGTCTCGGTGGCATTCCGAAGGAAGCCGAGCTCATCCCGCTCGAACGCGACCTGCGCATCGCCAAGCTGACGCGCGGCAACTACCACGCCGCGATGATCTCCGTGCCGGAATCGGTCGAAGCGATTGAACTTGCCCGGAGCCGCGGCGCTACCGTGACCTGCGGCATCTCGATCAACAATCTCTCGCTCAACGAGAACGACATCGGCGAGTACCGCACCTTCTTCAAGCTCTACCCGCCGCTGCGGTCCGAAGACGACCGCGTGGCGATGGTGGATGCGCTGGCCCGCGGTGCAATCGATATCATCGTCTCCTCGCACGATCCGCAGGACGTCGACACGAAGCGCCTGCCCTTCGGCGAGGCCGCGGACGGCGCCGTCGGCCTCGAAACGATGCTCGCTGCGGCGCTTCGCCTGCATCACAGCGGTCAGGTAAGCCTCATGCGCCTCATCGATGCGATGTCGACGCGGCCGGCGCTGATCTTCGGCCTCGAGGCCGGCACGCTGAAGCCGGGAGCGAAAGCAGATATTACGCTGATCGATCTCGATGACCCTTGGCTTGTTTCGAAGGACATGCTTCTTTCCCGCTCGAAGAACACGCCGTTCGAAGACGCGCGCTTCAGCGGACGCGCTGTTGCGACCTACGTCGCCGGACAGTGCGTGCATACGATATAAAAAGACCACCGGAGGGGAACATGGTCTCGGATCTCATGACGTGGCAGATCACGCTGCCGATCGCTTTGGCGGCAGCCGCCATCGGCTA
>NZ_AKKA01000065.1 GCF_000282035.1 Rhizobium sp. CF122
GAAGAAGGACATACGGTCTTACCCAAGGGGCACCGGATCGTAGAACCCAAAAGATGCCGTTGAGCACCCGTCGGTCATCGACGCGAGGCACGCCTCGCGGCTTGTTAGGTAGGAGAGGCGCAATTACGCGCCATTCAAAGTCGGTCAGATCATAGCAGCTCATCCCTGAATCTGAATCAGGTGGTGCAACGACAGGAAAGTCCCAGCGCCGAACGAGCCGATTTAGGCCGTCAGGTCGGGGATGAACGACCATTCTTCGGCCATGAACTCAAGCGTTTCATCGCGAAAATAATATAGGAAATGCCGAGAGCTAACGGTGTCTGCCCCGATCTTTTCCCAAGACACGGCATCGCGGTCAGGGTCGAGACCGATTAGCTCATAGAACTCGCCCCAACGAGGAGCCACACCGCTGTAACGACCATGGCCGCCTACCTTATACCATTCATGATCATTGGTGCTGTCCCAGCGCCAGCGGCTGCAACCAACAAATCTCAAAGTGCCCCATGTCTCATCAAATTTCGGGCTGGTCTTCGAAAACAGGCTCAACGCCCTGAGAATACCCGTCGGCTTTTTGTCGCGCACGGGTCTATACGACCGGAAACGGACGTTGACGGAGGAGCCCTCAACTGAAACCTGGGGCTCTGGCGCATTTGGTTCGGCCACCCAACCTTGGCCGAGTTGTAGTTTATCAAACTTGAGCATGGACTACGACTAGCCGACTTGCATGACCGATTCTACTCAATTTATGAGTTCACGGCCTAGTACATCCATGGATGTTGCCCGTCCCCGCACAGTGCGTCCAGCCTCTACCTTTGCTTGTTCACCACCTTTTGTTTGTGTGATTTTACCCGCGGCCAGTATGCGCGAAATTCTCGACGCTGGATCTCGCAGGCCTGAGCTTCCACAAGCGCAATCCGTTGTGCAAAACGAGGGATTTTGCATCTGATTTCATCTGTTTTCGAGATTACGTTGTGCAAAAAAAATCAATGTAAACAACGGACCGAAAGAATTTTAAGTCCCTTGCGTCTACCAGTTTCGCCACGCTCGCGTTCAACGATCGCAATAACTTAGCGAATCTGTTTTGGGAAGCTCTGCATACCCAATCGTGGCGCAATTTATCGCCATATATTGAAATGCTGCTGCATGTACTCGATGCACTGGCGATTGGCTTCGCTACGGACCGCACCCTCGATGGTGGCGAGGTATAGTGAGGCGACATCGTGTGCAGCGGTCGTCCGTGGTTCTTCCAGCCCAGCAGGGAGCCAGATCGGGATACCTTTCAGCGCAAGCATGCCGGACAACCAAACGTCATCGACTGCCCATATGACTTCAGGGATGTCATACGCGATATCATCGAAAAACTCTGGACGCACGACGGCACCGCCGAGCCCTTGAAGCACATCCACGTAGCCGCCCTTCGCAACCAACGTCGGCATCGGTTTCGGCTGGTCCAAACGCAACACCATGGAAGCGAACTTATGCCGTAGTCGGCGGGCGCGGAGCAAAAGATCCATTTTCCGTCTGCGCACTGCTTTCGGCACGATGGCGGAGGGTTTCGCAATATGGGTTGGCACGTCCTTGCCGATCAGGGCTACGCATTCCGCTGGTCGCTCGTCCTGTGCCGCGAACAACTGAGAGGCCCAATTGGGCGAGAACACCTTGTCGTCATCGCAGAACAGAATTTGTGCCTTTTTCCCACGGAGCTCGCGTGCGGCAAACAGCACCTTAGATGCAGGTCCCATGTCTTCTTCAGGTCGAACTATCGTGATCCCAGTGGGCACGGATGGAACGGATCCGTCGTAGTCAGGAAACCGCCGATAGCGTTTGGGAACGTAGAGCCGGATCTCATCCACTGCGCCGTTCTGCTTAACTAGGCTGTTAAGGGTCGGTGCAAGCTTGGCGAAACGTGGAGGGATGGTAGAGAGCGAGATGATGCGCAATGTAGTGGACATGCGGAACTGTAAGTCATTGATGGGAAGTTGGGTGGCACTATGCCATTCCGAGTTGAGTTAAGTCAACCAAGCCGACCAGTTAGAACGAGTGGGATAGGCGTGGCATCTGAATTCGGCGCCGTGCCCAGCCGACATTCAAACGTTGTGCGAACGAAAGGGTTCTTGATCATTTTTCATCTAATCTGCGAGCTATATTGAGAAAAATAGCTTGTAAAAAATGCAGCGTATGAATTGCGACATCTTGCGGTTGGCAGTTGCACCAAGCTTTTCCAGCGAAGACTCAGCCGATTAGTCGTCACCAAGCAGCTGCGTTTTTATCTCTGAGGTGCCAGCTGTGGATGTTGCGCACACGCGGGCAGCGAATATTCCCGCAGATGCGCCGAGGATCTTGACGAGCGCGTCGTGCAGGCGCGCGTGGCGCGTCGGCGACAGATATTGCAGATATTCGATCGCCAATGCGCCAAAGATTAGGAGAACGGCGACCGCGAGCCAATGCCTGGGATAGGCGACCGCGAACATGAAGCCGACCAACAAATAGGCGAGCGCGCGGTCGAGATTGACCGAGGTCACGGTATGCGGCCGCAGCCCGATCGGCGACAGCGTGACGAAAATAATGGCCGCGAGAAGCAGCCAGGCAGCCGGCTTTGCAAATTTACTTGATATCATCGGGGCGATGTAGCCGCATCGTGAGCGAATTGATAGCGCACAATTGCGTTATCCGACCAGCTTTGGAACTCCGATTTAAAAGATGACTTTTGAAGTAAACAATATCGTCGGATATGGGCTTTCTCGCTCCGCTCACTTGTGCGATAGCGAGAGCAAAACAGGAATGGACGAACGACCGTGACCAGACAGGATGTCGAGAGCGCCGAGGCGGCCATGCGCAGCCTCTTTCCAGCAACGCCACTGCAGCTGAACGAGCACCTGTCGGCGCGTTATGGCGCCGACATCTGGTTGAAGCGTGAAGATCTTTCGCCGGTGCGCTCCTACAAGATTCGCGGCGCCTTCAATTTCTTCCGCAAGGCGATCGCCATGGGCGCTGGCGGTAAGACCTTCGTCTGTGCCTCGGCCGGCAACCATGCCCAGGGCTTCGCTTTTGTCTGCCGCTATTTCGGCGTGCCTGGTGTTGTCTTCATGCCGGTAACGACGCCGCAGCAGAAGATCGACAAGACTCGCATCTTTGGCGCCGAGTTCATCACCATCAAGCTGACGGGCGACTTCTTCGATCAATGCTACCAGGCCGCCCGCGATCACGTCGAGGCGATCGACGGTGTGATGGTGCCGCCTTTCGACCATGCTGATATCATCGAAGGGCAGGCGACGGTCGCTGCGGAAATCCTGCAACAGCTGCCCGAAGGAACGCTACCTGATATGGTGGTGATGCCGGTGGGTGGCGGCGGCCTTGCGGCTGGCATCACCGGCTATCTCGATGGCCTCATGCCGAAATCCGGCTTCATCTTTACGGAGCCGGCCGGAGCGCCGAGCCTGAAGCGAAGTATTGACGCGGGGCGCTTGGTGACGCTCACCAAGGTTGACAATTTCGTCGACGGCGCGGCGGTGGCGCGGATCGGGGATCTGAACTTCGCCGCCCTGGAAACATTCCCGACCGGGCAGGTCATGCTGATGCCGGAAAACGCGATCTGCGTGACCATTGGCGAGATGCTGAACGTGGAGGGCGTTGTTCTCGAGCCGGCAGGGGCGCTGTCACTGACCGCGATCGCTGCAATGGATCCGGAAGTGCTGAGGGGCAAAACGGTCGTGGCCGTCGTTTCTGGCGGCAACTTCGATTTCGAGCGCCTTCCCGATGTCAAGGAGCGCGCAATGCGCTACGCCGGCTTGAAGAAGTACTTCATCCTGCGGATGCCGCAGCGGCCGGGCGCATTGCGCGATTTCCTGAACCTGCTCGGTCCGGACGACGACATCGCCCGTTTCGAGTATCTGAAGAAGACGGCTCGCAATTTCGGCTCGGTCCTCATCGGCATCGAAACCAAGGCGCCGGAGAATTTTGCGCAACTCATCGCGAACTTCGAGAATGCCGCCATCGGCTTCGAGGACATCACTGAAAACGAGATCCTCGCAAACCTCATCATTTAACTTTTCCGGCACGAGCTGCCATGATAAAGGCGGAGTATGGCTTCGATCTTCTCCAGCATTTTCTCAATGTTTTCAGGCGGCGGCAAATCTGCTGACGCTCCGGCAGGCGTCTCTTCCGAGCCGCAGCTCTACGGCGACTGCACGATCTACGCCGAGCCGCAGAAAGAGGGCGGCCAGTATCGCCTTGCTGGCCGGATCGAGAAGACGGTCGGTGGAGAAGTCCTCGTGCGCAACTTCATTCGCGCCGACATGTTTGGATCTTCCGACGATGCGATCGAGTGCACGGTGCGCAAAGCGCAACAGATCATCGATCAGAACGGCCCGTCGTTGTTCAGCGATGGTGCAAAAATTCGTCAGGTCTGATCCGCTTCCGACGCGGTCTCTCCGGTGTCTGACGTGACGGTATTAATCCTCACGTAATCTTAAAGGATTGCGAGGAATCTTGGTGTTCGCAGCCTTGCAGGACGGCCACGTGCCTTACACCACACACGGACAGCCACTCATGTTCGCCGCCGCTGATTCTTGGCGCGGCGCGCCGCCTCTGGCGTTGGTGCGCTGGCTGGGGAGAGAGGCGCCTGATGCAAGCCTTTAATCTGCTGCTGTTTGTCATTGAGGCCGTTGGCTATTTCACGCTCATGGTGACGCTGCTGCATTTTCGCCAGCGCCTTGGCCTGGGTGTGTTTCTCACAGCCCTCGGCGTCATGCATTTCATGGAGACTTACCTCGCGGCCGTGTTTTATGTCGCGCTGCCATTCGGCGTTGCGTCGCCCGGTTCGTCGGTGTTCTTCGCCGGCAAGCTGATGATGATCCTCATGCTGTATCTGCAGGAGGATGCCGCTACGGTTCGCCAGCCGATCTACGGCCTGTTTCTCGGCAATATCCTGACGGTCGCCGTAGCGTGGCTGCTTCAGTTGCATACGCCAATCGATCAGCCGCGCGGGTACGGCGCGAACTTCGATTTCCTCAAGGAAATGGGCTGGCTCATGGTCTGGGGAACAACGCTTCTGTATCTCGATTCCATCGGCATTATCCTCCTGTACGAGCGTCTCGGCCGCTATTTGAAGCGCAGGATCATCCTACGGTTCATGATCTGTGGCTTTGTCCTCCTAACTTTCGATCAGATCGGGTTCTTCGGTGCATTGCACTATTTCCTCGAGATTCCGGCCTCCGCCTTCTGGGACGGGTGGAGGGCAAAGATGTTCGCCGTCTGCATCTATACGGCGCTCTTTGCCGTCTACGAGATTTGGATACGCCGCGACGGCGTTCCCGCGAGCGTGCGGCCGATCAGCGATGTCTTCAGTGACCTGACTTTCCGGGAGCGCTACAACGACCTGCTGAACCGGACGGGTAGGGACGTTCTGACGGGTGTCTACGACCGTACGCGCATGGAGATGGAGGCGCCGGTCATGGTCCGCGAAGCGTTGCGGCAAGGGCAGTTGGCTACTGTGATCATTCTGGACGCAGACCATTTCAAGGACGTTAATGACCGCTTCGGGCATCTGCAGGGAGATGAGGTGTTGAAGGCGATCACGCTTCGCCTCGGGACCATTTTGCGATCGGCCGACCGCGTGTTCCGCTTTGGCGGCGAGGAATTTGTCGCGGTCTGCCCGGCAACCGACCATGCCGAGGGAATGCGACTTGCCGAACGCTTGCGCTGGACGATCGCAAGCAGCGTCAAGACGCCGGATGGCAAGCCGGTGACCGTCAGCATCGGCGTGGCGACAGCCGATACCGACGGCGTGAGCTTCACAACCGTCCTTTCGGCTGCCGATGAGCGGCTTTATCAGGCAAAGAAAGGCGGCCGCAATTGCGTTGTTGGCAAGCCTGGGCTTGTGAAGACGGGCTAGCGATTACCCGGCGCGGAAAATCTTGGCACCGGAGGGTGCGCCCGTCGCGCCGCCGTCGACCACGATCTCGATCCCTGTGACGTTGGTCGAATCACTTGAGGCGAAATAGAGCGCAGCCTTGGCAATTTCCTCCGCTTCGTTCATTCGTCCGAGCGGACTCATGCCGCCCAGTCGGGCTTCGAGCGCGGACATTGCATCGGCCGTGGATGCCATTGGCTGCCAGATCGGTGTCTTGGTGCCGCCGGGCGTCACCTGATTGACACGGATACCATGCGGTGCAAGCTCGGACGCCATATTGCGGGTCATGGCGCGCACAGCACCCTTTGTGGCGGCATAGGCCGACCAGCCAGGCGCACCGAGCACCGCATGCACGGATCCGTTGAGGATGACAGAACCGCCATCGTTCAGATGCGGAAGAGCCGATTGGACCGTGAAGAAGACGGCGGTCAGGTTGGTAGTGATGATGGCGTTAAATTGCTCCAGTGACGTCCCGCCAAGTGGCGTAGCACCGCCAATACCCGCATTCGCAAAAAGCACGTCAAGCTTGCCGAATTTAGCAGCTGCTTCTGCAAATACCCGTTCCGTGGCCGCTACATCAGTAACGTCGAGCTTCAGCGCGAGCACGTTGCCGCCTAGCGCCTTTTCGGCCGCGGCGAGGGTCTCGGTGTTGCGCCCCGTAATGATCACCTTGGCCCCTTCATCGAGGAAGACCTTGGCGGTCGCAAGACCGATGCCACTATTTCCGCCCGTGATGAGGGCGACCTTATTCTGCAGACGCATTGCATAACTCCTCTTGGAAATTTTCCTGATCTGGATTACGATCAACATCCATAAGGATTATGATTGTAATCTTTGTAAGTCAACCGATCCCGGGAGAGAATTTCATGGGCCACTCACAGCAGGATAAGCGCAAGACGCACGAGAGGATCGTCGAGATTGCTTCGAAACGTTTGCGCGAGAAGGGTCTTGAAGGCGTCGGGGTCGCGGATCTGATGAAGGAGGCGGGGCTGACGGTCGGTGGCTTCTACAAGCATTTTGCGTCGCGTGACGAGCTGGTCGCCGAGGCGATGCAGGCAGCCTTTGGCTCCTGGGCCGCGAAAGTGCGGTCCGAAGGGCGGGCGCCGGCGGACATCGCGCTGGAGGAATATACGGCCAGCTATCTGAGCCGGGAACACCGAAACGATACGGCCGGAGGGTGCCCGTTCGCAGCCCTCACGGCTGATATCGCGCGCGGTGGGGAGAGGTGTCGATCGCTCGCGACCGATCAGATGAAGACGAACTTGCACAACATGCAGGCGCGCATGGCTGCGGCCAATGAAACAGAGGCGCGCCGCAAGGCGATTATCACGTCCTGTCTCATGATCGGCGCACTCGGCCTCGCACGGATCGCGAACGATGAAGTCCTCGCTAGCGAGATACTCGATACTGTGAAGGCTTTCGTGAACGAACTCGGCACAAAATGAAACGGCCGGTGAGAGCCGGCCGTTTCAACATCAGTCTGGACACCAATTACGCGGCGAGGGCGATTTCCTCGGCGCGAGCCTTGGCAGCGCCAATTGCCTTTTCCGCAGCTTCCGGGCCAAAGGCGAGACCTTCGACGTAAATAGTTTCGATGTCGGTGATACCGAGGAAGCCGAGAACCGACTTCAGATACGGAACAGCATGATTCATGCCGGCGGCCGGTCCCTGCGAGTAAACGCCGCCGGAGGCGAGAACGACGTAGACCTTCTTGCCGGTAGCAAGGCCAACCGGGCCGCTTTCGGTGTACGTGAAGGTGAGGCCGGCGCGAGCGACATTGTCGATCCAGGTCTTCAGCGACGAGTAGATGTTGAAGTTGATGAGACCGGTGCCGATGACGATCGTGTCCGCTGCGAGCAGTTCGGCGACGAGCTCGTCGGAGGTCTTCACTGCGGCGGCTTCGGCGGCGGTGCGGTCATCGGCCGGCTTGCGGATGGCAGCGGTGAAGAGATCGTCGATATGCGGGAGCGGGTTGGCGGCGAGGTCGCGACGAACGACAGCGCTGCCCGGCTGCTGAGCCTTGATCTTCTCGACGAGGTCAGCCGCGATCGTGGTGGAAAGCGAGTCTACGCGGGGGCTGGAAGTCAAAAGCAGGATGGACGACATGATTGAATTTCCTCTCGAATTGGGTTCTGCGGCACGTCTTGGGAGCTTCGAGCCGCTGTTTCGAGGCAGAAAATAGGACTGGCTGGCTATCGAAAAAACTGTGATAATGTCGATCAAAAGCATCGATAGATTGGATGGTAAATGCTTCCGAATCCGACATTGGACCAGCTGCAGGTGTTTCTCACCGTTGCGGAAACGGGCAGCTTTTCGGCCGCTTCGCGCTCGCTAAACCGCGCTCAATCGGTCATCAGCTACACAATCGCCAACCTCGAGGCTCAATTGGAAGTGGCGCTCTTCGAGCGCTCCGGCGCAAGGCAGCCGAAGCTGACGGAGGCGGGCAAGGCGCTTCTTGAGGATGCGCGGCGGCTTGTCTCGGATCTCGAGGTGATGCGTGCCCGCGTGAAAGGGCTGAAGGAAGGGCTGGAGGCCGAAGTCTCCGTGGCGATCAGCGTCATGGTGCCGTCGCACGCGGTCGTCGACGTGCTGCGCGGGTTCCGTGACAAGTTCCCGTCCGTGGCGCTCAGTTTGACGGTGGGTGAACTCGGTGTGGTGATGGATCTCGTTTTGAGCGGCAAAGCAACGATAGGCATCGGCGGCGCTCTGCTGAAGCAACACGATGCGCTTGCAGCAGAACAAATCGGACATTCCTTCATGATGCCCGTTGCCGCGCATGATCATCCGCTGGCGAAGATCGGCAGACCGCTGACCCTGGCGGATGTCCGTGAGGAGACGCAGTTGGTGGTGACGGACGCGTCTGGTTTGACAAAGGGCCGTGATTTCAATGTGCTTTCCTATAAGACATGGCGGGTGAGCGACATTGCGACGAAACACTCCCTCATTCGCGGTGGGCTTGGTTGGGGCGGCTTGCCCGCCTCGCTTATTCGCAACGATCTGAGAAGCGGTGCTTTGGTCCATCTCGACTTGCCTGCTTTCGAGCAGGGAGAATATCCGCTCTATGCCATGAGACGGATCGCCAGCCCGCCTGGTCCGGCGGCAAGCTGGATGATCGAAGCGTTTCGGGTAAGGCTGGAGCAATGCCCCAGGCACGCCGATTTTACGGCCCAACTGGCTGAGCTATCGCCGCCCGATTTACCGATTGCCGCCGAGTAAGAGGACGCGGATTCCCGCGCCTTCCCATTCCGCGCTGAAAACCTCCTGAAGCTCACATCGAGAGTATCAGCCTGAACTTCGAGAATCCGTCAGTGCCTTCACCGGCGTCCTCGATTTTGACGCTCTCCACATCCGCGAGAAATTGCTTGGCTTTAGGACCGCTCTGGAAGACCGTCGTCGTCCCCGGCAGCGGTTTGAAGCTCCAGTTGCCGTCGGCCGACGGATTGATCGTCCCCTGCTCGTGGACGAAACGGACAATGACGTCGCGGTTCGTGTCCGGCGCCTGGAAGACGACCTTGTCGGCCGCAATTTCCGGAAACTTGCCACCGCCGCCGGCGCGGTAATTGTTGGTGACGACCAAGAATTTCTGCTTGAGATCAATGGGCTTACCGTCGAATTGCAGATTCTGGATGCGGTTTGCATCGGCATTGTTCAGCTTGCCGTCATCATCGAACCGGCGCGGCTGCGATAGATCGATCTGGTAGGTGACGCCGTCGATCACATCGAAGTTGTAGGATGGGAAGGCGTTGTTCAGCAGTTCGGCATCCTTTGAGCCCGGCTTCACCTCGTTGAACATGGCGGCTGACATTTCCAGCCAGTTCTTCACCTGCTCGCCAGTAATGGCGACCGCCTGGACTGTGTTCGGATAGAGGTAGAGGTCAGCGACGTTCTTGATCGCGATGTCGCCGGCAGGCACGTCCGTATAGTAGTCCGCGCCGCCGCGGCCACCCGCCTTGAACGGCGCCGCCGCCGAAAGCACCGGCAGGTCTTTGTATTCGGTGTCGGCGAGCATCTGCTTGATGTACCAGGTTTGCGCCTGGCTGACGATCTGAACCGACGGATCGTCGGCGACCAGCGCGAAATAGGAGTAGAGCGGGGCTGAGGTCTTGCCGACGGGGGTGCGCACGTAAGCGAGCGTTGCCTCGTGCTCGGCCTTTGCAGCATCGATGACGTCCTTCTTGTCGACCACATCGGCGACGACTTTCTTTTTGTCATCGCGGTGGTAGATCGGCCGAGCTTCGGAGGTGAAGTCAACGATCCTCCAGCCCTTGCCGTCCTTCTCCAGAAGGAGATCGATCAGGCCGAGATGCGAGCCCCAGAAGCCGGCCATGACGGCGGGCTTGCCGTACAAGGTGCCTTTCACCGGATCGGCGTTCTGGATGCCATCCCAGGTCTTGGGGCCGGGGAAGACAAGGTGCTGGTGGCCGGTGAAAATTGCGTCGATTCCATCGACGGCGGCGAGATGCAGGGAGGCATTTTCCATCTTCTCGGAGGCTGCCGCACCGTCGATGCCGGAATGCGAGAGCGCGATGACAATATGTGCGCCTTCCTGCTTCATGACCGGCACCCAGGCCTTAGCAGCTTCGACGATGTCGCGCGTCTGCGCCTTGCCTTCGAGGTTCTTGATATCCCACAGCATGATCTGCGGCGGCACGAAGCCAATGAAGCCGATCTTGACCATGTTCTCGTTGCCGGCACCGTCCCTGATGGTCTTTCCGACGATGATGTAGGGCTTGAAGAACAGCTCATCCTTCGTCGGATCCGATGCGAGCTGGCCCTTTGTCAGGTTTGCGCAGACGAACGGAAAGTTTGCCCCGTTCAGCACCTTGAACATGAAGTCGAGGCCATAGTTGAATTCGTGGTTGCCGAGCGTGCCGACGGTGTAGCCGAGCGTGTTCATGGCCTTGATGACGGGATGCACATCGCCGTCCTTCATCCCGCGCTGATAGGCCATATAGTCGCCCATCGGGTTGCCCTGCAGCACGTCGCCGTTGTCGATCAGCAGCGAGTTGGCAGCTTCCGCCCGGATGTTGTCGATGATCGTCGCGGTGCGCGCCAGACCCATCGTATCGTTCGGTTTGTCGGCATAGTAGTCGTAGGGAAAGACGTTGACGTGAATGTCGGTCGTTTCCATCAGGCGCAGATGAGCCTGATTGGCGGCTGCGCGCGCGCTAAAGGGATGAAGCAGGACGAGTGCAGACGTGGCAGCGATGCCGCCAAGCAGAGAGCGACGGGTCATTGGTGGCAGATCGAGAATGGAAGACATGAAAACTCCTTCGAAAATCACGCATCGCCCGGCCCGCGGGCGAGATTATGGTGATTTGCGAAGGAGTAAACCCTAAAAATGACAGGGCGATTATCGCGTCAGGACTGGTTTTACTTCCTTGTGGAAGAACCGGAAATATGACGCCACCTGCGCGCGGGCATTGGAATTCGGATCGAACTGAATTCCCAGACGGCCATTGTGGCTCCAGCGGATGATGCCGTGCAGCGTGCCGAGATCATCGGCAAGAACCTGTACACGGCTGCCGGAAGCGGCATGAATCGGCGCCCGGATTTCGACGGCCATGCCGGTAACCGACATGTCGAGGATGCGGGCATCCACTTCTTTGGTGAGATAGCGGACCTTACCGAATATGCGGCAGGACCGGCGTTCGGCCTTGCGGGTAATGATATTCAGATTGCGCTGCATGTTACGCTCCACCAGAAACATACAGATGAATTCTATGGGACGAACGTTGAGAATGCTTTAATAGCTCGATCTAAAATTGCCGAGATTCCTGTTGCCGACGCGATCTGCGTGCAACGACCTGTTCCCGCCATACGGTGAAAATGCCCGCCGCGACGACGATGACGGAGCCGATGATCATGGTGAGGTTCAGCTTCTCGTTGTAGATCACGACGCCGATGATCGATGCATAGACGAGCTGCAGATAGGTCAGCGGCTGCACGGCGGTGGCATCCAGCATGTCGTACGCACGGATGAGGAAATAGTGGCTCGATATGCTGGTCATGCAGACAAGTGCCATCCATACCCAATCCCAGCCCGACATCCAGGTCCAATAGAAAGGGCCGACCAGCGTCATGGCGATGCCGCCGACGACGCCCGTGTAGAAGAAGCTCGTCATGGCCGAGTCGTCCCGGCTGACAAGGCGCGTGGCGATGACATAGAAGGCGAACAGGAAGCACGAGAAGACGGCAAGCAGAAGCTTGACATCGAAGAATTCGCCTTCCGGCTTCAGGATCAGCAGCACCCCGACGAGACCCGCACCGATTGCCGTCCAGCGACGCCAGCCGACCCGTTCGCCAAGGATAGGCATCGAGAGCAATGCAATGAGAATCGGGGTTGCCGAGAAGATCGCCTGCGAGTGGGCAAGACCGATCAGGGCAAAGCAGTTGATGACGACAACGACCTGAGCGGCCAGCAAAACACCCCGGATCACCTGCAGCAGCGGCCTCTTTGTGTTGGCCGTCTGTTTCAAGCCACCCCTCATCCTGCTAGCAAGCGCTACGGTGAAGGCGGCAAAGGCCCAGTAGCGGATCATGGTAACGAAGACGGGTGGGTAGGCGGATGCCAGATGCTTCGAGATGCCGTCCTGCAGCGAGAAGATGGTGATCGCCAACAGGACGAAAACATAACCTTGGGTCTTGGATTTCATGCGTGCGTCTTGCTGCGGGGGATCAGGCAGGGGTAACGAAGCTGCTGCTCCGATGCAAGAACTGTCTGCCGATTTTGGCTCTCTGTCAAAGCCCGACATTTGGCCTGTCGATGACTTCCCGCAAGGCAAAGCTGGAATTGATCTTGACGACGTGTGGAAGCGCCGAGAGCCAGTCGCGATGGATGCGCTCGTAGTCCTCCAGGTCACGGGCGGCGACTCGGAGAATATAGTCGTATTCGCCGGACATCAGGTAGCAGACGAGGACGTTCGGACAGCGCTTAACGGCGGCCTCGAATTCGGAAAGCGTTTTCGCAAACTGGCCCGACAGGGAAATGTGCACCACCGCGATCATCTTATAGTCGAGCGCCTTGTGAGAGACGTGCGCGTGGTAGCCGCTGATGACGCCGCTTTTCTCCAGTATATCAAGCCGCCGAGAGCAGGCCGATGCCGACAAGCCGACCTTGGCCGCAAGATCGGCGTTGGTAATGCGGGCATTGGACTGAAGTGTCTTCAGAATCGCAAGATCGATGGTGTCGAGTTCGGACATTCGAAGGACTTTCGATTATTTGCTCGAATTTGCAATAATCTTCGAAAATCAGTGTCGGCGCAAACCTTCTTTGCAAGGACATTTCGTGGCCGTGGTGGTTGGATTTCCTCGTCAAAACACTCCGCCAAGCGGACAAAGAGAGAGGAACGCCTAATGCGTGTCGGTTGCCCGAAGGAAATCAAGAATCATGAATATCGTGTCGGCCTGACACCTGCATCCGTTCGTGAATATGTCGCCCATGGCCATGAGGTCTGGGTTGAAACCAAGGCAGGCGCTGGCATTGGTGCCGATGATGCCGCCTACGCGGCCGCTGGCGCAAAGATTGCTGCCTCGGCCAAGGAAATCTTTGAGAAGTGCGACATGATCGTAAAGGTCAAGGAGCCGCAGCCCTCCGAATGGGCGCAGCTTCGCGATGGCCAGATTCTCTATACCTATCTTCACCTCGCGCCCGATCCGGAACAGACCAAGGGCCTCCTCGCCTCCGGCGTCACCGCTGTTGCCTATGAGACTGTAACAGATGACCGCGGCGGCCTGCCGCTCCTTGCGCCGATGTCCGAGGTCGCCGGACGCCTGTCGATCCAGGCGGGCGCGACCGCGCTGCAAAAGGCGAATGGCGGCCTTGGCATCTTGCTTGGTGGCGTGCCCGGCGTGCTGCCGGCCAAGGTTGCGGTGATCGGCGGCGGCGTCGTCGGTTTGCATGCAGCCAGGATGGCGGCGGGCCTCGGTGCCGACGTCAGCATCCTCGACAAGTCTCTGCCGCGCCTGCGCCAGCTCGACGATATCTTCGGCGGTCGCGTCCATACCCGCTATTCCAGCATTCAGGCCCTGGAAGAGGAAGTGTTCTCGGCAGACCTCGTCATCGGCGCTGTGCTCATTCCGGGAGCCGCCGCACCGAAGCTCGTCACCCGCGAAATGCTGTCGGGGATGAAGCGAGGCTCCGTGATCGTCGACGTCGCCATCGACCAGGGTGGCTGCTTCGAGACGTCGCATGCAACGACCCATTCCGAGCCGACCTACGTTGTCGATGACGTGGTGCATTATTGCGTTGCCAATATGCCAGGCGCCGTGCCGGTCACTTCGGCCCATGCCCTGAACAATGCGACGCTGGTTTATGGGCTGGCGCTTGCGGACCGTGGGCTGCGTGCAATCGCGGAGGATCGTCACCTCAGGAACGGTCTCAACATCCATAAGGGCCGCGTCACCAATAAGCCGGTGGCCGAAGCTTTAGGCTATGAAGTCTACGCCCCGGAAAGCGTACTGAACGTAGCGTAATTCCCATCACGTTACGTGAGGCAGGGCCGATCGCATTCTCCTGCGATCGGCCCTTTTTGCTGTCATCTGTCGATACGGCACTGATAGCAGTTGTTGCGCGCTGACCGCACGTGCACGTAGGCGATCTCCGGCCGCTCGAGGAGTTGGGCCGCATAGGAGCGAATGTCGGGTGTCAATGTTACCGCGCCTGTGCCGTAGACAATGCGGTTTTCGGCATTGTAGCCGCGCACGATGAAATCGGGGCTGGTCAGAACCGGTGGTAGGACCTCTTCGGCGACATAGCGCCCGCACGGTTGCTTGTGGAGAAAGACAGGGCCGGTTTCAGCATAGGGCTGAAGCTCGGGAAACGGCCGGTATGCAAAAACCAGCAGTTCCTCGCCCGCATCGATGTTGTTCAGGCAGTGACGGCAGGGGTAGCCCGGGCCGTCTGAGACCATCGTCTCGGGCAAGAAACCGTAGGCATCTGTACCGCCGTTCCAAAGATTTTCGGCGTCGGCAGTGGGCATGGCGGAAAAGCGGATGTCGGTCATTGCAGATCTCCTTGCTGATTGCCATGAGATGCGCCTTTGCAGGCGCGCAAGCCACCCGATTCCTGCGCAAGCGCCTCCAGCCAGAGTTCCGTTTGGCCTGCTCAACAGCCCTTCTTACTCAGCTCCAGCAGTTCCTTGTCGCTGAGCGGCCGGACGATGCCCGCGCCGGTGGAGACCGGAGAAAAGCCGAACATCTGGTAAAGCTGGAGCGCACGCGGGTGATCGAGATTGTTGGTCGTCGTCGTCACTCGCTTCGGATTGAGCGTCCAGATCGCATAGAGTGCCTGCAGCAGGAACCACTTTCCGATCCCGAGACCAAGTGCATGCTCGATCAGCCCGAAGTGGCAGAGCTCGATGGTGTCCTCATCCTCGACGAAATATTCATAGAAACCGGCGGGTGCGCCATTCACATAGAGCACGCTGATATTGTTGCGCTTATCATGCAGCGCCCTGGCCAGGTCCTCGTCCACCATCCGTATCCGATCCACCCACTGCCACCGGGCCCCGACCTGGCGGTAGAGATAGCGGTAGAAAGGCAGCGGAATATCGGGAGCGCGCATGATCGCCGTCTGGATGTTGATGGGCACCGGCAGGCTTGCCTTCGGCGGTGCCGTCATTTCCAGGCGCGTAATATGGGCTTTCAGGGACGAGGGGGCCTTCACCATCGCGTCAGGCTTTGACCGGTTCTGGCGGGCCAGTGACGACGGGCGTGTCGTCCCGGCCACCCCATTCGCTCCAAGAGCCGTCGTAGAGCTTGTTGTCGGCATGGCCGAGCGATTCCAGCGCCAGCGTAATGATCGCGGCTGTGATGCCTGAGCCGCAGGACGTGACGACGGGCTTCGACAGGTCTATGCCCGCGTCCTCGATCGTCTGCTTGAGTTCCGGCAGCGACTTGAAGCGGCCCTGGTTGGCGAAGACACCCGACGGCAGGTTTCGCGCACCCGGCATGTGACCGGAGCGCATGCCAGCGCGCGGCTCAGGCTCGAGCGCTGCAAATCGGCCGGCGCTTCTGGCGTCGGCTATCTGTAGGGCGGCGCTCGCAACGATATCCCGCATTGTGTCGAGAGTGACGACCCGCGAGGCGTCGTAGGTCGGCCTAAATACCTTGGGCTCATAGTGCGGCACGGTTGTCTCAAGCGGTCGACCCTCAGACTTCCATCCGTCAAGGCCGCCGTCGAGAACGTACACATTCCGCGCGCCCATCACGCGAAACAGCCACCAGACGCGCGGCGATGCGAACATTCCGATCCCGTCGTAGACGACGATGCGGTTGTTTTCACCGATGCCGAGTTTTCCGACCTCAGTTGCGAAAAGCTCAGGCGAGGGAATGGTGTGCGGCAGCGGTACGGAATGATCCGCGATTTTGTCCTGATCGAAGCGGACGGCACCAGGGATGTGGCCGGCGGCATATTCCGCGTCGGCATCACGCTTCTGCGCCGGCAAATAAAAGGACGCATCTAGGACGCGCAAATCCGGCTTGCCCAATGCCGCCTGCAGCCAATCGGCCGAAACGACGAACCGGCTCTTCTCTTCGCTCATTCTGCTCTCCCTAGGCTTCAAGCTTCGTCGCCGGGAGCGCCGAAGCGAATTCGGAAGCGGCGGTTTTCCTTGCCCTTCTTCTCGATCTTGGCAATGTGAATCTGGCCGACTTCCTGTGTTTCGGACACATGTGTGCCGCCGCAAGGCTGGCTGTCAATCGCAGAGTTTTCGCCGATGCAGACAAGGCTGACCCGGCCTAGGCCGATCGGCGGGCGAACATTCTTGGATTTGACGATGCCCGGATTGGCGGCAAGCTCCTCGTCGGTGATCCATTGCAGGTAGACCGGATGGTTCTGCCGCACCAGTTCCATCAGTTTTTCGGTCACGTCGTCCTTGTCGATTGTCTCGGTCATATCGAAGTCGACACGGCTTTCGTCTTCGCCAACGGCCGCACCGGTGATCGGATAGGAGCAGACCACCGAGAGCAGATGACAGGCGGTATGCATTCGCATCAGCTTGTAGCGGCGCGGCCAGTCGACGTGCAGCACCAGCTTTTCGCCGACAACTGGCTTGGTCTCACCTTCGAGCGGCACATGGACGACGATGTCCTTGCTTGCCCCATGCTTTGTCTGTGCGAGCGCGATCTTGCTGCCGTCGGCGCGCTCGAGAAAGCCGGTATCGCCCGGCTGGCCTCCCGATGTCGCATAGAAGCAGGTCTGATCCAGCTCAATGCCCCCGTCTTCGTGAATGGCGGTTACAACCGCCTCGCATGTGGAAAGATAGAAATCGTCACGATAGAGGGCATTGACGGGCATGGGGTCTCACGCTGCTGGTTCGTACGGGATCTGTATGTCTTGCGTCTTGGCGAGCCACGCCGGGACGGGCAAGCCCTTCGAGGTTAGGAAATCCGGGTTGAAGAGCTTGGACTGATAGCGGTTGCCGTAGTCGCAGAGGATGGTCACGATGGTATGGCCGGGACCGAGCTCTTTAGCAAGGCGCACTGAGCCAGCAATGTTGATCCCCGTCGATCCGCCCAGGCACAATCCTTCATGTTCGACGAGGTCGAAGACGTAGGGCAGGGCTTCGGCATCCGAGATGCTGTAAGAGAAATCGGGCGTAAAGCCTTCCAGGTTTGCCGTGATGCGGCCCTGACCGATTCCTTCGGTGATCGAGGAACCAGCGGATTTAAGTTCGCCGTTCTTGTAGAATTCGTAGAGCGCGGCTCCGTCGGGATCGGCAAGGCCGATCTTGATGTCATTGCTGAAGGCTTTGAGGCCGGCTGCCACGCCCGCAAGCGTCCCGCCCGAGCCAACGGAGCAGATGAAGCCGTCGACTTTGCCGTTCGTGTCGTTCCAGATTTCGCGGGCCGTCGTTTCAATATGCGCCTGCCGGTTGGCGACATTGTCGAACTGGTTTGCCCAGATCGCGCCGTTCGGGTCCGCCTTCGCCAGCTGCTCGGCAAGCCTTCCGGATACCTTCACGTAGTTGTTCGGGTTCTTGTAGGGAACGGCGGGCACCTCGACGAGCTCGGCACCGAGCAATTTCAGGGCGTCCTTCTTTTCCTGGCTCTGGGTCTCCGGGATGACGATGACGGTTCGGTATCCAAGCGCCTTTGCAACGACGGTCAAGCCGATACCGGTATTGCCGGCCGTCCCCTCGACGATAACGCCGCCCGGTCTCAGCAAACCTTTCTTCTCTGCATCGCGAATGATGTAAAGCGCGGCGCGATCCTTGACCGACTGGCCCGGATTGAGAAATTCCGCTTTACCGAGAATAGTGCAGCCGGTCGCTTCCGACGCGCCCTTGAGCTTGATCAAGGGGGTGTTGCCGATTGCCTCTAGAACGGACGGATAGACGGTCATGGACTCTGCCTCTTTTGAACGCTTAGTTTAGGAACGGTCTTTTCCCTTCACAAGGCTAGGTTGGCAAGAAATGCTATTCCATCCCTTTGAGCGCAGCGACAAAATTAGACTTCATCGTGGTCCAGGGCGCTTGAGCCAGAGCCGTTTGCGACCGTCGTGATCCGGAGATTGACTTTCAACGTACGGATGCTGACAAAGCAATCTATAAAAGCGGAAATCACCGAAACCGTCATGGTTCACGAGCATATCGACACGGTCGATGCACTGATGGCGCATTACGTCGCCGGATCTCTTCTTGAGCCGGCGCGGGTGCTCGTGGAATCGCATCTCGAAATGAAGGCAGATCATCGTCTGCTCGTGAGCGATCTTGAAGCCCTGGCTGGTGAGGCTCTCGAGCAGATACCGGAGACTGCGATCGGCGATCGCGAGGCACGGCTCGCTGCCGTCTTCGCCTCCGCGCCGCCGGCCGAAGATCACGCGCCAGCCGATCTACAGGCACACGGGGGCTTCTTCCCGAAGGCGATTCGCAATCTGGTCGGTTATGATGTGGATACAGTGCCTTGGAAGACGAAGCTTCCAGGCTTCAAGGAATACTCCACCGACATCGATGGCTGCGAAGTCAGGCTGATGTGGATCAAGGCCGGCCGGGCGCTGCCCGCGCATACCCACAAGGGAATGGAACTCACCTTAATCCTGGACGGCGCGTTCAACGACGCACGCGGCCGTTTCGGACCTGGCGATATCTCGGTAGCAGACGAGAGCGTCGACCATCGGCCGATCGCCGAAAAGGACCGTCCCTGCATCGCGTTTTCGGTTCTCGATGCGCCGGTCAAGCTGACCGGATCTTTGCGTCAGCTGATAGGTGACCTGATCGGCTGAAAGCAGCCACAATGGCGTGATATTGCGTTGAATCCGGGAGATGGCGAGGAACTCCCGGACCTGTTTTGACGTTCAGAAAACAGCCCGGAGGATATGTGCCATGCAAGACTTTGTCGCTCGTCCAGAACACGGAATTGCCTGGATTTCGGGTGCGAGTTGCGGAATTGGGCGAGCGTTGGCACTCAAGCTCGCGGGAGACGGATACAAGGTCGCTGTCACCGCTCGCGATCATGAAAAGCTTGCCGAATTGCAGGTCGAGGCTTCCGATCTGCCCGGCAGCATCATCGTGCTGGACGGAGATGTCACCAACGCCGAAGACATGGAGCATGTGCTCGCTTCAATCGAATATGAACATGGTGCGCTCGCGTTGGCGGTCTTTAACGCCGGCGTTTATCTCCCCGTCCATGCGGAGGAGTTGAAGCTTACTGATTTTGAGCAGAGTTTCGCGGTCAATCTGCAGGGCGTTGTGAATTGCCTCGTCCCTGCGGTGCGGCACATGAAGGCGAAGGGGCAGGGGCAAATTGCCATCGTCGCGTCTGTTTCAGGCTACGGCGGCCTGCCGACAGGTGCGGCCTACGGCGCCACAAAAGCCGCCTTGATCAATATGGCGGAGAGCCTCAAATTCGATCTCGACAAGATGGGCATACGCATCCAGCTCATCAATCCGGGCTTCGTCGATACGTCCACGATGAAGAGAAACCAATTTCCCACGCCCTCGCTGGTGTCGGTGGGGGAGGCAGCAGAACAAATTTCGGCGGGCCTCAAGTCTCAAAGCTTCGAGATTAGCTTCCCGAAGCGCTTCACCTACATGATGAAGCTCGTCAATCTCCTGCCTTACAATCTCTATTTCTGGGTAGTGAATCGCTTCACAGGCTGGCGGGAGCGGCCGCTAGAAAAGCATGCGCGGCCGGGCCTAGCGCATCCTGCAGAGTAGTCTTCGACGTCGGAGGCAAGGACGAGGCGGATGGCGGCCAGACAGGAGGTCATCTGTCGAACAGGCCGCCACCCGCTCTCGCAGCTCCGCGAAAAGACGACCTGGCGGACGTCTATATTTCTAGCGCGGAAGCCTGCTTCACAATAAAATGAACAGAATTTCCAGAGCCCTTAAAGCGCTCATCAAAGCCCATGGGCGAACGCGCTCCCATACCGACAAAAACGCTCGCGCCATTCGGCAAGTGTAGTCTAACCCGAAACCAAAGTCCCTGACCAGTGACAAATTCACCTTCCAGCCAAGTTCGGCTGGGTGACCCTGCGTCGGCGTTTTGTTCTTGGCGCGAAACTACGGTAGGCGTGGAACAGACGTCTCTGCCTTCGTGGAGAGAGTTTCTGGAGGTTCAAGCGCAAGAAAAGGGCCGGTCATCCCGGCCCTCTTGGAAGCCGGCCATCGGCCCGATCAGTTGTCGTATTCGCGGCAGGGGGGACTGATGGATGCGCCACTCTCGCCGCCACGGGTATCAATACCCGAATTTACCTGTGGCATACCCGGGCAATCCATTGCCTTGGGCTGGGGTGTGATGCTCTGCGTGGTCGTCGGGTCAACCGGAGCGACAGTGATCGGATGTGTGCCGTTATCGCCGCTCGTATAGTCGCCTCAGTAGGTGCTGGAGCTGGGATTTGTAGAACCGCCATTCGTTGGGCCGATTGGATCGGGATTGGATTAGGCAAAGGCGGAGGTTGCCAGACCCGCAGCAAGAATTGCCGCGCTATCATCGGACTACGCATGGGAATTTCCTCTTGTCGTCGTTTTTCGTTTGGGTGACATGGCAAAGCCCATCGGCAAAAGCATTGTTGCGAAGTTTTTATCCACCCAAGCGGGGAGGCGGCTATTATTGTTTTGCGGCAGGAACGGAAAAACGCGATCGCTGTCTTTTGGTTCCGGCAATGAAAGCCGACGATGAGGTTACTGCGCCACGACTGCCGGCGGTCGCCAAGTGCCCTTTCCAGCCGGCAGGATTGATGGCGCTTCGGTTTTTGGCCAGTACAGGCGCATCACCAAATAGATCGTGTCATCCGGCGCCGGCAGCCAATTTGTTTCCTTGTCAGGACCGGGACTGTCTTTCTGGATGTAGAGGGTGAGCGAACCATCCTCGTTCTTCTTCATGCCGGGCAACATTGGCGAGTTGATCAGGTACCGATTGATCGGGTTCTTGATCAGGAGCTGGCTCTTGCCGTCGTACATGGTCACCGACCAGAAGGAGTTCACCGGTGGGAGTTGCCCTGCCGGGAAGGTGATCGTGTAATTGTGTTTGCTTCCATCGAGCGTCCGACCATCGCTATCCACCCGCGTGTACGGATAGGTCGCTTCCGCTGGATCATTGCCGTAAATGCCCGCTTGAGCGGCGACAGCACGCTTCAGCCAGTTACCGTTGTAGTGGGCGCTATCTCCGGGAAGACCGCTAACCCGCCAGCCATTAATCGCCTTACCAGCATCGGCGACAGCCTTGTCGACTTTCCGCTGGCCCGACTTCATGCCGAGGCCCATCTCCAGCTTATGCTTCATTGGCAGGTCTCTGAAGTTGAAAGTCTTGCCAGGACCAACACCGATGCGCGCCAGCTTGGCGCGGATCTCCTTCTCATTGCTCTGCGCCGGCGCGAAGTGCAGAGCGAAATCGAGATAATCGAAGAAGTTGGTCTTCACGAGGTCCTTGTCGATCTTGGGGAAGTCGACGGTTGACGCGCCCGGCGGCGGCGTCTGCTTCAGATAGGCCGATAGCATTTGCACCTTATAGCCAGCCTGCACCTTCTTGACGTTATCGAGATCATCCGGGCCAAAAAGCTGGGTGCGATAGCCCGCGAGGGAAAACTCTGTGCTCGAACGGAACACCTGCTTGATGCCCGCCGGGGTGTCACCCTTCCAGTCAGGCCCGACCACCATGTAGTCGCCGGCATCGCTCCCTGTGGCTCGGGTGCCGATATAGCCGTAGTTGTAGGTATTGCCGTCACAGAGCATGACCGAGTAGTAGCGCTTGGAGTCGATCGCCGGCACCGACAGTACCACCGGCTCTGCCCGCAAATCCATCCAGATGAAGGAATAGGGCGTGTCGCTGTTCGGCGTGACGATTGCTGTATCTTTATAGGTGTAAACGTTGGGCTCGTTCTTGATTTGGTTGAACGGCGCTTTGAACTGCCCTGAATTCCGATCTACCGCGTACTCGTACATGATGGCGTAGTTCATCACCAGCGGCAGGCCGTAGATGAAGCCATCCTCGGCTATATCCTTGGCCTCCACCAGGCCGGGCCATTCGGTTTTGTTTTTCGCGCTGACAGGAGTGAAACTGGCTGTTGTGGCGGCTATTCCTGCCATCGCGGCAGAGGTAAGCAGATCACGCTTCGTAAGCATCGGAACATCTTCCTTTCGTTTCTCACCGCTCGTGTAAGTAGCAGGAAAGGTCGATGATCCTCGCAACCTTAGGAATAACAAGTAATTTACTGTAACATACTAGTAGGACGGGCCTTTAAGCGCTCGCACAACGATATTGGTTCCACATCCCGCAAAAAGAGCCCCGCATGGGTACTAGCAGGACAAGGAAGCGTGACGTGAAAAAGAACGGCAGGGATGCCAGAGCCTACCGTCTACTAAAGTCCCAGTTGGTCGCACTACTCCGCGCTTGAAAAATCGAACCCTATGTCCATCGCACCCCATGCCTCATAGTTTTCCTTTGGCAGCGATGAAAATGGCGAGGCTCGGCGAACCGCGCGAATAAGCGCCTCTGTGGCCGCATTTCGTGTGGCCTTGTCGCCCCCTGTTGCTTCCAAGGCTTGGATTCCTGTAATCGCGCCGCTCCTATCCAGAAGCACTCGGACTTTGACTTTCACGCCATTGGCGGCCGCCA
>NZ_AKKA01000066.1 GCF_000282035.1 Rhizobium sp. CF122
TGAACCGCCGTGTACGGAACCGTTCGCACGGTCGTGTGGGAGGAGGGACGCCGCAAGGCTCCCTCCTACCCGATTGTGTCAGCCTACTGCGGCAGTCGGTCTTGCAGCAAAGTCCGCGATCAACTCGTCCACGAGCGCAGGCGTGAGCTCCTTGAAATGTGTGATCACACGGGTCGGCCCGAGTGTCTCGACGGGAACGTCGGAATAGCCGAATGGCACAGCGATCGAGGGCACCCCGGCATTTCGGGCAACGAGAATGTCGTTGGCGCTGTCGCCGATCATGACGGTGTTGCCGGCGTCGCCGCCGGCGCGCTCGATGGTTCCGAGGAGGTGCTGGGCGTCCGGTTTTCTGACCGTGAATGTATCGCCGCCGGTAATGGCGTCGAAATAGTGGGTGAGTTCAAGCTTCTCGATCAGGCTGCACGCCAGACCTTCGAGCTTGTTGGTGCAAACGGCAAGCTTGCAGCCGGCGCTCTTCAGTTGGTCCATTGCGTCGACTAGGCCCGGGTAGGGTACCGTGCGTCCAGGCATGTTGTTGGCATAGTAAGTGATGAACCGGTCGAGTAGAGCTGGGAGTTGCTCAGGCTGCAGCGCGTGCCCCCGAAGGTTGCAAGCCCGCTCGATCATAACCTTGGCACCGTGTCCGACCAGATGCGTGAGGTCGTCATAGCTGACTGGCGCCATGCCGAGCTCGGCAATCGTATGGTTTATACTTTCGACCAGATCGGAGTGAGTATCGAGCAGTGTTCCGTCGAGATCGAATACAACGAGGGCAGGGGTCAAGGATTCCGCCTTTCAGAAATGATGTTATCAGGCCGTAGGTGATGAGGACGGCAAAAGCAACGTTTCGCGGCAAAGGCGACCAGTTGCAGATGCCCACGGCTTTTCGAAAATCATTACGCTATTTTGGCTTTCGTTTGGCAAGCGAGCCGTGTAAACAGCACATCCAACGCAATAATCGGAGTCAGCGGCGCATGGATGCCCGCGAAATGAAGATCAAGGCCGCCGAGGCCGCACTCGCTCATGTCGAATACGGCATGCGACTTGGAATCGGAACCGGGAGTACTGCCGAGGAGTTCGTTCGGCTGCTTGCGGAGAAGGTTTCAACCGGTTTCAAGGTCGAAGGAGTGCCAACGTCCGAACGCACGGCAAGGCTTTGCGTCGAGCTCGGCGTGCCGCTGAAGTCACTCGATGAACTGCCGGAACTCGATCTGACGATCGATGGCGCGGACGAGGTCGATTCCGACCTGACGCTCATCAAGGGTGGCGGTGGTGCGCTACTGCGCGAGAAGATCGTTGCTGCGGCATCTCAGCGCATGATCGTCATTGCCGACGAAAGCAAACTGGTCGCGACGCTCGGGGCATTTCCACTGCCGATCGAGATAAATCCGTTCGGGTTGGTCTCCACGCGCATGGCAATCGAAAAGAAGGCCTCCAAACTGGGGTTGAGCGGCAGCCTGACGCTGCGCCAATCCGGTGGCGAAGACTTCATGACGGACGGCGGCCACTACATCATCGATGCATCTTTTGGCCGCATTCCTGATGCAGAGGCGCTTTCAAACGAGCTGAATTCAATACCCGGAGTCGTTGAACACGGGCTTTTTCTCAATATGGCGGCACTTGCGATCATTGCGGGTCCAGCAGGTGCACGCACGCTGCGGGCGAATAGGTAACAGGAGCATTGAAACTCATGATTAAATTTGCAGGTCTTGGCCGTTTTGCTGCTGCGACCGTTATTCTTTCGGGCGTCGCATTCGGCTCTGCCGCACACGCGCAGGAGGCTTCTCCGGAGCAGCTGAAGGCGGCGCGCGCTGCCATCGATGCGATCGGCGCCACCGCACAGTTCGACAACATCCTGCCGGGTCTCGCTGAGCGTCTGAAGGCCGATCTCATCCAGGATTCGCCGAACTACCAAGATGCGATCACCGCTGAGGTCGACAAGCAGGCCCTTGCCCTTGCTCCGCGTCGCGCCGACCTCGAGAAGGAAGCCGCGTTGACCTATGCCAAGGCATTCTCTGTCGAGGAACTCAACGCGATCGCCGAGTTCTACAACTCGCCGGTTGGCAAGAAGCTGCTGAAGGATGGCCCGATCGCATCGCGCGAGACGGTGAAGGCTGCCGACATCTGGGCGCAGGGAATTTCTCGCGACCTGCAGAAGCAGACGAGCACTGAGCTCAGCAAGGTCATTAAGGCGCCGCCACCGGCAGTTGATCCGGCCAACCCAGCCGCAACGACCGCGCCGAAGGCTGCGACGCCGGCGGCAAAGCCGAAGCCGTAAGCGGACGTCGATAAGAGATAGAAAAAGCCCGGCGTCGTCCGGGCTTTTGTTTTTGCGACAGTCGATACTATATCACCTTCACCTCACAGCCGATTCCAGCCGGAGTTTTTCATGACATCCTACGATTACGATCTCTTTGTCATTGGCGGGGGCTCAGGCGGCGTGCGAAGCGCCCGCGTTGCAGCCTCGCTTGGTAAGAAGGTCGCGATTGCAGAGGAGTACCGCTACGGCGGAACATGCGTGATCCGTGGCTGCGTGCCCAAGAAGCTTTTCGTGTACGCGGCTCAGTTCCACGAGCACTTCGAGGATGCCGCCGGTTTCGGCTGGACAGTCGGCGAGAGTTCGTTCGATTGGAAGAAGCTGATTGCCGCCAAGGACAACGAGATCGCGCGCCTGGAAGGGCTCTACAAGAAGGGGCTTGCGGGCGCCAACGCCGAGATCCTGGAAACGCGCGCCGAGCTGGTCGATGCCCACACGGTTCGACTGATCAACACCGGCAAGACGGTGACCGCCAAGACGATCGTGATCGCGACCGGTGGGCGGCCGAACCCGCATGCGGCCTTGCCGGGGAATGACCTCTGCATTTCGTCGAACGAGGCCTTCGATCTGGAAGAACTGCCGAAGTCGATCGTGATCGCCGGTGGCGGTTACATCGCGGTGGAATTTGCCAATATCTTCCGCGGCCTCGGCGTCGAGACGACGCTAATCTACCGTGGCGCCGAGATCCTGTCGCGCTTCGATCAGGACCTTCGCCAGGGGCTGCACGAGGCGATGGCCGCCAAGGGCATTCGCATTCTCTGCCACGACACGCTGCAGAAGGTTTCGAAAGAGAACGGCCGTCTTTCGGTCGGGACGCTGAAGAACGGCACGCTGGCGGCCGATGTCGTCATGCTGGCGCTTGGACGCATCCCCAATACGGAAGGCCTTGGCCTGGAAGCCGCCGGCGTGAAGACCGACGAGCGTGGAGCGGTGGTCGTCGACGAGTATTCGCGCACCAGCGTCCCGAATATCTATGCGCTCGGCGATGTCACCGACAGGGTACAGTTGACGCCGGTGGCGATCCACGAGGCGATGTGCTTCATCGAGACCGAGTACAAGGATAACCCGACCAAGCCGGATCACGAGACGATCGCAACGGCGGTATTCTCGCAGCCGGAGATCGGCACCGTCGGGCTGACCGAGGAAGAGGCGAGCAAGCGCTACAAGGAGCTCGAGGTCTATCGCGCCCAGTTTCGGCCGCTGAAGGCAACGCTGTCGGGGCGGGGCGAGAAGATGATCATGAAGCTGATTGTCGACGCTTCCAGTCGCAAGGTCGTCGGTGCGCACATCCTCGGCCACGATGCCGGAGAAATGGCTCAGATCCTCGGCATCAGTTTGAAGGCCGGCTGCACCAAGGACGATTTCGACCGGACCATGGCGGTGCATCCGACGGCAGCCGAAGAACTCGTCACAATGTATGCGCCGAACTATCGCATTCGGGACGGCGTTCGCGTTTAACGCCGATCAGCTGGTGATGCGGGGCATGCGGATGACCTTCAGGAACAGTGCCTGCATGGCGTCCGTGATCCCCTGTGTAGGCGTGACTTCGAAATAGAGACCGGGCGAAGCGCAGCTCTGCATCTTCGTCGGGATTTCGCTCTGGAAAGGCTTGATCCAGGTGTTGTACCAGCTGTTCTTCGGCAGCGGCAGGTAGGTCGTGTAGAGTACTGCGATCTTGACGCCCCGATCCTTCAGCGGCTTGCAGAAGGAAATGTCGATTGGCTCCTGGCAACGCTCGCCGGTCTTCGGTTTCGTGCAGTTCGACTTCTTGCTGTCACCGACGCCATCGGACACGAAGAACAGAATCTTCTGCGGCTGGGCCTCGGTGCTGCCATCTCCCGGTGTTGAAATGATCTTGTTCATCTGTGTCAGTGAGTTGTCGAAGCTCGTCTGCTGATCGTTGTTGTAGCCCTGTCTCGGGATCGACATCAGAGTGACAGCGTTCGTGTATGTCGCGACCTTGTCGAGGTCCGTAATCGGCGCTGAAATTGTGGTCAGGTTCGCGTCTTCCGCCTTCTTGCCGAACGTGTAGACACCCATTCTGAACTGGTTGTCGGACTGGCGTTCGTTTTTTGCCGTTTCGGTCAGTTTTTGCGTAGCTTGGCGAACCACGTCGACGCGTAAGGTGACGCCATTGTTGCGGGCGATATTGTAATAGCTGTTCTTGTCCTCGACACCAGCTTCCGACACGATGTGGCAGGCAAAGGCACAGGTATCCGGAGTCTTCTGTTCCATGATAGCGACATCGGCCGGTGTCGCGCCGACGCCCATCGACGGCGTGTTGTCGAGCAGGATATAGAAATCCATGAAGGAGGCCGTCTGAAACATGGCCGTGGCGGTGCCAGATATTTCTACGCTTTTCCGGCCAAAGATCTGCATGAACGACGTCGGGACTTGTGCGGTAAAGGTCACAGAGGAGTTGAGCTTGTTGGACGCGCGGCTCACCTGAACGTCAACGGCTACATCGCTTGCCGTCAGCTCACCCTGCATCTGCGCGACGAAAATGTTTCGCGCATCGTCTTTTCCGATCGAGATCGGGCCATCGCTTGTCATCTTCATTGCGGCGGTGGTTGCGGCCGACTTTGCCGCGATTGCGCCGATGGCTGCGGCGTCGGCGGCCGCGTAGAGCTGCGTGCGCAAGCTCAGCGCGTGGGCGAAGTCTACGGCCACGCCCGCCGAGCCGATGAGCGGCACCATCAAAATAGCCGTCAATAGACCGAAATTGCCGGAACGGTCAGTGCAGAAACGATACAAGCTGCGCACGAAATCAATCCCACGGTTCCACCATGCCATCGGTGCTCAAGCGGGAGTCATCATGACGCGCCATTAGAATTGAGGGTGTTTCTAACGTATAAGCCTAAATTAGATACAAACTGTCTTGGTTTCTCGACCGTTAAATTGCGCGCCTATTGTTTGAAAACGCGCCGCGGAATTCCTTTATATCGCCTGTTGTTGGTCGATTGAATCAGTAACGCCAAAGAGCGGAACGCCGCTATGCAAGATGGCGCTAAAGGTTTATAAGCCGCGCAACATTTTTAGGACGGAACATCCGGACGGACCGGATGCGGAAACAGGTGAGTGAGATGGCACAAAATTGGACTCCGAGCAGTTGGCGGCAAAAACCGATCCAGCAGGTTCCGGACTATCCGGACCAGACGGCGTTGGCAGCAACGGAAGCCCAGCTCGCATCCTATCCCCCGCTCGTCTTTGCAGGTGAAGCGCGCCGGTTGAAGAAGCATCTCGCCAACGTTGCTGAAGGCAACGGTTTCCTCTTGCAAGGCGGGGACTGTGCCGAGAGCTTCGCCGAGCATGGTGCAGACAATATCCGCGACTTCTTCCGTGCCTTCCTGCAGATGGCCGTCGTGCTGACGTTCGGTGCGCAGCTGCCGGTCGTCAAGGTTGGCCGCATCGCCGGCCAGTTTGCCAAGCCGCGCTCTTCCGGCATTGAGACGCAGGACGGCGTATCGCTGCCGAGCTACCGCGGCGACATCATCAACGGCATCGAGTTCACTGAGGAAGCACGCATCCCGAACCCGGAGCGTCAGGCCATGGCATATCGCCAGTCGGCTGCCACGCTGAACCTGCTGCGCGCCTTCGCGATGGGTGGCTATGCCAACCTGGAGAATGTGCATCAGTGGATGCTTGGCTTCGTCAAGGATAGCCCACAGGGCGAGCGCTACCGCAAGCTTGCCGGTCGCATCAGCGAAACGATGGACTTCATGAAGGCCATCGGCATCACCTCGGAAAACAATCCGAGTCTGCGCGAGACGGATTTCTTCACCAGCCACGAAGCGCTGCTGCTTGGCTACGAGGAAGCATTGACCCGCGTCGACTCTACATCCGGCGACTGGTACGCGACGTCAGGCCACATGATCTGGATCGGCGACCGTACGCGTCAGGCCGACCACGCGCATGTCGAATACTGCCGCGGCATCAAAAACCCGATCGGCCTCAAGTGCGGCCCGTCGCTGCAGGCCGACGATCTGTTGAACCTGATCGACATCCTCAATCCGCAAAATGAAGCGGGCCGGTTGACGCTGATTTGCCGATTCGGCCACGATAAGGTTGCCGAGCATCTACCGCGTCTTATCCGCGCAGTCGAGCGGGAAGGTCGCAAGGTCGTGTGGTCCTGCGATCCGATGCACGGCAATACGATCACGTTGAACAACTACAAGACCCGCCCGTTCGAGAGGATCCTGTCGGAAGTCGAGAGCTTCTTCCAGATTCATCGCGCCGAGGGCTCGCATCCGGGCGGCATCCACATCGAGATGACCGGCAAGGATGTGACCGAATGCACAGGCGGCGCCCGCGCGGTGACGGCTGAAGATCTGCACGATCGCTACCACACGCATTGCGACCCGCGTCTCAATGCCGATCAGGCGCTGGAGCTTGCCTTCCTGCTGGCCGAGCGCATGAAGGGTGGCCGCGACGAAAAGCGGATGGCCGTCAACGGCTAATAAAACAAGATGGACAAAAAAAGCCCGGCTGATGCCGGGCTTTTTTATTGAGCAAGGACGGATTGTTGGCAGCAGGCGTCAGGTGGCACGCACGTCGGCCTCGCCGATCTTGATGCCGAGCGTCTCCGCTGCCATCTGGTATGGGCAGCTATGCGACTATTGGTGGTGTGTGCTAGCGGATTTGGCCGGCCGCCCAGTGGATGGCGCTGTCCAATTCGGCGAATTTCGCGGACTGCCAGTAGAAATAGTCTTCGATGAATATGCGCGAGAGCCACAATGCACCGCGGTTGCGGGGACTTTCCCAGCCAAGCAGGTTATCGGTTTCGGCTTTCTTGAACATCCGCTTCAGATTGGTGAGGGAGATGCCGAATTCATTGGCGATTTCGCTGATGCTCACGCCTTTGAGCAGAATGCGGTCGTGTTCCCGCGCGTCGTTGGGGAGGCGACTGATTAGATCGTGCAGCACGAGGCCGCCGACATCGGACCAGAGAAAGTGGCCGATACTGCTCCGTGGCTCCTTCCAGATCGGTTCCTGGATGAGAGCACGCGCAGCACGCGGCTGCGCGAGATGAAAGAGCCGGGGGCTGTCTGCAGTCAGCTTTGCACGATTGCCGCCATCGAGTTGATCGAGGCAGGCCATATGCCCCTGGAACCAGGACGTCATGGCCTCCTCGCTGAGTTCGGTCGTTTCGAGGCGACGGAGGCGCCGATCGGGCGTTTCATCAGGAGCATCCCGTAGAAATTTGTAGGCGATGAGTTCGGCAAGAAACGAGGCCGCGGTATTTTTGCTGGCGAGGTCAAACTCCTTGGCGACCTGCATCATGCGACCGGCCGTGAGCCCTGAAACGGGATTGCCTCGATCGCGTCCGGTATGCATGGCGAACAGCGTTTGTGTCAGCAGCCACTTTTGATGCGAAGCGGCGAGGCGGGCAAGACGAGGAGCGCGCTTGTAAATGCCGATAAGATGGAGCGCTATCTGGCGTTCGATCGACAGAAACAGGGGGTGATCAAGAATTTCATCGCGTGTATGCGGTCGGCCAGTGAGCATCGTCTCGTACGGTCGGTCGTATTGGTTCCAATTGCTCCTCTTACATTTGTGACGGTGTTTCAATGCGAGACTTGGTTAGCGGATCGTTAATCGGTCGGTATAGTTAAATTCAAGCGATCCCCGATCGTTCCATCAACTGGGCAGACGCTGATTCAGTCGCTCGATGTCTTCGCGCAGTGCTGCAATTTCGGTGAGCACACGCATATCTATCTTCTGATGTAGAGAAAGAACTTCCAGTTCAGCTTTGAGATTGACTTCGTAGTCTTTCGCCGCCTCGAAGCGATCGCGCTCTGCTTGCCGGTTCTGCGACATCATGATGATGGGAGCCTGGATTGCGGCAAGCATCGAGAGCACGAGATTGAGGAAGATAAAGGGATAGGGATCGAAGGCGCGTGTGAGTAGTACGACCGTATTTACGACGCACCAGAAGACCAGGAACAGGAAGAAGGCGACAATGAACGACCATGAGCCGCCGACGCGGGCAATCGAATCCGCCAGGCGCTGTCCGGTGGATGATTCCGCCTGCAAGGCCGCATTGATATCGGTCGAGATTATCTTACGCTCATGGGCTTTTGCGAGAACGCGCTTCTCGATCTCACCGAGTTCGTCAACAGGTTTGTCGAAGTGATGGTGGATGAAGTCCGATAGATTATGCATGGCTAACTCCGAATGCTAGATCGCTCGGGCGCCAGTATTCCGTAATGTTTTCAAATTGCAATGCGGGCTTGTGCCGCTCTCTTACGTGCCTTGCGCATACAGCCAGGCATGCTGTGGGAAGAAGCGGCCGAGCGTCTGAGCCTTGCCAAACATGATGTCGTGCTGGAGATATCGATAGTCCCGTACGAGAGGATCGAGGTTCTTCGGCTTCAGGACCCAATCGGGCGACGGCGTGTTGTCACGCGCAATCAGTTGGTAACGATCAATGACACTGTACTTCTTCTGCACGCGGCCGAGAAAGCCGGTGTAGTAGGGATGCTCGAAGCCTGCGAACTTCAAGAGATGGTAAGGCAGCAGCGATGGGCTGATCGTGCCGACGTCCTTCTTGCTGCCTTTCTTGTTGGACCAGATGACGAGCGGCGTCTCGTGTTCCTGCTTCATGACGCTGACCGATGCCTTACGCGTGGCAACCTGGTCCGGCATGTAGCCGGTCGCCATATAGACGTTGCCGAGCGGCGGAAGGTGATCGCCCCAGAGGACGATGATCGTCTCGCGATCGCGCTTCTCGGCCCAATTCATCAGCATCTTGAGGCTGTCGTCGGCTTCCTTGATCCCCTGCGTGTAGGTGGCCAGCGTGGCCCGGTCCGCATCGTTCAGGTTGCTCTTGATGTCGACGGTGTTGTGTACGTAACGGTTCGGCTCGTAGGGACCATGTCCCTGCAGGGTGACACCAAAGAAGAAGAACGGACGATCAATACCGTCGGCCTCGCGCATGATCTCCTTCATAAGGGACTCGTCCGAAGCGAAGATGCCCCTCTTTTCCATCGGAGGCATGGTTTCTTCAGAGCGGAACTGCTCGAAACCGAAGTCCTTGTAGACTTCGTTGCGGTTCCAGAACCAGCCGCTGAATGGATGAAGTGAGCGGGCGGCATAGCCTTCGCCGCGGAAGAACGTGGCGAGCGAGGGAACATCGCGACGGATGTATTGCTGATAGGGGATGCTGCCATATGGCAGGAAGGCATTGGAAAAGCCTGTCAACGCCTCGAATTCGACGTTGGCGGTCATGCCGCCGAACTCCGGTGAGAATACATGGCCAGACTGCTCGGCGCGAATAGTCGGCATGGGATCGGGCGACAGGCTCAGCGTCTTCAGTCGGGTCGGATCCCAGAACGATTCACTCATCAGCATGATCACGTCGGGCTTTTCTCGTGGGCCGCTGAGATAGCCGTAGTTGCGGCCGGGGATAGCATCAAGCGCCTGCGTACCGAAGCCGGCCGGTGCTGCAACGTCGGCCATCGGAATATTGAAGATGAAGGCGAGGATGAAGCCGTTGCTCCGGTAGTTTTCCTTCTGGTCCCACATCATCGGGACCACCTGAAGGCGGTCACGGATGAAGGAATACTGTGAATAGTCCATCAATGACCCGAAAGTCGCGATAACGGGTAGGCCGACGCACAGGTGGCGGAGGCGAGAGGTCCTTGAGAGTTTCGGGAAGTTGCGCCAGGCGAAGCGCCAGAGGATGACAATCGCGCCAGCGGAAAGGGCAATGCCGACAACCATCGCAACGGCAGTCCAGGGGCGGTCGCGCACCATGACAGGAAGCAGTTCCATGATCTGGCGCCCGAAAAGAACGTCGGATGGATAAAGGGGGTCCGTGAGGTAATGCTGCTTCTGGTTGGAGACAATGGCGGGAACGAAGACCAGCGGGAGAACGATCAATGCCGAAATGAGTTGTCTTCCCAAGGCGGCATCGAGCGACAGCATCAGGACAGTCAACATCACAACGGTCGTCATTCCGGGACGCGCCGGCGATATCAGGAATTCGCGCACGTCGGCCAGCCCATCGCGGGCAATTATCTCGACGGCGGCCGTAGCAAAGAGAGCAAGCAGGGCGCAAAGAGCGACGCCGAGCGCTGTGCGTATAGCAGGCGACCGGACGCTTCCTCCGAAATCGGTGGAAAGCGACGCAAAGCGCGCTGCCGCTGCAGACCTCATTACCAACGCGATCAACCGGAAAACTCCAACGTCATAAAAGCTTCACCGAACTGTCACATCCTCGTCATGAACGCTAGATGAACCGTTAGGTTTCCCGCATTTGTGATTAGTGGATAAGGCGCCGGTCGCCCAAGAGACACGTCCTGTGGTGCAAGCTGGCCTGGTGCATTTGCTTGTGCTGAGTGGCGGGCCGTCGTAGGTCTGACGGAGTCGATGTCAGGAGGATTCAGATTGCGCAGTTCCGTCGAGATCTACAACATCAGGACAGGCGAGGCGCGCGTCGTCTGGCAAACCACGCAACTCGTGGAGGCGCCGAACTTTTCACCCGACGGTAGCTATCTTCTGCTGAACGGTGACGGTCTTCTGTACCGTCTGGCGCTTGACGGTTCGGGCAAGGTCGAAAAGGTCGATACCGGCTTTGCCACGGCCTGTAACAATGATCATGGCATTTCGCCTGATGGCCGTCAGATCGTCATTTCCGATAAGACTGAGTTCGGTAAGTCGACGATTTATGTGCTACCCGCCGAAGGCGGCACGCCGCGTCTGGTGACGCAAAATCAGCCGTCCTACTGGCATGGCTGGTCGCCCGACGGGAAACAACTGGCCTATTGCGGCATCCGCAACGACGTATTCGATATCTACACGATCTCCGTGGACGGCGGCGAAGAAAAGCGGTTGACGCACGGCGAGGGGCGCAATGACGGGCCGGATTATTCAGCCGACGGCCAGTGGATCTACTTCAATTCCAGCCGCACCGGCCTCATGCAGATCTGGCGCATTCACCCGGATGGGACCGGCCTCGAGCAGATCACCAGCGACAATTGTGGGAATTGGTTTGCTCATCCGTCGCCAAACAACGATAAAGTCCTGATCCTTTCCTACGATCCCGACGTCCTCGACCACCCGCGCGATCTCAATGTACGGCTGCGGCTGATGGACATGGATGGGGGCAAGCTGACAACACTCTTCGATCTCTTCGGCGGGCAGGGAACGATCAACGTGCCGAACTGGTCGCCGTCGGGCGATGAGTTCGCCTATGTGCGTTACTACCCAGTCTCTGCGTGAGGGATTGCATCGCGTGATTTTTGCCGGCATAGACCCTTCCGTCGGGTGCCCGTCTTAGGCGGGAGAATCGGGAATTCGGTGTGAGACCGAAACGTGCCCAACGCTGTAAGGCTGACGACTGCCGCAACACGCCACTGGTCCAGTACCGGGAAGGCGCGGCAGTCGGATGACGCCAAGTCAGAAGACCGGCCCGACATCATAGACTGACCCGCGTGGACGGCGGGCGGTTGTGTTGTTGGGGATTGACGATGCGACCAGACCATTCAGGCTCCCTGTCGGGAGCTGCAGCCTTTTCGACCGAGGACCGCGACGCCGTCTACAGGGCGATTTCGACGCGCCGTGACGTGCGTTCGGAGTTTCGCCCGGATCCCATACCCGACGACGTCGTCAGCAGGCTTTTGACGGCTGCGCACCACGCGCCGTCTGTTGGATTCATGCAGCCCTGGAATTTCATCCTGGTGCGCGATCAGCAGATGAAGGAGGCTGTTTGGCAGGCGTTCGATCGCGCTAATCGCGAGGCCGGCGAGATGTTTCAGGGGGAGCGACAGCAGCTCTACCGGTCGCTGAAGCTGGAGGGCATCCGAGCCGCACCGCTCAGCATTTGCGTCACCTGTGATCCCGATCGCTGCGGTGATGTCGTTCTCGGACGAACCCACAACCGGCGAATGGACTCCTACTCCACGGTCTGCGCCGTGCAGAATTTGTGGCTGGCAGCGCGTGCCGAAGGCGTCGGGGTCGGCTGGGTGAGCATCTTTCACGAGTCCGATATCAAGGGGGTTCTCGGCGTTCCGGAGCGGGTGGAGATCGTTGCCTGGCTGTGCCTAGGTTACGTCGATCAGCTCTATGACCAACCGGAACTGGCGGTCAAAGGATGGCGCCAGCGCCTGCCGCTGGAGGAGCTTGTGTTTATGGATTGTTGGGGCAAGTCTGCAGACTAGGCAGCGACTATTGCTGCGGCTGGGGACCTGGCTTTGCCGGGTTCTTGAGGTCGATCGTGCCTTGGTCGCCCGCCAGGAACTGCGGGCCGATCTGACGGACCTTGTTTGCCGGGTCGTAAGGCCTGTCCGGCACCTGTGGCAGCGGAACCGCGGGCGCTGCGGTCGGGCTCTTGGTCTCGGGCTTCTTGGTTTCGATCGTGGTAATCGACCCCTGCGGCGGTTCGCTGATCGTTTGGCTTTTTCGCATCCGCTCGTAGTAGGCGTTTAGATCGCAGCTGCAGGACGATCTTTCGCCGGGCTTGCGGTTCTTGTAGGCGAAGGCATTCGGCATGGCGCTGTAGGGCGCGCCTGTCGCCGCGGAGATCATCTGCGATGTCTCCGTGCTGGAGACGTCATGATAGAAGAGCTCGGTGTCGATGCCGGGACACATCTTCGAGCAGGTGTCGGCATCGCGGGCAAAGTCCTGGGATGTTGCGTTCGAGCTCAACGGAAAAAAGCCGCCGTCACAGCTTCGCACGCAGACGGTGTTCAGATGAGAGAGCGGCGACATGCCCGGGAGACCATAGCGGCGCCGGCTGGGATCACCACCCAACGGAATGAACGTGTCGCTTCGCAGCGCCTGATCTTCGATACTCGGTGGCTGCGCATACCCTTCGGCGCTGTCGGCGGGCCATTGTTCCTCGTTGCAGCCATTGTCATCGAGTGCGGCAAGAAGTTCGTTCCTCGTGCGGACATCCTCGCTCTGACCGCGCAGTTCGTCGCGACGCTGCTGGAGATAGCGGATATTGTCGACCATCTTGGATTCTGCGCGCTCGAGTTCCCCGCAGTATCCGTCATCGTCGCCGATCACCACCATGCTGCCGCTCGTGCAGCCGCTCTGGCGCAGATCGCTGCGGACCTTGCGAAGCTCAAGGTTCTGCTCTGCGATAGCGCTGGCGTACTTGCGCACCTCGGACGTACTGCCGATGATCTGCGGCAGGTCGGCAAGGCGGGCGCGCAGATCGCCACAGATTGCCGGCATCTGGGCGTAGCTCGGGCCGGTCAAAGTAAATGCGGCTATGAGTGACAGAATCCAGCGGTTCAAGGCATCGTCCCATCGATGAGCAAATAGCAGGGTCGTCTGGCGCGGCTTTTTCGCCGCGCCTTCATTGCTAGCTCGTTTGTCTTAACGAGCTGCGGTCGGAATCCTACCGCATTTTCTCGATCTGCGGCAAATCACGCCGGCTGTGAAGCCTCCACGACGGCGAGGGCGGCCATGTTGACCACGCCGCGGGAAGTGACGGACGGCGCCAGGATGTGCGCGGGCAGCGCTGCACCAAGCAAGATCGGCCCGACGTGCAACCCGTCGATCATCGACTTTACGACGCCGAGCGTGATGTTGGCTGCATCGAGGTTCGGGAAAACCAGCAGGTTTGCTTCGTCGTGTAGGGTCGTGTCGGGCATGACGCGCTTGCGCAGGGCGTCGGAGATCGCGCTTTCGCCGTGCATTTCGCCGTCGACTTCGAGATCCGGCGCCGCCTCACGCACGAGCTTGAGAGCGGCACGCATCTTCGTCGCGCTCTCGGACTCACGCGAACCGAAATTCGAATGGGATACGAGGGCAGCTCGCGGCGTGATGCCGAAGCGCTTGATTTCCTCGGCGGCAAGAACCGCGGACTCCGCAATCTCCTCCGCAGTCGGATTAAAGGTGACGTAGGTGTCGGTGAAGAAGGTGGCACCGCGCTGCGAGATCAGCAGGCTGAGCGCCGAGAAGTCGCACACGTCGTGTCGCTTGCCGATGATCTGGCGAACGTCGCGCAGATGTTTCTCGTAGCGGCCCTCCAGCCCACAGATGAGCGCATCTGCCTCACCCCGCTTCAGGGCCAGGGCGCCGATGACAGTCGTGTTGGTACGAACGATGGTACGCGCTGCCTCCGGAATGACGCCGCGACGTCCAACGAGCGAGAAGTAGAGATCGACATATTCGCGGAAGCGTGGATCGTCTTCCGGGTTGATGACATCGAAATCGGCCAACGGACGAATGCGTAGGCCGTAGCGCTTTAGGCGAGTCTCGATGACTTGCGGGCGACCGATCAGGATCGGTTTGGCAATTCCTTCTTCCAGCAGGACCTGTGCGGCGCGCAACACCCGCTCGTCCTCGCCTTCGGAGAAGATCACGCGCTTGCGCTCGGCATTCTTCGCCGCGGCAAAGATCGGCTTCATGATGAAACCGGAGCGGAAGACGAAACGGTTGAGCTGGTCGAGGTAGGCGTCGAAGTCGCTGATCGGGCGCAGGGCGACACCGCTCTCGGCGGCTGCCTTCGCGACGGCCGGGGCGATGCGCAGGATCAGGCGCGGGTCGAAAGGCGAGGGAATCAGGTAGTTCGGGCCGAAGACCGGCGTTTCACCCGAGTAGGCGCGTGCGGCGACGTCGGAAGGTTCCTCGCGCGCAAGTGCTGCGATGGCGCGCACGGCCGCCATTTTCATTTCTTCGTTGATCGTCACTGCGCCGCAATCGAGCGCGCCGCGGAAAATATAGGGGAAGCAGAGAACGTTGTTCACCTGGTTCGGGAAGTCGGAACGGCCGGTGCAGATCATGGCATCGGGGCGCGCGGCGCGGGCGAGATCGGGCATGATCTCGGGCGTCGGGTTGGCGAGCGCCATGATCAGCGGGTTTTCGGCCATCTGCGCCAGCAGTTCCGACTTCAGCACGCCGGCGGCGGAAAGTCCAAGGAAGACGTCGGCACCGCCGATGTTTTCGGCGAGTGTGCGTGTGTCGCTCTTCTGCGCGTAGACGCTCTTCCATTCGTCCATCAATTCGGTGCGGCCTTCGTAGACGAGGCCCTCGATGTCATGGACCCAGATGTTTTCCCGCTTGGCGCCGAGCGTGACGAGGAGATTGAGGCAGGCAAGGGCGGCAGCACCGGCACCCGAGGCGACGATCTTGACCTCGTCGATCTTCTTGTTCGCCAGTTCCAGACCATTGAGGATGGCGGCGGCAACGATGATGGCGGTGCCATGCTGGTCATCGTGGAAGACCGGGATCTTCATGGTTTCGCGCAGCTGACGCTCGATCTCGAAACATTCCGGTGCCTTGATGTCCTCGAGATTGATGCCGCCGAAGGTCGGCTCGAGCGAGGCGACGGTCGACACCATCTGCTCGACGCTCGATGCATCGACCTCGATGTCGAAGACGTCGATGTTGGCGAACTTCTTGAAGAGGACGGCCTTGCCCTCCATGACCGGCTTCGATGCCAACGGGCCGATATTGCCGAGGCCGAGAACGGCCGTACCGTTGGAAATGACCGCTACGAGATTTGCGCGAGACGTATAGTCGGCGGCCGTCTCGGGATTGTCGCGGATCGCCAGGCAGGGCGCTGCAACGCCCGGAGAATAGGCGAGTGCCAGGTCGCGCTGGTTGCCGAGCGGCTTGATCGCCTGGATTTCGAGCTTGCCCGGACGCGGATAGCGATGGAAGTAGAGCGCCTGCTCGTCGAGACTTCCACCTGCCAGATTTTTTTCCGTCTTGGACTTTTCCTGATGATCCATCATCGCCTCCGGGCTGCCGCATGCTGTCTTTGAACTGCCTTCAATACATCAAACGGGGTGGCGGAACAGTCGGAATTTCCGTTCGAAATGCGAAAACAGCGCAAATCTGCCGCGGCCGCGGCGAGGCTCGATGGAAACCGGGAAAATCAGCCGTAGCGCCGGCATGTCATCTTCCTGAAACACGACTCTGGTTTTGGAAGGGCAGGTGAACAATGGGACATGAGCAGGATGCTTGTGAGGGACAATATGGATACGCGGCACTTCCGTACGCTTTTCATTTCCGATGTGCATCTCGGCTCCAAGGCCGCGAAGGTGGACTTCCTGCTGGATTTTCTCAAGCATCACGAGGCGGATACCATCTTTCTTGTCGGCGATATCGTCGACGGCTGGCGGTTGAAGCGTAGCTGGTACTGGCCGCAGGATTGCAACGATGTGGTCCAGAAGCTACTGCGCAAGGCGCGCAAGGGCACGCGGGTCATCTATATCCCGGGCAATCACGACGAATTCCTTCGCGACTTTCCGGGCACCCATTTCGGCGGCATCGAGGTTGCTGAGCGGATGATGCATGAGGCGGCCGACGGCAAGAAATACCTCGTGTTGCATGGCGACGAGTTCGACGTCGTCGTGCGCAACGCGCGCCTGCTCGCCTATCTCGGCGACTGGGCCTACGACATGGCGATCATGATCAATGTCGGCCTGGCAGCCATCCGCCGCCGGATGGGCATGCCCTATTGGTCGTTTTCCGCATGGGCCAAGCTGCAGGTCAAACACGCAGTCAACTTCATCGGCGAGTTCCAGCGGGTCGTCGCCGAAGAAGCTCGCAAGCACGGTGCCGACGGCGTGATCTGTGGCCATATCCACCACGCGGTGATGGAGGACATGGACGGCATCCGTTACATTAATACCGGCGACTGGGTCGAAAGCTGCACGGCGATTGCCGAGCATCAGGACGGCACGTTTGAATTGATCGAGTGGCGTGCAACGAGCGGCATGCAGCCGATCCCGATGGCGATCGGCCATCACGAAAAGGAAGTCGCGCAGCAGGCCGCCTGAACGCGGACTTTCGATCCCCAATTCCATGCATCAATTTAGCCCGTTGTGTCTTTGCGACAGGCCTGTTTATTTTCTAAAACGTTTCAGATGGGCAATTTCTTGCCATAGTCGCCCTTAGGTTGACGTGATAGGCAACGTTCAGTTTCCTGCAGGTCACCCCATGATTCCCGCTCAAAATCCTCCAGCAAGTGAGGGGGCGCCACCGCGCTTCCGGCTTCTCAGTGCTTTGTCCTACTGTGCGCCTTTGCTCGTCAATGGTGTGGCCTTGCCGTTCTTCCCGATGTGGCTTGCGCTGCACGCGTTCAACGACCATGAGATCGGCGTCATCCTAGCCGTGCCGATGGTCGTGCGTGTCCTCGTCGCTCCGATCGTCGCGATGTATGCCGACCGGATGAATGAGCGGGCGGATGTGCTGTTGTTTTCAGGTTGCCTATCGCTGCTGACGGCGATCGCGCTCTACTGGACGAACACATTCTGGCCGGTGCTGATCGTCTATACGATCCAGGGAGCGACCTTTGCCTGCTACGTCCCGGTCGTCGAATCGATCGTGATTTCGGGCGTCCGGCGCTGGGGTCTGGATTATGGCTCGATGAGGGTCTGGGGCTCGATCGCGTTTATCGTTTCCACCCTGATCGGCGGGGAGCTGATCGGCTATTGGGGTGGCGAGATGGTGCTCCCTGTGATGACGTTCGGCTTCGTCATGACCGTGGTGATGGCGATCTATTGCCCGCGGATAGGCCCGACGCGCCGGCGTGGCACACCCGTCGATATCTCGGCTGCGACAGGAAGTTCGCTGCGACAGCCGCATTTGCTGGCCTTGTTGATCGGCGTCGCGATCCAGCAGTCGAGCCACGCGGTCCTGCAGGCCTTCGCGTCGCTCTACTGGCGCGATCTCGGCTTCTCCGGGACACAGATCGCGGTCCTGTGGAGCGCCGGCGTCGCTGCGGAGGTGACCGTGTTCTTTCTGTCCCGGCGGCTCAGCCGCCGATTCAGCGCCTGGACGCTCATTCGATTTGGGGCGGCGGTCAGCGTCTGTCGCTGGATCCTGTTTCCGATGCATTGGGGATTTTGGGGTTTCTTTCTGCTCCAGTGCATGCATTCCTGCACCTATGCGTTCGTGCACACGGGCGTCCAACGGCGGATCGTGGCCTCCGTGCAAGAGACCCAGGAGTCGTCGGCGCAGGGCGCCTATTTCTTCTACAACGGCATGTTCATGGGGCTGATGACGATTGCTTCCGGCTACGTCTACGCCTTGCTTGGGCTCGCAAGCTATTATGTGATGGCGCTGGTGGCGCTGACCGGGCTAGGCCTTGTCATCGTCGCCTACTATCTTCAGCCCCAAAGCGCGGCATCCGGCGGCCAGACAAGAGAGGCGGCGTAGCGCAGACCGGGTTCACGGTCGCGCGCAAGCAGCAGCGGTCCGTCGAGATCGACGAAATCGACGCCCTGCGCCAGCAGTACAGCCGGCGCCATCGCCAGCGATGTGCCGACCATGCAGCCGACCATGATTTCGAAATCAAGGCGCTGCGCCTCTTTCTTCATTGCCAACGCCTCGGTGAGTCCGCCTGTCTTGTCGAGCTTGATGTTGATCGCGTCATAGCGATCGCGAAGGCTTGCGAGGTCGCCTGTGTGGTGGACACTTTCGTCGGCGCAAACGAGCAGCGGGCGGCGGATTTCGGCGAGGAGCTCATCCTTGCCAGCCGGCAACGGCTGTTCGACGAGGGCGATGCCAGCTTCGGCTGCGACGCGCAGATGATGCTCCAGCGTGTCTTCCGGCCAGCCCTCGTTGGCATCGAGGATGATGGCCGCATCGGGTGCGGCAAGACGAACGGCGCGGATACGGCTCTCATCGTCGCCGGTGCCCACCTTGACCTTCAGCAAGGCGCGATCGGCGTTTGCACGCGCCTGGTCGGCCATGACATCGGGTTCGCCGAGCGATATCGTGAAGGCTGTCGTCAACGGCTGTGGCGCTGCGAGACGCAGTTCAGCGATGACCGAGTTGCCGGAGCGCTTGGCTTCCAGATCCCAAAGGGCGCAATCGACTGCGTTGCGTGCGGCTCCCGGGGGCATTGCGCGCTGCAGTTCCGGGCGAGTCAAGCCACCTTCGATTAGTGGCCTTACAGCTTCGATCTGAGCGGCGACACTTTCCAGCGTCTCTCCATAGCGGCGATAGGGAACACACTCGCCCCGACCGACCGCGCCGCCGTCGCGTATGGTGCAGAGGATCACCTCCGCCGATGTCTTGGCGCCGCGCGAGATCGTGAATGTGCCTGATATGGGAAAGGATTCCGTCTGAATTTCAAGTGACCGTGGCATATTTGCAATCCTGCGCGCATGGAAATTTGGTGTGGCTTGGGTATATTGATCCGAAGCGGCGAACCGTTAGTTCGCGAGTCGGCAATGTCGCCGTAAGCCTTGAAAGACACAAGCGTTTTGAAGTCGGAAACCCGTAGCGCTGCCTCTCTGCATGTGGACGATCACGCCCATGGTTCGGGCCAGCACGTTCAGCTCGAGGGAAATTGGCGAAGCGCTAATCTGCACCTCGTTCTGCGCGACTTCGAGAAGCTCACTGCCGGTCGAAGAGGCGAGGTGACCCTCGACCTGTCAGGCGTGACGGATATCGACACGGCAGGTGTCTGGTTGCTCTGCCGCCTGAAGAAGCAGGTAGAGGGCGCCGGCGGCACCGTGCACTTCGAAGGCAGCAACGCGCATATCGACGAAATGATTGCCGAGTTTTCCGAGGAGCCCCCGCAGGCGGAGCAGGAACCTCAGCAAAAGGCAAGCTGGCAGGAAAAGATCTTCGCCCCGATCGGCAAGATCACCTTCGATATCTGGAACAATCTCGCCGCCGCCATGTATATCCTAGGGTCCGCTGTGCGCGGCGCGCAGATGAAATTCGGGCGCGGCAGCGGCGTCTCGCCGGCGTCGATCGTCAACCAGATCGACCATATGGGCGTACGCGCGGTACCGATCATATTGCTGATGTCGTTCCTGATCGGCGCGATCATTGCGCAACAGGGCGCCTTTCAGCTCCGCTATTTCGGCGCCGAAGTCTTCGTCGTCGACCTCGTCGGCATCCTGCAGCTTCGCGAAATCGGCGTGCTTCTGACGGCAATTATGATCGCCGGCCGGTCCGGCAGCGCCATCACCGCCGAGATCGGCTCGATGAAGATGCGCGAGGAGGTCGATGCGCTGAAGGTGATGGGGCTCAATCCTGTTGGGGTGCTCATCTTCCCGCGCCTGGTTGCCCTGACCGTCGCATTGCCGCTGCTGACCGTGCTTGCGAACTTTGCTTCGCTCGCCGGCGCAGCCGTGGTCGCTTGGGCCTACTCCGGCATCACCTTCGCGAATTTCATCGCACGCCTGCATGAAGCGATCACGCTATCGACGGTCTTGTCCGGGATGATCAAGGCGCCATTCATGGCGCTGGTTATTGGTATCGTTGCGGCGGTTGAAGGCTTAAAGGTAGGCGGCAGTGCTGAGTCGCTTGGCCAGCACGTGACCGCGTCGGTGGTGAAGGCGATTTTCGTCGTTATCCTCATGGACGGGCTTTTTGCCATGTTCTATGCGGCCATCAATTTCTAAGGATCGTACGTGGACGGACAGCAGACAGAGACCAGAAACGATCAAGGACGGGATGTCGTGCTGTCTGCGCGCGGCGTGACCGTAGGTTTCGGCTCGAAGGTCGTTCTCGATAATCTGAACCTCGATATCTATCGCGGCGAAATCCTCGGTTTTGTCGGCGCGTCGGGAACCGGCAAGTCGGTCCTGATGCGGACAGTGCTTCGGTTGCTGCCGCGCCGCTCGGGTAACATCAAGATCCTCGGTCAGGACTTCGATGAACTGGACGAGCCGCAGCGCAATGCGCTCGACATGCGGCTCGGTGTGCTCTTCCAGCAAGGCGCGCTATTCTCCTCGCTCACCGTGAAGGAGAATATCCAGGTGCCGATGCGTGAGTATCTGGACCTGCCCCAATCACTGATGGACGAACTGGCTCAACTCAAGATCCGGCTGGTCGGGCTCGCGGCGGATGCCGCCGACAAATACCCGTCGGAGCTTTCGGGCGGCATGATCAAGCGTGCGGCGCTGGCGCGCGCCCTGGCGCTCGACCCGGAACTGGTGTTCCTCGACGAGCCGACCTCGGGCCTCGATCCGATCGGGGCAGCGGAGTTCGATGAGCTCATCGCGAGGCTTAGGGACACGCTCGGTCTGACCGTCTACATGGTCACCCACGACCTCGACAGCCTCTTCTCCGTCTGCGACCGCATTGCCGTGCTTGGCAAGAAGCGGGTATTGGTCGAGGGAACGATCGACGACATGCTGACCTTCGATGATCCGTGGGTTCAGGCTTATTTCAAGGGCAAGCGGGCGCGTTCGATCGTGCCCCAGAACGGCCATGCCGGCGACGACAGCCTGGCGCAAGATAGCCGCGGGAAGTGAGCGGATACGATGGAAACAAAAGCGAACTACACTATTGTCGGCTTTTTCACGGTGCTCGTTATCGCGGCAGCGTTCGGCTTCGTCTACTGGATGGCCGAATATGGGCGTGGCGGGCCCATGGCTGAGCTGATCGTCCGCATTCCGGGCTCCGCGAACGGCTTGAGCATCGGCTCGCCTGTGCGGTTTAACGGTATTCAGGTGGGTTCGGTCAAATCGCTGTCGATTGATGCTGACGATCCGAGCTTCTCGCTGGCGTTCACGGAGGTGCGGGTCGATGCACCGATCTATCCGTCGACGAAAGCGATCCTTGAAATCCAGGGCTTGACGGGTGCGGCCTATATCGAACTGTCGGGCGGCAAGATCGGCGAAAAGAATATTCTTCAGCAGTCGCTCGACACCGGCAAGCGAGCGGTGATCGTCGCGGATCAATCGAGTGTCACGAACCTTCTGGCGACGGCGGACAAGATTCTCGACCGCGCCAACGATGCCATCGGGCAGGTTCAGGGGTTTGTGAAGGACGCGCGTGGGCCGCTGACGAAGACATTGCAGAACGCCGAGACGTTCTCCGACGCGTTAGCAAAGAACTCCGGCAACATTGATTCATTCCTACAAAGTGTCGGGCAACTGTCCGATACGGTTCGTAAGGTCTCGGGTCGTGTCGACTCGACGCTGGAGGCGGTCGAAGCCCTCGTGAAGGCCGTCGATGCGAAGAAGATCGATACCATTCTCAGCAATGCCGAGAAGGTCAGCCGCGACGTCGCCGATGCGTCGGGCGACTTCAAGGGGGCGATCCAGAGGTTCGAGGAAACAGCGACGACCTACAACGACCTCGGCAAGAAGGCGCAGGCGACGCTCGATCGGGTGGACACACTGGTAGCACAAATTGACCCGGCGAAGGTCAAGGGATCCGTCGACGACATCTCGCAGGCGACGAAAGATGCACGCGCTGCCGTCGCATCGATCAAGGATGTCGCGAACACCGTTTCGGCTCGGCAAAAGGACATTGATCAGACGATCCAGGACGTTTCGCAGATGGCGAACAAGCTGAACTCGGCGTCTACCCGCGTCGACGGTATTCTGATCAAGCTGGATGCACTGCTCGGGACAGATAATACGCAGTCGCTTTTTGCGCAGGCGCGTGACACGCTTACCTCGTTCAAGAAGGTTGCCGACAACCTCAACTCGCGGATTGGCCCGATTGCCGACAATCTGCAGAAATTTTCCAGCGGTGGGCTGCGCGACATGCAGTCGCTCATCAACGACACGCGCTCCACCGTGCAGAACCTTAGTAATGCAATCAGCGATTTCGACCGCAATCCGCAGCGGCTGATCTTCGGCGGGGATACTGTAAAGCAATATGACGGCCGGACGCGGCGTTAACAGGGATATTAGGGGAGCGCATATGGCCGTATCGGATGTGTTGCAGCGCCGTTCGTGGATATCGATAGCCGCGATCGCGTTGCCGCTATTGGCAGGCCTTGCGGGCTGCGGGACGGCTGCGAAGAACGACACTTACGATCTCTCAGCGTCGGCGACCGGCAGTGGACCGGCGGCAAAGGGCCGGCAGATCCTGGTGCAGCAACCGACCGCGCTGAAGGCGATCGACAGCGAGCAGATTGTCATTCGGGTGGCTCCGTCGCAAATACAGTACCTTTCTCAGGCGCAATGGGGCGACAAGCTGCCGCGCATGGTTCAGGCGAAGCTGGTCGAGGCCTATGAGAACTCCGGCAAGCTCGGCGGCGTCGGCGTCCCCGGCCAGGGGCTTGCGATCGATTATCAGCTCGTGACAGATATCCGCTCCTTCGAGATCGACACGACCGGCGCCAGCCGCGCGGTGGTGGAGATTTCAGCCAAGATCCTGAACGACCGCAACGGTTCTGTGAGAGCTCAGAAGGTGTTCAGACAAGAGGTGTCTGCCGGTGGATCGAACGATGGTCTTGTGAAGGGCCTCGATCGCGCGTTCGCAGGCGTATCGGCTGAGATCGTCAACTGGACGCTGCAGTCGATCTGATTGTCCATGTCGGGGTTGGCGTGGCGCTTCAATGGGATGCCACCATAAACAATGCCCTGAAACGAAAATGGCCGCCTTTTGGCGGCCATTTCTTTTTTGCCTAGGCGTCTTAGCTCAATCGTCCCGCGGCATGAGCAAGCATCGTGTAGACCTTGCCCGTGTCGGAGGTCAGATAGGACTGCGTGATCGTCTTGTCGCGGTCGCCGCGAGAGACATCGGCAAGCAGCTTTTCGAAATCGGCGATGTAGCGATCGACAGCGGTGCGGAACTCCGGCTCGCGATCGTACTTGCGCTTGATCTCGTCGAAGGTCTGCTGGCCCTTGAGCGTGTAGAGGCGGCGCGTAAATACGTCCCGCTCGCCGCGCTGATAGCGACGCCACAGGTCGACCGACGCATCGTGATCGATCGCGCGAGCGATATCCACCGAAAGCGAGTTTAAGGACTCGACGACATGGCGCGGATTGCGGCTATCGGCGGTGCGGGCCGGTGCTGCCGCGGCAGCCTCAGCGCGGGGTGCCGGTTGCCGGGCCGGAGCTTCTTCGGCAGCCTCTTCGCGCGATGCGCCGCGCAGGAGGTCGCTGATCCAGCCGCCGGTTGCCGGCGAGGCTGGAGCCGGGGCGGCAACGGGCGCCCGCTGCGGCGTCGCGGCCGCAGGTGTGGGAGGCGTTAGCGAGCCGCGCAGGCCGAAGTTTTCGATCGGCGAGGGCGTTACGGCCGGTGCCGAGGCGGGTGCTGCCGGAGGGGTGGGCTGGGGTACCTGCTGGGTAGTGGCCGGCTGGGCCGGACGTGGTGCGGGTTGAGGCTGAGGGATGGCCCGCGGCGCAGGCTCGGAGATTTCGAGCTGCTGTGTCGAACGGCCAACGATGTGCGAGATATCCTGCAGGGCCTTGATCTGCTCGGCGACGGCGCGACGCATGGCAGCGGCGCTCTCCTTGGCTTCCTCGGGAAGGTCGAATGCACCGCGCTTCAGCTCGCTGCGGGTCATATCGAGTTCCTTGCGGATGTCGCCGGCCGAGCGGCGGATCTCCTCGGTCGCACCGGAGAAGCGCGATACCGCCTCCTCGACTGCCTCGCGAAGCGACTCGCGCATGGTCTGGGCGGCGCCGTCGGATGCGCGACCTGCCTCGCCCAGCATTCGCTCCACGTCCGACAGAGACGCTGTCAGGCCACCGCGCAAGCGGTTGGAGAGCTCGCCGGATCGACGCTCCGCATTGCCGAATGCACCGTCGATTGTCGCGTTGGCCTCTTCTCCGGCCTTGACGAGCGCGGCGCGCATGGTCGCGGCCGCTTCCTCTGCACGCTTTTCGGTTTCGGAAAGAACCCGGCCGATGTCGGAGAACGAGGACTGCACGCTTTCGCGCAGCGTACCGCTGACCTGGTTGGAGCGCTGCTCGGCGCGGTCGAAGGCGGATTCGACCATGCCTCCAAGCGAACGCATGGTCTTTTCAATCTCCTCCGAGCGCTGGACGAGGCCAACGGAAAGGTTCTGCAGTGCGGTTTCGCGATCCTCAAGCGTCGAGACAAGGTTCGATTGAGCCGCTGCGAGCAGACCGGATGCCTGGCTGAGCACCTTTGAATGCTCGTCGAACCGCCCGATGATGCCGCCGACCTGGGCGAGCGTCTGGCCGGAAATATCGGACAGGCGATCGACCTTGCCTTCGAGCAGGCGGGTCGAGGCGGAAACCATTTCGGCGGCCTTGGATGCGGACTCGGTGAAGCGCGACGTCGTATCGCCGAGGCGACCATCGACCGCCGCCAGATCTTCGGCCGCACGGCTCATCATCTGGCCCATAGCGGAGCTGTTGTCCGACAGGCGTTCGATCAGCTTGTTGACGTTGGCAAGCAGGCTGTTCTCCATCGCGTCGACGGCCGACGATGCGCTCTCTGTGCGTGCGGCGATCGCGCTGATCAGAGCCTCGTTCTCACTGCGCAGGCGTTCGGTGCTGCGCTCGGTCGCCGCCGTGATGCGCGCGGCGGCGTCCTTGCCAGCCTCGGCATAACGGTCGATCAGCGGCCGTGCCGTTTCGTCGAGAATGCGCGACAGCTCTGTCGAGCGGCCGGCAAGCATCGAATTGAGTTCGCGGGTCCGGTCGTCGAGCGTCGTGCGGATTGCACTGCCGCGCGCTTCGAGCGCTTTTTCGACATCGGTCAGCGTCGAGTCGATTTCGCGTGTGCGGTCCTCGATGCTTGAACGGATGGCATTGCCGCGAGCTTCCAGAGCACGTTCGACCTCTGCCATGGTCGAGGTGATTTCCTGGCTTGCATCGGAAATCGTCGTGCGGATGCCTGCGCCATGACTTTCGAAGGTCGCCTGGGCGTCGCCGAGGGCGCGGGAAATGGCGCCAACCTGACCGCTGACCAGGGTTTCCGCCTCCGCGACCTTGTTGATAATTGCGTTGCCTGCCTCCGAGAAGGTTTGAGCGACGGCCGCTGCCTGGCCGGCGAGGCGGTTCTGTGCCTCGGAAACGCGACCGACGATCTGTTCGGACCGCTCTTCGATTGCACGGCTGAACTCGTTGCTCTTGGCCTCAAGGCCTTCGGCAAACTGCTGTCCGGTACGCCCGAGGTTTTCGGCGGCGCGGGTCGCTTCGTCGTCCATGCCCTGCGTTGTCTCGGCGACGGCGCTGCGCAGCGAAGCGGCGAGGCCGGCAGCCTTGCCTTCAATCGTGCGATTGACGGCATCGAGACCAACGGTCAGAGCGCGGTCCATCGTCGACAGGCGCTCCTCGATGCGGGCGCTGCCCCGCTCCATTGCCTCGCCGATACTCGCTGTGCGGGTGTCAATGCCCGAAGTCAGATTGGCCGTGCGGCCATCGATCGTCTCCGCAAACTTTGCGGCGCTGTCGTCGAGCGCTGCCGCGATGCGGCCCGTAGCCTCTTCGCCGAGCGTCCCAAGGCGCGAAATACCGTCGGACAAAGTGTTGGAGAGGCGGCCGCCAGCGGCGTCGACCTGCTCGGCTACGCCGCCGACGCCGTCACGAATGCGGTTTTCGAGGGCGGCAAGGCCGGCCTCGACACGCGACCCGGTTTCCGCAAAGCGACCGGTCATGCCTTCGATCGACTGGTCGAGCTGTGAGGAGAAGGTTTCTGCCGAGCGTGAGATCTCGCCTGCAGCCTCCTTGAAGCGGCCGGCAATATGGCCGGTGCTGTCACGTAGGCGGTCTTCGAGAGCGCGGCCGCTGTTGTCGATCGTCTGGCGAAGCGAGACCTCGTGGTCTTCCAGCGACATTTCCAACATGCCGACGCTGGTGGCGATCGACGCTCCGATTGTCGTCGCCTGGTCGGAAAGCGTGTCACTGATACGGGCGTGAGCGTCGCTGAGCGCGAGATTGATCGCCTGTTCGCGATCGGTCAGCGTCGAACGGATGCGTTCGTGAGCCGAGTCCAGACCACTTTCGATGCGTGTCGCCGCATTGCCGGTCAGCGCTTCGAAGCGATCATGTGCCGCGGCAAGGCCGCCTTCGATGCGGGATGCTGCATCGCCGTGCAATGTCTCCAGTCGCTGATGCGCATTGCTCAGGTTGGATTCGATGCGGGCAGCGGCGTTGCCGGTCAGCTGCTCGATGCGGTCTCCACCGCTCGAGAGCGTGCCAGCAAGCGTCGATGCGTGGTCACTCAGCGAACGCTCGAGGCGTTCCTGGCTCTCTGTGTAGGCGCTGCGAATTGCGTCCGACTTGTCGACGAGGGCCCCGGCAACGCGCGATTCGGCTCCGGCCACCGTGTCGAGCAACGCGTTGGTGCGCGCTTCCAGCGCGTCGTCAAAGCGGCTCTGGCTTTCGCTGAAGGAGATAGCGAGCGCCATCGCCTTCTCGTCGAGCGTGTCCGAAAGACGGTCCTGAACCGTGGCAATCGAATTCGCGATGGTATCGACGCGGCGGGCAAGCGCATCTTCGATGCGGCTATGGCCTTCGTTCAGGGATACGGCGAGCGCCATGACGCGGTCGTCGAGCGCCTCGGTGATCCGGTCATGTCCGCCGGCAAGCGAGTTGCTGATCGTTTCTGCGTGGTGGCCGAGCGTGTCTTCGAGACGGGTCTGGCTGTCGTTGAGGGAAATGGCAAGTGCCATGGCCCGATCGTCGAGAGCCTCTGTGAGCTTCTCGTGGCCGCCGACGATCTGGTTCGCGATCGTCTCGGCATGATGGCCAAGGGTATCGGCAAGCCGCGTTTGGCCTTCATTGAGCGAAATGGCGAGCGCTACCGTCTTGTCGTCAAGCACTTCGCTGAGCTTTTCGTGGCTGCCGGCGAGCTGGTTTGCGACTGCGTCGACATGAAGGCCAAGGGTATCGGCAAGGCGGATCTGCCCCTCATTGAGGGAAATGGCGAGTGCCATTGCCTTGTCATCAAGAGTGTCGGCAAGCTTCTCGTGGCCGCTGGCGATCGAGGCGGCAATCGCTTCGGCACGCTTGGCAATCGTATCCTCGAAGCGGTTCTGGCTCTCATCGAGCGAAATGGCCAGCGTCATCGCCTTGTCGTCGAGCGTGTCGGCAAGCCGCTCATGGCTGGC
>NZ_AKKA01000067.1 GCF_000282035.1 Rhizobium sp. CF122
AAGAGCGGCAGCCGCCGCCAGCGTGTGCAGGTGCAGCCGGTGGCGCAGCTCGAATTGAAGACCGGTGCCTGGGCGCCCGTCGATACGCTCTACATGAATGCCATCGGCAAGGTGCGCCTCGCCTTCGACGAACAGGCGATCTTCGACCCGTATGAGCAGAACCGTGCATCCGGCTCGTTCATCCTGATCGACCCCGACACCAACAACACGGTGGCCGGCGGCATGGTGGGCGGAAAGCGCGGTGAACTCGGCGGTATTCATGGCGGCGACGCCCGCGTGATCCTGTCGCTGCCGGCCGACCTCGCCGACCAGATCATGGCCAGCGAACTCTTTGCCAACCGACGCCACGAGGCGGAGGTGCGGCGCATGACGGCGGCTCAGGCCGCCGACCTCTGGTCGAATGCGGCAAGCGACATTTAAGCAACCGAAAACGGGGCCAAATCGGCCCCGTTTCTCATTCTGGTTTGTCTCTCTGCGCCTACCACAACGGCATGTGGCGGTTGACGTCCTTGTAGAGCAGATAGCGGAAGCGGCCGGGGCCGCCGGCGTAGCAGGCCTGCGGGCAGAAGGCGCGCAGCCACATGAAGTCGCCGGCCTCCACTTCGACCCAATCCTTGTTGAGACGATAGACGGCCCTGCCCTCGAGCACATAGAGTCCGTGCTCCATCACGTGCGTTTCCATGAACGGGATGACGCCGCCGGGCTCGAAGGTGACGATGGTGACATGCATGTCGTAGCGCAGGTCGGCCGGATCGATGAAGCGGGTCGTGGCCCAGGCGCCGTCGGTATCGGGCATCGGCTGAGGCGGATGGTTCTCCTCATGCGTGAAGATCGCCGGCGGCGGCTCCTGCCCTTCGACCTCCTGGAAGGCCTTACGGATCCAATGAAACTTCACGGGTGCAGCGCTCTTGTTCGACAGCGTCCAGCGGGAGCCGGCAGGCAGGAAGGCGAAAGAGCCTAGACGCATGGCATGCGAGGCACCATCGAATTCGACGGTCATCTCGCCCTCGACGACGAAGAGCACGCCTTCGGCGCGCTTTTCTGGCTCCGGCCGATCACTGCCGCCGCCCGGCTGCACTTCCATGATGTATTGCGAAAAGGTCTCGGAAAAGCCGCTCAACGGACGGGAGATTACCCAGGCTCGCGTACCTTCCCAGTGCGGGAGATAGCTGGTGACAATGTCGGTCATGACGGTGCGGGGGATGACAGCATAGGCCGTCGTGAACACGGCCTTGCTGGACAGGAGTTCGGTCTGCGGCGGCAGGCCGCCCATGTTGGAATAGAAGCTGCTCATCGGTTCACTTTTCACCGGCCGGGATTGTCAATCTGCTTTAAGCGCCGCATCTCTTCTAGGCAACCTTTAGATTGCCGCCGCCGCGCGTCAGAATGTCCGCGGCGCTTGGCTACCTCAGGAGGGATGAGATGAGTCTGGAAAAACTTCGGGAAGACTATGTTCAGAGGGTCAAGGAGTACGAGGACAATCTCAAATCCATGGCCGACAACGACGTCAAGCACTTCCGCGCGGAGGGAGCCGGGCCGCTCTCCGATATCACCGAGCAGATCCGCAACGAGTATTATCGGCATATCGAGACCTATGGCGCCTTGATTGCCGAGATCGATGCCATCCTCGGCGTATAGGAGTGTACCTTCAACCCAGGCGGTGCAATCTCGCCGCACCGGCGCGTAAGGTGCGGGCTTTCGTTCAGATGGCCAAGAATGATGACAACCGCCGGCCGCAACGACGATAGGCGGCGGAAAAGAAAAAAGCCCGCTTTCGCGGCCCGCTTCGGCGGGGTTTTTCATTGTGCGGATGCTACTTCGGCCCGCTCCCCGACATGAAGAATATCTTCACGGCCCCGACCGCGCTTGTGACGGCAATAATCACACCCATCGGCCACATGCCAAATTTGCCGAACCGCTTCATAGTGAGCAGGTTTTCCGGGCTGTCGCTCCGATCCAATTGACAGAATCATTGAGACGCTGCCTACATCCCGTCGGTAGAGGGACGAAGTGTTTCAACCTATGCGCAAAAAACGTAGACGTAAAATTGGTCTGCCCGACGATTCAAAGACCCGTGCGGTTGTGATCGGCTCGGCCCTCTTCTTTCCTTTGCCCCTCGCTTTGATCGTAAGCAGTTTGGTGAAACTACCCCCCGCCATCGGTCCCGTGCCCGTGGTGATCGGTGCGATTGGGCTGGTTTTATGTGTCGCGGCGATATTCTCGCAGAAACCGCGCGGGCTCCGCTTTGCGTGCGGCTTTTACCTTGCCATGACCTTCTGCATTCCGCTGGCGCTATTTCTATATTGGCCGAGAGAGTGGTTCGTAACGGGCATATTGGGCGGACAGGTGCTCGGTGCCATCACCTGGATCTGCTCCCAGATGTTGGTGCATGGGAACCTAGACCCGTTTGGTAATAATATTCGGAATATTGGTGGCGCCGAGTTTCGGAAGGCGATTTGGGGCCTTGCCGGGCAGTTTCTCATCTGGAATGTGCTCGTAGCGCTCATAGGCGGCACTCCGTGTACGAGCGGCGGCCGATGCAAGACCGGCGAAGCACTCTTCGGTACTCACGAAGGTCTATTTTCGTCCTATTGGACCTGCTGCCTCTTTTGTACTCTGTGCGTCGCGGCGTTTCCTCGATTTGCGTTCGAGTTTGTTGCGCGTGCACGACGAAATCAAATGCTAGGGCAGATTAAACCCGCCCTTAAGCAGGAAGGCGATAACACCCAGTAGCAGACCGCCGATCACGAGCCGCATGATCCAGGTCATTGTCCCGCCGATCGATGAGAGCTTCTCCTCTATCTGGTATCGATCTCTGATTTCCTCTTCGAAGAGCGCCGCCGAGCAATGGAAATCCTTGCTGCGCGCCCGATGGACACCGACAAGCATCTTGAGTGCATGGTCAAGCTGCAGTGGGCTGCCTACGATAGCAACGGCGAGGAGTTGGACGATCTGAGGCGTCTGGCCACTCACGTTCACGATCTTCGCGAAAGCAGAAAGGTGGTGCTGGCATGAGCACCTCCAACGATTTTGACCCCTCCGATGTCTATTACCACCTCTTGGAGCTGGGCGGTTTGCTTGAAACAATCTGCAATGTCCTTGGCGACATGGAGTACGCCAGACAGGACGACAGCCGCATCGACGAGCTCGACCAGGTATACCGTTTGAGCCGGATTGCCTATCGCGAGGCGGAACGCATCACAAGTTCCGCGGCATTCCTAGATCGCTCTTCCGTGACAGGGGAAATCAAAGCGCTCCTCGGGGAGGGTGCGCAATGACATGCACGACAAAGCGTCTTCAGTCCATCTTTCAGACCCAAGCCAGAAACGCCGATATAGGCGCCAAGCAGATCTATGCGGTTTCCATTCATCTTGCTCAACTGATGCACAACTTCCACGGAGACATCAGCGGCCAAGGCTGGGAGGTCTGCATCAGTCATGATGCAGGTGTAGAGCTCATCCTGGTAAAGCCGGCGCGTACCCCCTCGCCTCCTACGCTTTCTGAGATACTGGCATAAGGCCGACACCGTGACGGATGCCGAAGGGCAGAAGGTGACGCTGCGCTACGTGGTGACCTATGCCGGGGAAAAGATCGTGAAGCCGCACAAGGCATTCAGGACGATCAGGGCTGAGGCTGGCTTTGGGGAAGACGTCACGCCGCACGTGCTAAGCCACACTCGAGCTACCTGGCTTGCCCAGGCCGGCGTAGAAGTCGAGCAGGCTGCAGCTTCTTTGGGGATGACTGCGGAAGAGTTTGAACGGACCTATTCGCATGCAAGTCCGGACTTCCAACAGCAGGCAGCGAACGCTTTCTAAGTGGTCCGCTGCTTCAAACGGTCCGCAATCGGTCCGTTGATTTAAAATCGGTCTTCGCGGAGGAGATCGGTTCGGGAGTTAAAACCCTTACAATGCAGGGGTTTCGGCTGGTCGGAGTGGAGTGATTCGAACACTCGACCCCCACGTCCCGAACGTGGTGCGCTACCAGACTGCGCTACACTCCGTGACCAGCGGCGCCTCTATAGACCGGCCCATCCCATTGCGCAAGCACCAAAATTCAAAAGCCGGCGCATTTTTTTCGAGGACGCTAGCCGGCGGCAGAAAGGCGCTTTCCGGAACAAAAAGCCACACTCACGGCAAATTTTGCAATTGCGAAGGCGGGCCGATTTTCTTTTGCCGGGTTCCACGCTAAAGCGCTCGGCGGGACAAGCGGAAACCGCTGCAGGCCAGCGATTCCCGCCGTCGAATGCGCGACAATTTCAGGGACGATAGAATGACACTCCGCACCTTTGCCGCGGCCGGGCTTGCCATTGCGCTTGCCGGCTGCACGACTATTCCGACCTCCGCCGATCCGATCTCCAGCCGCTGGGTGGGCCAGTCGGCCGGCAAGTTCTTTGCCGCATTCGGCCCGCCGATCAACGATGTCGAGAACGGCTCCGGCGTCACCTACACCTGGAAGGGCGGCTACAAGACGGTTCGCGTCCCGGCGAAATACACAGAAGGCGCCGACGGCAAGCGCGGCAAGCAGATCTCACCCGCCCGCACGCAGTACCTGCGCTGCCAAGCGGAAATCGTCACGAGCTCCGACTACACAATCCGCAGCATCCGCGTCGTCGGCGACATCCCGGGTGTAAACGGCCCGTCCTATTGCGCCGAATTCCTGGCGCCGGCGCAGCCCGCGCAGTGATTTAGGCCGCGGTTTCTATTTGAATGCAGGCGGCCGAAAGGCCGCCTGTCTGTCGGCCGTTGTCCATACATAACAATTTGCCATAACATTCAATTCGCGTGTTCGATGGGCACGGCGTGAACTTCGAGACAGCCAGCCGGATTTTCGAAAGTTTCGTCTTCACGGTGACCGACAGCCGTTTCGACTACGGCGAAGTCGCGAGATCAGCATCGACGCAATCGACAATCTGGCCGTTCTCACCGTCGTCCATACCGATCGAGATGACCGCAAGAGGATCATATCCGCGCGACCGCCAAGCCGCTCCGAAAGGAAACGTTATGAAGACGAAATACAAAAAAAGAACTGAGCGTTGAGAAGCTCGTAGCGCTTCGCGACGAGGATATCGACTTCAGAACTCGACGAAAGCTTCTGGCGCGAGGCGCGCCTCGCAGAGCCCGACCGCACCCAGCCAGTCACGATCCGCGTCAAGAAATCGGTGCTGGAGTGCTTATAAGTCACTCGGCAAAGGTTACAGACTCGCATGAACGCCGTACTGGAATCCTATGCCAACACGCTAAAGAAATGAACGAGCGAGATGCCGCTCAGGCCAGTCCGCTCCGTTTGTTCCTGAAGAAGGGACCCAGATAAAGATGGCTGGGGCGCCAGGATTCGAACCTGGGAATGCCGGTACCAAAAACCGGTGCCTTACCGCTTGGCGACGCCCCACCAGAACTTGAAAGCGGAGACCGCTTGCCAAATCGACGCCTGCTTAGCAAAGCTCGCCTGCCGTCACAATCATTAAGTTTCGGGCCGCGGCATATTTCTGTGCGCTTTTTGCACCGCCATGCTAGGTCTCGGGTCAGCCGTCCAAGACGATCCGGAGTGACGATGAGCCAGTACCGCGCCCGCCCGCCTGCCCTCGCAACGCTGCTGCTCGACGATGCAGTGGTTCGGATCACCCGTTGGGATTTCGAGCCGGGTGCGGACACGGGCGTTCATACGCATGGCATGGGCTACGTCGTCGTGCCGATGACGGACTGCCAGTTTCTTCTGGAGGAAAAGGACGGCACCCGCAGGGTCGATGTCGCCAAAGGCGCGGCCTACCGACGCGATGCCGGCACGGAGCACAATGTCGTCAATGCCGGCGATCAGCCGATGTCCTTCATCGAGATTGAATACAAGTAAATGACAAGTCCCGAGTTCAATCTGGCCTTCGAGCCCGCCTATGGCCAGGCCGTGCCGGTTGCGTCAGGCGTGCAGCGCATCACTGTCAACAATCCGAGCGCCTTCACGTTCCACGGCACCAACAGCTATATCGTCGGAGATCGCTCCACGGCGGTCATCGACCCCGGACCGGAGGACGAGGCGCATTTCCGGGCATTGATGACAGCGCTCGATGGACGCGAGGTCACGCATATTTTCATCAGCCATACGCATCGCGATCACTCGCCCCTCTCGCGCCGCCTGCAGGCGGCAACCGGTGCGCAGATCGTGGCCGAGGGACCGCACCGCGCCGCCCGCCCCCTATACCTGGGAGAGGTAAATCTATTCGCAGAGAGCTCGGACTTGGATTTCCGGCCGGACATTGCGATCGGCGACGGCGAAACGATCGAGGGCGACGGTTGGAGCCTGACCGGCGTGCTGACGCCCGGCCATACCGCCAACCATGCAGCCTTCGCGTTGGAGGGAACGGGAATCCTGTTTTCCGCCGATCATGTCATGGCATGGGCGACGTCCATTGTCGCGCCGCCAGACGGCTCCATGGGTGACTACATGACCTCCCTCGACCGGCTGATCGAGCGCCACGACCGCATCCTGCTGCCGGGACATGGCGGTCCGGTGCGGAAGCCGATCTCCTTCATGCGCGCCCTGAAGACGCACCGGCGAATGCGCGAGCGCGCCGTGCTCGACCGGATCCGCGCCGGCGACAGGAACATTCCTGACATGGTGAAGGTGATCTATCGCGAGACCGATCCGCGCCTGCATGGCGCTGCCGCTCTCTCGGTTCTTGCCCATATCGAGGATCTGGTGGAGCGAGGCGAAATCGAGACGGACGGACCGCCTGCGCTGCTGGGATCGTACCGACCTGCGACGCACAGGTAGCCTCGTGCGCGACGCCTACAGCTATCGCACCGACGCCGCCGTGCCGGCCTTTGCCGACGACAAGCCTGTTATCGTCTTCGATGGCGAATGCGTGTTCTGCTCTGCCTGGGTCCAGTTCGTTCTGAAGTATGACAAGGCGGAGCGTTACCGCTTCCTCGCTGCGCAGTCGCCGCTCGGGGTAGCGCTTTACCGGCACTATGGGCTGGACGGGCGCGACTACGAGACCAACATCCTGATCGAAGACGGCCGTGCCCACTTCAAGTCGAGAGGGACGATCCGCATGGCTGTGGGGCTCGGCTTTCCCTGGTCGCTGGTGAAGGTCTTGCGGCTGCTGCCGCAGGGACTTGCCGACAGGCTTTACGAATTTGTTGCCCGCAACCGATTGCGCATTGCCGGCCGACGCGCGACCTGCTTCGTGCCGAGCCCGGAGCAGAGGGACCGCTTCCTGGGATAGCTGTCCGGCGGCAAAAAACGTTCATTGGTCGCAAAAGGGTGGACGAAACTAGCTGCCGGCGATGCCGAGCAATTCGGAATCGAGAGCCTTCAGATAATCCTCGGCGATATCGGCGCTGAGGCCGAGATCGTGCGGGCCGTAGCGCGAGGCGACGCGAACATCGACGAGGGTGGTTTCCGCTTCCTCGCGCAGGCGGATGACGATGTCGAAACGCAGGCCGAGAACGAGGGTGCGGGTTTCGCCCTGCAGCGTCACGCCGTTCGCCCTTCGAATGAGCTGCGCCACATCGTCGTCATAGGGACGCGGCGTCGGGATCGGTACAGCCTCAGGAGCCTCGGCGACCGCGCCGTCGTCCGCCTGCTGCTTCGCCGGCCGGTCTTCGAGATCGCGGCCTGGCTCGCTGTCGCCCTCGGCGCGGGTGATCCGGATGCCGTTCTGCTTGGCCACTTTCTTCACCGCTTCGAGCACGCGGTCGATCGCGCCGTCATAGCGGCGGCCTGTGAGTTCCGGGTAGGCCTCGAGCTGCTTTTCGCGATCCTCCGGCGTCACATCCGGCTTCCTCTTCAGCCAGATCTGATCGGCGTTCGGGGTCTTCAGCCAGTCGGGCGCCGAGACGAGATCGCTCGACACATCATAGATTGCCGGCAGCACAAAATAGCGTTCGGCGGCAATCCCGCCTATCGCGAGCGGAAGAGCCGCAAAAATAAGGGCTTTCAGCGCGTCAAGCCCGCCTTCGGCACCGGTCAGCCAGAGGCTGCGCAGCCCGGCAAGGGCAAGCAGCGCCGCGAGGAGCGCAAAGCCCGCGGAGACGAGCAGAACCAGCACCAGGTAGGGCGTGACAAGGCCCGCGAAGCGGTGACCAATCAGAGCCGCAAGGCAGAGAACCAGCGCAAATGCCCCGAAGCGCCGCGCGAAGCGGGCGGCACTTGAAACGGGGCGGTCGAAACGGATTGCCATCAAACTTACCGGTTACTCGCAAGCGGCGCGTCCCGCATGAACGCGCAAAAGCGCCCTCGACTTGTTTAGTGCAAGATTCGCCTAAATTGAAACTGTTGTCACGATCGGAGGGACGCAATCCACGGAGAAGACGACAATGGCGTGCGTGAGCATTTTCTGATATTCCTTGATCTGCAGTTGTGTGGTTTGCGTCACACACCGACTAACAGGAGAAGGGCAATGATTGCACCGGAGCTCGCATCGGGAGCCCAGTCGCCGACGCTGGGGGCAGCCGATCATGCAGATCCGCTTCTGCCGATAGAGCTTCTGGAACTGGAACTGTCACTCGACGGATATGATGGCAAATCCGACTTCTGCGAGACGGTCCGCGTGGCTTCGGCTAAGGCCGGCGGGGAATTTCTCTTCGATCTTCCGGCCGAAGGCCTGATGGACGACTGCAAGCGCATCGCCGTGCTTCGCATCCCCTCGCCCGGCGAGCAGATGCGCGTCGTTCTCGCTGTGCTCGACCACAGCGGCACGGAAATCCGCATGGAAGCGCCGGACCCCGCAACAGCCCACCTTGTCCGCTTCGCCGAAGCCTTCGTCAAGGTCCTCGAGCGGTTCTGACCTAGAGCCGCTCAGCCGCCGCTTCCGCCAGACTGCGGAACGGGAACTTGCGTCCGCATTCGCACTTGATCATGCTGGTTTCCTGGTGATTGGACGCGCGCTGGATGAAGAAGCCGCGCGGCAGATGATCGACGCTGAAGCCGGGATGCTTGCGCTTCGGATCATCGATCTCGGAGGCTTCGGCAAAGCCGCTATTGCCGCATTGCGGGCAGGTCAGTTTCTTCGAGAATCGATCGCGCAGTGCCATGCTTGCCTTCCAATATCGTGCGAGCCGTCTTCATACAGACGATCCCCGACGCGCGAAAGCCATTCGCGCCTCCGGTCGGTCGGCGAGCAGCGATCCCAAAGGTAACTCGTAACCCTAAGCCACTCTTTTAGTTGACTGTAAGCCGTGATTAGCGTCATCTGATTGTGAGAAATTTTCGTTGCAAAGACACACCGATGCGTATCCTCGTTCTATCTCTCGCACTCGCCGCAGCTGCCATAAGCCTCTCGGCGTGCCAGACGCTGACGCCGGAGCAGCAGCGCGCCGCCGACGAAGACCAATGCTTGCGCTATGGCTTCAAACGTGGCACGGATGGCTTTGCAGGCTGCCTCCAGCGCATCGATCTCTACCGCCGCGCGCAGTACCGCTATGACAGCGACAGGCTCATGATGGGTATGGCGTTCGAGCTAGACCCGTCCTACTACGGGCGCCCTTATTGGCGGCAATATCGTTGGTAATGACCGCCTGCGCGGCTGCAAGCCGAGCGATCGGCACACGGAAGGGTGAACAGGACACGTAATCCAATCCGATCTCTTCGCAGAAATGGATGGATACGGGATCGCCACCGTGTTCGCCGCAGATTCCGAGCTTCATGTCGTTGCGTGTGCGCCTGCCGCGTTCGGCGGCGATGCGGATCAGCTCCCCGACACCATCGAAATCCAGCGAAATGAAGGGATCGTGCTCGATAATCCCCTTGCGTTGATAGGTCGGAATGAAGGCGGAAGCATCGTCGCGCGAGATGCCGAAGGTCGTCTGCGTCAGGTCGTTCGTGCCGAAGGAGAAAAACTCCGCCGCTTCCGCAATGATATGGGCTCTAAGGGCTGCGCGCGGCAATTCGATCATCGTGCCGACCAGGTAGTCGATCCGCATGCCGGCCTCCGCCATGACGTCGCCGGCAATGGTGTCGATGCGCTCCTTGACGTAGTCCAGTTCTGAGCGCAGCCCGACCAGGGGCACCATGATCTCGGGCACAACGGCAGCACCCGTTTCATGGGCTGCCGCGACCGCCGCCTCGAAAATCGCGCGCGCCTGCATCTCGACGATCTCAGGATAGGAAATGGCCAGCCGGCAGCCGCGATGGCCGAGCATCGGATTGAATTCATGCAACGCATCAACGCGCTGGCGCAGCACCGCGGCGTCCATGCCCATCGCGGCGGAAACGTCGGCGATCTCCTCGTCCGTCTTCGGCAGGAATTCGTGCAATGGCGGATCGAGCAGGCGAATGGTCACCGGCAGGCCATGCATGACGTTGAACAGGCTGGCAAAATCATGCCGTTGCACCGGCAGCAAGCTGTCCAGCGCGGCACGGCGACCGGTCTCGTCCTCCGCGAGGATCATCTCGCGCATCAGATGAATACGGTCGCCCTCGAAGAACATATGCTCAGTACGGCAAAGGCCGATGCCCTCGGCACCAAAGGAGCGGGCTGCGCGCGCGTCAGCCGGCGTATCAGCATTGGTGCGCACGGTCATACGACGCGCCCGATCAGCCCATTGCATGATGCGCCCGAAATCGCCCGAAAGCTCCGGCTGGATCATCTGTACGTCGCCCTTCAGGACCTGTCCGGCCGAACCGTCGATGGTGATGACGTCGCCCTTCTTCAGCGTAACGCCGACGCCGATCAGCCGCTCGTTGCGGGCATCGATGCGCATGCTGCCGGCGCCGACGACGCAGGGGATGCCCATGCCGCGCGCGACAACGGCGGCGTGACTGGTCATGCCCCCACGCGTCGTCAGAATGCCTTCGGCCGCATGCATGCCATGAATGTCTTCGGGACTGGTCTCGACCCGCAGCAGGATGACCTTGCGCCCCTCCTCGGACGCCGTCACGGCCTCCTCGGCCGTGAAGACGATCTCGCCGGTCGCCGCGCCGGGAGACGCCGGCAGGCCCGTACCGATGACCTCGCGCGACACGCGCGGGTCGATCGTCGGGTGCAGGAGTTGGTCAAGGGACGAGGGCTCGATGCGAAGCACGGCCTCTTCTTCCGTGATCACCTTCTCATCCACCATGTCGACGGCGATCTTCATCGCCGCGCGCGTCGAGCGCTTTCCGGCACGCGTCTGCAGCATCCAGAGCTTTCCGCGTTCAATGGTGAACTCGATATCCTGCATGTCGCGGTAGTGCTCTTCTAGCTCGGTGCAGATGCGCGAGAGCTCCTTGAAGGCGTCGGGCATCAGCTTTTCCATCGACGGCCGCTCGGAACCAGAGCTGATACGGCCCTCCTCTGTGATGCTCTGCGGAGTGCGAATGCCGGCAACGACATCCTCTCCCTGCGCATTGACGAGGAATTCGCCGTAAAGCGACTTGTCGCCCGTCGACGGATTGCGGGTGAAGGCAACGCCCGTCGCGGATGAATTGCCGTGGTTGCCGAAGACCATGGCCTGGATGTTGATTGCCGTTCCCCAGCCTTCGGGGATATTGTGAAGATGGCGATAGGTGACAGCGCGGGCGCTCATCCAGCTGGAGAATACGGCCCCGACCGCGCCCCATAGCTGCACCTCGGGATCCTGGGGAAACTCCTCGCCCAGTTCCTCCTCGATGATGCTCTTGTAGAGCGAGACCACATGCTGCCATTCGTTGGCGGTCAGTTCCGTGTCGAACTCATAGCCGAGGCGCGCCTTCTCATCCTCGAGAATTTCCTCGAACACTTCATGATCGAGACGCATGACGACATCGGCATACATCTGAATGAAACGGCGGTAGCTATCCCAGGCAAAACGCGCGTCGCCGGCGTCGTGGCCGAGCGCCTGCACGGTTTCGTCGTTGAGGCCGAGATTGAGGACGGTGTCCATCATCCCCGGCATCGAAACGCGTGCTCCGGAGCGCACGGACAGCAGCAGCGGCCGATCACCCGCGCCGAACCGCCGGCCGGTAATTTGCTCGATGCGCTTGATGCCGGCGCGGACCTGTTCTTTCAGCTCTTCGGCAATCTGTCGCCCGTTCTTGTAGTAGGCAGAGCAGGCTTCGGCGATGATCGTCAGACCGGGAGGGACAGGAAGACCGAGATTGCACATCTCCGCGAGATTTGCGCCTTTGCCGCCCAAACGCTCCCCGTCGAGAGCACCACCCTCTGCCTCACCGTTGCCAAATGTATAGACCCACTTGGTCATATTCCCCCCAACACCAAATTCGGATCAACTTAATCCGTTGGTGTTGAAATGAAAATCGACAAATGCGGCCGAAATGTTGCGACGCACAATAACTGCGACAGACTGAAGCGTTTGAAGGGAGAAAAAGCTTTGCGGGACTGCAACAAAGTCCCGCAAAGCCTTATGTCCGTCCGGCCAGGAAAACCGGACGGGGGGTTCCGCCATACGACTGTCAGAGCCAAAAAGCATTTTGCCCCGATCGCGTCGCATAGAAAACTACGCAGCCGACATAACTTCGCGGTAAGTCGACGGCGACCTGAAGCAATCTCTAATACAAGATCGGTAGGAAAACATTACCTGAATGGTGGAGACGGCCCAATCCGGCAGACTTTTTTTGGGCGTTTCTCATGCGATTTCACGCAGTTGTTCAGCAGTCTGCAGGTCGACAGACACAAGTTGCGAGACCCCCTGCTCCGCCATCGTCACGCCGAACAGCCTGTTCATGCGTGCCATGGTGATCGGATTGTGGGTGATGATGACGAAACGCGTCTCGGTGGAGGCAGCCATTTCGTCCATCAGGTTGCAGTAGCGCTCGACATTGTGGTCGTCCAATGGGGCGTCCACTTCGTCTAGGACGCAGATCGGCGCCGGATTGGTCAGGAAGACGGCAAAGATCAGCGCCATTGCCGTCAGTGCCTGCTCGCCGCCTGAAAGGAGCGTCATCGTCTGCGGTTTCTTGCCCGGCGGACGGGCGAGGATTTCGAGACCGGCTTCGAGCGGATCGTCGGATTCGATCAGCTGCAGTTCGGCCGTGCCGCCGCCGAAAAGATGGGTGAAGAGGCGCTGGAATTGGCCGTTGACGACGTCGAAGGCGGCGATCAGGCGCTCGCGCCCCTCCCGATTGAGGCTCTGGATCGCGCCACGCAACTTGCGGATTGCATCGATCACGTCGTCGCGTTCCTTGATCAGCGCCTCGAGCTTCCCGCTCAGTTCCTTCTGCTCTTCCTCAGCGCGCAGGTTGACCGCGCCAAGTCGCTCGCGTTCCATCTTGAGACGTTCGAGTTCGCGTTCGACCTCGCGAAGGTCGGGCGCTGTCTGCAGCGGCTCCAGTCCTGCGAGCCGAAGCGCCTCATGTGGCGCAACGTTCAGGGTCTCGCGAATTCGCGCCTCAGTTTCCTGCCGCTTTTCACGAGCGGAGACCAGGCGCTCTTCAGCGCGACCGCGACGCTCGCGGCTTTCGGCGAGTTCGGAGAGAGCAGTCGCCGCCTTGTGGTCGGCATCGCGCTGGACGAGCTCCGCTTCGGCAAGCACGTCGGCCGCATGGCGGCGCGCTTCCTCGGCCTTCTGGAGTTCGTTCAACAGCGCGCGTCGCTTGTCGTCGAACTCATCGGGAGCCATCTCGAGCTCGGCGGCCTCCTCGCGCGCCTCTTCCTCGCGATCGCGAAGCGTAGCGATGTGATCCTCGGCACTCGCAGCGCGCTGACGCCAGGTCTCGCGTTCCTGCCCGATGACCACGATGCGGCGCTGTCGGGCCTCGTTTTCACGGTTGAGGCTTTCGTGGCGGGCCCGCGCTTCGGCGAGCGCACCACGATCAGTCGCGACCTCGGCCTGCTGCGACCGAAGCCGTTCGTCCATCGCCGTCAAATCAGGGGCATCTTCCAGCTCGATTTGGGCGTTTTCTTCCTGGACTGAGATGTCTTCAAGCTGGATCTGGAGTTGACTGACAGCCTCGGCAACGACATCGCGGCGACGGATGAGATCGCCGGAGGCTCGTTCGGCCACTGCCAGTGCTTCACGCGCCTCGGCGAGTTGCCGCGCAGACATACGGCTCTTCTCGCGCGCCTCGGCAAGGCGGCGCTCTTGCAGGCGAATGGCATCGGCCGCACCAGCCAGGCGTTCCTCTGCTTCAGCGAGTATGTCGCGGGCAAGCGCGGCTTCGCTTTCCAGTTCGGCGAGCCGGTTCTTCTGCGCCAGCCGCAGCGCGGCCGCGCTCGGTGCATCGGCACCGGTGACGTGGCCGTCCCAACGGTAGACGGAGCCTTCCTTGGTCACCAGACGTTGGCCGGGCTTGAGATCCTTCATCAGCGCCGCAGCATCCGAAGCGGAGACGAGGCCGATTTGTTTCAGGCGACGCATCAGCGCGGCAGGGGCGCGAACGTAGTCAACCAACGGCGTCACACCGGCCGGCAGCGCCGGGTCCGCGACACCGTCGCCATTGCCAGACCAATGAGCCGGCGCCTTGGAATCAAGCGGGGATTCGATGTCGTCACCCAACGCTGCGCCGAGCGCCGTTTCAAAGCCGCGGTCGACGCGCAGCTGATCGGCGGCCGGCGCAAATTCGCCTGCGGCGGCGCCGGCAGCGAGCATGCGTGCAATGGTCCGGGCTTCGGTTTCGATGGCGTTCAGCTTCCCACGCGCCTGATCGACCGGCGATCGGGAGAGAGCTTCTGCCTGGCGGGCAGCGACCAAGGTCTGCTCGACGCTTTGGATCGCGGCTTCCGCCTCGGCAACAGCCTGCTCGCCTACCTCCACCACGGCCCGCTTCTCGTCCGGATCGGGCAGGCTAGCAATCGTCTCGCCGATTGCGGAGAGCTCGCGATTGGCCTCATCCATCTGCCGTTCAAGGCGCATCTTGCGATCGGCAAGGTCGCGAATGGCGCGCTCAAGCTGGTTGCGTCCAGCTGCAGCCTCGGCACGTTCGGCCGTCAGCGCGGTAAAAATACGCTCGCTGTCGGCAAGCTTTGCGGCTGCCTCCTCGAAGGCCTCGCGGGTCTCTTCGGCAAAACGGCCGGAGTCGGCAAGGATCTCGGCGATCTCGGCTTCTTCGGTATCCAACCGCGCCAGGATTGCCGCGTTGTCTGCCACCAGCCGCTCCTCGCGGCGGATGTCTTCGCCGAGCTGTGCAAGGCGGCGGGTCAGTTCGTCGCGACGGCGCAGGATGCGGTTAGCGTCCTCCTCAAGCTGAGTCTTGGCGATCTGCAGACGCTGCACCGCGGCGGCGGCACGCGCTTCGCCCTCGCGCAGTTCCGGCAGCTTGAGGCTCGCAATGCCCTGGGCCTTGGCGGCCTCCATCTGCATCTGCGCCTTTTCGGCGACGACGACGGTTGCCTGATTGAGCGCACTGTCGGCTTCCGCTTCCGCCTCTTTGGCCTGAACCCAGCGGATATGCAGGAGCATTGCCTCGCGGGCGCGGATATCGGCGGACAGCGACTTGAAGCGACTTGCCTGACGCGCCTGACGCTTCAAGCTCTCGATCTGGCTCTCGAGCTGCGAGGTTACGTCGTCGAGACGTTCGAGATTGCCTTCGGCGGCACGCAGGCGAAGCTCGGCTTCGTGGCGGCGCGAATGCAGGCCTGATATGCCGGCTGCTTCTTCCAGCAGCTGGCGGCGGGCCTGCGGCTTTGCCGAGATCAGCTCACCGATCCGCCCCTGCCCCACCATCGACGGCGAACGGGCGCCGGTGGAGGCGTCGGCGAAGAGCAACTGCACATCCTTGGCGCGGCTTTCCTTGCCGTTGATGCGATAGATCGATCCCTGCTCGCGCTCGATGCGGCGCGTGACCTGGATCTCGTCGCTATCGTTGAAGGCGGCAGGCGCCGTGCGCTCGGCATTGTCAAGATAGAGCGCGACTTCGGCGGTGTTGCGGGCGGGACGGTTCCCCGAGCCGGAAAAGATGACGTCGTCCATGCCGGACGCACGCATGTTCTTGTAGGAATTCTCGCCCATCACCCAGCGGAGCGCTTCGACGAGGTTCGACTTGCCGCAACCGTTCGGGCCGACGACACCGGTCAATCCGCGCTCGATGATGAATTCGGCGGGTTCGACGAAGGACTTGAAGCCGACGACGCGAAGCTTGTTGAACTTCATGCAGCGCCCCTTCGCCGCACAAGGCAAACGACGGGCGAACGGCCTCTGCCGTCGCCCGTCGATCGGATACGGTTCAGTTTAGAGCAGGCTGTCGATAAGGGCCGACATGGTGTCAACCGTCATGTCTCCAGAATAGCGCTTGCCGTTGATGAGGAAAGTCGGCGTGGCATTGACGCCAAACTCCTTGGAACCCCTTTCCCGCGTTGCGTTCACTTCATCCAGCAGCTTCTGGTTCGTCAAGCACTTCGTGAAGCTATCCTCAGTAAATCCAGCAAGTTTGGACATCTGAAGCAGTGCAGCGCGGCCATCGTCTGCAGCGGCCCAGGTCTGCTGCTGCTTGAACAGCATGGCCACCATCGGAAAATACTGTTCGGCGGTGCTCAATTCTTCCGGCTTGGAAGGATTGCAGCGTGCCAGCATGAAGGCAGCGGCCGCACGCGGATCAAACGGGAATTCGCGGATGATGAACCGCACCTTGCCCGTATCGACGTACTTCTTCTTGATCTCGTCGAAGGTCGTCGTGTGGAAGTGGGCGCAGTGCGGGCAGGTCATCGACATGTATTCGACGATCGTGACCAGGGCGTCTTCCTTGCCGAGTGCCATTTCCGGCAGCTCGCCTGGCTTCAGCACGGCAGCCATGTCGACGTCGCCGTCGGGCTTGGGCATTTCGGTCGCGGCATGCGCGGTGCTGAAAACCGCCAGGGTCGCCGTCGCGGCAGCCACGCCGCCCAGAAGCTGGCGTTTCGTCAGTTGCATTTCGGAAATCGGCATGAAGTTCCCCATGAATGAGAGTAGTGGCTGACAGTGCGATATAACGGCTCGAAGCCCTGAACAAGGCACGCTTCGCCAACTTTCTTCAAAGAATTGTGACCTTGGTTGGACCGCCAGATTAAATTGCGGACAGAATTGCCGCGGCAATACTTGTAAGGCACTAGCGGCCGCGCTTCCCCAGCACGGCCGTGCCGAGACGCTTTACCGCTTCGCGCAGCTTGTCGCCCTCGATGCCTTCCATCATGTCCTCCAACTTTGCGGCTGCCGCGCCCTTCAATGGCGGCGGAGTGCGGGAGCGCTTGACCGCCTGATAGACAGGCTTCTGGACGACACGGATCTGGTGAACAGCGGCGAAGCCGAAGAAACTGTTGACGCGCTGGATCAGCTCACCCTGCGCATGGGTCAAAAACAGTGCTCGGGCGCCCTCGCAGGCGATCGTGAGCACGCCCGGACGGAAGCCTCCGTCATCATTGCCGCGCGCCCAGGCAATCTTTTCCGGCCGGGTGCAATCGGCAAATTCCTCACCGGCGATTTCATTCCACGAGCCGAGCAGCGCCGTATTGATGCCGGCGCGCTTTGCAAGCACCGGATCGATCAGCCCGTTCGCCAATTCGGAGATTTGCTTTTCACCTTTGCGTGGATAACTCATCGAAACCTTCACATCGCGCTGCCATCCGGCACCACTGCCTTGATCGCGCGGCATTGCTTCGCCAAGTATAGGGCACTTCCCCTGACGACGGCAAATGATGACATCGACGACACTGGACGCGCCCGCCGCCAAGCCCCTTCTCGATTGGTATGACCGCCACCATCGCGACCTGCCATGGCGCGTTTCCCCGCCGATGGCGGCGCGCGGCGTCAAGGCCGATCCGTACCATGTCTGGCTTTCCGAAGTGATGCTGCAGCAGACCACGGTGTCGGCGGTAAAGCCCTACTTTACCAATTTCCTGGCGCGCTGGCCGACGGTGCGCGATCTTGCCGACGCCGCTAGCGAAGACGTGATGGCTGCTTGGGCCGGACTCGGATATTACGCCCGCGCCCGCAACCTCAAGAAGTGCGCCGAGGCCGTGACGCGCGAACACGACGGCGTCTTTCCAGACACCGAGGAAGGACTGAGATCGCTTCCCGGCATCGGCGACTACACGGCCGCTGCAGTGGCGGCGATCGCCTTCAACCGGCAGGCAGCCGTCATGGACGGCAATGTCGAGCGGGTGATTTCGCGCCTCTACGCGATCGCCACCCCACTGCCTGCTGCCAAACCACTGATGAAGCAGAAGGTGGCTCTGCTAACCCCGAAAGATCGGCCCGGCGACTTCGCCCAGGCGATGATGGATCTCGGCGCGACGATCTGCACACCGAAGCGGCCCGCCTGTTCACTCTGTCCCCTCAGGGGATCCTGCGAGGCGCTGCGTCTGCATGATCCCGAACACTTTCCGGTCAAGGCCGCCAAGAGGGAAAAGCCTATACGCCGAGGGGCAGCCTTCATCGCCGTTACGCCGGATGGCGACGTTCTGTTGCGGCGGCGCATCGAGAGCGGCCTGCTCGGCGGCATGACCGAAGTGCCGACGACCGACTGGACGGCGAGGCAGGACGGAGAAACGTCGGCCAGTGCTGCACCGTTCCCGGCGGCTTGGGAGCCCTGCGGGACCGTGACCCACGTCTTCACCCATTTCGAGCTCAGGCTTTCCATCTACCGCGTCGCGACCCCCTCGCGAATTCAAACGGATAACGGTTGGTGGGAAGCGGTTACAAATCTTGACTCGCAGGCGTTGCCGACTGTCATGAAAAAAGCAATCACCGCAGCTATTCCGCTCGCGTTCAAACATGCCAAGGATTAATCGATGCCCATTGATCATATTGTTTTCGACATCGGAAAAGTTCTCGTCCATTACGATCCGAATATTCCGTTCAGCCGCCTCATTCCCGATGAGGGCGAGCGCAAGTGGTTCTTCGAAAATGTCTGCACCCATGATTGGAACGTCGAGCAGGACCGCGGCCGCACCTGGGCCGATGCCGAAGCCCTGCTGATCGAGGTTCATCCGGATCGTGAGGAGCATATCCGCGCGTTCCGGAACCACTGGCACGAGATGGTCCCGCACTCCTACGACGACAGCGTCGCGATCATGGAAGGCCTGATTGCCGACGGCCAGGATGTGACGATGCTGACCAACTTCGCATCCGACACCTTCCGCGAGGCGCAGGTCCGCTTCCCGTTCCTTACTAAGCCGCGCGGCGTCACGGTCTCCGGCGACGTCGGCCTGATCAAGCCCGATATCGCGATCTACGAAACGCATGCGAAGAGCTTCGGCCTCAATCCGGCGGCAACGATCTTCATCGACGACTCCGCCCCCAACGTCGAGGGCGCCAAAGCCGCCGGCTGGGATGCGGTTCTCTTCACCGGAGCCGACCAGCTGCGTGCCGATCTTGCAGCGCGTGGCGTGAGGGTCTGATCATGGCATTCGATCCGGCTGAGGAAATCAAGCGCTTCCACGGCGCCATCAATGCGCTCGATTTCGATACGATCGAGAACTGCTTCGCGCAAGATGCGACCTATGTCTCCAACGGTGTCGGCAGCCTGTCCGGGCGAGCCGACATCATGGGCGCCTTTAGCAAGTATTTCGACGACTACCCGGACCAGACGGCAATCGACACGCTGGTCGAGAAGGTCAGCCCGAATGCCGGCCGCGCCGTCTGGTCGGTTCGTGCGACGCACAGCAAGACGGGCAAACCGCTGGTGCGGGAGGGCGAAGAGACGATCACCTTCAATGAAGATGGTCGTATCACTCACGTCGAGGTAACCGACTATCAGGCGTTCTGAAAGAACGCTGCCGAAAGGTAGAAGGCGAGCACGAAAAAGAGCCACAGGTCGGAAACCATCGCGATGGTCCTCGACCTGTTCCTCCCTGGTTCGAGAAGATGCTTGAGACCGGCAAGGCCGAAGAACAGGCAACCGGTGATCGCGGCAGGGACGATCCACTGCGGCTCGAAGAAACTGAGCAGGCCAAGCATGCCGATCGACAGGTTGCCGAAGCCAATCTCCTGTACCAGTGGCTGGGCCTTGTGATCGGTGACGCCAAAGATCGTCTCGGCCGTAAAGGCCGGATTGACGATCTGCTTCAGGCTGGCCACAAGCAATCGCAGGCCGACGCCCCAGAAGACGAACCATTTTCCGATCATGAAGACGAGGTTGGCGTCTGTGCCCCACTGCGCTTCGGCGACCACCGAGCCCAGCGGCGAAACAAACATCAGCAACAGTATGATCGCAAGATACATGGCCAGTTCCCTGCCTGTTCGGATCATCAGTCACCGATACATGACACGGAATTGCGCTGCTGCGCGAGCCAAAATGAAGAGCGCCCGGGGTGTTGATCCCGGGCGCCAGGCCTTCTTCCGTAACTGGAGGTACAAAACACCGGAAGAAGGAAGTCTCGATGAGGTGAAGGCGCGCGTCATTCCGCCTTTGCCAGATCACTGCGGATCACGGACCGCAATTCGTCGATCGGGCGCAGGGATTGCCCGTCGTCGAAGTGCCAGAATGTCCATCCGTTGCATGCATCAAGGCCCTGGACCTTTGCCCCGAGGCGATGAATGGAACCGGCCTCGCCACCGGAGGCCACCGTACCGTCGGCGCGAACGATTGCGCTGTAGCGACGGCGCGCATCGGTCAGCACCTGGCCGGGCTTGATCAGGCCGCTTTCGACTAGCACGTTGAAAGCCACGCGGACTTCCTGCTTCTTGCCGGTCATGACGGTGAGCTCGGCCTTGCCGAGCGGCTCGACCGCTTCGATGCGGGCGGAGGCCGCATCGATGTAATCCTGCTCGCGCTCGATGCCGACGAAGTGCCGGCCAAGACGCTTGGCGACGGCACCCGTCGTGCCCGAGCCGAAGAACGGATCGAGGATGAGGTCGCCCGGCTTCGAGGAGGCCATGATGACGCGGGCGAGCAATGCTTCCGGCTTCTGCGTCGGGTGCACTTTCTTGCCGTCGTCGCCCTTCAGGCGCTCATTGCCGCTGCAGATCGGGAACAGCCAGTCGGAGCGCATCTGCACGTCGTCGTTGGCCGCCTTCATGGCATCGTAGTTGAAGGTGTAGCCCTTGGCCTTGGCGTTCGGGCTCGCCCAGATCATCGTCTCATGCGCGTTCTGGAAGCGACGGCCCTTGAAGTTCGGCATCGGATTGGTCTTGCGCCAGACGATGTCGTTGAGGATCCAGAAGTTCAGATCCTGCAGCGTGGCGCCGACGCGGAAGATGTTGTGATAGGAGCCGATAACCCAGATCGTGCCCGTCGGCTTCAGGACGCGGCGGCAGGCGAGCAGCCAGGCGCGGGTGAAGGCATCATAGGCCTCGAAGGAAGCAAATTGATCCCACTCGTCATCGACGGCATCGACCAGCGACTGATCGGGGCGATGCAGCGTGCCGCCAAGTTGGAGGTTGTACGGTGGATCAGCGAAAATGACGTCTACGGAGTGGTTCGGCAGGGCTTCAAGGGCAGCAACGCAATCGCCCTTGATGATCGTGTCGATCCAGGAGTCCGGCTTTGCGGAGGCCTTGAGATCGGCAAGCGGAAATACTGACGCCATCTGGAAACTCGCTCATACACATTACGCTTTTACTGTCCGTTATGGTTACTCAGTTTGGTTACCAAAGCCTGAAGGGATGAGCGATTTCGGGAAAATAAGTCGCAGCGCCGGTTCAGCGGTAGAAAGGGTCCGGCCGCCAAACGATGCCCGCCCACCCTTTCCGACTGGCGCAGCTAAGCCGCGACGTCATGCACCTTGCGGCTGTCGGCCGGTGCCTCGGCGCGCTCGTTCATGCCGTAGTCGCGGACGATGTGGCCGATCCGCAGCCGATAGTCCGCAAAGACGCCGTTGCGGCCGGCGTGCTGGGCAGCGCGGTGCGCCTGGAGGTTTCGCCACGTCTTTACCGCCTCCTCGTCACGCCAGAAGGAGAGCGAAAGCAGCTTGCCGCGATTGGTGAGGCTTTCGAAGCGCTCGATCGAGATAAAGCCGTCGATCTTTTCCAGTTCACCGCGAAGTTCACCGGCGAGATCGAGATAGGTGTGGCGTTCGCCCATGAAGGGCAAGACTTCGAAGATGACAGCGATCATGGCATCACCAGCTTTGCGTGAGGAAGGGAAGCGTTTTTGAGGAAGATGCGATCTTCCTTCAGGATGAAACGTTCGCGCTTGGCGAATTCGTAATTTTCCTTGCCGAGCGGATCGGCAGCAAGGCGGGCGCGATAGGCTTCATACGCGGCGAGGCTATCGATATTATAGACGCCGTAGGCGGTCGTTGCCGAGCCTTCATGCGGGGCGAAATAGCCGACGAGATCGGCACCGTTGCGCGGGATCGCCTGGCCCCAATTGCGGGCATATTCGGCAAAGGCCTCCTTCTTGAACGGATCGATCTCATAGCGGATGAAGCAGGTAATCATCGTCGTCTCCTTGTTGTCTGGAGACAGTTTTCGCACATTGCGGGACGACGATGCTTCGGTTAGGATCGAAGTATGAAGGAAGGACCTGACATATCCCAGATCGGCGCGCTGATCGGCGACCCCGCCCGTGCCAACATGCTGACCGCACTGATGGGCGGTAAAGCGCTGACGGCGACAGAGCTCGCTGCCGCCGGTGGCATTACTGTGCAGACGGCGAGCACGCATCTCGCCAAGCTGGAGGCCGGTAACCTGCTGGTGCAGCGCAAGCAGGGCCGCCATCGCTACTTCACATTGGCGGATGAGAGCGTTGGCAAGTTCTTGGAAAGCATCATGGGCTTTGCCGCCGGGCGCGGCCATCTGCGCCACAAGCCGGGGCCAAAGGAGCCGGCATTGCGCAAGGCGCGTATCTGCTACGATCACCTCGCCGGCGATTACGGCGTGCGAATGCTCGACAGCCTGATCGCTCGAGGCGCGATCGACGCATTCGGCGATGACCTTGCATTGACGGAGACCGGTGAAAGCGAGCTGACGTGCATCGGCATAGACGTGCAGGCTCTGAAATCGTCGCGACGGCCGCTTTGTCGCTCCTGCCTGGACTGGAGTGAGCGACGGGCGCATCTCGCCGGCGGCCTCGGCAAGGCCCTGCTTTCCAATTTTCTCGACAAAGGCTGGGCCCGCCGCACCGCCGAAAGCCGCTCCGTCGTTTTTTCTCCAGAAGGCGAACGGCAGTTTCTCGCGCTGTTTCCTGCCACCAAATAGCCGCGAACGACCGCAAAATCCAAGCCGCCCGCGGCGCGCAATCCAGCCATGCCTTGCTATCGGTTGAGCTTCGCCCAGGCATCGTGTAAAGGGGCATCATCCCAAACAAGGCGCGAATAAATGGACGGCTTCGACCTCATCATCTTCGACTGCGACGGCGTTCTGGTCGATTCGGAAATCATCGCTGCGGATGTGGAATCCAAGCTTCTCACCGAAGCGGGCTACCCAATCAGCATCGAGGAAATGGGCGAGCGCTTCGCGGGCATGACCTGGCAGAACATTCTCTTCCAGGTCGAGCGCGAGGCCAGCATTCCGATCCCCGCGTCTCTGCTTGACAAGTCCGAGAAGCTGCTCGACCTGCGTCTGGAGCAGGACGTGCAAGCGATATCGGGTGTTGAAGCCGCCCTTTCGCGTCTGCAGCTGAAGCGCTGCATCTGCTCCAACTCCAGCAGCACGCGGCTCGACATGATGCTCGGCAAGGTGGGCCTGAAGCCGCTGTTTGCGCCGCATATCTTCTCGGCCAAGGACCTTGGTCCCGATCGCGTGAAGCCGAAGCCGGACGTCTTCCTGCATGGCGCCAAGCAGATGGGCGTTTCGCCTGACCGCGCCGTTGTCGTCGAAGACTCCGTTCACGGCGTCCACGCCGCGCGTGCAGCAGGCATGCGCGTCATCGGCTTTACCGGCGCATCACACACCTATCCGGCGCATGCCGACAGGCTGACCGATGCCGGCGCCGAAACAGCCATCTCCCGCATGAGCGACCTGCCCGGCGTCGTTGCCGCGCTCGCCGAGTGGGAAGGCGTTCTGTAACGTCGGTTACTCTCGAGCGCAGGCGCTCGCCCGGCCCTATCCGGCGTCCAACTCCAAAGTCGGTTGCAGCGTCGAAACGCTGCCACCGATTTGGCTATGGGATGGGGTGCTTTGTCGGACGGTAGAATTTCGCTCTCTGCACCGAGACAGATCGGAACCATTCAGCTATCGGAGTGATCTCTGTCTGATGGAGGCCGTCTCGCATGACTATTTCCGTGGAATTATGCTCCTATCCCGAGCTTGACGATCGGATCACCATCGTCAGGGCGGGAGACGAGGTTGACGCCATCTTCGTGCGCACGGAGAGATTTAACGTCCTGATCGACACTCTCGGAACGCCTGAGCTATGTCGGATGGCACTGGATCTCCTTGATGAGGACGTGCGCGCTCGTCCTCTGATCGTCGTAAATTCGCACATGGACTGGGATCATTTCTGGGGCAACGCTGCGATTGCCGGGAAAGCCCCTATTGTCGCCCATGCTGCTGCACGTGAACGTCTGAACGACCCCTCCTCCCTCCAAGTTCTGAACGAGAAGATAGGCGAGGATTCGCGGTTTCAAAACGTCGAGCTCATAGCGCCTGACATCACCTTTTCAGGTTCGATGACCCTTCATGGCGGCGATCTCACGCTCGAGCTAATTCACACACCGGGGCACACGCCTGACCATATTGCGGTGTGGATTCCGGAAATCCGTGTCTGCCTGGCTGTCGACGCGGTGGAATACCCTATTCCGGAGGTCTGGAGCAAAACCGCCAGTGATCTCCGGCTAATCTGCTCATCCCTCGAACGAATACGTGACTTGGACGCTAGATTTGTCATCCCTGCCCACGGAAAGACGCTCTCGCCTTCCACTGTGAACGACAACTTGTCATACTTCCGAGAATTGGCTGCCCGCGTCGAAAACTTAAACGAGTGGGAGCTATCCAACTCCGAGCTGGCCAAATTGATGGACCTTCGACTTCAGGATTTCGTAGCCATCCCGGCCGACATGCCGCCGCGGGTGGTGGAATTTTATGAAAGGTGTCACGGAACCAACCTCGGGGCGACAGTTCAAGCACGCATAGAGGGTTGAGTTTCTCGCAAGCACCACAGGTCTGCTGATCACTCCCTCGCTAGCCCTCGCAATCGCTAGATTTTCAGGCCGAGGACGCCGGCGAGCATCTCAAAGCGCGCCGGAAGTTTCCCGGGTGCCTCGCCGTCGCTATCGATGGGAATCGGCTCCTTGCAGATCGGCCATGCTTCGACGAGCCTGGCGCGATGGATGCTGACAAGCGGGCTCCTGACGTGGCCGCCGCCATAGATGCTGTTCATCAGCGACAGCACCTTCAGCCTGCCGGCGCCGCGGATGATGACTACGTCGAACAGGCCATCGGCAACATCCGCGTCGGGAGCCACTTTCATGCCACCACCGAACCAGGCGCCGTTGGCAACGGCGACCGCCGTGATCGGACCGTCATAGACATCCTCGCCATCCAGCCGAAGGCGGATATTGCGCGGCTTGTAGCGCAGGATCTGCAATAGGCTGTGGAAGAGGAAGACCATCGGTCCCGGCAGCCGTTGGCCCGTGCGCGCCTCGTTGACGGCACGCACGATATGACCAGACACGCCAAAGCTTGCGATATTGGCAAAGTGGCGCGTCACCGTGTCGCCGTCCTCATCGTCGCAGGTCAGCAGCCCGGCATCGATCTGCCGCACGGACGGAGACATCAGCCCTTCGGCGATCTTGGCAGGGTCGCGCGATATCGGGAAATTGCGGGCGAAGTCGCAGCCGGTCCCGGTGGCGATGAACGAGAAGGCCGTAGCCGGCCGCTGCGATTTCAGAATGCCGCCGGCCACCTCGCCGATCGTCCCGTCGCCGCCGACGGCGATCACAAGGTCGGCGCCATCATCTGCCAGTTCGCGCCCGAAGCGCCCGGCATCGCCGAAGCCCTTGGTTTCACGCAGGCTGAGATCGGTGAATCTCGCCTCGATGGCGCGCCGCAGCGTCGACCAGAACAGTTTCTTTCCGCGCCCGCCGGACGCCGGGTTCAAAACGATACCGATTTTCAAGCGGTCTGCGCTCCCCGCGCCAGCCAGCATAGCGAAGCGGAAATAAGGACGTTTTTCAGGCCTTCTTCTTTTTCGTCGACACCGGTCCCTGATCGAAACCAATGTTTACGCGCACCAGCGCGCCAGAGCCGACAGGAAGCTTGATGCCGTCCTTGCGGAACAGGGCCTGCGTGGCGCCGGAGCCGACCTCGACCGGGAAGTTCGTCACTTCCGAATAGAGCGCATCCTCGCCGTCGTAGACCGTGATACGGACCGGAAGCGTGACTTTGCCAGACGAACCGCTCGGACCAGCGAGAACGCGAAGTTGGGCAACCACCGTCATCGTCAGGTTCGTGTCGTTGAGGCTGCACTGGCGGCTGTAGTCGCCGATCGATGCCTGGTAGGCGAGTTTCTCCGCATCACCGGTCCTGGCTCCGCCGGCATAAGTCCGGAAGATTGCGTCGCTGTCCTTCATGAACATCTGCGGGCACGCGCCCTGGACAACCGAGGCAGTGGCGCCCGACGCGGTCTTGGCGGTACCGATCGAAGGATCGTTGGACGACGGGTTGGTTGGCGCCAGCGGCATGATCTGCCCATTGCTATTCGACTGGGCCGGTGCCGTTGCGCTGTCCGAGCCACCGCCGACGCCAAGGGAGTTGCAACCGGCAAGAATTGCCGCAAGCGAAGCTGAAACGATGAGACGCGAGACCTTGCCAAGCACGATTTTCCACCCTCTCCACAAAGTTTTTTGGCAGGCCCAATCACTTGATGGCAGGCCTTTCGTGACAGTTTGCGATGGTCTATATCAGCGGCGCAAACAAAAATCGATTGGGTAAGAACCGTTTTGATGCACATTTCGGGATTGCAGGCGATGGCCGGCAGGGCAAGCGAGATGCGGCGCGAGGCATACTTTCCCTCCAACCCGGACTTTCTCCGGCCGGCACATCAAGGATGACGACAGTGGATTATATCTCGACCCGCGGCGAAGCCCCTTCCCTCGGTTTCTGCGATGCATTGCTGGCGGGTCTGGCGCGCGATGGCGGCCTTTATGTGCCGCGCAAGTGGCCGCATTTCTCAAAAAAGGAAATTCGGGCGCTTCGCGGCAAGAGCTATCAGGAGATTGCCTTCGCCATCCTGTTGCCCTTCACCAATGGCGAGATTCCGGGCGAGACCTTCCGTTCGATGATCGACGAGGCGTATGGGACTTTCCGCCACCCGGCGATCGCCCCGCTTGTGCAGGCCGGTCCGAACAGCTTCGTCATGGAACTCTTCCACGGCACGACGTTGGCTTTCAAGGATGTCGCCATGCAGCTGCTCGCCCGGCTGATGGACTACGCGCTGGAAAAGCGCGGCGAGCGCGCGACCATCGTCGGCGCAACCTCCGGCGATACCGGGGGGGCCGCCATCGACGCCTTTGCCGGCCGCGAACGCACCGACATCTTCATTCTCTTCCCGAACGGCAAGGTGTCGCCGGTGCAGCAGCGTCAGATGACGACCTCCACCGCCTCCAACGTTCACGCGCTTGCCGTCGAAGGCAATTTCGACGATTGCCAGAACCTCGTCAAAGCGATGTTCAACGACGCGCCGTTCCGCGATCGTGTCAAACTCTCTGGCGTCAACTCGATCAACTGGGCCCGCATCATGGCCCAGATTGTCTACTACTTCACGACGGCAATCGCGCTCGGCGGCCCGGACCGTAAGATTTCGTTTACCGTGCCGACCGGCAATTTCGGCGACATCTTTGCCGGTTACTGCGCAAAGCGCATGGGCCTGCCGATCGGCAAACTTGTCGTTGCCACCAACGAGAACGATATCCTGGAGCGCACGCTGAAGACCGGCCGCTACGAGATGAAGGCGGTGAAGGCCACAACCTCGCCCTCGATGGACATCCAGATCTCCTCGAACTTCGAGCGTCTGCTGTTCGAGGCCTATGATCGCGACGCTTCCAAGGTCCGCGCGGCGATGAATAGTCTGAAGCAATCCAACGGCTTCGAGATTGCGAAGGAGGCCCTTGCCTTCATCAAGAAGGACTTCCGCGCCGGCCGCGCCAGCGAGAAACAGGTCGCCCAAACGATCAAGAAAACCCATGCCGAAACCGGCTATCTCCTCGATCCGCATTCGGCGATCGGCGTCTTCGTTGCGGCAAAGCACGAGAAACCGAACACGCCGATGGTTACGCTTGCCACCGCGCACCCGGCGAAATTCCCGGCCGCCGTAAAATCCGCCTCCGGTATTGACCCCGCGCTTCCGACGTGGCTTGCTGATCTGATGCACAAGGAGGAGCGCTTTCAGATCGTGAAGCCTGAGCTCAAAGCCATTGAGACCTTCATCGGCGAGCATAGTCGGGCCTAAGTAAAGCAGGCGCAGAAAGATAGCCAATGACAGTTGAGTGCACCCGGCTCAAATCCGGGCTGACAGTAGTCACACAGACCATGCCGCATCTGGAAAGCGTTGCGCTGGGAGTTTGGATCAAATCAGGATCGCGCAACGAGACGACAGACGAGCATGGCATTGCCCACCTGCTCGAGCACATGGCCTTCAAGGGCACGGCGCGCCGCAGCGCGCGCGAAATCGCCGAAGAGATCGAGGATGTCGGCGGCGAGGTCAATGCCGCGACCTCCACGGAAACGACCTCCTACTATGCCCGCGTTCTCAAGGACCATGTGCCGCTTGCCGTCGACATCCTTGCCGATATCCTGACGGAATCGGCCTTCGAGGAGGAAGAACTCGAGCGCGAAAAGCAGGTCATCCTGCAGGAAATCAACGCCGCAAACGACACGCCTGACGACGTCGTTTTCGACAAGTTCTCAGAAACCGCTTATCGCGACCAGACGCTCGGCCGGGCGATCCTCGGTACGCCGCAAACCGTGGTGTCGTTCACGCCGCAGCAGATCCGTGGCTATCTCAGCCGCAATTACACGACCGACCGGATGTTCGTCGTCGCGACCGGCGCCGTCCAGCACGACGAGTTTGTTCGCATGGTCGAGGATCGCTTCGCCAGCCTTCCCACCTCTCCATCGGCAACGCCCGTGATGGAGCCGGCAAAATATATCGGCGGCAACATCCGCGAGACGCGCGACCTGATGGATGCGCAGATTTTGCTCGGCTTCGAAGGCAAAGCCTATCACGCCCGCGACTTCTACTGTTCGCAGATTCTCGCCAACATCCTCGGCGGTGGCATGTCGTCCCGCCTGTTCCAGGAAGTGCGCGAGATCCGCGGTCTCTGCTACTCCATCTATGCCTTCCACTGGGGCTTTTCCGATACCGGTATCTTCGGCATCCATGCCGCCACCGGCGGCGAGAACCTGCCGGAACTGGTGCCCGTTATCATTGACGAGCTTCACAAGTCGGCAGCAACCATCGAGCAGAAGGAAATCGAACGCGCCCGCGCCCAGATCCGCGCCCAGCTGCTGATGGGTCAGGAAAGTCCAGCCGCCCGCGCCGGTCAGATCGCAAGGCAGATGATGCTTTACGGCCGCCCGATCTCCAACCAGGAGATGATGGAACGGTTGGAAGGCATTACGGTCGGGCGACTGACGGATCTTGCTGGACGCCTGTTCTTCGACACCGTGCCGACGCTCTCGGCCATCGGCCCGCTCGAACATTTGGCTCCGATGGAAGACATCGCCGCATCTCTTTCCTCGCCCGCTCCTCAGAGCAAACAGGCCCTCGTCTGACCTGATATCCATGTGCCGGGGGTGATCGATGGCAAAATCGGTTTTTCGGTTCCTGTCGCGGCAACCGGATTCAGTGGAACTCGAGAACGAGCACTATGTGCTGCGCCTACCGCGCTACCAGGATTTCAACCAGTGGCATAAGTTGCGGGCGGCCAGCCGGCAGTTTCTGGAACCCTGGGAGCCGACATGGCGCCGCGACGAGTTGACCGAGGGCGCCTACCGCGCCCGCGTCATCCGCGGCAAGCAGGAATACGCCTCCGGCCAGGCCATCCCGCTCTTCCTCTTTCACAAGCAGAATATGACGCTGCTCGGCGGCATCACGATCGGCTACATCAGGCGCGGTGCGGCACAAAGCTGCATGATTGGCTACTGGATGGGCGAGGCATACGCCGGCCAGGGCCACATGTTCGCCGCACTTCAATTGGTTATACCCTATATCTTCGCAGGGCTTGAGTTGCACCGTATCGAAGCAGCCTGTATTCCAGACAATGCTCGGAGCATCCGCCTGCTTGAAAAAGCCGGGTTTCAGCGGGAAGGTTATCTGCGCGGATACTTGAAAATCAACGGTCAGTGGCACGACCATGTGATGTTCTCATTGCTCGCCACCGACACCGATAAAGGCAGGATAACCGACAGCCGATGACTAACAATCGCATGCTGCTCTCATCACCGGCCGGACGATTGATCGCGGTGATCGCAGCTCTCTTGCTGTCAGCCTTCATGCTAGCGGCAGGCCATGTTCAGGCAGCCGAACCGGTCAAGATCTCCCGTGACGATACAGCGCTCGATCTGACTGCCACGACGGAAATCTACGCCAACCAAGGGGAAGCCTTTCAAGTCTCGACGGCTGCCGGTGCCGATGGTATCCGCCGCCGTATTGAGGTACGTGCCAGCTCCGACAACCACCAGGGCGACTGGGCCGTCTTCGCGCTCGCCAACGTCTCCGACGAGCAGCTTGAGCGCGTGATCGTGGCGCCCCATTTCCGCCTGGTGAATTCGAAGCTGTTCTGGCCCGACCTCGGTTCGCAACGCATCATCGCCATTACGCCGAGCGAAGGTTTCGCGCTCGATCGGCAGCCGAGCGACGAGGCCGACGTGTTCCGCATCACGCTCAACCCCGGTGCGGTGATCACCTTCGTTGCCGAACTGACGACGCCGGAACTGCCGCAGATCTATCTCTGGGAACCGGACGCCTACAAGGACACGATCAACGCGTTTACGCTTTATCGCGGCATCGTGCTCGGCATTGCCGGCCTGCTCGCGGTGTTCCTGACGATCCTTTTCGTGGTCAAGGGCACGTCCATGCTGCCGGCGACGGCCGCGCTAGCCTGGGCGGTGCTCGGCTATATCTGCGTCGACTTCGGATTTCTCGGCAAGCTGATCAGCATCGCTTCAGCCGACCAGCGAATATGGCGCGCCTGCGCCGAAGTCGCCCTCGCCTCCAGCTTCGTCATCTTCCTATTCACGTACCTCAACCTAAACCGCTGGCACACGCATCTCGGCTACCTCACGCTCGCCTGGGTGCTCGGCCTGGCGCTGCTCTTCGGCGTCGCGATCTATGACCCGGCAATCGCCGCCGGCATCGCGCGCCTGTCGTTTGCGCTGACGGCGACGATGGGTCTTCTGCTGATCGTCTATCTCGGCCTCAACCGCTATGACCGCGCTATTCTTCTGGTGCCGGCCTGGGCGCTGATCCTCGTCTGGATCTTCGGAGCCTGGCTGACGATCACCGGCCGGCTCGACAACGACATCATCCAGCCGGCTCTAGGCGGTGGCCTTGTTCTCATCGTCTTGCTGATCGGCTTTACCGTCATGCAGCATGCCTTTGCCGGCGGCGCGTTCCAGCAGGGTCTGTTTTCCGATCTGGAGCGTCAATCGCTGGCTTTGACAGGCTCGGGCGATATGGTTTGGGACTGGGACGTGGCGCGCGACCGCGTCGTCACGATCCCGGATGTTTCCGTCAAGCTCGGCTTACCGCCCGGCGCGATGCATGGCGCTGCCCGCAACTGGCTGCCGCGGCTCCATCCCGACGATCGCGACCGCTTCCGGGCAACCCTCGACGTCCTGCTCGAACATCGCCGCGGCCGACTGAACCACGAATTCCGCATCCGCGCCGAAGATGGTCATTTCCACTGGCTTCTTATCCGCGCGCGGCCGGTGCTCGGCTCCAACGGCGAGATCATCCGCTGCGTCGGCACCATCGTCGACGTCACCGAACAGAAGAACTCAGTCGAACGACTGCTGCACGACGCGCTGCACGACAACCTGACCGGTTTGCCGAACCGCCAGTTGTTCCTCGATCGCCTGCAGGCCGTGCTTGCATTGGCACCCGGCGGCGAAACGCTGCGCCCGACGGTGATGGTGATCGATATCGATCGCTACAAGCTGGTGAACGATACGCTCGGGATCGCCGCCGGCGACAACATCCTGATCGCACTCACGCGCCGTCTGCGTCGTCTTCTCAAACCGCAGGACACGCTCGCACGCCTTTCCGGCGACCAGTTCGGCCTTATCCTGACTTCCGAGCGTGACCCGACGAAGGTGGCAGACTTCGCCGACGCGATCAGCAAGGCGATCATGGTGCCGATCAACTTCGCCAATCGCGAGATCATCCTGACGGCGTCGATCGGCCTTGCCTCCTTCGTCGATCAGCAGGAAAGCGCCGCTGGAATGCTCAGCGATGCGGAGCTCGCGATGTACCGGGCCAAGCGCGCCGGCGGCAATCGCGTTGAGCCGTTCCAGCCCGCCTTCCGCGATTTCGGCGCCGACAGGCTGCAGCTCGAATCCGATCTGCGCCGCGCCATCGAGCGCAAGGAACTGTCGATGGTCTACCAGCCGATCGCCGGGCTGGAGGACGTGGAGATCGCTGGCTTCGAAGCCCTTATGCGATGGGAGCATCCGAAGCGCGGCAGCATCCCGCCTTCGGAGTTCATTCCGATTGCGGAGACATCCGATATCATCGACATGCTGGGCATCTTTGCCCTGGAGCAGGCGACGAACGACCTGATGGGTTGGGAGAACCAGACCGGCGAGCTGCCGATCTTCGTCTCGATCAACCTCTCCAGCGCACAGCTGCTGAACAACGAGCTTTATGAAGATGTCCGCTCGGTGCTGGCGAAGACCCATTGCGATCCTTCGCGTTTGAAGCTCGAGCTGACGGAATCCATGGTCATGGAGAACCCGGAACAGGCGCGCCTTGTGCTCGAGAAGCTGCGAGAAATGGGGCTCGGCCTTGCGCTTGACGATTTCGGAACCGGCTATTCCTCCCTTGCCTATCTGACGCGCTTCCCGTTCGACACGATCAAGCTCGACAAGACGATGGTGTGCGATGCGAGCGACAAGAAGGCGACCGTGCTCCGCTCGGTGATCGCCATGGCCCGCGAGCTTGACATGAAGGTCGTCGCCGAGGGGATCGAGTCCAACGAGGATGCGATCGAGCTCGCCAAGATGGGCTGCACCTTTGGGCAAAGCTACCTCTTCGGACCGCCAATGGCATCGGAGTCCGTCTTGCGCCTGCTGAAGGAGCGGTTCCCGCTGACGAAGCGCGCCTAAGCTGCCCGCAGCCGTCAGATGCCACGTTGCTGGACGAGCTGATGCACATATTCCAGCTTGGCCACCACAGGCGGTGACAAGACGAACGGATAGGAGTACGGCTGGCCCATGCTGCGCTGGATGGCGTTGATCGCCACGCTTAGCGGAATCCAGGCGCTGACAAGCTGCTCGGCGCTGCGCGCCCGATACGGATTGAAATCGACCTCCGCCGCCATTTCCTCGTGCCCACGTGGATCGATCGCAATGCCGAAGGTGTGTGCCGTCTCCAGGGCGTCGACAATGTGGAGATAGTGGGCGAAACATTCTGCGAAGTCCTCCCAGGGATGGGCAGCCGCATAGGCGCTGATAAAGTTGTCCTGCCATCCTGATGGCGCGCCATTCGCATAGTGGTTCTGCAGCGCGGCGGCGTAGTCCTGGCGCTCATCGCCGAAGATCGCGCGAAAGCCGTCGAAGGCGTTGCGGTCGCGAACCAGTTTGTTCCAGATGAAATGCCCGGTTTCATGTCTGAAATGGCCAAGCAGCGTACGATAGGGCTCGTTCATCGACGTGCGCGCCAGTTCGCGGGTGACGCCGTCCGCCTCCGCCGCGCGGATCGCAATCACCCCTTCCTTGTGGCCCGTCATCGCGGCAACGACGTTGCCGTCGCTCTGCACAGTGTCCTCGAGGAAATCGAAGACCATGCCACCGTCTGGATCCTGCTGCCGATCTGGATGCGGAAGCTTCAACCGCAGGAGGGAATAAAACAAATGCCGTTGCGCTTGACCGATGTTTCGCCAGCGGTCTACGCCGTCCAGCGTATTGGTGTTCGGCACCAGTCGATTGTGGCGGCAGGCGAGGCAGAAATCGCCGTCATCCCCCTCACCGATCAGCCAGTTGCAGATGTCGAGCCCGGCGTTGGCGCAAAAGCGAACATGCCCATCCCGGCGGCCTGCGACCTGCCATCCGTCATCATCCAGCGGCTCCAGCGCACGCATGGCAAGGTCATGCGGCAGGAACCCGAGCCGATGGCTGCACCGGACGCATTGGCGGTTGTCGAAATGCACAACCTGATCGCAGTTGTCGCAGGCAAACAGTCGCATCGCGCTCCTCGCGGATCCCGTCATCGAAAAGCCCGCGACACGGGATGCAGCGGGCATGCGCAGTTACCGCCAGACGGCGTTCATGCCCGCCGCGGCGCCAGGAGAACGCGTTTTTGTGCAGATCGTCCCGCGGGTCAGGCGTGGCCGGCCTCGGCCGAAAGCATGGCGGCATTGATACCCATGGTGGCCAGAGCGCGCTCGTACTTGTCGTCGAGGCTGCGGTCGAAGATCAGTTCTTCGCTGGCCGGGCATGTGAGCCAACCGTTGTTGCCGACTTCGGCCTCCAGTTGACCTGCGCCCCAGCCGGCATAGCCGAGCAGCATGGTGGCTCGCTTCGGCCCCTTGCCCTTGGAGATCGCCCTGATGATGTCGAGCGTCGCTGTCATGCAGATATCGTCACTGACGGGAATGCTGGAATCGCATAGATAGTCATCGGAATGCAGGACGAAGCCGCGGCCGCTTTCCACCGGCCCGCCGGTCTGGATCGGGCAATCGCGCGCATGTGGGGGAAGGACGATGGCCTCCTCGTCCTTGATCATTTCGAGGTGCAGGAGAACGTCGGTAAAGGTCAGGTTCTGCGGGCGGTTGATCACGAACCCCATCGCGCCAGCATCCGAATGGGCGCAGATATAGATCACTGTGCGGGCGAAGTTGCGATCCTCCATGCCCGGCATGGCAATGAGAAACTGGCCGTCGAAGAAACCACGTTCTCTTTTGTTTTTCAGGGTCGCCAAGGACATCATTCCTCCTCTGCCAGACCGCACGAGGCCCCGACACCATGAGCATGAGCCAATGTCACAGATCAATCAACTGAAAATGAAGACTTAAGTGATGACGAGTTCTAGCCGAGCATGAGGATTTTCAATAAACGGTTGATCCATGGAGACTATTTCACTCGCCGTTCGCCCATTCTGGCCCGCCTCGTGCCTGCTCGTGGTCATCTTGCAGCTTTCCCCGCCGGCTCGGGCGGAGATGAGCGCCTGGGCCGACAATGAGGGCGGCCGGATGCGGCTGATTGCGCTTTCGCCTGATGCAAGCGGGAAGATACGTGCCGGCCTGCAAATCGAGCCGAAGCCGGGCTGGATCACCTATTGGCGCGAGCCCGGGAATAGCGGCATCCCGCCCCAAGTCAGCTTCTCCTCGGACGCCGTCTTCCTTGACAAGATGAGCTATCCGATCCCGAAGCATATCGTCGATGGAAAGGTCGACGAGGTCGCCTACGACGCGTCGGTGACGTTCCCGCTGCAACTCACCGCAAAAGACGCCGCCACTCACGAGATCAAGGCAAATGCCTTCATCGGCATCTGCAAGGAAATCTGCATCCCCTTTCAGGCTGAGTTATCGCTGACCTTTGAGCCGTCGGCTCAATCGCGCCCAGCCGAGGAGGCAATTCTCAAGGCTGCCGCTGCCACCTTGCCGGAAGCCGCCTCCTCCGAATTCAAAGTCGACCACCACACCCTGTCGGCGGACACGACGGAACTTTCACTCAGCATTACCCTGCCGGAGAGCGGCGAAAGCGCACCCGAGGTGATTGTGGCAGGCCCGAGCGGGCACGTCTTTACCAAGCAGATGGCGACCCACCGCGACGGCAACAGATTCACGACAAAACTTGCCGTTGGCAAGCTTCCCAAGGGATACAACGTCCACGGAAAGACATGGAGCGCGCTCGTCATCGATGGCTCGCGCGCGATCGAGACGCCGCTTGTCTTTGAGTAATCGCGGTCTATAGTCGCGCCAAAATCGCGGTATTTGCACCGCCATACATGACAAGGAGACGTCCATGACCATCGCAATCGGCGACAAGCTTCCTCCGGCCACCTTCAAGGAAAAGACGTCGGATGGCCCGGTCGAGATCACCACGGAGCAGCTCTTCAAGGGCAAGCGCGTTGTTCTCTTTGCGGTCCCCGGCGCGTTTACGCCCACCTGCTCGCTGAACCACCTGCCGGGCTATCTGGAGAACCGCGACTCCATCCTTTCCAGGGGCGTTGACGATATCGCCGTCGTCGCCGTCAACGATTGGCACGTGATGGGCGCCTGGGCCCAGTCTTCCGGCGGCATGGGCAAGATTCACTTCCTTGCCGATTGGGACGCGGGCTTCACCAAGGCGCTCGGTCTTGACGCCGACCTTTCGGCCGGCGGCCTCGGCGTTCGGTCGAAGCGCTACTCCATGCTTATCGACGATGGCGTCGTGAAATCACTGAACGTTGAAGAGAGCCCAGGCCAGGCTACGGTTTCCGGTGCTGCGACAATGCTGGAGCAGCTGTAAAGCTTCACTGACCCACCATCTCAAGGCGGCCCTCGCGGCCGCTTTTCTGTTTCGCCGCTTAATTTCAGGCGTTGCCATTTTTTCGCCCCATTTGTTATAACATAACACGTAATGTTATTACATTTTGGTACAAGCATGCGTTTCTCAAAGTTTCCAACCTGTCCGGGCCTGATGGCGCTCTCCGCCGGACGTCGTGTCTTCTATGTCGCTTTAATCGGTATCCCGCTCTGGGCGGCGATCCATTGGGCAACGCTGCTGCCATGAGCGACATCGCGATTGAGCTTGAGGATCTGACCGTCGCCTACGAACGGCATCCCGCCGTGCATCATGTTTCCGGAACGATTGCGGCCGGCAGCCTGACTGCGATTGCCGGCCCAAACGGAGCCGGCAAATCCAGCCTGTTGAAAGCTATCATAGGAGAGCTCCGTCCCTCCTCCGGCACAATAAGGCACCGGTTGAAGCGCACGGATTTCGGCTATCTGCCACAGGCAGCCGACATCAACCGCCGCTTTCCGATCTCGGTGCTCGACACGGTTCTGCTGGGATCCTGGCGGCAAGCTGGAGCCTTCTTAAACATTGCATCGGCCGACCGCGGCAGAGCGCACGACGCACTGGGCGTGGTGGGGCTGGAGGGCTTCGAACGGCGGAGCATCGCATCGCTGTCGGCGGGCCAGTTTCAACGCGTGCTGTTTGCGCGGCTGCTCCTGCAGGACGCGAGTGTCATTCTTCTTGACGAGCCGTTCACGGCCATCGATGGCCGCACGACTCGGGATCTTCTGGAGATCGTTGCGGACTGGCATGGCGAAGGCCGAACGGTCCTTGCCGTCCTGCACGATTTCGAGCAGGTCCGTGCCCACTTTCCGCGAACACTCCTACTTGCGCGCGAAGTTATCGGCTGGGGGGCAACGGCGGATGTCATGTCCCCGGCGAACCTGCGCAAAGCGTGGGTGACGGCCGAGCGGTGGGACGAGAGCGCCGGTATTTGCGAGCCCGCGAGATGACCGCCTACGATCTCCTTCTCGCGCCCTTCGCCGATTATGGCTTCATGCGCCGCGCGCTTGTCGCTTGCCTATGTCTGGGACTTGGCTCCGGGCCGATCGGGGTCTTCCTGATGCTACGGCGAATGAGCCTCGTCGGCGATGCGATGAGCCATGCCGTGCTGCCCGGCGCGGCCATCGGCTACCTTGTGGCCGGCTCGCTCTCGCTGACGGCGATGGGCCTCGGCGGGCTTGTTGCCGGGCTTTCTGTTGCACTGCTGTCCGGCATGGTCAGCCGCGTGACGTCCTTACAGGAGGATGCGAGCTTTGCCAGCTTCTACCTGTCCTCGCTGGCGCTCGGCGTGCTCATCGTTTCGTTACGCGGTTCGAATATCGACCTGTTGCACGTCCTGTTCGGCACCATTCTCGCGATCGATGCGCCTGCCCTTTATGAGATCGGCGTCATCAGCACGGTGACCCTGATGACGCTCGCGATCATCTACCGGCCGCTGGTCGCGGAATGCTTCGATCCCGGCTTTCTCCGGGCCATCGGCGGGCGTGGACCGATCTATCACTTTCTCTTCCTGCTATTGGTGGTGCTCAATCTTGTCGCCAGTTTTCAAGCCTTGGGAACGCTGATGGCGGTCGGGCTGATGATGCTGCCGGCGGCGATCGCCCAGCTCTGGTCGCGTAGTCTACCATCCATGATGGCGATTGCGGCTGCGAGCGCCACTGCCTCCGGCTATCTCGGGCTCATCGCCTCCTACCATCTCGAATTCGCCTCCGGACCGACGATCATCATGACGGCGGCGCTGATCTATGGCCTTTCCATCTTCCTCGCCCCGTCGGGCCTTGCCTGGCGGTATTTCCCTCGCCCGCACCTGAAGGGCTGACAACCCTGGAGACCCTCATGATTTCCCGCAGACTGCTTTTCTCAGTGATGCTCCCCGCGCTCGTGGCGTTTTCGACGACATCGGCGTCTGCCGCGACGCTGAAGGTCGTCGCGTCCTTTACGGTGCTTGCCGACGTGGTCCGCCAGGTAGGCGGCGACCGTGTGACGGTCACAAGCCTCGTCGGCCCGAACGGCGACCCCCATGAGTTTGAACCGTCGCCGAGCGACGCAAAGAACCTCAATGCGGCACAGGTGGCTTTCGTCAGCGGCGAGGGTCTGGAGGGCTGGATGGACCGCCTGATCACCGCCTCAGGCTACAAGGGCAAACCGGTTGTCGTCTCGGAGGGGATAAAGTTCCGCACCATGGACGAGAACGGGCAGACGGTCACCGATCCGCACGTCTGGAACAGCCCGGTCAACGTCAAGGTCTGGGTCGCCAACATCGAGCAAGCGCTCGCGAAGGCCGCGCCGGCCGATGCTACGGCGTTCAAGACCAATGCCGAGACCTATCTGAAGAAGCTCGACGCGCTCGATGCCTACGCGCATTCGAAGCTCGAGACCATTGCTGCCGCCCATCGCAAGGTCCTGACCAGCCACGACGCCTTCGGCTATTTCGGTCGCGAGTATGGCGTGCAGTTCCTCGCCCCGATCGGCGTCTCGACGGAGAGCGAAGCCTCTGCCGCAGATGTCGCCAAACTGATCGAGCAGATCAAGGCCGAGCACGTGAAGACGTATTTCTTCGAGAACTCCAACGATCCGCGCCTCGTCAGGCAGATCGCAAGGGCGACGGGGGCAGAGCCTGGCGGCGAGCTCTATGTCGAGTCTCTTTCGGACGCCAAGGGGCCGGCATCAACCTACGAGAAGATGTTCCGCTACAATGTCGACCAGCTCGTTGCGGCAATGGCAAAGGCCAGCTGATGACAAAAGCTGGGCCGCGCAACGCGGCCCAGCCTCAATAATTGAGATCGAATACGATCAGGCCGCCCAAGCCGCCGTCCGTCGAGGAGACGATGCGCTCGCCGACGCCGACATGCTCTGGATGCACGAGGTAGGCGTCGCGCGCTTCCGCGCTTTCGAAGGTCACGGCAAAACCGTCGACGTAGCCCGCATGCAGCCCCTCCGGCGAGACATTCGGGCCATACTTGATATCGATGATGCCGGGAATCACCTGCTTCAATGCGACGATCGCGTCAAACAAGGACTGCTTTTCTTCCCCTGTCATGGCTGCCTTCAGCCGCATTAGCACGCAGTGCAGGATCATGTGGTAACCTCCCGGATCCATTTTCAGGCGAGCATAAGGAGAAACGTCGCAGGGGCAAGTGACAAGGATGTGCCGTTTTGAAGACATCCCCATCTGAATGGCCTCGGCAAACGCCGGTGTGCAAGACGCGGCCAATTCGGCGCCGTAAACCGTCGTAAATGGAACTGCGCGTCCTACATTCTCGTCTAATCTGTCGGTATCCAGTGCGCGGGGAAGAGGAGCCCTGCACTAGACACATTTTCAACGGAGGAGATGGAAATGAGCAAGAACCGAGGCGTCGTCTACATGCGGCCGGGCAAGGTCGAAATCCACGACATCGACGATCCGAAGCTTGAGGCGCCCGATGGCCGCCGCATCGAGCACGGCGTCATCCTGAAAGTGATTTCCACCAACATCTGCGGGTCGGACCAGCACATGGTCCGCGGCCGAACCACTGCCATGCCTGGCCTCGTACTCGGTCATGAAATTACCGGCGAGATCATCGAAAAAGGCATCGACGTGGAGATGCTTCAGATCGGCGATATCGTCTCCGTGCCATTCAACGTCGCCTGCGGCCGCTGCCGTTGCTGCAAGTCGCAGGACACCGGCGTCTGTCTGACGGTCAATCCGTCGCGCGCCGGCGGCGCCTACGGATATGTGGACATGGGCGGCTGGATCGGCGGGCAGGCCCGCTATGTCACCATTCCCTACGCTGATTTCAATCTGCTGAAATTCCCAGACCGCGACAGGGCCATGGAGAAGATCCGCGATCTGACCATGCTCTCCGATATCCTGCCAACCGGTTTCCATGGCGCGGTGCGCGCTGGTGTTGGCGTGGGATCCACCGTCTATGTCGCCGGCGCCGGCCCGGTCGGGCTTGCGGCGGCCGCGTCTGCCCGCATCCTCGGTGCTGCTGTCGTGATGATCGGCGACTTCAACAAGGATCGCCTTGCCCATGCCGCCAAGGTCGGCTTCGAGCCGATCGACCTGTCGAAGAGCGACCGGCTTGGTGACATGATCGCGCAGGTGACCGGCAGCAACGAAGTGGACAGCGCCATCGACGCCGTCGGCTTCGAGGCGCGCGGCCACAGCGGCGGCGAGCAGCCGGCGATCGTTCTGAACCAGATGATGGAGATCACCCGCGCGGCAGGCTCGATCGGCATTCCCGGCCTTTACGTGACCGAGGACCCCGGTGCTGTGGACAATGCCGCCAAGCACGGCAACCTGTCGCTGCGCTTCGGCCTCGGCTGGGCAAAGGCACAGTCCTTCCATACGGGTCAGACACCGGTGCTCAAGTACAACCGCCAGCTCATGCAGGCGATCCTGCACGACCGGTTGCCGATCGCCGATATCGTCAACGCCAAGGTCATTCCTCTCGAAGATGCAGTGCAGGGTTACGAGAGCTTCGACCACGGCGCGGCAACGAAGTTCGTGCTCGACCCGCACGGCGAAGTCGCCAAGGCAGCATAGTCGACAAGCCTCCCAAGGCTCGGCGCAGCGGATGCCTCCTGCACCGCTGCGCCATCCTGCAGTGTTCCCTATGCGATCTCCAGCAACAGGGCCCGATGGTCGGAAACCTCGGGCTCTTCAATGACGTCGAACGCCACGACGTCAACGTTTGCTGTGACCAGCATATAGTCGGCGTAGCGGCCCTCCTTGATGTAGTGCGAGGTTCGCGTATCCATGTGACCGCGCGAGGTCACGAGGTCGGTGAGGCTGAGGTCGGCGAGTGCGCCGAACATGACACTGTCGGGGAGCACATTGAAATCGCCGCAGACGACCAGCGGCTCGCCTTCGCGCCATATGCGGCGGATGAGAGCAATCAAGGCATCCGCCTGCCCGCGGCGTGCAGCCGTGTCGCCCTTGCCGGCAAGGTCGCGCAAGCCATGCAGCTGTGCGACGGTGATCGGGCGATTGGTGCGATAGTCGAACAGGCGAAGGCACTGCGCATTGCGCGCGCGGGGGTGCACGCCATAGCCATCGCTCGAGAAGTCGCCGTGCACGAAATCCATCGCCTGGCCGATGATCGGGTGGGACTGGCGCACGAAGGTTGCGAGGCCGAACTCCGACATGACAGAGGTCTCGCCTTCGAACAGTTCGCCCCGCGCGGTCGGCGCGAACAAGGCATCGTGTGCGGGAAGGATCGCCTTGATCTCGGCAAACAGGTTAGCGCGTTGCGGCAGGATATGACTTCCGTCGCGGTAGACCAGCCAGTCACTGGAAACGGTCACCGAACGCGTGATTTCTTGCAGGCAGAGAACATCGGCGTCGATCTCGGCGAGGTAGGGAATGAGCGGCGCGTGCAGCTTTCCGCCCCATGCATTCAACGAGACAATCCGCATGACATCCCCCCCCGGTCTGTGCCAAGCGTTTCCTTGCAGATGCAACGAAACGCTTGATGTCCTTGTTTCTGCGAAAGTCTGAGCGGCAAGCTCTAGCGTTTCTTGAACGGCTCCATGCCTTTGCGGGCGAGCTCGTCGGCGCGCTCGTTTTCCGGATGGCCGGCGTGCCCCTTGACCCAGTGCAGAGTGACTTTGTGCCTGTTGCGGGCTTCCTCGAGCGCCTGCCAGAGCTCGGCATTCTTCACCGGCTTCTTGTCGGCGGTCTTCCAGCCGTTCTTCTTCCAGCCGAAGATCCACTTGGAGATACCGTCCTTGACGTAGACGCTGTCCGTGTAGAGGTCGACCTCGCAGGGCGTCTTCAGCGCCGACAAGGCGGAGATCGCTGCGAGCAGTTCCATACGGTTGTTGGTTGTCTCCGCCTCGCCGCCGAAGAGTTCCTTTTCCACCTCGCCGTAGCGCAGCACCGCCCCCCAGCCGCCGGGGCCGGGATTGCCCGAGCAGGCGCCGTCCGTGAAGATATCGACGTGCTTCATGCTGCAAGCCCATATTCGGCGGCAGAGGCGATCTGCCGATGGAAGCGCAGCTTGCGCAGATATTCGAGCGGATCCTTCTTGGTGACCAGCGCACCCTCGGGCGTCGTCAGCCAGTCGTAGAGGCGCGTCAGGAAGAAGCGCAGCGCCGAGCCGCGAGCCAGGATCGGCAGCGCGGCCAGCTCGGCTGCGCTCAGCGGCCGGACGCTCTGGTAGCCTTCCAGTATCGCCATCCCCTTGGTGATGTTGTAGGCGCCGTCCTTTTCGAAACACCAGGCGTTGAGGATGATCGAGACGTCGTAGGCAAGCAGGTCGTTGCAGGCGAAATAAAAGTCGATCAGGCCTGACAGACCGTCGCCGAGGAAGAAGACGTTATCGGGGAAGAGATCGGCGTGGATGACGCCATCGGGCAGATCCTTCGGCCAATGGGCGGCGAGGAAATCGAGCTCGCTGCCGATTTCGTTCTGCAGCCCCTTTTCCACCTCGTCGGCGCGGGCTTCCGACTTCTCCCAGAGCACCTTCCAGCCATCGACCGACAACGCGTTCGGCCGCTTCAGTTCGAAGCCTTCGCCGGCGACATGCATCTGCGCCAGTGCCTTGCCGACTTCACGGCAATGCTTGGCCTCCGGCTTGCGCAGCCACATGCCTTCCAGGAAGGAGATCAGCGCTGCCGGGCGATCGGAAAGCGTGCCGAGCAAGGCGCCGTCCTTTCTGGGCAGTGGCAGCGGGCAGGACAGACCGCGGGCGGCCAAATGCTGCATCAGCCCCAGGAAGAAGGGCAGGTCGCTCTTCTCGACGCGCTTCTCGTAAAGGGTGAGGATCAGCGGGTCCTTGGTGGTGTGCAGCAGGAAGTTCGAGTTCTCGACGCCTTCCGCGATGCCCTTGTAGGACAGCAGCGTGCCGGCATCGTACTCGGTCAGGAACCACTTCAAATCGTCTTCGGAAATATCGGTATAGACTGCCAATTTACGTCCCGCGAAAATGGTTGATCAGTTGAAGGCCACCACCCGGTCCGGGCGCTGGCAGGCGCTGCAATCGTCGCTCGACGATTGCTCCCGCATCGCGGGACCCGCCTCATCCGTTTACGAAAGCCATGTCGGCCGACGTCAGCTCTATGTTGCGCAGCTCGCGGTTGACGAGGAAATGCTCGTTTTCCTGAACCGTCTCCGCAAGCTCGACCTTGGCGTCGAAGCGTGCGCGGAAGGCCTCGATGATCTCGTTGACGATCACCTCGGGTGCCGATGCGCCTGCGGAAAGCCCAAGTGTGGAGATCGGGCCGATCTCATCCCAATCGAGCTCCGAGGCGCGTTGCACGAGGAGCGACTTCTTGGCCCCTGCCCTGAGCGCCACCTCGACGAGCCGCTTGGAATTCGACGAATTCGGCGCTCCCACGATGATGAAGAGGTCGCAGCCGGGCGCTGCCTGCTTGACCACTTCCTGGCGGTTGGTCGTGGCGTAACAGATCGAGTCGGCCGCCGGCGCCGTCAGATTGGGGAAGCGTTCCTGCAGGCGCGCGATGACGCCGGCCGTGTCGTCCACCGACAGTGTCGTCTGCGTCACGTAACCAAGATTGTCCGGATCGGCGGGCTCATAGACGCCGGCGTCCTCGACCGTCTCGATGAGGGAGACGGAACCCTCCGGTAATTGGCCCATCGTGCCGATGACTTCAGGGTGACCGGCATGGCCGATGAGCACCACATGGCGACCGAGTCGGCTGTGGCGCATCGCCTGCTTATGGACCTTCGACACCAGTGGACATGTGGCATCGAGGTAGAAGAGGTTGCGGGCGCTCGCATCTTCCGGAACCGATTTCGGAACGCCATGGGCGGAGAAGACGACCGGCTGGGCGCGGTGCTCTTCGGGAATCTCATCGAGCTCTTCGACGAAGACCGCGCCCTTGGCTTCAAGGCCTTCGACCACATAGCGATTGTGGACGATCTCATGGCGGACATAGACCGGCGCACCGTAGGATTTCAGCGCCAGCACGACGATCTGGATAGCGCGGTCGACGCCGGCACAAAAGCCGCGCGGTCCGCAGAGCCTGATCGTCAAAGGGGGTTTCGCCGCAATATTCATGTCTGTTCCGGTTCATAGGGATAGGGCTCTCTAGCCCAATATAGGCAAGAATTGAAGCGATACTATTGCGCTGGTCCCCGCTTACGGAAACGGGCGACCACGACGATGATCACGAGCGTTGCCGCGAGCCCATACCATGTGAAGGCATATTGCAGATGGTTGTTGGGCAGATCGACATCAGTGACGCCGCCGATCGGCAGCCCCTTCGGATTGGGGGTATCGTCCGCGTCCACGAAGAAGGGAACGACCTGGGCCTTGTCAAGGTCGACGCTGGAAGCCATCACATCGAGGTCTTTCCAGTAGAAGATGTTCTTGGCGACGTCGTTGTCGGGCACGACCCAGGATGGCTTGCCAGCTAGTTTCGCACGGGCAAGACCGGTGACCGTTTGCTGATCGGTCAGTTGGCCCTGCATGCGCATTTCCGGTTCCTTGTTCTCGTAAGGAACGAAACCGCGATTGACGAAGAGATAGCGGCCATCGGCAAGCTGCAGCGGCGTGTAAACGTAAAAGCCCGTTCGGCCGTGCCAGGTGGCGAAGAAGTGCCGCTCCTTGCTGTTGACGTATTCGCCGCTGACCGTGACGTGGCGATAATCGATATCCTCGCCCTTTGCCGCCAACGCTTCGATATCTGCGAGCGATGCCGGCGGCGCCTGGCGGCGCTCGGCGATATCGGCGAGCAGCTTCTCCTTCCACTGCAGCCGCTCGACCTGCCAAGTGCCGAGCGAAAGGAGGATGGCCAGCGCAATAAGCACCGCGATGCCGGTGAGGACCGACCGCTTTCGGCGAGACGCCGAAACATGAAATTCAGTCACGCGAAAGACGCCCTTCCCTGGCGTTGTGGCGATACTGCATCGCGATCAGGATCCCCTTGCACCAGCGAAGCGCAAGCAGGGAGAGAATGATGGTCAGGGGGACGAACAGCAGAATGTGCAGCCAGATCGGCGGCGCGTAGTTGACCTCCAGCCACAGCACCGAGCCGATAACGATGAAGCCAACAATGAGAATGACGAACACCGCTGGGCCGTCGCCGGCATCGGCAAAGGCGTAGTCGAGATCACAGGCCGAGCAGCTCGGCTTCAGCGCCAGCAGGCCGTTAAAGAGCTTTCCCTGGCCGCAGCGCGGGCAGCATCCCTTGATGCCTGTCTTCACCGGATCGACCGGCGGGAAATGCGCGCTGTCCTCGTTCATGCCATCCTTCCAATTGCCTATGGCCAACCGGGGCCTCCGCCATAACTCACCCATAAAGTATTCGCAGAGGGAAAGGAAATACCTGCGCTCTTTCGCCTCAGCGATTCGCGCCAAACAGAAGAAGAAAACTGATGACATACGACAGCTCGGCCGGACAGATCGTCATCCTGAACGGCGCCCCGCGCAGCGGAAAATCGTCGATCGCCAACGCGATCCAGGAGCACTTCGACGGCCCCTGGATGAACCTCGGCGTCGACACCTACAACGACATGACCCCGGAACGTTATCTGCCGGGGATCGGGCTGCGCCCAGGCGGGGAACGCCCCGATCTTGAGGAGATGGTTCCGTTTCTCTATGCGGCGCTCTACGAATCGATCGCCATTCATGCCGGACTCGGCCTCAATGTGGTGGCCGACCTCGGCCATCACGACAGCTACTCTCAGCCGCTCGGCATTCTCGCCGATTGCGCGCGCCGGCTTGAGGGATTGCCGGTGCTTTTTGTCGGCGTCAGATGTCCGATCAAGGTCATCATGAAAAGGCGGAACATCCCTGTGCCTGGGGGGCATACGCTTTATGTCCGCGCGACCGAAAGCGACGCGGTCCCCCATCCCGTCCAGCTCTGGCAGGAGCAGGTTCATATCCCCGGCATCTACGATCTTGAGGTGGACACCTCGGTGCTGACGCCGTTGGAATGCGCCGAAGCAATCCGGCAGCGCCTCGACCTCGGCATTCCTGAACCCTCCGCATTCGAGCGGATCGCCGCCATGCGGTGATCGACAAAACAAAAAGGGCGGGTGCCACGGCACCCGCCCTTTTTCAGTTTCGTGACCTGCGGCTCAGCCCGCAGCCAGTGGCGCGCCCCAGCCGCCCCAAACATAGATGCAGAAGAACAGGAACAGCCAGACAACGTCGACGAAGTGCCAATACCAGGCCGCCGCCTCGAAGCCGAAATGCTGCTTCGGCGTGAAGTCCCCGCGGATCGCGCGCAGCAGGCAGACCAGCAGGAAGATGGTACCGACGAAAACGTGGAAACCATGGAAACCAGTAGCCATGAAGAAAGTCGCGCCGTAGATCGAGTTCTTGAAGGCGAACGGAGCGTGAGCGTATTCGTAGGCCTGCACGGCGGAGAACAGGACACCGAGCAGAACGGTCAGCGTCAGGCCCTGGATCAGGCTCCTGCGGTCGTTGTGCAGCAGCGCGTGGTGCGCCCAGGTGACCGTCGTGCCGGACAAAAGCAGGATGACTGTGTTGTAGATCGGCAGGTGCCACGGATCGAGGACCTCAATGCCTTTCGGCGGCCACTGGCCACCAGTGTAGGCGAGGCGCGAGGCCTGGATCGCTTCATTCGGGAAGAGGCTCGCGTCGAAATAGGCCCAGAACCAGGCGACGAAGAACATCACTTCCGAAGCGATGAACATGATCATGCCGTAGCGCAGGTGCAGCGAGACGACGCGCGTATGGGCACCCTCATGCGCTTCCTTCACGGTGTCCGACCACCAGCCGAACATGACGTAGAGAATGATCGCAAGGCCGATGAAGAACAGCCACGGATGAGCCCACTCGACGCCGAAGAGGTGCAGCGAGCCGCCATTGAGATAGCGCATGTAGCCGACGCCGCCGAATGTAATGACGAACGCGCCGATCGAAGCCAAGAGCGGCCACGGGCTTGGATCGATGATGTGGTAGTCGTGATGTTTCTGATGAGCATCAGCCATGTAAGCTATCCCCGGATCTCTTCCTCTCCGCTCCGGCATAGCCGGAAACGAACCTCAATCAAAGTTTCTTTTCAAGCTTTACCGTTCTACCCTCATTCGAAGCCAGCGGCTTCGGACCCTCTTTGGGATAGAACGTATAGGACAAGGTAACGGTGTGGATATCCTTCGATTCCACAGCCTTGGTAATATCAGGATCGATATAGAATACGACGGGCATTTCTAGCTTTTCGCCCGGCTTCAGGACGGTTTCGTTAAAGCAGAAGCACTGCACCTTGTTGAAATAGGCGCCGGCCTCGCCGGGGGTCACGTTGAACACAGCCTGGCCGCGCTGCGGCTCGTTCGACTTGTTCACGGCGACGAAATTCACCTGAATGGTTTCGCCGATGCGCGGATTGACCTCGCGCTCGACCGGCTTGAACTCCCAGTCGAGACCCGGCGCAATATTGGCATCGAAGGTGACTCGCATCTTGCGGTCGAGAATCACACTGGAGGCCTGCTCGACGCGCTGCGTCGTCCCATTGTAGCCGGTGAGTTGGCAGAACATCCTGTAGAGCGGTACCGCGGCATAACTCGCTGCGCCCATGCCGAAGACGAAGGCAAGGCACATAAGAACGATGGCGCCGTTGTTGCGCGGCTTCCTCGGTGCGCTCTGCATCTCGCTCATCCCATGTGCCCCGACGTAAACTTCACGATCGTAATCGCGTAGAAGAGCACGACCAGGCCGCCCAGAACCAGGCCGAGAGCGACGTTGCGGTTGCGGCGCGACTTGCGCTGCGCTTCCGTAAGCTTGACGACGTCCATTAGAAAATGCCTCCCGCATGTGAAACGAGCACGGCCGCAAGCCGGTCGAACATCAGGGCGGAGAAAATCGCGAAGAGATACAGGATCGAGAAGCCAAAGAGCTTCTTCGCCGGGATCATCTTCTCATCGCCGTCCGGCATCCGCCAGACGGCGATGGAACAGTAAATAAAGATTGCGCCAAGCGCGGCGGCAACCAGGCCATAGCCAAGGCTCGCAAAGTCGAGCGCCGTCGGCAGCACGCCGCAGATCGCCGTCAACACGGCGTAAGCGACGATCTGATGCTTGGTGGTCCGCTCGCCCGAGACATTCGGCAGCATCGGGACGCCGACCGCCTCGTAGTCTTCCATCTTGAACAGAGCCAAAGCCCAGAAGTGGGCAGGCGTCCACAAGAAGATGATCATGAACAGCACGAAGCTTTCGATCGTGACGGTACCGGCCACGCAGGCCCAGCCGATCATCGGCGGGAAGGCGCCGGCTGCCCCACCGATGACGATGTTCTGCGGCGTCGAGCGCTTCAGCCACATCGTGTAGATCACGGCGTAGAAGAAAATCGTGAAGGCGAGGATCGAGGCTGCGAGCCAATTGACCGCGAGGCCGAGGATCGTCACCGAGAAACAGGAAAGTACCAGACCGAATGCCAGCGCCTCGCGTGGAGCGATGCGGCCAGCCGGGATCGGACGCTTGGCGGTACGGGTCATGATCGCATCGATATCGGCGTCGTACCACATGTTCAGTGCGCCGGAAGCGCCCGCGCCGATGGCGATGCAAAGGATGGCGATGAGGCCGAGCACCGGGTTGATGTGCCCAGGGGCCATAACGAGACCGGCAAATGCCGTGAAGACCACGAGCGACATGACACGCGGCTTCAGGAGCTCGAAATAATCGCGCGCACTCGCCTCCGACAGGCGGAACTCGCCGTCGTGTGCCAGAGCTTTGCGATTGCCGATTACTGTCATTCTCTTGTCCTGCAAACCTGTAAGCCGACCGCCGCACTGTAACACGCGGCGGTCGCAATTTCTCGCATCTTACTTGATACGCGGGAGCTGTTCCCACTGGTGATAAGGCGGCGGCGAAGACAGCTGCCATTCGAGCGTCGTTGCGCCCTCACCCCACGGATTGTCGCCGGCAACGCGCTTCTTGGCGAAAGCCTCGAAGACACCGATCAGGAAGATCAGCACGCCGACGGCCGAGATGTAGGAGCCGATCGAGGAAACATAGTTCCAGCCAGCAAACGCATCCGGATAGTCGATGTAGCGGCGCGGCATACCGGCGAGACCAAGGAAGTGCTGCGGGAAGAACACCAGGTTGACGCCGACGAACATGACCCAGAAGTGCAGCGTGCCGAGGAACTCGTTGTACATGTAGCCGGTCATCTTCGGGAACCAGTAGTACCAGGCAGCGAAGATGGCGAAGACGGCGCCAAGCGACAGAACGTAGTGGAAGTGAGCCACGACGTAGTAGGTGTCATGCAGCGAGCGGTCGAGACCGGCATTGGCGAGCTGAACACCCGTGACGCCGCCGACCGTGAACAGGAAGATGAAGCCGATCGCCCAGACCATCGGCGTGCGGAAGCTGATGGAGCCACCCCACATCGTTGCGATCCAGGAGAAGATCTTCACGCCCGTCGGAACGGCGATGACCATCGTTGCAAACACGAAGTAGCGCTGCGCATCGAGCGACAGGCCGACCGTGTACATGTGGTGCGCCCAGACGACGAAGCCGACGGCACCGATCGCCACCATGGCGTAGGCCATGCCGAGATAGCCGAAGACCGGCTTCTTCGAGAAGGTCGAGATGATGTGGCTGACGATGCCGAAGCCCGGCAGGATCAGAATGTACACTTCCGGGTGACCGAAGAACCAGAACAGGTGCTGGTAGAGGATCGGGTCACCGCCGCCTTCCGGTACGAAGAAGGAGGTACCGAAGTTGCGGTCCGTCAGCATCATGGTGATGGCGCCGGCCAGAACCGGAAGCGACAGCAACAGCAGGAAGGCGGTGATCAGCACAGACCAGGCGAAGAGCGGCATCTTGTGCAGCGTCATGCCCGGAGCGCGCATGTTCAGGATCGTGGTGATGAAGTTGATCGCACCGAGGATCGAGGACGCACCGGCGATGTGGAGCGCAAAGATCGCAAGGTCGACCGCAGGACCCGGCGTGCCCGAACTAGACAGCGGCGGATACATCGTCCAGCCGCCTCCCGCACCGTAAGCGCCGGCAGGTCCTTCGACGAACATCGACAGGATGAGCAGAAGGAAGGCCGGAACGATCAGCCAGAAGGAAATGTTGTTCAGACGCGGGAACGCCATGTCAGGCGCACCGATCATGATCGGGACCATCCAGTTGGCGAAGCCGCCGATCATCGCCGGCATGACCATGAAGAAGATCATGATCAGCGCGTGAGCGGTGGTGAACATGTTGAACATCTGCTTGGCGCCGTCGATGGCGGCGTCGCCTTCGTAGCCGTAAACCATCGATGCCAGACCGTGGAAGATCTGGATGCCCGGCTCCTGCAGCTCCATGCGCATGGCAACGGAAAGCGCGCCGCCAATGATGCCGGCGATGATCGCGAAGATCAGGTAAAGCGTGCCGATGTCCTTGTGGTTCGTCGAAAAGAACCAGCGATTGATGAAACTCGGCTTGTGCGAGTGATCGTGATGGTCGTCATGGGCGTGTGCGCCATGAGAATGATCATGCGAGTGATGATCGTCGTGTGCGGAAGGTCCAGCCATGTCCCGTTCCCTCTTCCCTTACTGTGCGACGTTTTCGGCAACGTCGACGGTCTTTGCAGGACCATCGGTTGCGGCCATGAGTGTCTTGTACGCGCCGGGCAGATCGCTGGCGGCAGCGGCGAGCCACTGCTTGTACTTGTCCTCGGAAACGACGTGGATGGCGATCGGCATGAACGCGTGGTCCTTGCCGCAAAGCTCGGAGCACTGGCCGTAGAACAGGCCTTCGCGCTCGGCGCGGAACCAGGTTTCGTTGAGGCGACCCGGAACGGCATCGATCTTGACGCCGAAGGACGGCATCGCAAAAGCATGAATGACGTCGGTTGGGGCAGCGGTCACGAGAACGCGGACGGTCTTGTTGACCGGCAGCACCAGTTCATTGTCCACAGCCAGGAGGCGCGGATATTTCGACTTGTCGTCCTTGCCAGCAGCTGCGCGGTCCTGATCCTTCAGGAGATAGGAATCGAAAGCAACCGGGGTTTCGCCCGAGCCTTCATATTCGTAGTTCCACTGCCACTGGGTGGCGGTCGCCTTGATGGTAACATCCGGATTTTCCGGCAGGGTCAGCTGGGCGGTCAAAAGATTGAACGAAGGCACAGCGAGGAAAAGAAGCACGAGGACCGGTCCCACGGTCCAGGCAACTTCGATCAACGTATTATGGCTCGTCTTGGACGGCACCGGGTTTGCACCGGCGCGGAACTTGAGACAGACGACGATAAGAAGGACCAGAACGAAGAGCGTGATCGGAACGATAAACCACAGGGTATATTGTTCGAACCAATGAATGTCCCGCATGATCGGCGTGGCTGCCGGCTGCAACGTCGCCTGCCACGGCATCGGTTGGTCGGCATAACTGCCGGAAGCAAAAAGCAGACAGACCAGCGCGGTCAGAGCTGCATAAGCCTTCTTAATCACCTTAAAATCTCCCTCGAGCGCTGATCTGTGCAAAATCGCGCACAGAATCCTTGCCATCTCAGCGCTTCAAACCACAGTTTGTCATTGATCGCAACAGCCCAAAGCGTTTGTTCGTGCGGCATTTTCGCTTTCAAACAGGTTGATCCAAGCATAACGAAACATTCCATCTTTTCGTTGTAATCCGTGAAATATCGCTTGCGGCCCGTGCCGTCCGCCAACATTCTCGGATAAACGTCCCATTTCCGCCGTAGTCCCCGGCTTTTCAGCGGGTGGGGCTTTTCATTTTTGATGGCGCGCCCCAACTTAGCGGCACTGATTCGAATTGCAGAGGTTTTCATGGGTTTCCGTTCCCTCGCACGGCCGTTTGTGCTGACAGCGTGCATTGCGGCAGCAGCGACTGCTCCCGCTTTCGCCCAGCAGCAACCCGCGCCGGCACAGCCCGCGCCCCAAGCTCCGGCGACGCAGGCAACACCCGGCCAGACGCAGCCGCAGGCACCCGGCACCGTAAAGTCGAACCACGGCGCATGGTCAGTCGTGTGTGACAAGCCGGCCGGCGCCTCGACCGAGCAGTGCGCGTTGATGCAGAACGTCATCGCCGAGGATCGGCCTGAGGTCGGTCTCTCCGTCGTCGTCCTGAAGACCGCCGACCGCAAGTCGAAGATCCTGCGCGTTCTGGCCCCGCTCGGCGTTCTGCTGCCGAACGGCCTCGGCCTCAATGTCGACGGCAAGGACATCGGCCGGGCCTATTTCGTCCGTTGCTTCGCCGATGGCTGCTATGCCGAGGTTGTTCTCGAGGACGAACTGCTGAAGACCTTCCGCAGCGGCGCCAGCGCCACCTTCATCGTCTTCCAGACGCCGGAAGAAGGGATCGGCATCCCCGTCGATCTCAAGGGCTTCGCCGAAGGCTACGACGCCCTCCCCTGATCGTCTCGTTTTTTCGGGGCTTGCTCGAACCGTCCACCGGACCTACATCGGCTGAGAGCATTCCTGCTTCAGCGGAGCACAAAGACATGAATACGGATCTCCTCACGCTTTTCGATGCCGACGAAGCGAAGATGCGTTCGCTTGTTGCCGAGGCGCTTTCGGGCGCGGACGACGGGGAGCTCTACATCGAACACGCCCAGGCGGAATCGCTGATGTTCGATAATGGGCGACTGAAGGGCGGCAGCTTCAACACCGAACAGGGCTTTGGCCTGCGCGCGGTGGCCGGCGAAGCGGTTGGCTATGCGCATGCGGGCGACCTCTCCGTCGCCGCCTTGAGACGTGCTGCTGATGCCGTTGGCGCTGTCACCCGCGGTTACTCCGGTAGTTATGCCGCGGCTCCCCAGCGGACGAACAAGAAGCTCTATTCGGACGAAAACCCGATCGGCGCGCCGACGTTCGAGGAGAAGGTCAAGGTGCTGACCGATATCGACGCTTATCTGCGCGGCAAGGACGACAAGGTGCGCCAGGTGACCGCATCCGTGGCCGCCAGCTGGCAGGTCGTCGACATTCTTCGCGCCGATGGTCACCGCGTACGCGATATCCGGCCGATGACGCGCATCAATATCTCGGTCATCGTGGGTGAAGGCGAGCGCCAGGAGAGCGGCTCCTATGGCAGTGGCGGCCGTATCGGCTTTGGCGACTTCATCACCGAGGACAGCTGGCAATTCGGCGCAGACGAAGCCTTGCGGCAGGCGCTTGTGAATCTGGAGGCAATCGACGCGCCGGCAGGCACCATGGACGTCGTGCTCGGTTCCGGTTGGCCGGGCGTCATGCTGCACGAAGCGGTCGGCCACGGGCTGGAAGGCGATTTCAACCGAAAGAAGACTTCGGCCTTTGCCGGCCTTCTCGGTCAGATGGTTGCAGCACCCGGCGTGACCGTCGTCGACGACGGCACGATCGACAACCGCCGCGGTTCGATCACCATCGATGATGAAGGCACACCGTCCGCCTACAACGTGCTGATCGAAAACGGCAGGCTCGTCGGCTACATGCAGGACAGGCAGAATGCCCGTCTGATGGGCATGACACCGACCGGCAACGGCCGTCGCCAGGGCTACGCACACGTTCCGATGCCCCGCATGACCAACACCTACATGCTGGGCGGCGACAAGACGCCCGAGGAAATCATCTCTTCCGTCAAGAAGGGCATCTATGCCGTCTCCTTCGGTGGCGGCCAGGTGGATATCACCTCCGGCAAGTTCGTGTTCGGCTGCACCGAAGCCTACCTGATCGACAACGGCAAGATCGGTGCACCGATCAAGGGCGCAATGTTGATCGGCAACGGCCCGGAGGCGATGAAGCGCGTTTCAATGGTCGGCAACGACATGAAGCTAGACACCGGCATCGGCAATTGCGGCAAGGCCGGACAGTGGGTTCCGGTCGGCGTCGGCCAACCGCACCTCAGAATGGATCAGGTGACCGTCGGCGGCACGAAGGCTTAGTCGAGAACGGGGAGCGGCGATGAGCGAAATCGAAATCAGACCTTTCGTCGCCTCCGATATCGATGATGTTTTCTCGGTGATCCTGCCGATCCAGCGCGAGGAATTCGGTATTGCGATTACGGCTGACGATCAGCCGGATCTTGCCGTCATTTCCGATTTCTATCAGTCTGGAAAAGGTCAGTTCTGGGTTGCCGTACGCGACGGCCAGATCGTCGGCACGATCGGGCTGAAGGACATCGGCAACGATCAGACGGCATTGCGCAAGATGTTTGTCGCGGCTGAGGTGCGCGGTCGCGAACACGGCGTCGCGGCACGGCTTCTGGCGCAACTGGTGGCGCACGCAGAAGATCATGGGATCAAGGATATCTTCCTTGGAACGACCGACAAGTTCCTCGCCGCGCATCGCTTCTACGAAAAGAACGGCTTTTTGGAAGTTTCGAAAAGCGAGCTTCCGCGATCGTTTCCGCTGATGGCCGTTGATACCAAATTCTACCGGCGCATGATCACCGCAGCCTAGGTCTGGCCCTCCTCGGGCTGGAAGAGCCATTTGCGCTTGACCGCCGCCGCCAGATCCAGATCGTTCCTGTGCGCGAAAAGCAGGATGTGGCCGAGGACATCGGCCGTCTCATCAGCGAGGTCGCGAGCCAGTTCCTCATCCGACCTGCCTTTCCGACGCCCTCTGCCGCTGACCCGGTTCCAAGCCTGGGTGAGTTCGCCGATTTCCTCTTGAAGCTTCAGCAGAAACCAGTCCGCGTCGCGCTCTATGCCGTTGGCATCGGCATAGTTCCGCGAAGCACGCTCGAACTTTTCGGCGAGATCATTCAGCATGACGTTCTCCTTTTGTTTATAAAGGAGAATCCTGATTCTGCTGGAAAGTCGAGATTGATCAGCCGTGATCGGGCAGCAGCATGCAGTCGTAGGAGCGCTGTCTTAGGGCATCGCAGGCAGATGTAGCCGCCTCACGGCTCTGGAAGCCGATGAAGCGAGCGCGATAAACCTTGTTGGCGCCATTGCCGACAGCCTCGGTATAGGGCGACGCGGCTTTCAGCGCCGCACCACCTTCAGCCTTGGCCTGGGCAAGAAGGGCGCGGGCGGCATCGTCGCTCGATGCGGCCGAGATCTGAATCTGCCAGTCGCCGGAAGCAGACGGCGCGCCGGCGGATTTGGCGGCGGGCTTGCTGGCGTTGGTTATTTCTCCGAGAGCGGACGGACGCTCCATCGGAGTCGCATCGCTCAGATAGCCGAGCGCCTTCGGCGAGAGTTCATTTGTGCGCGGCGCAGTTTCCGGGATCGGCATGTCGCTGTCATCAGCCGCGGAAGCAACTTCCACCTGCTGGCGCGCATTGATGCTTGCAACCAGTTTACCGCCGGTTGACGCACGGCCGAGATACTTGTCGAGCAGACCCGCCATCTTGGCGTCGCGGCTGCGGGCGGTGCGGCCGCCAAGCACGACACCGACGACGCGGCGGTTGCCGTCCTTTACGGCGCTGACCAGATTGAAGCCGGATGCGTTGGTGTAGCCGGTCTTGATGCCATCCATGCCCTGGTAGCGGTACATCAGGTTGTTGTGACCGCGGATCGTGCGCCCACGAAAATTGAAGCTGGCTGTCGAGAAAAGGCGATACTCGCTTGGATAATTCCGCATCAGCGCCACGGCAAGCGTGGACATGTCGCGCGCCGTGGTGACCTGCCGGCCATCGGGAAGGCCGGACGCATTATAGAAAGCCGTGCGGTTCATGCCGAGCTGCCGGGCCTTCTGCGTCATCATGCGGGCAAAGTTGCTTTCCGAACCACCTAGCTTCTCGGCCATGGCGGCGGCGGCATCATTGGCAGACTTGGTGATCATGCCAAGGATCGCATCGCGAACCGTAATGGAATCGCCAGCGCGAACGCCGAGCTTCGTCGGCGGACGCGAGGCGGCGTATTTCGACATGACAAGCGGTGTGTTCCAGCTGAGCTTGCCACGGTTGATCGCCTCGAATGCCATGTAGATGGTCATCATCTTCGTCAGCGAAGCGGGGTGATTCAGAACGTCGGCATTTTCGGCGCTGAGCACCTTGCCGGTACGGGCATCCAATATGAGGGAGGCGCTGCCGGCCATCGCCGTCAACGGCGCCGCAACGACGAGCGTCGCGGTCATAATCGCGGCCAACAGCTTCTTCATGCAATTCCCCTCGATGAACGAATAGCCGGCGCCATTCGGATTTGTCCCGTTCCGCTACAGAAGCCGCCAATGTGGCGCGACTTTGCGGCGACTGGTATGATTTTTGACAAGTTTTATCCTTCATAGTGAAAATCCCGTAAAGAGGACACTCAAAAATCCTCATTCAGCAAGACTTAACCTCGGGCTTGCTAGTTTCGCCGCTCCGGAAACCAGCGGGCGAATGAGATGACGGCGAGCGTCAAAAAGCTTGCGAAGCGGATTGCGATCGCAAGCGGTCTTGAGACTGCCAATCTGCTGCGCGCAGCCGGCGTGATGCGCGGCGCTCGCGGACTTGGCGCCATCTTCACGCTCCACCATGTCCGTCCGCACGAAGAGAGCACGTTCGAGCCCAATGCGCATCTGGAAATCACGCCGGAATTCCTCGATCTCGTCCTCGATCGCCTGAAGAGTGACGGTTATCGCTTCGTGGCGCTTGCCGAGATTCCGGCACTGCTTTCGCAAACCGCGTCCAGTCAACCCTTCGCCGCCTTCACCCTCGATGATGGCTACCGCAACAATCTCGTCTACGCCCTACCGATCTTCGAAAAGCACGAGGCGCCTTTTACCGTCTTCGTCGCCAAGGGCCTTGCCGAACGCACGCATACGATCTGGTGGGAGACGCTTGCAGCACTTCTACGCAAGGAAGAGAAGCTCGGCTTCGATTTCGGCAGCGGCCACGAGATGCTCGACGTCACGACGACCGATGCAAAGGAGCGCGTTTTCGCGCGCATCGCCAACCATCTTCATCGTCATGACGAGAGCGCCGCCGTCGCAGCCATCGATCTAATGGCGCGAAAGCACGAGATCGATCCGGACGAAATCGTCGACGATCTCGTCATGACCCCGGCGGAACTCAATCTCCTCGAGGCCAGCCCCCTCGCCTCGCTCGGCGCGCACACAATCAGCCATAGGGCGATGTCGCGACTCTCCGACCCGGAGGTTCGCGACGAGATGGAGGCGTCCCGGGACTACGTTGCTGCGATCACCGGCGACCGACCAAGCTCCTTCGCCTACCCTTACGGCACACGCGAGGCGGCAACACAGAGGCAGGCAGCCATCGCACGCGAAGTCGGTTTCCAGATCGCGGTAACGACCCAACCCGGTGTCGTCACCCAGCGCTCGCTCGGCAGCATCACCTATCTGCCGAGATTCTCGATCAACGGAATTTATCAGAACGTGCGGTACGTGTCCGGCCTTGCCTCCGGTATTCCGTTCCGGTTTGCGCCAAACAGGGCGTGAACGCTCCTGCTGATGCCTGATCAGGGATACATGCGGACCTTCGTCCAATCGCCTTCTGGCGAAGGCCGGCGGAACTCGATGCGGTCGTGCAGGCGGAATTTCTGATCTTTCCAGAATTCGATCGATACCGGCCGGATCCGGAAGCCCGACCAATGCGCCGGACGCGGGATCTCCCCGATTGCATAGCGGGCGGTGTATTCGGCTACAGCTTTTTCCAGCGCGAATCGGCTCTCCAGCGGCCGCGACTGCTTGGATGCCCAGGCACCGATTCGGCTGCCGCGGGCTCGCGTCTTGAAGTAAGCGTCGGCTTCTTCGTCGCTCACGATTTCCACAGGTCCGCGCAAGCGAACCTGCCGCCGCAGCGTTTTCCAGTGGAAACACATGGCCGCTTTTTTCTGCCCGAGGATTTCCTGACCTTTCTGACTCTCGAAATTCGTGTAGAAGACAAAGCCCTCGTGATCGAATCCCTTAAGGAGAACCATGCGGACATTGGGAAGGCCGTCCTCATCGACCGTCGCAAGCGCTACCGCATTCGGGTCATTGATCTCGGAAGCCTCCGCTTCCTTCAACCACTCGGCAAAAAGATCGAACGGTTCGTTTCGCTCGGTGAAGTCACCGCTTGTTAACTCATTTGCCGACATATTAGCTCAAATGCCCCGGGTTTATTCGAAATTTGCCCAGCCTTTGGCTACTGGACAGGACGCAGGGTGGAAGTCATAGCAAAGTCAGATCGTGATACAAAGGGTCTGCTGCGTCGCAGCGCGGCCTTCTGCATTGTCGGTGCGGCGGTGCTCTCCCTCTCCGGCTGCATTTCCAGCGGTTTGGATCTCTTCAGCAGCTCCAAGGTCGATCGGTCGGTTGCAACGGGCACCGTGCCGCAGCCCGCGCCGACGAGCGACTCGATCTCCGACGAAATGACCGTCGGCAACGCCGTGACCTCAGCCGATATCCAACGGCTGGAGGGCCGTCCCCTCCCCTGGGCAAACGCGTCGACCGGCAGCGCCGGCGTCATCGATACGATCGTCGAGAATACGGATTCCGGCAAGGTTTGCCGCCAGTTCCGCACGACGCGGCATTCCTATGTCGGCATCGCAAAATTCTACGGCAAGACCTGCCTGGTCGGCGGCGGAAACTGGCAGCTCATGAGTTTCCAGCCGGAAAGCTGAACGCCGTGCCGAGCATGCTTAACGCGCGCTCCGTTCTCTCATGATGTTTAGCAAAAGGCTAACCATTCGGCGCAAAAGCGAGACGTCTCCCACGTCGAATAAGAACTGATTAGCAACTTCTATCCACAATCCGCCTCAGGTGGGCACGGTTTCTTCCTGTGGATGAGGCCGGGCGCCAAGTGAGAGGCTTCGGGGTGCTAGGGCAGAGGACAGGCACACCGCATCGGAACACCGGCGGTTTGGGACATGCGCGATCCTTATAAGATTTTGGGCGTCAAGCGGGACGCGGGCCAGGACGAAATCAAGGCAGCCTGGCGTAACATGGCCAAGGCCGTTCACCCTGATCACAATCAGGGCGACCCGACGGCGAGCGCGCGCTTTGCCGAGATCGGCCGCGCCTATGAAACGTTGAAGGATCCGAAGAAGCGGAGCCTCTTCGACAATGCCGCGCGCATGGCAGAAGCCAAGGCCAACGAGAACACGATCATGCAACAGCGTCAGGCAGCTCGCGAAGCTGCCGCACGTGCAAAGGCCGCTCAGGCCAATGCCGAGCGCGTTATGGAAGAGCTTGCGCGCGCCGCCGCGCAGAAGGCTGCGGCGGACGCCGCCAAGCAGCGGAAGACAGGTACGGCCGAGCCGCCAGAAGAAATGATCGAGCGTATCTTCGGCACGCAGGCACGCGCTGCGGCCGGTGGCGGCCGCACCCAAGGTTTTGCCGCCGCCGGTGCTTCGAAGCGGCCGGAGGCGGAAATTGCGAGTGCAGACAAACAGCCGGATGCAGCCAACGCCGAGGCTGAACAGCAAGCTGCTGAGGACGCGACCACTCAGGCCTCCGCGGTCATGCAGCCGCTTAGCTTGCTGACTTCACTCGTTCGCCGCTTTACCGGCGGCAGCGCTGCCGCGCCCGAAAAAGCGCCAGACCAGTTCGTAACGAAGACCGTCACAGTCGATGAGGTCATCAAAGGCAGTTGGGTCACGGTCGACCTCGGTGACGGTCGTGACACGGGATTTGCGCTGGCGGCCGGCACGACGGAAGGTCATCAGATCCGTCTGAAGGGTCAGGGCCACAAGCTCGCCGGTTTGCAGCGCGGCGATGCTGTCGTCAGCATCCACATTGCGTCGGATGAACGGTTTACGGTCAATGGCTTCGATCTGCACACGGTGCTGCCGGTAACGATCGAGAATGCGGTGCTCGGAACCGAAGCGCGTATTGAAGGCCCCAATGGTCCCGTCACCGTCACGATTCCCGCCTGGTCGGGCTCCGACAAAACCATCCAGATTCAGGGTCAGGGGTTGGCGAACACGGACGGCGGCAGGGGCGATCTCGTCGTCGAACTGCGTATTATGTTGTGGGAAAAACCCGACGACAAAGTCACGGATCTGATGCGGAGCATGAAGAACGGGCTGTTTCTGTGAAATTTTGGTGACACACGCACCCTTTGTTACGGTCCCTAACAGTTGATGATTGCTGCCAATCTTGAACCGATTAGCAGCCTATGCCATAGGCAGGACCGATCAGAATTCCTTAGGGGGCGAAATATGGCTCAGGCAACAGGCCTCATGTCAGGCAAGCGCGGCGTCATCATGGGCGTTGCCAACAATCGTTCGATTGCGTGGGGTATTGCCAAGGCTATTCATGCACAGGGCGGCGAAATCGCATTTACCTACCAAGGCGACGCATTGAAGAAGCGCGTAGAGCCCCTGGTTGCAGAAGTAAACGGCGTTCTTGCCGGTCATTGCGACGTCAGCGACGAGTCGACCATCGATGCCGTCTTCGACCACGTCGAAAAGCTGTGGGGCAAGATCGACTTCATCGTTCACGCGATCGGCTTCTCGGACAAAGACGAGCTGACGGGCCGCTATGTCGATACGTCGGCTGACAACTTCGCCAAGACGATGCAGATCTCCGTCTATTCGTTCACCTCGGTCGCGCGTCGCGCCGAGAAGCTGATGACAGACGGCGGTTCGATGCTGACGCTCACCTACTATGGCGCCGAGAAGGTCATGCCGAACTACAACGTCATGGGCGTTGCCAAGGCAGCACTGGAAGCGAGCGTGAAGTACCTGGCCGTCGACCTCGGACCGAAGAACATTCGCGTCAACGCTGTTTCCGCCGGCCCGATCAAGACGCTGGCAGCATCAGGCATCGGCGACTTCCGCTACATCCTGAAGTGGAACGAATACAATGCGCCGCTGCGTCGGACAGTAACGATCGAAGAGGTCGGCGATGTCGGTCTGTACTTGCTCTCGGATCTCTCGCGTTCGGTTACCGGGGAGGTCCACCACGCAGACAGCGGCTACCACGTCATCGGCATGAAGGCGGTAGACGCGCCGGACATTTCCGTCATAAAGGACTGATCGCACTCTTTGCTGCGTCGCGCTCGCGACCCCTTTCTTCGCGACAGCGATTGAGGGGTTGCGTGCCCCAAACGGAGCCGATCATTGCTTATCTACGTCGTCAGACACGGCCAGACAGACTGGAACGCCGAACGCCGCCTGCAAGGGCAGAAAGACATTCCGCTCAATGCCATCGGCAGAGCGCAGGCGTGGCAGAACGGTATCGACCTCGCAGAAATCCTCAAGGTCGAAGCAATCCCCTTCGATTTTGTAGCAAGCCCGCTGGCGCGCACCCGCGCCACGATGGAAATCATGCGCGAGGCGATGGGTCTTCCATCGAAAGACTATCGAACCGACGAGCGCCTGGTCGAGGTGTCCTTCGGGGACTGGGAAGGCTTCACGATCAAGGAGCTGAAGGCCACTGCCCGGGACCGCGTCACCGAGCGCAATCTCAACAAATGGGATTTCATTCCCCCGGGAGACGACGCGGAAAGCTACGAAATCATGTCCTGGCGCGTGGCTTCCTGGCTGAATTCCATCGACAAACCGACGGTTTGCGTGACCCACGGCGGCGTCATACGCAGTCTCTTCAGGACGATTGCCGCCTTGCCCAAGGATGAGGCTGCCGAAGGTGAGATCCCACAGGATCGCATCCTCAAGATCGATCGCGACAACGGATTGATTGGCTGGATCTAGGCCTGATTACTGGACGATATCGAGATCGTTGATGACGCGTTTGCCATCCACCTCGGTGTAGAAGACGATAACCTTCACGCCCGCCTTCAACCCCTCGAAATTGAATTCCTCCGGTGCCTGATAGGTCTTTCCGTCATCAAGCGTGAGGCTGAGATTTGTCACATCGACCTTCTTGATCGTCGCCTCGACGTCCGCGCTCTCGGCAAATCCGCTGATCGGCGACAAGAAACTGGCAGTGGCCAAAAGCGTAGCTACTACGAAGCGCATGACAGCATTCCCTCGAAAACACGACTCAATAATCCAACTGCGCACAGATAACCTCCCGAATATGGCGAAATTTGCCCTGAAGAATGACTTGCCGCGCCAAATTGGTGAAGAGTATTTTAACAATAACGGCATCGGTTCATTAATTGCATTTCCAGTACGTTTCCGCGTCCGGCAAAGGGTATTGGCGGGCAAGCGTAAATTAACGGCTTCTCTCTACAGTCGTCCTCGAACATGGGAGACTGGGTTTTGCTATTCCGCCTTAGAGACAGCAACACATTGCGGCGCGTCTTCAGGCATACACGCCTAGCCCTCCTGATTTCCAGCCTTGTTACTGTTGTTGTTGTCATCGTCGGCTTCGGGCTGGACCGCGCCAATACTGCCGCTCATCTGCGCGAACTGACGATACGGACAGAAAACGAAGTAAGTTTGATTCGGGCGCGGATGACTGCGCAGATCAACATGGACATCACGGTCGTTCGCGACCTGGCCAACATGGTTGCCGTCAATTCGAGCGTAAATGCCGAGGAGATGGAGCGGCAGATCAACTGGCTGCTCATCCAGAACCCCCACTTCCTGAATATTGCCGTCGCACCGGATTTCATCGTCGGCGCCGTCTATCCGCCACAGGCCGGGAAAGGCCGAATTGGGAAAGATGTCCGCGACGCTCTTGCCGCGCATCAGTCGGTGATGCGCACCGCCGGCACGCAGCAGGCACGCTTCTCTGGCCCGATCACGGTGTCCGACGGCACGGAAGCCTTCGCGATCTTCTTTCCTGTCTTCGTGAAGGAGAATGGGCAACGCCGGATCTGGGGCGCGGTCGAGGTCATGATCGATGCAGACATGTTCTATCAGAGCACCGGCTTGCGGCCGGCGCGCAACAGCGAGAATCAGGAGAAGTATCCCCACCTCGATCACCTCTCGATCGCGGTACGCGACCTCGCTACGGCGGACTCGGCCACGCCCTTCTTCGGCGTGCAGGATTTGCGCGAGAAGCAACCGATAACGCGAAAGATCGCCTTTGCCGGCGGGCGCTGGCAGATTGCGGCGGTCCCGAAGACCGGCTGGAACGCTGTTCCCGAGAACCAGTCAACGCTCCGCCTGATCATCGCCGCCGCCGGCTGCATCACGGTCGTCCCGGTCTTCTTTGCGACCCTGCTGCTCGGCGAGCGCAATCGCAACATCGAGCAACTCAAGGTGCGCGAGGCGACGCTGCTGAAGCTGTCGCAGCGCCTCAATCTAGCATTGGAATCCTCGAATATCGGCATATGGGAACTGCACGACCACGGGCATACCCTGTTCTGGGATGCCCGGGCCGCAGCGCTCCACGGTAAACCGGCAGAAGACGGCAGTCATTCGCTGGAAGACTGGCTTGCTGCGATCGTTCCCGAAGACCGGCACATCGCCGAGGTCCACTTCTTCAACTACAACGTCGCCGGCTCCGCCTATGAAACACAATACCGGGTCGTAGCCGAGGACGGCACTGTCCGACATCTGCGCTCCGTCGGCTCCTTCTACACGGACGCGGCCGGCGACGACAAAACCATCGGCATCGTCTGGGACGTCACCGCCGACGCGGAAGCGGCTGAAACGCTGCGCAGGGCGAAGGATGTCAGCGACATTAAGAATGCCGAACTCGAAATGGCGCTGGACGAACTGTCACGGCGCGAGGCGGAGCTCTCCGAGCTCTCCGGCAAGCTGGATCTCGCGCTCGACTCCTATCAGTGCGGCATCTGGGAAGCGACGCTCGGCGACGAAGGCTCGATCTGGGACGAGCGGATGCACGAGCTTTATGGGTTGACGCCAAGGGCCGGATTCATGACCGAACCGGTCTGGCTTTCCTGTATCTTGCCCGAAGACAGGGGACTGGCGGTCGAGAGCGCTCGCCATTTCAAGCAACTTGGCGACACTCATACCCTGATCTGCCGTGTCCCGACGGAAGACGGCGCGATGCGCTACGTTCGTTCGACGGGCAAGGTTCACCAGACCCCCAGCGGCAAACTGAAGATCATCGGCGTCGCCTTCGATGTCACCGAAGATGCTCTGATGACCGCGCAGCTCAAGGCGGCCAAGGACGAGGCGATCGCCAAGAATATCGAGCTCGAGATCGCCAAGAACCGCATCGAGCACAATTCGCTGCACGACCCGCTGACGGCGCTCGCCAACCGCCGCAAACTTGATATCGCACTTGAAAGGCTGACGCTCGATGGCCGCAGTGAGCGGCAGAAGTTCGCCATCCTCCACATCGACCTCGACAGGTTCAAGGAGATCAACGACACGCTCGGCCATGCCGCCGGCGACGCGATGCTGATCCACGCGTCGCGAGTGCTGTCGAGGAACCTGCGCGGTGGTGACCTCGTCGCGCGTATCGGCGGCGACGAGTTCGTCATTCTGTCGCTCAACGCCAGTGATGCCGATATGTCGGCGCTGGCCGGCCGCATCATCGAGCAGATGCGCCAGCCGATCGACTTCGAAGGGTTCGCCTGCCGTTGCGGCGTCTCCATCGGCATCGCGCTCGCCAATGGCATGCACGTCGATGCCCGCAAAGTGCTGATCAACGCCGACATCGCCCTTTACCGCGCCAAGAGCCAGGGGCGGAACCGGCACGAATTCTTCAGCCACAATCTTCAAGCCGACATCATAAACAACAAGCGCCTGGCCGACGAGATCCTTGCCGGCATCGAGAACGGCGAGTTTACCGCCTGGTATCAGCCGCAGTTCTCAGCGCGCTCGATGCAACTCACCGGCGTCGAAGCCCTGGTTCGCTGGCAACATCCGTCCCGGGGACTGCTGACGCCGGACAAATTTCTGAAGATCGCCGACGAAATCAACGTCGTCCAAACCCTTGACCGCATCGTTCTCGACACCGCACTGAAGGACAAGATGCGCTGGACAGCAAGGGGCGTCTCCGTTCCGAAGATTTCGGTCAACGTTTCGGCGCGACGGCTGCATGACGAGACACTGGTCGAGACATTAAGCGGCCTGCAAATCCGGCCCGGCGAACTGTCCTTTGAATTGGTCGAGTCAATATTTCTCGACGAAAGCGAGGATGTGGCCACCCATAACCTTGAACGGATCAAGGCGCTTGGGATCGACATCGAGATCGACGATTTCGGCACCGGTCATACGTCGATCGTCAGTCTCCTCAAGCTCAAACCGAAGCGGCTCAAGATCGACAGGCAGCTGGTGCAGCCGATCATGAATTCGCCGCAGGAGCGCGCGCTGGTCAGCTCGATCATCGAGATCGCCCGCTCGCTCGGAGTCGAGACGGTAGCAGAAGGCGTCGAAACGGCGGCTCACGCCACCCTCCTCCACGAACTCGGCTGCGACCTTCTGCAGGGCTACGCGTTCTCGCGCCCGCTGTCCTTCGCGGACTTCGCGCAAATGGCGATCGGAAGCTCCTGGAGTATCGCCTCCTGAGGCCATCGTTTACAATCAGCGGAAACACCATTTCCTTTCGTTGACGGTTTCGAGCAAAGAAAGGCTTTTGCCGCTGCGTCTTTTTGGCCTATGAGTGTCGCGCATTTTTCAGATGAAGGACGCCGCCGGTGACGACCGGTTGGCGTGATCCGGTCGGGACACATGTCGCACAACACATTCGGTCATCTCTTCCGCGTAACCACCTGGGGTGAGAGCCACGGGCCGGCGCTGGGCTGCGTCGTCGACGGCTGCGCTCCCGGTCTGCGCTTCAAGCTCGAGGACATTCAGGTCTGGCTCGACAAGCGAAAGCCCGGCCAGTCGCGCTTTGTAACGCAGCGTCGCGAAGCCGATCTCGTCCAGGTGCTGTCCGGCGTTATGCTGGACGCCGACGGCGAGACGATGATCACAACAGGCACGCCGATCTCGATGATGATCGAGAACACCGACCAGCGCTCCAAGGATTACGGCGAGATCGCACGACAGTACCGGCCCGGCCATGCCGACTATACCTACGATGTAAAGTACGGCATCCGCGACTACCGCGGCGGCGGCCGCTCGTCCGCCCGCGAAACGGCTGCACGCGTGGCAGCCGGCGGCATTGCCCGTCTCGTCGTGCCTGGCGTCAAGGTGCGTGGCGCGCTGGTGCAGATCGGCAAGCACAAGATCAACCGCCAGAACTGGGATTGGGATCAGGTCGATCAGAACCCGTTCTTTGCGCCGGACCCTGAGATCGTTCCTGTCTGGGAAGACTATCTCGACGGCATCCGCAAGAACGGCTCGTCGATCGGCGCCGTTGTCGAGGTCGTGGCCGAGGGCGTACCGGCAGGTCTGGGTGCGCCGATCTATGGCAAGCTCGACCAGGATATCGCCTCGCTGCTGATGTCAATCAACGCCGTCAAGGGCGTCGAAATCGGCAATGGCTTCGAGGCCGCCGAGATCACCGGCGAGGAAAACGCCGACGAGATGCGCATGGGCAATGACGGCAAGCCGTTGTTCCTGTCGAACAAGGCCGGCGGCATTCTCGGCGGCATTTCCACCGGTCAGCCTGTTATCGCGCGTTTCGCCATCAAGCCGACCTCATCGATCCTGACCGAGCGCCAGTCGATCGATGCAGACGGTAACAATGTCGATATCCGTACCAAGGGACGGCACGATCCATGCGTCGGCATTCGCGCCGTGCCGATCGGCGAAGCGATGGTCGCCTGCGCCATTGCCGACCACTATCTCCGTGACCGCGGCCAGACCGGCCGGCTGAAATAGGAACACTGACATGCCTTACGATCAGAAGCGCGTCGTCGATGCGATCCGGGCCTTCGAGGCTGGCGAAATTGTCGTGGTGATGGATGACAACGACCGCGAGAACGAAGGCGACCTGATCGTTGCGGCCGTCCATTGTACTGCGGAGAAGATGGCGTTCATCGTGCGTCACACCTCCGGCATCGTCTGCACACCGATGCCGAAGGAAGAAGCCCGCCGGCTCAATCTGAATGCAATGGTTGCTGAAAACGACTCGGCCCACACGACGGCCTTCACCGTTTCGGTCGATTTCAAGCACGGCACGACGACGGGCATTTCCGCTGATGACCGGACGCTGACTGTTCGCAGCCTGGCCAACCCCAATGTCGGCGCCGGGGACTTCGTGCGTCCGGGCCACATCTTCCCGCTGGTCGCGCGCGAAGGCGGCGTGCTCATGCGCTCGGGTCACACCGAAGCCGCCGTCGATCTCTGCAAGCTTGCCGGGCTTCCGCCGATCGGCGTGATCTGCGAGTTGGTCAATGATGACGGTACCGTCACGCGCGGACCGCAGGTGGTCGAGTTCGCCGAAAAGCACGGCTTGAAGCTCGTGTCGGTGGCCGATCTGATTGCCTATCGCCAGCGCAAGGAAACACTGATCGAACTCGGCGCCAGCTTTGATGTCGAAACGCCCTTCGGCAAGGCCAAAGCCCATACCTACTCGCTCCCCTGGGATCCGATGCAGCACCTCGCCGTCGTCTTTGGCGATATCCGCGACGGCATCGATATTCCAGTACGCCTACACCCCGAAAACGTCGCCGAGGACCTCTTCGGGAAGCGGAGCCCGGTCGATCACTACATGCAGAAGATCGCCGAGGAAGGCCGTGGCATCATCGTCTATCTCCGCGAAGGCTCCGTCGGCGTCGGCCATTACGACAACGGCCGCAAGACGCGTAGCCAGGGCCGCGAATCCCACGCCGAAGCCAAGAGCCGCGAAAGCGAATGGCTGGAGATCGGCCTCGGCGCGCAGATCCTCAAGGACCTCGGCGTCACGTCGATCAAGCTGCTCACCAGCCGCGAGCGTCACTACGTCGGCCTCGAGGGCTTTGGGATCAAAATCACCAATACGGAGATTTGCTGAGATTCAGCTAGATAGTGTTGGCAAAGATCTCAATATTGACGAGACGATCGTTGCGATAGGTTATCGAGAAGTCGTACGCATAAGGCTGCAGAATGTAATACCGGCGCCGCCACTGCGCTATAAGGCTGCTATAGCTCTCGGTATGCTTGGTGCATGCGACGCTGAGCGTGCGATCAGAAGCGTTTGGTAGAATGCGCGTGTGATCGTTGTATTTTAGATGCTGCGCACTCAGCCAAGCCACCCCTTGCTCCGGACCTCCCAAGGTATCCAGAATCCGGAATAGGCAGATTTGTGCATCCCACTCCGTACGGAAACGGCTCCAATCGATCTCGAAGGAGTCTCGCTGCGCACAGCTTTCAGGATCCGGCCATCTTTCGAGGCCGTGCAGTAACCCAAGTGAGATATCGCAATGCGGATCGCGCAGCATCCGATAGTTTCCCAGGGAAACAATACCGTCGGGACTTATCGAGGTGATGTGGCTCTTGAGATATGCGACGTAGGCGGCGGCGCATCCGGCCAGCGCGGCGACCACTGAAAGAAATCGAAGAATACGGCGAACCTTGGATTTCAAACGCTGGGCACTGGCGGTCGCCAGACGTGCGGGTCCCAGAAAGGCGCGTGTCGCGCTGGCCCGTAAGCTGGCGGTGGTGTTGCACCACATGCTTAGGGATGGAACCAACTTCATTCCCCACAAGGCTCAGGCAACCATGGCCGCCTGAGCCGGAAAGAGACAACCGGACAGGTTTCGGGCGGGCACTGCCATCAGCCCCCCGGAGCAAGGTCCCTTCGCCTGGACGATGGATGGGTTAGGCCGCTGAAAGGCAAGCAGCACTCAGGTGACTGCGCGTTCCTAGATTGGCCAGCCGGTCCTCAGCAGACCCCATAAAGCAGCGGCCAAGCGCCGACTGCGAACAGAAGCAAGCACTCGGCGAGGGACTAAGCTCACAAGGGATTGACTCAAGGCCCGTTACAGAAGCCTTTCATCTAGCTCTTCGTATACCACCCATCCAGCAGCACGACCTTCTCCAGTCCCGCAAACTTTGCCACGCGCTCCAGTTCGGCATGCAGCCTTTCGAGCCGCCCGGCCGCAGCCTTCACGCTCGGCTCCAGCCACAGCCGCTTCACGTCCAGCGTTCCGCCTTTGCGATCGGCCTTCATGTCGATGCGACCGATCAGCTTGTCACCTTCCAGAAGCGGGAAGACGTAGTAGCCGTATTCCCGCTTGGGTTCGGGCACGAACACCTCGATGCGATAAAAGAAGCCGAAGAGACGTTCGGTGCGATTACGGTCGCGGATCATCGGATCGAAGGGGCTGAGCACGCGAACGCGCGGCGGCGCATCGGGATAGTCCTGAAGGCTCGTCAGCAGATCCAGGAAGGCCCAGGAGGCTCGCGGTTTGCCGCCAAGCGCCGGCTCTATCAGAACCTCGGTCAACTCGTCGCGATGCGCGTTGACCCATGCTTTCGCTTCATCGGGCGACAGCAGATCCCAGAAAGCGGCGATCTCGCCATGCGTTGCAAAGCCCAGGCGCGTCAGCGCACTGCTGCAGGCCCAGTCGACAAACTCCTCACGACTGACTTCTGGCTCGTGGAATTCGGCGGGAATGACGCGCTCGACCAAATCATAGATCTTCTGGAAGTTGGAGCGTCCGGCGATGGCGAACTTGCCAGTGCGCCAGAAATATTCGAGCGCCGTCTTGTTGGGATGCCAGTTCCACCAGCCGCCGGAAACGTGCCCATCCGCCTTGATCTCGCGGGCCATGATTGCTCCGTCGCGAGCGACCCGCTCAAATGTCTCCTCGAAGGCGTGTTCGAACCCCTCCCCCTGCCATTTTCGCCAGCGTTCGCCGATCACCTCTTCCTCGTGGCGAAACTTGTGTTTCCAGTATCGGAAAAAGGCGCTGGGCAGGATCGAGGCGTCATGCGTCCAGTGCTCGAAAAGCGAGCCTTCCTTCTCCAGAAGTGCAGTCAGATGCTCGCGCTTGTAAGTCTGGTTGCGGGAAAACAGGATCTGGTGGTGCGCCCGCTCCACCGTCTGAATGCTGTCCACCTGCACGAAGCCGATCTCGTGGATGAGTTCCAGCAGGCCGGCCTTGGTCAACGCCTTGTTCGGCGGCGCGCTCAGACCCTGCTTGGCGAGGAATATGCGGCGGGCATCGGAATTCGAAAGATTCGTCATCTGCGCATCATAGAACGGAAAATGTTCCTAGCCACCCGATATGTTGGCACGATCATCAGGTAGGAGCAGCCGGCATTCAATGCGAGATTTTGAGCTTTCAAAGCGCGAAATTCGTTATAGAACGGCCTCTCAATTCACGAGGGACCAAGTGGATATCCGTTTCGAAGGCGCAGGGGTCAGCTATGGTGCGCGCGTCGCGCTGGCACCAGTCACGCTGCAGCTCACAGAAAAGCGCGTCGGCATCATCGGCCTCAACGGCTCGGGCAAGACGACCTTTGCGCGTCTCATCAACGGCCTGACCAAGCCGAGCGTCGGGCGCGTGGTCGTCAACGGGCGCGATACCGCCGACGCCAAGGCGATCCTTACCGATGTCGGCTTCATCTTCCAGTCCCCGCAAAACCAGATCATCCTGCCCGTCGTGCGCGACGATATCGCCTTCGGCCTGAAGAGCCGCGGCTACAAACCGGCAGAAATAACAGCCAAGGTGGAGGCGGTCCTGCAGCGTTTCAGCGCCGCCCATCTTGCCGACCGCCGCGCGCACGAGCTTTCGGGCGGGGAGCTCCAACTTGCAGCCCTTTGCTCTGTGCTGGCTACCGGGCCCGACATTCTTATCCTGGACGAACCGACCAACCAGCTGGATCTCAAGAACCGCTGCCTCGTGCAGAGGCTGGTGGAAGGCCTTCCAGAGAACGCAATCGTCATCAGCCACGATCTGGAATTGGTCGCTGATTACGAACGCGTGCTGGTTTTCCACGAAGGCAACCTTGTTGCCGACGCGCCTGCCACAGAAGCGATCCGCCGCTACAAGGAGATCGCCAGCCGATGAAGTCGCTTTTCGTCGAAGGCAACAGCGCCATGCACCGCCTTTCCGCCCGCGCCAAGCTGCTTGCGCTTGCCGCTCTTGGCGTCTTGCTCTTCCTTTCGGCGAACCTCCTGCTGCTTGCCCTGGCAGTGCTCGTAACGGCCACGATCTACTTCAACATCGGCCTCTCGGCGCGGTCAGCGCTTGCGCGCCTGAAGCCGATATTCCTGACCATCCTCGTCGTTGCGCTGTTCAGTCTTGCCTTCAATCCCTGGCATGTTGCGGTCGTCGCATTGCTGCGGCTGACGGCGTTGATGCTGTTTGCTGCCGCCGTGACGGCGACGACAACGATCGCGCAATTCATCGACGAGATTACGCTGCTGGCGCGGCCGCTGGAGCGCCTCGGCCTCCTCCGGGCCGACGATGTCGGCCTCGCTGTCGGCCTTGTCGTCCGCTTTGTTCCCGAGATTCTCGGCCGTTACCAGGCTATCCGCGAGGCGCACGCTGCACGGGGCATCAAGGTGCGACCGACAACAGTGCTCGTGCCACTGATCATTCTGACACTGAGGGATGCGGATAACATTGCCGCGGCGATTGACGCGCGCGGCGTTCGGCGGCATGTCAATTTGAGAACTCGCTAACAGGAGCCCTGCATGAGCACTCGCGACCTCGTTCTCTCCGCTCTCTTTGCGGCCATCATCGTCGCGCTCGGCATTCTGCCGCCGATCACGCTTGGTTTCATTCCGGTACCGATCACCGCGCAGTCGCTCGGCGTGATGATGGCGGGTGTCGTGCTTGGTGCGCGCCGCGGCACGATCGCGGTCCTGATTGTTCTCGTGCTTGTCGCGATCGGCCTTCCGGTCTTGTCAGGCGGCCGCGGCGGGCTTGCCGCTTTCGCCGCACCGACCACCGGCTTCCTCATCGGTTGGGTATTCGCTGCTTTCGTGACCGGCTGCGTCAGCGAGCGGCTGGTCAAATCCGAACAGTCGGCGCTGGTGCAGACAGTCGGCTTTTTCCTTGCCGCAATGATCGGTGGCATCGTGGTTCTCTACGCCTTCGGCATCGTCTATCTGGCGGTCGCCGCCCAGCTTGGCCTCTCCAAGGCCTTCCTCGGCTCGATGGCGTTTATTCCCGGTGACGTCGTCAAGGCGTTCGTTGCGGCTCTTGTCGGCCGCGCGGTCATGGTCGGTTATCCCCTGCTGCCGGTGCGCAGCTAGTCGACGAAACCGTAAAGCCAGTCACGCGTGACCTCCGGAAGCGGGACTGGCGAACGATCTTCGCGTGAGCGTGCCTGCCAGATGATTTCGACCTCCGCAGAGCGCTCATCGCCGATATCGGCCGAAATGATGAAGCCAACCGAACGCACGCCGATCTTGTCGACCGATGCCGTGAACAGGACTCTCTCGTCGTAATGCATCGGCCGATGCAAGATGCAGGTCACCTTGCTGGCGATATAAAGCGGCTCATTCTCCAACCGTGGCCTCGACGACCAGAAGGTGGCCAGCACGGACTCGGCATAGGAAATATAGGAACCCAAAAATACCTGGCCGTTCATGTCGACGTCGCGGAACGGCACATTCATCTCAACGGTGCGCGTGACCTCGTTCATTGATCTTTCTACCAATTTCCCCCTCCCCGGAGACTAGCCGCGAGGTCGACCGAAGTAAACGGGAGGACCTGTGCGAGGAGCAAGGTGCGCGCTTGTTGAAATCGCAGCGTCGAGCCCCATCTGCTGTGGATCATGACGGGAGGTAAAGATAGAGTGATCCTATGAGCACCCGCCTTTACGAGCACCCGATTTTCCTGGAACACGTAACGCCCGCCGGCCATCCCGAACGGTCCGACCGTCTGCGGGCAATCAACGTGGCCCTGGAGCATCCGAATTTCGCTGGGCTTGACCGCAAGCGCGCGCCGCAAGCCGCCGAAGAGGCCGTGCTGCTTGCCCATCCCGAAGAGCACCTGCTTTCGGTCCTGCGCCAGGTGCCGGAAGAGGATGGCGAAATCAATCAGCTCGAAGCCGATACCTATGCCAGCAGAAAGAGCTTCGAAGCGGCACTGACGGGAATCGGCGGCGCGATGGCCGCTGTCGATGACGTCTTCACCGGCAAGGCGGACAACGTCTTCGTTGCTGCCCGCCCGCCCGGCCATCATGCCGAAAAATCGAGGGCGATGGGCTTCTGCTTCTTCAACAATGCCGCGATCGCCGCCCGTCATGCGCAGAAGGTGCACGGCGCCGAGCGCGTGGCGATCGTCGACTGGGACGTGCACCACGGCAACGGCACGCAGGATATCTTCTGGGACGATCCTTCCGTGCTCTTCTGCTCGACGCACCAGATGCCGCTTTATCCCGGCACCGGCGCCAAGGACGAGAGCGGTAAGCACGGCACCATTGTCAACGCGCCACTGTCTCCGAACGTCGGCAGTGATCACTTCCGCGAGGCATTCAAATCGCGCGTGCTGCCGGCGCTGTTCGATTTCCGTCCGGACCTGATCATCATCTCGGCCGGCTTCGACGCGCATCACCGCGATCCGCTGGCGCAGATCAATCTCGTCGGCGAAGATTTCGACTGGGCAACCGGGCGCTTGCTCGAGGTGGCCGACAAAAGTGCCGGAAACCGGGTCGTCAGCCTGCTGGAAGGCGGCTATGATCTCGAAGGCCTCGCCGAATCGGCCGGCCTGCATATTCTCAGAATGATGAAGGGTTGAGTATGACTGACAGCGCCAAGCCGGAGGTTTCCGGTCTTTCCTTCGAGAAGGCTGTTGCCGAACTCGAAAGCATCGTGGCCCGGCTGGAACGCGGCGACGTGGCGCTGGACGAATCCATCGAGATCTATGAGCGCGGCGAGGCGCTGAAGAAGCATTGCGAAACGCTGCTGTCGGCCGCCGAAAACCGCATCGAAAAGATCCGCCTCGACCGCGCCGGCAAGCCGCAGGGCGTCGAGCCGCTGGACGGGCAGTGATCGTTCGACCACCGCCATTGCACGCGGACTATTTCTCCAGACTGATCATCACGTAGGCTTCGCCGCCTTTCCTGTCATGCATGAAGACGAAGCGATGGCCCTGAATGGTGCCGGTAAATGGCACTCCCGCCTTGTTTCCCTGCGGCGGCGCATCTGCGAACTCGGCGATGGTGCGCAGAAACTGCGCATGAAGGGTGGGATTCGAGCGGTTGGGGCTCGTGACTGCGCATTCCCGCTTCAGCTTGACCTGAACGGATATAGAATCGTCGCTGGTCATGCCGATGTTCGAATCGCCAAGCTTGGTGGTTTCCTTCACGCCGTAGCGCTTTGCCTTGGTAAGGGCCGAGGCGAAGGATGGCGCGGAGCGCAAGCAAACATCCTTGAATGCGGCAATGGCGATATCCGTTCCCCTGATCCCGGCGGCGGGTGCAGCCATGCCCGCCTGCGGGAGCGCAATGCCCGCAACAAGCGTCATTGCAAGAAGGGCAGATGCCGCTTTGGGCGTTGCCGTTATGAACATAATCGTCATACTATTGTTTCTCCGTTGTTTTTTTATTTTCTGGAAGCAAGAGGCCGTCATAGGCTGAAAATTTCCTGTAGGTAATGCGGGCATAGATTTCCGGCAGGTTCCGCTTGATGACCTCCCTGAACGGTTGGGGCGCCTCCGATCCCACAAGACGGGCCGTCTCGTTCTTGAAGAAGACGCCGCTCGAACCCGTCGAGACGATATCGATGATGCCGGCATCGACGATTTCGCCCTTTCCGATCACGATAGAATTATCGCCTAGAATTGGAATTTGCGGATTCGAGCCCTTTACACCGAGCAATCCGACATTTCCAAACAAGGTGACGATGTAGCGCCCGGGCTCAATTGGCCGGAAAGACGTGCGGATGTCTTCGACGGCCGTTGCCTTGGCGATCGCTGGCAGGTTCAGCGTAAGCATCTGCATCGAAAGCTTGGCAAACTCCTTCAGGGCCTTGTCGCCATAGAGACCGGTGGGCTGTCCCAACTCGACAAAAGGACCCGGATCGATCCTGCCATCGACGATCTTCTGGAGGGCGGACCTGACCTCTCTGGCAATAAGTCCCGTTCAATGAGACACGAACGACGGCTGCGGCACCTTTCTCCTGAACCATGGAGTTCGCGCGCTTGCCGGCCTCCTTTGCGCTCTCGTTCATTTCCAGCGAATTCGGATTTGTCCCGCAGGAGGAGAGAGCTACTCCCACTGCCAAGAGACCGGCTGTTGCGCTCGTCTTTCTAACCTTACGCCTTTGATTATATTGCATATACGACAATATTCCCGCTGTTCAAAACACCTCTTTTGCTGGCAGGTATTTCAAAATGAAACAAGGCATCCCGGCCGTTCCGGCAGCAAAGTCTGCTGGTCGGTGAAGAAACGCTTTATACTATCGAACGGATTATATCGGCTGTGCCGCATTGCCGGCCGCCGCTTGCCTCTGCGCCGCTTGCGGTTAAGGTGTTGCTACTCTGATCGGAGACCCGCTCATGTCCTTCTTCCCCGGTAAAGACCCCCTGCCCGGCGACGCCTTCAGTTGCGACGCGATCGAGAACCTCATCATCCCGCGCACCAGCGATATCGGCGGTTTCGAGGTGCGGCGAGCGCTGCCGACGCGGCAGCGGCGGCTCGTCGGGCCGTTCATCTTCTTCGACCGCATGGGGCCGGCGATCCTGAAGCCGAACGAGGCCCTGGACGTACGGCCGCATCCGCATATCGGGCTGTCGACGGTCACCTACCTCTTCGACGGCGAGATCCGGCATCGGGACAGCCTCGGCACCGAAAAGGTCATTCGCCCCGGCGACATCAACCTGATGACGGCAGGACGCGGCATCGTGCATTCCGAGCGCACGCCCGACAACTTGCGCGGCCATCCGCTGTTGATGTCGGGCCTGCAGACATGGCTTGCCCTGCCCGACGACAAGGAGGAGATTAATCCCTCCTTTGCACACACCGAAAAGAGCGACATGCCCGTGATCGACGAACGTGGCGTGCGCGGACGCGTCGTCATCGGATCGTTCGAGGGAATGTCCTCGCCGGTGAAGGTGTTCTCGGACACGCTCTATGCCGATATCAGTCTCGAGGCCGGCGTAAAGTTTCCCTTCGCTGCGGGACACGAGGAGCGGGCGGCCTACGTGCTGTCAGGCGAAGTCGTGATATCGGGCGATAGATTTGCCGCCGATCAGCTCCTCGTCTTCCGCCCCGGCGATGCGATCACGCTCGAAGCAGGCAGAGAGGGCTGCCATCTGATGCTGTTCGGTGGAGCGGCACTGAACTCGAAGCGCTACATCTGGTGGAACTTCGTTTCGTCCTCGAAAGAGCGCATCGAAAAGGCAAAAGAAGAGTGGCGGACCGGCAAGTTCGACATCGTTCCGGGGGACGAAGAAGAATTCATACCTTTGCCGGAAGGCTGATCTCCTCTAGAAAGGAGTTTCAGCCGTTCTTGAAATCGACTTTTTTCACCGCAATTTATGGCTTAAAGGCATCCTGCCCAAGAATGACAAGAAAGAGCGCCCACCCGTGACACAACCGCCGAAGACGCCGCTGCTGGACAAGGTTACCTATCCGGCCGACCTCCGACAGCTGGAGGATCGCGACCTGCCGCAGCTTGCGCGCGAGGTGCGGGATGAAATGATCGACGCGGTGTCACGCACCGGCGGCCATCTCGGCGCGGGCCTCGGCGTGGTGGAGCTGACGATTGCGATCCACAGCGTCTTTAATACGCCGGAAGATCGGCTGATCTTCGATGTCGGACACCAGTGCTATCCGCACAAGATTCTGACCGGACGACGCGACCGCATCCGCACGCTGCGCCAGGAAGACGGACTTTCCGGTTTCACGCGGCGCGCTGAAAGCGAATACGATCCCTTTGGCGCCGCTCATTCTTCGACGTCGATTTCCGCCGGCCTCGGCATGGCGGTTGCCTCGGAGCTCGACAAGACCGACCGCCGCGTGATCGCGGTGATCGGCGACGGCGCGATGTCGGCCGGCATGGCCTATGAGGCCTTGAACAACGCTGGCGCACTCGATGCCCGGCTGATCGTCATCCTCAACGACAACGACATGTCGATTGCGCCGCCGACCGGCGCGATGAGCGCCTATCTCGCGCGCCTAGCCTCCGGCCGCACCTACATGGGCTTCCGTGATTTCGGCAAGAAACTGACGGCCTACCTTGGTAAGAACGTCGATCGCGCCATCACCCGCGCGGTCGAGCATGCCCGCGGCTATGTGACTGGCGGGACCATGTTCGAAGAGATGGGCTTCTATCATATCGGTCCGATCGACGGTCATTCCTTCGAGCACCTGCTGCCGGTGCTGCGCAATGTACGAGACAATGCGGAAGGTCCGGTTCTGATCCATGTCGTGACGCAGAAGGGCAAGGGCTATGCGCCGGCGGAGGCTGCAGCCGACAAATACCACGGCGTCAACAAGTTCGACGTCATCACCGGGGCGCAGGCGAAGGTGAAGCCGAACGCACCGAGCTACACGAGTGTTTTCGCCGAAGCGCTGGTGCAGGAAGCGGAGCTCGACGACAAGATCGTCGGCATCACCGCCGCCATGCCCAACGGTACCGGGCTCGACAAGCTCGCAAGCGTCTTCCCGTCGCGGTGCTTCGATGTCGGCATCGCCGAACAGCATGCGGTGACCTTTGCGGCGGGCCTCGCAGCCGAGGGCTTCAAGCCGTTCGCCGCCCTCTACTCGACCTTCCTGCAGCGTGCATACGACCAGGTCGTCCACGACGTTGCGATCCAGGGGCTGCCGGTTCGCTTCCCCATCGATCGCGCCGGCTTTGTCGGCGCCGATGGCCCGACCCATGCAGGTTCGTTCGATACGACCTTCCTGGCCACCCTGCCCGGCTTCGTGGTCATGGCGGCGGCGGATGAGGCCGAACTGAAACACATGGTGCGAACCGCAGCGGCCTATGATGCCGGTCCGATCTCGTTCCGATATCCGCGCGGCGAAGGCGTCGGCATCGAAATGCCTGCCCGCGGCGAGATCCTGCAGATCGGCAAGGGCCGCGTCGTCAAGGAAGGCTCTAAGGTGGCGCTGCTTTCCTTCGGCACCCGCCTCGCCGACTGTCTACTTGCGGCAGAGGATCTGGATGCAGCCGGCCTTTCGACGACGGTTGCCGATGCGCGCTTTGCCAAGCCGCTGGATCACGAACTGATCCGCCAGCTTGCCCGCCACCACGAAATCCTGATCACCGTCGAGGAAGGTGCAATCGGTGGCTTCGGCAGCCAGGTCATCCAGTTCCTGGCGATGGACGGTCTCCTCGACAACGGCCTGAAGATCCGCTCGCTTGTCATGCCCGACGTGTGGATGGAACAGGCAAAGCCGGAAGTAATGAATGCCCACGCAGGCCTCGACCGTGCAGGGATCGTCTCGACGGTGTTCAAGGCGCTTGGCCGTGGCCTGGCTGTCGGCGTCGCAGGCTAGACTCCTGCATCCTTGCCGGCACGAAATGGCGGCCTGACGCACAGGCCGTCTCTGCCTGCCTGCATTGACGACAGGCAAATTTCTCTCTAGCCGTAACGATCATGAAAATCGCAATGGTTCTCATCGTGGTGATAGAGCGCATGGGCGGGATGGCATAGCCATCCGGCGAAAGCACCCATGCGCGGTAAGCAGGCTCCTGACGGGGCCTTTTTTATGGCTGGAGTTCAGCGCGCCTCGTCAGGCTTTCACCATCTCCCACGGAAAAGAGACCAACGCCATGACGGGCCACAATCCCATTGACACTTCGAGCACACCAAGGACCCGGAAAACCGTAGTCCCTTCCACTGCTAGCCCGCCGCGGCTGACGACCCTCATCCTGCTCTCGGCGATCGCCGTGCTGCCGGTGAACGCGATCCTGCCGTCGCTACCGCATATTGCCGCGACGTTCCGAGCTGATTTCGCACTCGTCAACCTCGCGGTTGCCGGCTACGCGATCGCCACCGCCTTGACGAACCTCGTCGCGGGTGCAATCTCGGATCGATACGGACGCAGGCCGGTAGCATTAATTGCGATTTCGATATTCATCGCCGCGTCTGTTGGCTGCGCGCTCGCGACCAATATTGGCGTCTTCCTTCTGTTTCGGGCGATGCAAGCGTCCATAGCGACCTGCTTTTCCATCGCGCTCGTCGTCATCAAGGAAACGTCGGCCGAACGCAAAGCGGCGAGCAAGTTGGGTTATCTGGCCATGGGATGGGCGATCGCACCGATGCTCGGTCCGCTGTTTGGCGGGTTTCTGGACGAGTTGTTCGGATGGCGGGCAATCTTCGTCGTCTTCGCGATCCTTGGTGCGGCAGCACTCGCCTTGTCTATCAGCGAGCTGAAAGAGACTGCTGCGATCTTTTCCGGCGCAAGGGCCAACTACCTCGCCTCCTATGGCCAGCTACTGCATTCGGCACGGTTCTGGACGTACACCCTGTGCATGACCTTCTCCATGGGCACACTTTACATCTTCCTTGGAGGCGCACCGTTGGCGATCGGTAAATCGCTTGATGGGTCAACAGCGGCACTGGGCCTCTACATGGGAATGATCCCCGCAGGCTTTATCCTGGGCAGCTATTTGGCTGGCCGCTACGCCTCCAGACTTCCGCTCGGCACCATGCTTGTTCTCGCGCGTCTGCTGACGTGCATGGGGCTGTTGGTCGGTTTGAGCCTGTCGATGTCGGGAAATACCCACATCCTGGCATTCTTTGGGCCTTGCGTGTTCATCGGCATCGGCAACGGGCTGACCATGCCTGCCGCCAACACCGGCGTGCTTTCGGTGCATGTGGAACTCGCCGGAACTGCCGCAGGGCTGGCCGCTGCGATGTCGATCGCCGGTGGAGCGCTTGTCGTCGCGATTGCCGGTGTGTTTGTCGCGCAGTTAGCAACAGTCGATGCGCTCTTCGGGGCGATGCTGATATCGGCATCGCTCGCAATGTTGGCAGCGCTCTGCGCAGCTTTTCTGGATCGACCTATTGCCGAACCAAATTCCTAGCGGGAGTGGTCTCCAAGCGGTCCGATAGCGGGAGTGTCCCCACCCCATTGAAAGGGCGACCCGATCAAGCCGCCCTTCTTTTTCGTTCGAATGAGCCTGCGTCTCAGAACTCGGTCCAGTCTTCCTTGACGGCTGCGGCGGTTGCCGCCTTGCCGCCGAAGGCGCTGGCGACACGGCTGGTCAGGACACGAGCCGGAGAGGCGACCGGACGCGATGCGGCGTGGGCGGGAGCGGCGCGCGAGGCTGCCGCGACGACATTGTTGCCGAGATTGAACTGCTGCAGCAGATCGTCGAGGGCGCCGGCCTCCTGCGCGAGCGAATGGCTGGCCGCCGTCTGCTCTTCGACCATGGCCGCATTCTGCTGCGTACCCTGATCCATGTTGTTGACGGCCGTGTTGATCTCCTGCAGGCCGATCGACTGTTCGCGCGTTGCGGTGACGATGGCGCCGACATGCTTGTTGATCTCCTGGACGGCGCCGACGATCTCGGCCAGCGCCTTGCCGGTTTCGTCGACGAGCGAGACGCCGGCATTGACCTGCGTGCCCGACGTGTTGATCAGCGCCTTGATCTCCTTGGCGGCGTTCGCCGAGCGCTGCGCCAGCTCACGCACTTCCTGCGCGACGACGGCAAAGCCCTTGCCCGCCTCACCGGCACGTGCCGCTTCGACGCCGGCATTCAGCGCCAAAAGGTTGGTTTGGAAGGCGATGTCGTCGATCACGCCGATGATATTGCTGATCTCACCGGAGGACTTTTCGATCTCCTGCATCGCAGAGACGGCCTTGCGGACGACATCGCCGGACTTCTCGGCGCCGAGGCGCGTGCGCTCGACCAGCTGGCCGACATCCTCGGCCCGCTTGGCGGAGTCGCGAACGGTGGTTGTGACCTCTTCGAGCGCTGCTGCGGTTTCCTCGACGGCAGCCGCCTGCTGCTCGGTCCGACGTGCGAGATCGTCGGCAGCCGATCGGATCTCGCCGGCGCCGGCATTGATCGCGGAAGCATTGCGGCCGACGGACTGGAGGGCGCCCTGCAGCTTCTCGACGGCGTTGTTGAAGTCGCTGCGCAGGCGATCGAATTGCGATGCGAACGGCGTCGTGATGCGAACGGCGACGTTGCCGTTGGCGAGATCGGAAAGACCGCCGGCAAGGCCTTCGATGGCAAAGCGAAGTTCGGTTTCCTCGCGGGCCTTCTGTTCGTCGCTCGCCTGACGCTGACGCTCGGCGTCGCTACGCATGCGGTCTGTCTCGCCGGACAGGCGAAGCTTCTCGATCGCCGCATCCTTGAAGACCAGAACCGACTGGGCCATGCGGCCGACTTCGTCCTGGCGGTCCAGGGCCGGAACGTCGATGTTGTTCTGACCGCCGGCAAGGCGTCCCATCGCCGAGGTCATGCCGACGATCGGGCGAACGATGCTGCGCGACAGCATCCAGGCAAGAAGGACGGCGGCAAAAGCGGCAGCGATGCCGCCGGTCAGCAGCGTGGCACGGAGATCACTGCCGGCATCTGCCTGCAGAGCCGCAAGCGCGTTCGACTCATCGCGCGCGGCAGCCTTGATCTTGGCGGACGCCTGACGGAACCCGTCGAGCTGGCCCTTTGTTTCGTTGACGCCGATCTTGACGATCTGGTCGATCGGCATGTCGGTTTCCTTGCGAGCCTTGGACTGCGGTTCGGCAAGCTCGTGGAAATAGAGATCGGCGGCCTTCTGCATACCGTCGATCTGCTGGATGAAATCACTGTTGCCGGCTGCGGTTTCGCGTGCAGCGGCGATCGCCTTCAGCATGCGCTCGCGGTTGGCAAAGATGTCACCATAGGTGCTGTCGCTGCGGAACAGCAGGAAGCCGCGCAGGTTCACCGCCTGTTCGAGCATGGCCTGCAGCGCGTCATCGATCTGGTTGACCAGACGCTCGGACTTCTTCTGCTGCTCTGAAGCGGCGGAAACGGCGCCTGCTTTCGAGTAGACAAAGGCGGAAACGGACAGAAAGACAAGGATCAGCACTGCGAATGTCGCAGCGAGCTTACCATTCAAGGACATGTTTCTAGCAAACATCAGTCAATCTCTCCTGACGGCCTGCGGCCATGGGGAAACGGCACGCCAAGGCATGCCCGGAAAATTCGGCGGATGGGAACATGATCGGCAAATTGGGAGGTGGGCCATCATGGCGGGAAGCAGCTTCACAAGCCGCTGCAATCCGCCCGACCCTATGACGGCAGACTTTAAATTTGCTTAAGTTTGTGCGACGCGGCGAACGTCGCGAGCGAGACACGGAAGCGTTTCTGGAACAAAAGGCTTGCAAGGCTTGGCTTTGCCCTGCAAGGACAGCGCATGTCAGATCAGAACACACAACGCCTCGACCAGCTTCTTGTCAGCCTTGGTCTCTTCGCCAGCCGGTCCCGCGCGCGCGATGCCGTGCAGCGCGGCACCGTGAAGGTCGGCGGTAAGGTGGTGACGAAGGCCGGCGCACTATTTGGCGAGGATGCCGCCATCGAGATCGACGATCCGGCGCAGGACTATGTCTCGCGCGCTGCGTTGAAGCTGGCAGCTGCGCTGGATCACTTCAAGCTCGATCCGTCGGGGCATCGCTGTCTCGATGTCGGTGCTTCGACCGGCGGCTTCACGGAAGTCCTGCTGGCGCGCGGTGCGGCACACGTCACCGCGATCGATGTCGGGCATGGCCAGATGCATCCGCGCATATCGAACGATCCTCGCGTGACCAACATCGAAGGCCTGAACGCCCGCAACCTGACGGCCGAGGATATCGGGCACCCGATCACCTTCATTGTGTCGGACGTTTCCTTCATCTCGCTGAAGCTAGCGCTGGCCCCTGCCCTCGACCTTGCGGAAAAGGGAGCCATCGCTGCTCTCCTCGTCAAGCCGCAATTCGAAGCCGGGCGCGATGCGATCGGCAAAGGCGGGCTTCTCAAGGACCCGTCTTCGGCGCCTGATGTCGCAGCCGAACTCGAGCGTTGGTTCGTCGAAGATATGGACTGGAACAGCCTTGGCCTCATCCCCTCCCCGATCGCCGGCGGCGACGGGAACCAGGAATTTCTACTCGCAGGAACGAAACCTTGAGCACGCAAACAGTTACGATCGAAAAGCTCGGCGCCCAAGGCGACGGGATCGTGCATGCAGACGGCGCGCCGATCTACGTGCCCTTCACTCTGCCCGGCGAAACCGTCGCCATCGCGCGCGTTAAAAACCATGGCACGCTGATGTCCATCGCGACCCCATCAGGCGATCGTCAGGACCCGCCCTGCCGCCATTTCGGCCCGGACGGAATGAACGGCACCTGTGGCGGCTGCAGCCTGCAGCACATGAACGATGCGGCCTACCGCCGCTTCAAGCGGCAACTCGTCGTCGATGCGCTGAAATCGAAGGGGCTAACGTCCGACGTTGCCGACCTCGTCGCCGCTCATCCCGGCGAGCGCCGACGCGTCGTCTTCGCCGCGCGGCGAACCGAGAAGGACATGCTGATCGGCTTCAATCAGGCCGAAAGCCACCACATCGTCGCCATCGAGGAATGTCCCATCTCGTCGGCGGGCATCATGGCCAGGCTGCCGGCGATCAAGGCGATTGGTGCAGCACTTGCCAATAGCGCCGAAGCGTTCCGCATCACCGTATTGGAGACCCTGTCGGGCCTCGATCTTGCGGTCGACGGCATCAAGAAGCTCTCCGACCAGCAGCGTCGCAAGGCAATTGAGACTGTGCTTTCCCTTCGCGGCATCGCCCGCGTCTCGCTCAACGACGAGATTCTCGTCGAACCATCCAAGCCGATCGTCGACTTCGGCGGCGTCAATGTCGTTCCGCCACCCGGTAGTTTCACGCAGGCGACCAAGCCGGCGGAAGATGCGATGGCGGAACTCGTTCTGGCGCATGTCGGCAAGGCGAAACGCATCGCCGATCTCTTTGCCGGTGCCGGCACGTTTTCACTTCGCCTTGCCCGGGTCGGTCGCGTGCATGCGGTCGAGAGCGAGGACAAGCCACTGGCGGCGCTAGATCATGCCGCTCGCAACACGCAGGGCCTCAAGCCAGTCAGCGTCGAGAAACGGGACCTCTTCCGCCGGCCATTGATGACCTCGGAGCTGAAAGTCTACGACGCTGTGGTCTTCGATCCGCCGCGCGCCGGGGCAGAGTTTCAGTGCAAGGAATTGGCGCGCTCGAACGTCAAGAAGATTGTGGCGGTCAGCTGCAATCCCGTGACGCTCGCCCGCGATCTCGCTCTTCTTGTCGAGGGAGGCTATCGCATCACCGGTGTGACGCCGATCGATCAGTTCCTGTGGACGCCGCATGTCGAGGTCGTGGCGACGCTGGAGAAATAAGAGGTTGCCCTGCGAGCACGGCGAATCTCAACGGTCTTGAGCATCCCGAAGGAATTCGATGCGTTTTATCAATCCCATCCCTTTCGTCCGCGACATAAATCGCTCCAAGGAATTCTACCGCAAAACACTTGGCCTGCAGATTTTGGAGGACTTCGGAAACTTCGTCCTTTTCGAGACTGGCTTTGCGATCCATGATGGAAGGTCGCTTGAACAAACGATCTGGCGGCAATCGCCTGTTACTGAAGAACCCTATGGGCGAAGAAACTTGCTTTTGTATTTTGAACATGAGGATGTCGATGCGGCCTTCGAAAGCATCGCACCGCATGTCGAGCTGATCCATCCTGTCGAACGCCAAACATGGGGGCAAAGGGTCTTCCGTTTTTATGACCCTGACAGGCATGCGATCGAAATCGGGGAGCCTCAAAATCTTGGGCCTCCCAGCCATTCGTAGAGGTCCTGATCCTCGCAATAATAAGATCGCCGGTTCTGGCTCACGACTACTTCCGTCGCAAGTCCCTGACTTGGGTATTCCAGAGTCAGTTAAAGGCCCGCGTTTCTGAACTTACCCCATAAAGTTGGACAACAACCTTCGGGGGTCAGTTCAGATCGTGCGGGCCTTTTCGTTCCGAGCTTTGCTTGCCTCAGGCGGCGCGACGACTGTACGCAGCAGCCTGGGATGCTTGGAGGTTGAACTGGCCAAGCAACTGCATCAGCTTTGCCGCCTCCTGCGCCAGCCCGTGGCTTGCCGCCGTCTGCTCCTCGACCATGGCGGCATTCTGCTGAGTGCCCTGGTCCATGGTGTTGACGGCCGTGTTGATCTCCGCAAGTCCGGTCGACTGTTCGCGGGTCGCGGTGACGATCGCATCGACGTGGCGGCTGATTTCCTGAACCTGACCGACGATCGCCTGCAGCACCTTGCCGGTGTCGCCGACGAGCGTGACGCCCGAGCGGACCTGATCGTTGGAGGCGCTGATCAGGCTCTCGATTTCCTTGGCGGCCTTAGCCGAACGCTGTGCCAGTTCGCGTACTTCCTGCGCGACGACGGCAAAGCCCTTGCCGGCTTCACCGGCACGTGCAGCCTCCACGCCGGCGTTCAGCGCCAGCAGATTGGTCTGGAAGGCGATGTCATCGATCACGCCGATGATGTTGGCGATCTTCTGCGACGACTGCTCAATTTCGGTCATCGCGGAAACCGCCTTGCGAACGATGTTGCCGGATTCTTCCGCGCCGTTACGGGTACGAGTGACAAGCGTGCCGGCTTCCTCTGCGCGACGTGCGGTGTCCTTGACGGTCGTCGTGATCTCCTCGAGTGCTGCTGCGGTTTCCTCGATGGAGGCCGCCTGCTGCTCCGTACGGTGGGCTAGGCCGTCCGCCGCGGTGCGGATCTCTCCGGCACCTGCGTCGATCGCGTGAGCATTGTCACCGACCTCCTGAAGGACGGCCCGCAACTTGGCGACGGAGGCATTGAAATCACTGCGCAGCCGATCGAGGTGATCGGCAAAAGGTGTTTCGATCGTCCGCGTGAGATCACCTTCCGAGAGCGCGCCCAGCGCCTCGGCAAGCGCACTAACGGCATTCTGGATCTCGGTGGCTTCGCGGGCCTTCGAGGCTTCGTTGCGAAAGCGCTCTTGCTGAGCCTGTTCGCGGGTATGCTCGGCGGTGCGTTCGAGGTCGAGGCGTGCGAAGGAATTGTCGCGGAAGACAGCAACGGCCGCCGCCATGTCGCCGATCTCGTCCTTGCACCCGGCATAAGGGACGGCGGCGTCGAGATCGCCGTCCGCCAGACGGGCCATGCGGGCGGCGATCGTCGAGATCGGCAGCGAGACGCGCTTCCACGCGAGGAAGGCGGCCGCGACGGCGACGGCAAGCGCGACGACGAGGCCACCGACGATCGACAGGACGCCTGCGTGGTAATTGCCGGCAGCGGCAGAAAGCGCCGCATCCGTCGACTGGCGATCCTTTGCGAGCATTCCGTCGACGAGGGTCTGGATGTTGTTGGCGGACATCGAGAGTTCGCCGCGATAGAGGATATTCGCCTGGCTGCGTTTGCTGTCGAGTGCCAGCGCGATGATCTTGTCGGCAAGTGCCGCATCGTTGGCCAGCGCCTTCTGCAGCCGACCGAAATTCTGGTTCATGTAGTCGCTCTTCGGCTGCTTGTCGAAGGCGTCAATCGCCGTGGTGAGACGCTGGCGGCGGGCCTTCAGTGTCGTCTCGGCGTTGCGGAAATCCGTCTTGCCCGTTGCAAGGAGATAGTCGGCGTAGCTGCGGCGAACGTCGTTCAGCGTCGTGACGATCGCGTGGAGCCGCTCGGTGTTCGGAATGTTCTGCACGCCGATCTGCCGGGTGTTGGCTTCCAGATTGGTCAGCGAGAAGGCCGCGATCGCACCCTGTACCAAGGCAATGACAACAAGAGACAGGAAGAGAAGTGGAAGGAGCGTTTTTATCTTCAGTTTGGACATGGAGCGGTCTCATACGGCCACAGTGACAAGGCCCAACCGATCAGGATCGATCGCCTGCGCGTCACTCGCCTTGGTGATATCGGGAAACGGTACGGACGATATCCGTCCTGCGTCATGCATTGGATCTCACTAGAGACGAGGATCCGTAAGATTTGATTAAAAGTAATATTTTTTAATCATCGCTGGTCGCCGCCTCCACGACCCGGCAAGCGCTTTCCCTTGCAGTCGCGGCCTCCCAACGAAAACGCCCGCGACGAGCGCGAGCGTTCTGATTTCACAGGATTGAAATCTATCAGGCGGCGCGACGGCCGTATGATGCAACAGCTTGCGATGCGGCCTGCAGATTGAATTGGGCAAGCAGCTGCATCAGCTTTGCTGCTTCCTGCGCCAGCCCGTGACTTGCTGCCGTCTGCTCCTCGACCATGGCGGCATTCTGCTGCGTGCCCTGGTCCATCGTGTTGACCGCAGTGTTGATCTCGGCCAGTCCGGTCGACTGCTCGCGGGTTGCCGTGACTATCGCATCGACGTGGCGGTTGATTTCCTGGACCTGGCCGACGATCGTCTCCAGCGCCTTGCCGGTATCACCGACGAGCGTCACGCCGGAGCGAACTTGATCGTTCGAGGCGGTGATCAGGCTTTCGATTTCCTTGGCGGCCTTAGCCGAACGCTGTGCCAGTTCGCGTACTTCCTGAGCCACAACAGCAAATCCCTTGCCGGCTTCACCTGCACGGGCTGCTTCGACGCCGGCGTTCAGCGCCAACAGGTTGGTCTGGAAGGCGATATCATCGATGACACCGATGATGTTTGCGATCTTCTGCGACGACTGTTCGATCTCGGTCATCGCCGAAACAGCCTTGCGAACGATATTGCCCGACTCTTCTGCACCGTTGCGGGTACGGGAGACGAGATTGCCGGCTTCCTCGGCGCGTCGAGCCGTGTCCTTGACCGTCGTCGTAATCTCCTCGAGTGCAGCTGCCGTTTCCTCGACCGAAGCTGCCTGCTGCTCGGTGCGGCGGGCAAGGCCGTCCACGGCGGTGCGGATTTCGCTGGCGCCGGCATCGATGGCATGAGCGTTGTTGCCGACGGCATGCAGGGCACCGTGGAGCTTGGTGACGGCCGTGTTGAAGTCATTGCGAAGGCGGTCGAGGTGTGGTGCAAATGGCGTCTCGATGCGATGCGCAAGGTTGCCGTCCGACAGCGCATCTAGGGCGCTGGCAAGCGCGTCGACTGCATCGCGGATTTCCGCTGCTTCGCGGTTCTTCTGCTGCTCGCGTTCCCGGCCTTCGCGCTCGGTGAGTGTGCGGCCGGTTTCAGCTTCGCCCTCCAGACGCTGGCGATCGATCGCGTTCTTCTTGAAGACGGCAACGGCCTCGGCCATCGAACCGATCTGGTCACGGCGCTGTTCGCCGGGAATGGCGACCAACAGATCACCCGCCGCGAGTTTCTGCATCGCGGCGGTCATATCCGTCACAGGACGGATCACGAGGCCATGCAGCAGCCACGCCATGGCGGCGATCATCAGGCCGACGGCGAGAACCGTGGCAATCGTTGCGGCAATGCGGAATTCGTTCAATGACGCGAAGGCGGCATCGCTGTCGACGACGAAGCCGAGATACCATTCTACCGAGGGCAGACCTGCGACCGGCATGAAGCTGACAAGGACATCCTTGCCGGCAAACTCAGTCGGGGCCAGCCCCGCTTTAATCGCCGGCGTCTCAGCCGGAAATGCGTCGGCGAGCGTCTTTGTCACCAGCTTCGCGTCCGGATGGATCAGAATCTGTCCGCTCTTGTTGACGAGGAAGGCCGTGCCCTTACCGCCGAGATCGATCTCCTTGATCATGTCCACCATGGTCTTCAGCGAGAAGTCGCTGCCGACGACGCCGGCCAGTTTGCCAATGTGGCTGACAGGAACAGCGGAACTGATGATGAGATCGCCGCTCGACGCATCGACATATGGTTCGGTCATGACGGCCGCGTTGGCCTTGACTGCGTCCTGATACCAAGGGCGCTTGCGCGGATCATAGCCGTCCGGCATCGGCAGCTTCGGCCACATGGTGAAGACGCCCTGCTCGTCGCCGAAATAGGTGCTGACGAACTGGCTCGTCAGAACATCATTCTGGAGCACGGCTTCGACGCCTTTCTGATCCGTGGCGCGGCCGATGGCGTTAGCGACCATCGCGGTCAGCGTCACACGCCCGTTCATCCAGTTGGCCAGGCTGTTGGCTGCCTGCTCACCGGAGGAGCTGATGTTGGCTTCGATCGCGGCGGTCGCGGTGCTCCGCTCGACGGAATTGATGTAATAGGAAAAGGCGGCAAAGGCCGCGAGAACAACGGCAGACGCGGCAACGAGGATGCGCGTCATCAAGTTCGTCTTCTTTTTCAAGGGTTTTCCTTTTGTGAGCGGTCCCGCGCCGTACTTGACGAAACGCGGGCTACTCGATGCGCAGGCAATGGGCAAAGCTGAACAAAGCACCTCATGCGCCCGGACAGCTGCGACATCTGCGCGCCGTCACGCCCCTAATATTAGAGGGGTATTTAAAACAGGCTTAAAATCTAACAAAAATTCAAATAATTCCGACGTCAGCGCCGCATGAAGGCTTCGAAGGCGGCCCTCGCTTCGGCGCTGTGCAGGCGATCGAAGAAGTGGCGCGCCTCGTCATCGATGCGGGCAATGATCTCATCGCGGTCGCCGCGGATCAGGTTGCGAGCGATCTTCAGCGCTTCCGGCGGTTTGGCCGCGAGTTTGGCGGCGGTGGCCAGTGTCGTGGCTTCGACCTCGTCGGGCGCGCAGACCTTCCAGACAAGTCCTGCCTCCCGTGCTTCCTCGCCGGAGAAGCCCTCGCCCGCTGCCAGCAGCGCGAAGGCGCGCTGGTGTCCCATGATGCGCGGCGCAAGCAGGCTGGATCCCGCCTCCGGAACGAGCGCCAGATCGACGAACGGTGTGCGGAACTGGCTGCGCGCTGAAGCGATGGTCAGGTCGCAATGCATGTGCATTGTGGTTCCGATCCCGATCGCCAAGCCGTCCACGCCGGAGACGATCGGCTTTTCGGACCGGACCATGGCATAGAGGAACTCAACGATCTCCCGCGGCATGGCGCCACCCATGGCGGCGGCCAGGAAATCACCCAGGTCGTTGCCTGCGGAAAAGCAGCCTTCGGTGCCGAGAAAGGCCGTTGCCCGGATCTCCGTGTCGCGGTTGGCGGCGATCAGCGCGTCCGCCATCGTCCGATACATCGCCCGGGTGATGGCATTTTTCTTTTCCGGCCTGTTGATGCGGATGATCTGGATGCCGGGGTGGGCTGTATCCTGCTCGACGATGACCTGGTCTGTCATGATGGCTCCTCAGACAAGAACGATTTTGGCGGCTGCAAGACTTGCGGCACCACTGATGACGCTGTCTTTCAGCGCAGCAATTTCGGAAAGAAGATTCTCCGCGGCAAAGCGGCAGAGCGCGATGCGCTTCTCGGAGCCACCATCGGGCGACTGCGCGAGCCCGCCCTTGGCAAGGTAGCAACCGGTCAGGACAAGGCCGAAGAGGCGCTGATAGGGTGTTGCACCGGCCAAAGCCTCGGCCGTCTTGCCATCGCGCAACTGCGCCAGCAACCAGTCCGTCGCTTCGCTGAGGTCGGTTGTGGCTGCGTCGAGCCGGTTTGCGGTCGCACCAAAGCCTTCGAGGTTGGAGTGGCGGACCTGGTCGGCAATCTGCTTCAGCTCGGCAATGAGCCCGTGTACCTGCTCGCCGTTGGAAAGCGTCAGCTTGCGGGTGACAAGGTCGATCGCTTGGATGCCGTTGGTGCCTTCGTAGATCGGCGCGATACGTGCATCGCGTAGGTAGCGCGCAGCTCCGGTTTCCTCGATGAAGCCCATGCCGCCGTGCACCTGAATGCCGAGCGAAGCCACGTCGACTCCAACATCGGTGGAAAAGGACTTGGCGATAGGTGTCAGCAGCGCAGCGCGCTCCTGCCAGTGCGGCTTGGCGTCGGTCGCGCGATGCGACATGTCGATGGCGTGCGCGCAGGCGTAGGAAATCGCGCGGGCGCCCTGTGTCAGCGCCTTCATCGTCAGGAGCATACGGGTGACATCCGGGTGCTCGATGATCGGGCTCATACCGCCGCCCGTCCAGCCCGGCGCCTTACCCTGAGTACGCTCCTTCGCATAGGCAATCGCCTTCTGCGTCGCCGCCTCGGCGATTGCCACGCCCTGCATGCCGACGGCAAGCCTGGCGTTGTTCATCATCGTGAACATGCAGGCGAGGCCCTTGTTTTCCTCGCCGACCAGCCAGCCGATCGCACCCTTCCCTTCACCGAACTTGCCATCGCCATAGATCATGGTGCAGGTCGGCGAGCCGTGGATGCCGAGCTTGTGCTCCAGCGAATGGGCAAAGAGATCGTTGCGGGCGCCGAGCGATCCATCCGGATTGACAAGGAACTTCGGCACGAGGAACAGCGAGATGCCCCGCGTTCCGGCCGGTGCATCCGGCAGGCGGGCGAGCACCAGGTGAACGATGTTGTCGGCGGCGTCGTGTTCGCCCCAAGTGATGAAGATTTTCTGGCCGAAGACGCGGTAGGTGCCATCGTCCCGACGCTCCGCGCGGGTCTTGAGCACACCGAGGTCGGAGCCGGCATGCGGCTCCGTCAGGTTCATCGTGCCGGTCCATTCACCGGAAACGAGCTTTGCAAGGTATATATTCTTGAGTTCGTCCGAGGCATGGCTGCTGATGGCCTCGATCGCGCCCATGGTGAGTGTCGGGCAGAGCGCGAATGCCATCGATCCGGAATTCCACATCTCGAGCGCCGCGACGTTCAGCATGTGGGGCAGCCCCTGCCCGCCGAACTCCTCAGGTGCGGTCAGGCCGTTCCAGCCGCCGGCAATCCAGTTCTGATAGAGGTCGCGCCAACCATCCGGCGTCACCACCTTGCCATCGACGAGGCGCGAGCCCTGGCGGTCGCCGATTTCGGCGAGCGGTGCCACTTCATCCGTCGCGAACCGCCCTGCTTCGTGAAGGATGGCGTCAACGAGATCTTCGCCGAGATCGCCAAGCAAACCGGCCTCGATTGCACTGCCCAAGCCGGCCACATGCTTCAGTGTAAACGAAATCTGTTCGACGGGCGCCTTGTACATCAGTGATCTCCTCGCATCCCTGGCCGCCAAGCGAAACGGCCTTCGACCTCTCCGTGGGCAGAGCTAATTGATTTTTACGTAAACGTCAATTTCAAACTTTCCGGTGGCTATGCGCGGGGAGTAAGGGCTGTCTGCACTATTGTGCACTTGCACAAACAACCGTCATAGAGAATCTCTAAGGACACAGACCGCCATCGCAAGAGGACCGGCGCACCATGGATACCTTGCCTGCCAACATACCGGGACTCGTGTGGGCCTACCGCTTTCCGCCGGATGGCGGCAGGGCGACACGCCTTGCAAACAGCGCGCCGCAGGCGGAACTCACGAACGGCGGCGGCTTCTACTGGCTGCACCTCAATCTCGCCGATGCCCGCGTTCCCGGCCTGCTCGATACGATCGAGGGCCTGAACGACGATGCCAAGGCGGCGTTGATAACGCGCGACACGCATGCCGCGATCACCGTCGACGAACAGATGCTCTACGGCACGCTCGTGGATTGTCAGCGCGAGTTCGATCACGAGACGGCTGACCTCGGCTGGCTGCATTTTGCGATATCCGATCGCTTCATCATCACCACGCGTCTGCAGCCGCTGCGCAGCATCGAGCGCGCTCGGGCGCTGGTCGAGAAGAACCCGACAAAGTTCGAACGTCCCGTCGACCTGTTCGAGACCCTGGTGATCGAATTCCAGCGCACGCTGCTCTCGATCGTCATGGAGATGACGGATGAACTCAACGTTATCGAGGATTTCGTCTACGACAACACGCCGCGTGACGAACGCCGGCGGCTGGCGCCGGTCAGGCGCACAGTCGTCAGACTGCACAGGCACCTGAGAACGGTTCTCGCCCTGATGCGCCGGGCCGCGGCCTCGCACGACGACGAAATGCCGTTCGGCTTCGAAGACGTCGCGGGACGACTCACAAGCCGTCTCGAAACGGTCGATCACGATATTTATGCCCTGCAGGACCGCGCGCGTCTGCTGCATGAAGAAATCGATTCGAAGCTGTCCTCCGAGACCAACCGGCACCTCTACATTCTGTCGATCATGACGGCCTTCCTGCTGCCGCCGACGCTGGTGACGGGTTTCTTCGGCATGAACACGACGAACCTGCCCTTTGCCGAAGGCAGCGGAGGGACGGAATACGCGTTCGCCCTCATCATCGCTTCGATCCTGTTGGCCTGGTGGCTGCTGAAGCGCGTTCGCATTCTTTGAATGAAGAAAGCCCAGCATCGATGCCGGGCCTTGAGACGCAAGCCTGTTTCATTCAGTAGTACGGTGAAATGCACTGCTGGCGCGGGCCGTTGTACGGCTGGAAGGTGTTGTCGTAGACGCGATAGGAGCGGTAGCGCGCTTCGCACCAGGCCACGTGGCTCGACGCAAGCGGAGCCGCCGGAGGAGCGACATAGGTCGGCTGCGAGGCGATCGCGCCGCCGATCACTGCGCCGGCACCGAAGGCAGCCAGCGGGAACCAGTATCCATTGTAGTAGCGGTAGCCGTTTCGGTAATAGGGATAGCCGCGGTAGCCGCCATACCAGCCGGGCCGGTAGGCTGGGCGAGACATTGGATAATAACCTTGGCGAGAACCGGGATAGTAGCCCGGCCGGTATCCGGGGCGAAAACCGGGGCGGCAATGGGGGCCGCGGCAATACTGCACGTTCTGGACGTCACCAGACTTTTCGACCTGCGGCAAAGCCGGCATCTGCATTGCCTGCGAAGGCACAAGGCCACTGGCGAGCGTCACGAACGATATGGCGGCAATCGCTATCTTCTTAAAAAATCCACTCATGGAACCTCGGTTCCCAGTTGGAATACGCGCGCATGATAACGCGAAGGCTATGAAACCGTTCCAATGATCCGTTTTCATGCCGTTGATGCGACTTTCCGTTTTTAAGCGATCGCGGATTAACTGGACATTAACCGCCTTTCACCAGGCTCATTCCATGAAGCGATCCTGGAGAAATCTTCTGCTTCGCCTGGTGGTTCCGGCGCTTGTCGTGGGGGCTCCGTCTCAGGCTGCGGCCACGAACATCCCTCCCTGGAAGAACCCCAACAACGCGCTCGTCATCGATGCCTACGAGCTGAACACGATCGATTGGGATTCGCTGCTTTCCGACAAGCGTATCGCCGCCTTTGTCTCGAAGGCCTCCGACGGACTTCCGGAAAGCTTCTCCTGCACCGGCGATCATGCCGGGGACACGGTTGCGCATTGCAAGACCATGTGGCGCAAGTATGCGGTGAGCCGCGAGCTCTTTCAGACGCGACGGCTCGTTGCCCGGGCGGCCGGCCTGCTGTGGGGCTCCTATCACCTTGCACGGCCGGGTAATCCGGTCGACCAAGCCAACCATTTCCTCGATTATGCCGACCCCAAGGACGACGAGATGATGGTCCTCGATCTGGAAGGCATCGATCCGCAGCAGTTCATGTCGCTGGAGGACGCGCAGATTTTCGCAGGCCATATCAGGGCGCGAACCGGACGCTATCCGGTTCTTTACACCAATCACAACACTGCCCGTTACATCGCCGCCTACCGCAACGACTATCCGGTGCTGGCACGCCTGCCGATCTGGTATGCGCGATACAAGCCCGACGTGAAGGGCGTGTTCCCGATGGGAAACTGGGACAACTACCTGATGTGGCAGTTCTCGTCCGGAACGAACTGCAGCAAGCGCCGCTGCCCCTACCGCGTGCCGGGCACCCTGACCGATATCGATGTCAACGTCGCGCCGATGAGCCGGGCGGAGCTCGCAAAGATGTGGGCGCGCGGCAACCTCCTGCCTGCGCGCGAGCCCGACCCGCCGCTCATCCTTGCCAAGATCGAGATGGAGCCGCGCGGAAAGCCTGCTATGGACACCCCCGCCATTGCACCGGACCCTATCGTCACCTCCTCGATACCGCAGAGCGAAGTGGCCCGTACCCGCCGCGACTTCTGAGGAGCCCTCCTCAAAAAAGACCCCGCCTCTCAGAGAGCGGGGCCACTTGGGAGGGAGTCCTTTGGATCAGGCGACGACTGAGAGCTTCGCCTGATCGCCCTGCAGGCGATTGACCATGAAGTGTGAATACCATTCGAGGAACTGCATGACGCCGCCCTCGTGCAGCATCGAATAAGGGCCAGGCTCGTAGGCCGGCGAATGGATGCCGAAAGCGTTCTCTTCGACGATACGGCGATCCTGATCGTTGGTTTCGGTCCAGACGTGGGTGAGCTCGGCCAGATCGTAGTCGACGCCCTCGACGGCATCCTTGTGCACAAGCCACTTGGTCGTAACGGCCGTTTCGTTAGCGCTGAGCGGCAGCACGCGGAAGGAGATCGCGTGGTCGCCGAGAATGTGGTTCCAGGTCGTCGGGTAGTGGAACAGCAGCATCGTACCGATGCGATCGATCGTCACGTCCTCCGAAAGAGGCCGCTTGACGGCGCGCTTGCCGGACATGGTGTAGCTCTCGGCATCCTCGATCAAAGGCATGCGGGCCGTGCGGAACTGGCCATCCGGAGAAATCTGGAACTTGCTCGGCAGTCCGGCCGCCTCGCAGCGCGACCAGTGACCGGCGATCTCGGGATCGTCGGCACCACCGTCCGTGCCCGTGACGCTCGGCGCTTCAGGGTAAGTACGGCAAAGCTCGGGATGATTGGCCGCACAGTGATAGCATTCGCGGTTGTTTTCCCAGACGAGCTTCCAGTTGCCCTTTTCGATGATCGTGCTCTGGAAGGCGACCTTTGCCTCGCTCAAATGATGTGGCAGCATGTAAGGAGCCACCATGTCGCGCACCGGCTGGAAATCCGGCGCGTTCTGGGCGAGACAGATGAAGATGTAGCCACCGAAGCTCTCGCAATGAACCGGCTTCAGGCCGTAGCCGCTCTTGTCGAAATCATCGCCCATGTGGCGAGCGAAGGCGAGCTTGCCATCGAGATCGTAGGCCCACTGGTGATAGGGGCAGACGAGGCGAACCGAGGAACCGTGCTCCTTGGTGCAGACGCGCGAACCGCGATGGCGACAGCTGTTGTGGAAGGCGCGGATGACGTTGTCGCGGCCGCGAACGATGACGACAGGATAGTCGCCGATCTGAACGGTGAAATAGGCTCCTGGCTTCGGCAACTCGCAGTCATGGCCCATGAACAGCCAATCGCGGTAGTAGATCATTTCCATATCGAGCTTGAAGTAGTCCTCGTCGATATAGAAGGGCTGCTCGAGACTGAAGCCTTCCCGCCGGGTCTTGAGTTGCCGCAATACGTTGCTGCGAATATCCATCTGCATATCCTCGTATGGTGGGGCCGCCGCTTGATCGAAGGCGAAAGCCGCCGGAAGCTTCGCTCCCTCTCCGTCAGGAGACTTTCTTGAAAGACATTTAAACACCGCTGGCGCGCGGCGTTTGGTTGTAAAGCGACATTGGCTTCGAAAATGACGACAGGCGACAAAGGAGTGCGGAATCGAACACGGCTCCAACCTACAAATGCTTCATTCTCGGCAAGTAAGGCCAATTACGACATCGACGCAACCCAATTCATGCTTGGGCTTTCAGCACGGCATCGCCACGGTTATCGTATTTGCGACGTGACGGCCAATGAACTAGGTCCTCCAATCTGCGGACGGCAATCATGCTTAATCTACCATTAAGCATGATTGCCTATCCTTGCCGCATCAGACATGCATGCGGATATCCACCATGGCGAAGCTTCGCTATTTCGACGCCAGCAACAGCAATGCACGCAACGCGGCACCGGTCGCCTCGCATTCCGAATTTCTGCGCACGGGAAAGATCACGCGCACCCGGGCGCACTGGCTCGCCGAGGAACGGCGCTACCTCACGCATGACGAAGTCGCGGAGAGGACGGGCCGCAAGCTGGAGACAGCCGGCGCCAGAACGCATCAACATATCAATGGCTTTCACCACTCGATCCAGTTTCCAAAGATGCTGTTTCATCGGACGCTGGAGGACAGCCCGCATCTCGGCTACTGCCATGTGACGGCGGCGCGGACGAAATTCGCCCGCTACGAGGAAGTCAGCTGGGCGTTCTACATCGCGAATTTCTACGCCGACATCGGCGACAACGACAATTTCTTCCAGAAGATCGATGTCAAGTATTCGCGCATGTACTTCGCCGTCGCCATTAAGCCGGGCGAACATACGCCCGAAAGGATGACGATCGACCGCTCGGTGCGGGGCAACGGCCTGCTCTTCCGGACCGACGATCCGCAAATCGCCATCAAGAATGTGCTGCTGCTTGGCGCACGCAACGAGCAGCTGCGCGAGATCATTCGCCAGCTCTGATCGGCATCATCGGCCCGCTCTGATATTGATCCAATCGCCGGGAAGGCATAAGGACTGCCGGACAGCAATCCGGACAGCGCATGGCACGATCGATCGACATCACAAAGGACAGGCAGCAGGCTATCGAAGCCGGTTGTGCGGTACTTGGCGACGGATTCCCGATCGCAATCCCGACGGAGACCGTCTACGGGCTCGCCGCCGATGCCACCAATCCGGTTGCGATCGCCCATATTTACGAGACCAAGGGCCGCCCGCGCTTCAACCCGCTCATCTGCCACATGGCCGATCTTGCCATGGCCGAAAGACACGCGGAGTTCGACCCCGTTTCGCGCGCGCTGGCCGAAGCCTTCTGGCCCGGCCCGCTCACGCTCGTGCTGCCGCTGAAACCCGAGAGCGCCATTCATTCGCTGGCAACTGCGGGTCTCGATACCGTCGGCATCCGCGTACCGAAGGGGTTTGCAGGCGAATTGATCCGCGCCTTCGGGCGGCCGCTCGCCGCGCCCAGCGCCAATACGTCGGGCAAGATCAGTGCAACGAGCGCTGCCCATGTCGACGCCGATCTCGGCGAGCGCATCAAGCTGATCCTCGATGCCGGCGCCAGCACCGTCGGTGTCGAGTCCACGATCGTCAAGGTCGAGGGCGGCAAAGTCCGGCTCCTTAGACCAGGCGGGTTGCCGGCCTCCGAGATCGAACGCGTGGCCGGTCAGAAGCTTCTGAGATCTCGGAAGGCGTCTGCTGCCATCGAGGCGCCCGGGATGTTGGCGTCGCACTATGCGCCTGGCGCAAGTGTCCGCTTGGACGCGACGCATGTCGATTCCACCGAGGCATTAATTGCCTTCGGCAAGACCTCCGTTGCCGGCGCCGATGATGCAAAGATCGTGCTCAATCTCAGCCGCGACGGGGATCTTGCCGAGGCAGCGGCCAATCTGTTCGACTATATGAAGAGGGCCGATGCCAGCGGCGCCTCGACGATCGCCTTTTCAGCCATCCCCGACGAAGGACTTGGCGAGGCAATTAACGACCGGCTGCGCCGCGCTGCCGCGCCACGCGAATAGCGAAAAGGACCACGTTTCGATGAGCAGCGTTTCTCCCGAACTTCTCGACCGCGTCGCCGCCATCGTCGGCGAGAAACACGCGCTTCGCAGCGAGGCGGATCTCGCGCCGCATCTCATCGAAAACCGCGGCCTTTACCATGGCTCCTCGCCTCTCCTTCTGAAGCCCGGCTCCGTCGAAGAAGTGTCGGCGATCCTGAAGCTCGCAACCGAGACCGGAACTGCCGTCGTGCCGCAAACGGGCAACACGGGTCTCGTCGGCGGCCAGACGCCGCGCGAGGGCAAGTCCGACATCATAATTTCGCTCGAACGCATGAACAAGGTTCGGGATGTCGATCCGGTAGCCAACATTCTGGTCGCCGATGGCGGCGCGATCCTCGCAGACGTGCAGAAGGCCGCAGAGGCGCACGGCAGGCTGTTTCCGTTGTCCCTTGGCTCCGAGGGCTCGTGCCGGATCGGCGGCAATCTCTCGACGAATGCCGGCGGTACCGCCGTGCTTGCCTATGGCAACATGCGCCAGCTCTGCCTCGGCCTCGAGGTCGTGCTGCCCACCGGCGAAATCTGGAACGGACTGCGTCGCCTCAAGAAGGACAACACCGGCTACGATCTGCGCGACCTCTTCATCGGCGCTGAAGGCACGCTCGGCATCATCACCGGCGCGGTGCTGAAGCTCTTTCCGCAACCGCTTGGCAAGCAGGTCGCGTTCGCGGGCCTTAACTCGGTCGAGGATGCCCTTGCGCTCTTCAACCTGGCGTCCAGCCTTTGCGGCTCCTCGCTGACGGGCTTTGAGCTGATGCCACGCTTCGGCGTCGAGATTACCGCCCGCAACATCGAGGGCGTGCGCGATCCGCTGGAATCGACGCATCCCTGGTATGTCCTAGTCGATATTTCCACGTCCGATTCGGCCGAGACCGCCGAGCGGATGATGACGGCACTGCTTGAGCAGGGCTTCGAAGCCGGGTTGGTTCAGGACGCGGCGGTCGCCTCTTCGGTCGCGCAACAGAAGGCGCTCTGGCATATGCGCGAAAGCATGTCGGACGCACAGAAGCCGGAAGGCGGATCGATCAAGCATGACGTTTCCGTGCCGGTTTCGGCAATCCCGGCCTTCATGCGCGAGGCCGGCGAAGCGGTGATGGCCGCGATGCCCGGCGCCCGCATCTGCGCCTTCGGCCATATGGGCGACGGCAATATTCACTACAACATTTCCCAGCCGATCGGTGCAGACAAGCAGGCCTTTCTGGCGCGCTGGCGCGAGATGAACCACGTCGTCCATGGCTTCGTGCTGGCGCATGGCGGATCGATTTCGGCCGAGCATGGGATCGGTCAGCTGAAGCGCGATGAACTGGCTTCGATCCGCCCGGCGATCGAAATGGACCTGATGCGCAGGATCAAGCGCGCCTTCGACCCGGCCGGCATCATGAACCCTGGCAAGGTCGTCAGCGTCGATTAGAGGTATTCGAGATCGTCAGCTCGACGTGCCGCCGGTCAGAATCGTCAGTGCGGGCGAATTGCTGGAGCTGTTTTGCAGATCGTACATAGCGGTGAAGCGCTTCATCAGCTTGTCGACTTTCTTCGAATCCTGAAGATCGTCGAGATTCACGAACTTCTTCAGAAGATCGACCTGCTTTTCGACATCCATGCTCGAAATGCCGCTCGGCAGGCTATAGGTGGTCGTGATGACCTGGAACAGCGCCTTGTCCCCGAGGATGGTGTAGAGCGAGGTTATGTCGGGCGCCTTGCGGGCAAAATAGAGAGCAAGGCGAACGCCGTCATTGCTTTCACCCTGCTGCGTTTCGAGGGTCTGCTGGAGATAGCTCTGCTGCGTGCGATCCTCGGCGCCGACGTTCTGGACCGCGCCGATCTTGGCGCGGGTCAGGTCGCCCTCGGTATCGAAATTGAAGTCGGCGACGATTTCCTTGAGCTTCGAATCTGCCTTTGTGTTCAGATAGCTCTTCGGATCGGACGGGTCAGACGTGAAGATCTTCCGCAAGGTCTCCTCGTCGTATTTCGTGGGGTCGAGACCGTTCGCCTTCAGCACGAAGCTTGTTAGCTTGTCATTCGTCAGGAAATCGTCGAGCGACTTTACCTCTGCCATGCCCTTGGCGAAATTGTCGACGGCCGTCGTCGCATCCTTCGAGGCCTTGTCCTTGATCGAGCCGTCGCTCATTCCCATGGTGGCACGCGACTTGTAGTTTGTCGCATACTTGGCCATGACGGCAGGAGAGAGAGCCTGCACTTCCGACGTAATCTTGCCGTCGCTGCCGAAATTGAAGGCGCGGACGAGATTCGTGATGCGCTCGTCCTTGAACGAGGCGACATAACTGTTCGGATCATAGGGGTCGCTCTTCAAAAGCTTGCGCAATGTCGAACGCGGCACGTCCTGCTCCGTCAGCCCATAGGCGCGCAGCGCCATCTGATAGGGGTCAGGCAGGTCGTCGTTCTTCTTATTCAGATCCGCCGTCGCATTGGAGCGGAGGAAATCATCCACCTTCTTGATGTTGTCGTCGCTCATCCGCTCTTTGTAGTTGGCGACGGCAGCGTCGATGGCCTCTTGCTGTGCATCATCATAACGGACCGCATAGCTGTCGGTCGTGTTCATCTGCTGTTCGGCGCTCTGCGGACCGGAGGCCGCCGCGGCTGATCCGTCCGAGGCGAAGCTGAATGCCTGGTTGACGCTGGTAAAGCCCTGAGCGGAGGCAAAGCTTGGATCAGTCAGAATGCTCTTCAGGTCCGCGTCGCTGGTATCGGCAGGCATCCGATACACCGACTTGATGAGGCTTGTAAGCTTCTGATCCGCGATCAGCTGGTCCACGTTGGAGATGGCGCCTATCTTGCTTTGGAAATAGTCAAGGTTGGCATTGGCGCCGGAATTTGTGGAACGCGCCTGCGCAGTGGCCTGCGCAACGCCTTTGTCCGACACCGTGCCATCGGCGAGAAAGTTAAAGGCCGCGTGGACGTTGTCGTAGCCGAGCGTCGAGGCATAGGTCGTGTCCGTGAGCACGCTCTTCAGATCGGCATCGCTCAGCGTCTGCGGCATGCCGTAGGCATCCTTGATGAAGCGCGTCAACCTTGGATCGGCTATCAGATCGTCGACATTCGTAATTGTGACAATCTTGGACTGGTAGTAGCTCGACGCTGCGGACGCCATGTCAGCCATGGCATCGATCTGATCGGAGGTTTGCGCGGTATAGGAGGCAGCGGTGGAATCGATCGTGCCGTCCGCGTTAAAGTTGAACGCGCTGTAGGCTTCACCATAGCCCAACGTATTCGCATAGTTGGAATCGGTCAGCACCAGCTTCAGGGCAGCATTGCTGAGGTCCCCCATGCTGAACGCTGTCTTGATATAGGACGCCAGCCGGCTATCCGCTACTAGGTCGGAGACATTTGTGATCGTTCCGATCTTGGACAGGTAGTAGGCCTTGTTATAGTCGGCGGCCGCCGGCGTCGCGATTGACGGAACAGTCAGATTGTACTGCTCCATTACAGCATTCTTCTGCGCAGTCGTCTGAGCAGCACCACTGACCGTGCCATCGGCGTTGAAATTGAATTGCGCAGCAAGCGCCTTGTATTTGTCGTTGCCGTTGACGTTCACGAAGCTGTTTGGATCGTTGACGTCGCTTGTCAGAACCTGCGTCAGGAAGTCCTTCGAGACGTAGGTCGGGTCAATACCGTAGGCTTTCAGGACATAGGTGCGGACACGACTGTTGCTGACGATGTCGGAAACATCCTGCACCGCGTCGATTGCGTTGCTGTAGTAGTCGGTCTCGGTCGTGGCATTCTTGCTCTCGTCCGCGAAGGACTGTGTGTAGAGACCAATCAGATCGTCTTCCTGGGCGTCGCTCTGCGCATCCGCTGCCGGCGAATTGAAATTGAACGCGGCAGCGAACTCCTTGTATCGCGTATCTGTCAGCTTGTTGGCGAAGCTATCGGCATCGGTGAGATCGCTTTCCAGCACCTTCTTCATGAAGGCCTTGGCGTAAGTCATGTCATCTAGGCCATAGGCCTTCATCGCGTAGCTGTAGAGGCGGTAGTTGCCGAGGAAATCGTCGACGTCTTTGACCTTGTTGATGTTGTCCTTGTAATACTCGGCGTCGCGCTTGACCGTTGCCTGGGCGGCAACCCGATCCAGGCTCTGCTTCATGTTCCCCGACAGTATGTTGTAGGCCATCGAAGCAGAGATCATAACGCGCCCTTTTCCGGCAAAGTCTTCAAAGTATGACAGATTGGTTCTGCGCTATTTTGCGATAAAAAGCTTACCCGAGACTTACCCATCCTGCGTTGCAATATGGCACAGCCGGCGTTCACCCTCCGGAAACCTTGCCGGCTTCGGTTTTGATAACCATCCAGGGAGGCAAAGTTTTCTTAACCGCGATTTTTAAGCTGTCCGGAACAGGCGCCGCCTATTGTCGAGCCATAGAGGGCGAAAAGCCCCGAGGAGAAGACCGGAAACCGGCTCTCAGGTAAGACAAGGGTAGAATGAACATGAACAACACCGTTATGAAGCCCGTATGGGCTGGAACGACACTGCGTCTCGATCCGTCTCGCTTTCCCCAGCAGGTTAGCTACGCCATCCACGACTCCTCAAGTGACGTCAGCATAACGATCGACGAACGTGGCGCTATCCTGCGCAAGGTTCTTCCCTCAAGCGGCCTACCGCTTTCGATCGCACTTCCCAAGCGCGCCTTCAAGGGCGTTGCCGCCCGCGCCATTGACCACGGCAACGGCGAAGTGACCGTAACACTGGAGCTTCACCACGAAGATCCGGAGCTCTGCGTACCGCTGCTGGTCGCTCACGACCTCGCGGATATCGCTGCCGATTGGCGCAGTTGGTCGGAAGCCTTCCGCATTCCGATGCTGATGGTCGAGGCCGACGGCGTCGCACGTCCGCTCGAAGAACATCTCGGCGACCTACGCACCAGCGCCTTGAAGCCACGGCGCCGCCACTCCTACTTCGCCAATCGCCGCCCGCGCTTCCTCGTGCGCCGCACGACCGGAAAGCTCGGCGTCGCCATGAAGATCGAAGGCAAGGAAATTATCGCCCGCAGCTAAGCGGCGCGCCGTTTCAGATTATCAATGCCCGGCCGCTGTGCCGGGCATTGTCGTTTCCGCCTCAGGGCAGTACGAAAAGAAGAGAAAGAAAGAGGCCGAGGAAAATGATCAGACCAACGCGATTGTTGGACTTGAACAATGCCAGGCACTGATCGCCGTCGCTGATATCCAGCGTTACGATTTGCCAGGCAAACATGCCGGCAGCAATGAGCAGGCCGAGATAGGCAAACAGGCCGACGCCCGCAACCAGGAAGGCGCAGAAGGCGAGCACGAGCGTCAGGCCATAGAGACCGACGAGCCACTGTTTCGTCTTGTCGCCGAATAGCCGCGCGGTGGAACGAACGCCGATCAGCTCATCGTCTTCCTTGTCCTGATGGGCGTAAATCGTGTCGTAACCGATCGTCCAGACCACCGAGGCGACGTAGAGGAGGATCGGCGCCAGCGAAAGGCTGCCAAAGATCGCCGCCCAACCCATCAAAGCGCCCCAGGAAAAGGCAAGGCCGAGGAAGAATTGCGGCCAGTCCGTGAAGCGCTTGGCAAAGGGATAAAGCGCTACGATGGCGAGCGAAACGACGCCGAGGATGACCGAGAACCAGTTAAGCTGTAGAACGACCAGCAGCCCAACCAGCGCCTGCAGGACGATGAACATCTTGGCCTGCGTGCGCGTCACGCGGCCGGATGGCAGCGGCCGCGAGCGGGTGCGGGCCACTTCCATATCGATTTGGTGATCGACGAGATCGTTATAGGTGCACCCTGCCCCCCGCATCGCAACCGCGCCGATGAAATAAAGTACAAGATGGAAAATCAGCTGGCCGCCGGAAAACTGCCCAATATGGGCGGTCGCATTTGCGGCCATCGCCGCCGACCAGAAACAGGGCCACATCAGGAGCTGCCAGCCAATCGGCCGATCCCACCGCGCAAGCTGCGCATAGGGCCAGAGCCATGGAGGCAGGACCCGATAAACCCAATTGTTCGAAGGCGCATCCGCAACGCGCCCGTTTATTCCGCCGATCTGTTGCATGAAGCCATCTAGCGATCGGTCAAGGTGCGGGTCAAGCCATCATGCGGCCGCAGTGCCAAACTCCGCAGAACCTTGCTCCCCTGAAAGGTAAACGCGGGCAACGACAACTGCGGCATAGCTCACACCGAGCGCCTGAAGAAATGCCGCTGCAGCCGAGATCGCGAGCATGACGACATTCGGTTTCCCATCGACCAACAGCAACGGCGAGGTCCCAAACTGAGACGCAACCACGACAAGCAGTATCGACAGAACCGCCGGCAAAATCATCCCGGCAACAAGCCGACCGGACGTTGGGAAAAATCGTGCTGTGCCGCGCCGGAGAGCATCCACAAGCGTTGTCCCGTGACCGGTGATGCTTGAAGTTGGCCAGGTTCCCAAAAGCGACAAAACCAGTGCATAGGCGACAAACAGAGCGAAAGCGAACAGCAGCACGCTTACAGATACACCTAACTCCGAGGGCAAAAACATGAATATCGGCAGCGAGATGACGAGCGCTCCGATGAGAAGCGCTACCGTCTTGAGAAAGTAAGGAAACATTCGTCCGAAGCCCGCGCGCTTTCCGACCTCCGCAAACGGCGCGGAGTAAATGACCGCCCCCTGAACACACATCGCGACATAACTCCACATGAAGCTCGTCGCTCCACTGGACGTCGTTTTGCCCGAGAGTTCATCGAATATCGAAAGGGCCATGGTACCAATGACGACAACCACGTACATGGACCAGTTTCTGCCGATAATGCTGAATGTCTCGCGTAGCATCCCGCCCTCCCTCGCGCGTCTATACACGCACTCAATCTGAGTCGGGACTGCTCGTCAAAGTCGTATTTCTAGACGCCATTCCATCGTCGGATGACCGGCTCCGTCACATCGTGCTCGTAGCCGAGAACGCTGATGCTTGTCGTGTCCAGGATCAAGCGCGCGCCATTGGCCGGCGGTAGTCCGAGCCAGCGCGCGCCGAGCACGCGCAGGAAATGCGAGCTCGAGAAGATCAGGATGGGGGCATTGGCCTGCCGCAGTCCCGAGATGATCCGATCTGCCCGTGCACCGACATCGCCTGCCGCCTCGCCGCTCGGACACCCGTCGCGAAACAGCTGCCAGCCGGGTCGGCTTGCATGGATTTCCTTGGTGGTGATGCCCTCGTAGGCGCCGTAGTCCCACTCGGCCAGATCGTCCTTGACGATCGCGCCGGCGCCAAAGCCGGAGAGTTCACAGGTGTTGCGGGCACGCTGCGACGGGCTGGACCACACGGCGGCGAAGCTCTTGCCCGCAAGGCGCGGACCGAGCTGGCGCGCCGCTTCCTCGCCGTTTGCCGTCAGAGGAATATCGCTGCGGCCGGTATGTCTTCCAGAAAGGCTCCATTCCGTTTCGCCGTGTCGGACGAGATAGATCTCGGGAAACGCACTGCTCATGTGTCGGTCTCTTTCCAAGAAAGAAAAGGCGCGGTTGGTGCCGCGCCTTCCCGGCTGATCAGAGTATAACCTTTTCGAGCGGCGGACGCGTCGCCTCGAACTCCTTCAGCTTCGCCTCATTCTCCGCAATGTAGTTGCGGTTGTCAGGCGTGGAAAACTGGTTCTTGGAAATCTGGATCTGCATGACGAAGAGTTCGTCCCAGCGGAAGCCGATTTCCGAACCGGCCAGATAGAACTCCCACATGCGGAAGAAGCGCTCATCGTACAGGGCGACGGCTTCCGCCTTGTGGGCGACGAAACGCTCGCGCCAATGGCGGAGCGTTTGGGCGTAGTGAAGCGGCAGCACTTCAACATCGCGCACCAGAAGACCGGCCTTCTCGATCACGGGGATCGTCTCTCCGATCGAGGGAATGTAGCCTTGCGGAAAGATATACTTCTCGATGAAGGCGTTGGTCGCGAAGCTTGGCTTCGGTCGGGCAATGGAATGCAGCAGCATGACGCCGTCATCGGCCAGCAACTCGTGCACTTTCTTGAAGTACTTGTCGAAGTTGCCGATGCCGACATGCTCGAACATGCCGACCGAGACGATGCGATCGAACTTCTGACCGGTCATCGTCCGGTAGTCCTGCAGATCGAAGCGGACACGGTCGGCAAGACCGCGCTGTTTCGAACGCTCGCGCGAGATCTTCAATTGCTCTTCACTGAGCGTGATGCCGGTGACATGAAGGCCGGGCGCGGCTTCCGCCAGATACATGCCCATCCCGCCCCAGCCGGAGCCGATCTCAAGCACGCGCTGGTTCGGTTCTAGCAGGAGCTTGGCGGCGATGTGGCGCTTCTTGGCAACCTGTGCCTCCTCCAGGCTGATGCCCGGTGGGTCGTAGTAGGCGCAGGAATACTGCCAATCCTCGTCGAGGAAGAGTTCGAACAGCCTTTCGGACAGATCGTAGTGGTGCGCCACGTTGCGTTTGTTGCGATTGACCGGCAGACGGCTTTTCAACTGTTGAAGAGCGATGCGGCTGATCAGGAGGGCCGCCATCGGGATATCGAAGATTTCGTTGGTGGTGTTCTGTTTCACCATCTCCAGGAAATCGTAGATGCTGCCGCGTTCAAGAATGAACCGGCCCTCCATGTACATTTCGCCGAGCTTTAGGGTGGGGTCGCGGCGGATCAACTTCTCCGCCTCCTCGTCGGCAACGCGAACAACAACCAGATCACCAGTGCCGTCGCCAACCATATGCGTCTCGCCATTGGCGAGAGTGAGCTTCAGATTACCCTTGCGGATGAGTTTTTTGACGATCGATAAGAAAGCCGACGCCATGAACAAGGCCTCGCAATGTGACAGGATAGTCAGATCAACTTAGTATCTCTCATCCGCCTTACAAGCGCCATAATTCGCACCCCGGCGAGATGGCCTCCGAAGTGTGACATTTTTGCAAATGCTACTGCTAAGCGCTTATTTTCGCTTCATGGCCTCGGCCAGTGCAGCTCCAAAGGCACCTTGGCTCTCCGGTTTTGCCGGGGCTGAGCGCCGGTCGTTCTGACCGCGAACCGGCTGATTTCCACGCGACTCGCCACGCGGCGCCGAAGGTTGCGAACCGTCGTCCTTTCTCATCGACAGACCGATGCGCTTGCGCTTCGCATCGACCTCCACGACGCGAACCTTCACGACATCGCCAGCTTTCACAACTTCGTGAGGATCTTTGACGAAGCGATCGGCGAGCTGGGAAACGTGAACCAATCCGTCCTGATGGACGCCTATGTCGACAAAAGCGCCAAAGGCCGCAACGTTGGTGACCGTGCCTTCCAGCATCATGCCGGGCTGGAGATCCGAGATCTCGTGGACGCCTTCGGCGAAAGTCGCGGTCTTGAAGCTCGGGCGCGGGTCGCGGCCGGGCTTTTCCAACTCGGCGAGAATGTCCTTTACCGTCGGCAGACCGAATTTCTCGTCGATGAACTGCCGCGGATCGACGGCTTTCAGCACCGCGCTGTCGCCCATCAGCGAGCGCAGGTCGCGGCCGCAAGCAGCGACGATCTTCTTGGCGACGCCATAGGCTTCCGGGTGGACCGAGGAGGCGTCGAGCGGCTCCTTGCCATCACGAATGCGCAAGAAGCCGGCGCATTGCTCGAAGGTGCGCTGGCCGAGGCGCGCGACCTTCAGGAGATCGCGGCGCGTCTCGAAGCGGCCTTCGCTGTCGCGGTGCTTGACGATCGCGTCGGCAATCGAGGCACCCAGGCCGGAGACGCGCGACAGCAGCGGCGCGGAGGCAGTGTTGAGATCGACGCCGACGGCATTCACCGCATCTTCGACAACGGCGTCGAGCGAGCGCGACAGCTTTTGTTGGTCGACGTCGTGCTGATACTGGCCGACACCGATCGATTTCGGCTCGATCTTGACGAGCTCCGCCAATGGATCCTGCAGGCGCCGGGCGATGGAGACGGCACCGCGCAACGAGACGTCGAGGTTGGGGAATTCCAACGCTGCCGTTTCCGAGGCGGAATAGACCGAGGCACCGGCTTCCGAGACGATCACCTTGGTCGGTTTGGCACCCGGCAGCTCGGCGAGCATGTCGGCCACCAGCTTCTCGGTCTCGCGGCTCCCGGTCCCGTTGCCAATCGAGATCAGCTCGACATTGTGCTTGCGGATCAGGGAAGCGAGTTCCAACTGCGCGCCGCGCACGTCGTTTCTCGGCTGGAACGGATAGACGGTGGACGTCGCAACCACCTTGCCGGTCGCATCGGTGACAGCGACCTTGACGCCAGTGCGGATGCCTGGATCGAGGCCCATCGTCGGGCGCGAACCGGCGGGTGCTGCCAGCAGCAGATCCTTGAGGTTGCGGGCGAAGACGTGGATCGCCTCTTCTTCGGCGCGCTCGCGAAGCTCGCGCATCAAGTCGAGCGACAGCGACATGGAGAGCTTGACGCGCCAGGTCCAGCTCGCCACCTCCATCAGCCAGCGGTCGCCGGGGCGGCTCGCTGCGATCTCGTAGGCGGTCGCGATCATGCGCTCGACCGGCTTATTGGGCGAGGCGGTTTCGGCATCGGCCTCGATCGTCAGTGTCAGCACTTCCTCGTTCCAGCCGCGCAGCATGGCGAGCGCGCGATGGCCGGGGACAGTGGCCCAGCGTTCGGAATGGTCGAAATAGTCCGAGAACTTCTCGCCTGTCGCCTGCTTGCCGTCCACCACCTTGGCCTTCAGCAAAGCCGCACTGCGCATATGGGCACGCAGCTTGCCGAGGAGGTCCGCATTTTCGGCGATGCCTTCAGCGACGATATCACGCGCGCCTTCGAGTGCCGTCTTCACATCGGGCACATCGGCTGTGATGTAGCCTTCCGCCAGCGTGGCAGGCTCCTTTGAGCGGTCTGCAAGGATTGCTTCCGCCAGCGGCCCGAGGCCACGCTCGCGGGCGATCTCTGCACGGGTGCGGCGCTTTGGCTTATAAGGGAGATAGAGATCTTCCAGCTCGGCCTTGGTGGCGGCACCGGTGATCTTGCGGAGCAGTTCCTCGGTCATCTTGCCCTGGCCGGTGATGGATTCGACGATGGTGTCGCGGCGCGCTTCCAGTTCGCGCAGATAGACCAGCCGCTCCGCCAGATTGCGCAGCTGCGTATCGTCCAACCCGCCCGTCACTTCCTTGCGGTAGCGCGCAATGAAGGGCACGGTCGCGCCCTCGTCGAGCAGCTCGATCGCTGCCTTTGCCTGGTCCGGCCGGGCATTGATTTCGGACGAGATGACAGCGGCGAGCGAGCGGAGGTCAGCGGCCATGAGAATTCCTGCGTTTTACAAAAGTTGCGGGACCATAGCGGCGAAAAACGACAAGGCAATGCCCGACGTCCCTATCCACAGCAACATAGCACGGCTGGCAGCCGTTTTTGCGGTTGTGCAGATGCGGCATTCTTTGCTAGCAGAGGCGACCGTTTTTAGCCCCGCCTTTGTGGCGCCTTCCCCAGAAGGCAAGGAAAGTGACATGCCAGATCTGCTCCTAGAACTCCGCTCCGAAGAGATCCCGGCCCGCCTGCAGCGCAAGGCTGCCGGCGACCTGAAGAAGCTCGTGACCGATGCGCTTGTCGAGGCAGGACTTTCCTACGAGGGTGCGCGTGAATACTGGACACCGCGCCGGCTAACGCTCGACATCCGCGGCCTGACGGCGCGTTCCGCCGATGTGCGCGAAGAGAAGAAGGGGCCCCGCACAGACGCCAACGAGAAGGCGATCGAAGGCTTCCTGCGCGGCGCCGGCCTTTCCTCCATTTCCGAGGCGCAGGTTCAGAGCGATCCGAAGAAGGGCGACTTCTACATCGCCGTTATCTCCAAGCCGGGCCGCGCCGCCGAAGAGATTATCAGCGATGTCATGCCTGGGATCATCCGCGATTTCCCCTGGCCGAAGCCGATGCGCTGGGGCGCGGCCTCTGCTCAGCCCGGCTCGCTACGCTGGGTCCGTCCGTTGCAGTCGATCGTCTGCACCTTCGGCACGGAGCACGAGGAAACAGCCGTCGTTCCGTTTTCAATCGACGGCATCGTTGCCTCAAACGTGACCTATGGTCATCGCTTCCATGCGCCTGAGGCCATCACCGTCAAGCGCTTCGACGACTATGTCGCCAATCTCGAAAAGGCGAAAGTCATTCTCGACGCCGATCGCCGCAAGGACATCATCCTGCACGATGCCCGCGACATCGCCTTTGCGAGCGGCCTGGAACTGGTCGAGGACGAGGGTCTGCTGGAAGAGGTCTCCGGCCTCGTCGAGTGGCCGCAGGTGCTGATGGGAAGCTTCGAGGAGGATTACCTCTCGATCCCGGCCGATATCATCCGGCTCACCATCAAGACGAACCAGAAGTGCTTCGTGACGCGCCCAGTCGGCGGCGACACGCTTTCCTGCAAGTTCATCCTCGTTTCGAACATCCAGGCGAGCGACGGCGGCAAGGAGATCATCCACGGCAACGGCAAGGTCGTACGCGCTCGCCTTTCCGACGCGCTGCACTTCTGGAAGCGCGACCAGGGCAATCTGCCGGATCTGGAAACGCTGGAGGCTTCGGCCGCAAAGTTCAACCTCGACCTTTCCAAGCCGCTCGACCAGCGCATGGCCAAGCTCGACGCGCTCAACGTGACGTTCCATGCCAAGCTTGGAACGCAGGGCGCGCGCGTGGAGCGCATTCGCGCACTGGCGGCCAAGCTCGTGATGCAGATCGGCGCCGACTGCAAGCTGGTCGACCGGGCAGCAGTGCTTGCCAAGGCGGATCTTCGCACTGAGGCGGTTGGCGAGTTTCCGGAACTGCAGGGCCTGATGGGCCGCCGCTATGCGGCACTCCAGGGCGAGGATGCATCGGTCGCAGCAGCGATTGAGGACCACTGGAAGCCGATGGGTCCGACCGACCGCGTTCCGGAGGACAAGGTCGCGATCACTGTCGCGCTCGCCGACAAGCTCGACACGCTGACCGGCTTTTGGGCCATCGACGAGAAGCCGACGGGCTCGAAGGATCCCTTCGCGCTTCGTCGCGCAGCGCTCGGCGTTATCCGCATCCTGCTCGAGCGCAAGGTCCGCATTCCGCTGCTGACGCCGATTGCGTCGCATATCGCGCGGATTGATAGCGATCTCGGCGTGACGAAAGCTGCAGGTACGACGCTCCAAGACGGGGACGACCTTGTCTCACTTGGTGTCGCTGAAAGCGAATCGTCACGCGAACTCGACCTCCTCTCCTTCTTCCATGACCGCCTGAAGGTCTACCTTCGCGATCAGGGCGCGCGCTATGACCTCATCGATGCCGTGGTTACGCTCGAGGCCGACGATCTCTTGATGATTGCCCGTCGCGTCGAGGCGCTGACCGCCTTCATCACGTCGGAGGACGGCAAGAACCTTCTGGTCGGCACCAAGCGCGCCACGCAGATTCTGGCCGCCGAGGAGAAGAAGGGCACGGTGATCGCCGACGGCGTTTCGGAAAACCTGTTCCGGCTCGCCGCTGAGAAGGAGCTCTTCGCCGCGATCAACAAGGCCTCGGCCGAGGCTTCGGCAGCCGTGGACAAGGAAGACTTCCGCTCGGCCATGGAAGCGCTCTCTAGGCTGCGCGCGCCGGTCGACCGCTTCTTCGACGACGTGCTTGTTAACGACGAGGACGCCGCCATTCGCGCCAACCGACTGGCGCTCCTGCGTCTGATCCGCGAGGCAACCGGTACGGTCGCCGACTTCTCGAAAATCTCGGGCTAAGGCGCGCCCGCGCATCTGATGTGACGTGCGGATGGCACCTTAAGATCCGGCGTCATTTGCAGAATTTCCTCCTTGTTCAGATTCTGATTCAAGGATGGAATTCTGCCCGCGTCAGCTCATCACCCCGAGAGTGGCGGCAGCGAGAACGCCGTAACGAACGGTCTTCGCGATAGTCACGAGCAGCAGGAACATCGGGAACGGTTCGCGCAAAACACCGGCAACGATAGTGATGGGATCGCCGATGATCGGCATCCAGCTTAGAAGCAGAGACCACTTGCCATAGCGGTGATACCAGCGCTGCGCTTTGTCGAGCGCGGGCTGGCTGACCGGAAACCAGCGCTTGTCGCGAAATCGTTCGATGCCGACGCCGAGCAGCCAGTTGACGGTCGAGCCGAGAACGTTGCCTGTTGTCTCCACCACGATCAGCGCGAGGACCGGATGCTGCCCGGTGAGGACGAGGCCGACGAGGCCGGCTTCCGACTGCATCGGGAAGATCGTTGCTGCCGCAAAAGCCACCAGGAAAAGGCCGGCATAGACCGCAAGATCGGTCATGCCCTGTCCGCGCGAATCCTTCGCTGCACCCTTTTCCCCTTCCGCACACTTGATGGCGGACTGGAACTATCACGTCCTTGGGGTTATTCCAAAGCCATGGAGAAGATTCTCGTCAGTGCCTGCCTCATGGGCCATCCCGTCCGCTATGACGGCCAATCGAAGCCGCTCGCTCACCCTGCGATAGCGCGGTGGATCGAGGAAGGCAGGCTGGTAACCATCTGTCCCGAGATGTCTGCCGGAATGCCGGTGCCGCGCCCGCCGGCCGAAATCGACGGTGGGGCTGCGGGCGAGGATGTGCTTGCCGGCAACGCCCGCGTCGTCGAGATCACCGGTGGCAATGTGACGGACGAGTTCAGGCAGGCCGCCGAGAACGCCCTGGCGATCGCCACCCAGACCGGCTGCCGCTATGCGCTGCTGATCGACGGCAGCCCTTCTTGTGGCTCGGGCTTCGTCTATGACGGCACGTTCTCCGGGCACAGGCTCGCAGGGAATGGCGTGACAACGGCGCTCCTGAAGCAGGCCGGCATTGGCGTCTACTCTGATCGCGATATCGAGGCGCTTATCGCGCGGCTCGCTGCCGACGAGGCAACGACGGGCGATTGAAAGACCCGATAGCTCCCCTTACGCAAAACGGCCGCCGGATCGCTCCGACGGCCGTTTTCTCGTTTGGTCCTTGACCTCAGGCGGCGCGGCGAACCTGCGCGGCATAATCGTTGCCGCCGCCGACGCGGAAGCCGCGGATCAGGTTGAGGAGCTCGTCTGTATCGTTGGCGAGCGACTCAGCCGATGCAGTAGTCTCCTCCGCCATCGCGGCGTTCTGCTGGGTCGCGGCATCGAGCTGGTTCATCGAGGACGAGATCGAACGCAATGTCGTATCCTGCTCAGAGGCGCTATGGGCGATCTTGGCGACGATCTCGTTGGCGGCCTTGATCTGGTCGGAGATGCGCTTCAGTGCCTCACCGGCTTCGCCGACCAGGCGGACGCCGTGATCGACCTGACCGGACGAACGGGCGATCTGATCCTTGATCTCCTTGGCCGCGGCGGCCGAGCGCTGTGCCAGTTCGCGAACTTCCTGAGCGACGACCGCAAAGCCCTTGCCGGATTCGCCGGCGCGTGCAGCTTCGACGCCAGCGTTCAGCGCCAGCAGGTTCGTCTGGAAGGCGATTTCGTCGATGACGCCGATAATCTTGCCGATTTCGGCAGACGACTTTTCGATGCCGCTCATCGCTTCGATCGCTTCGGAGACCACCGCATCGCTGCGGCTCGCTTCCGTGCTGACGGCATGAACGCGCTTGCTGGCTTCATGGGCGCCGTCAGCGGTCTGACGGACTGCGACGGTCAACTCGTCGAGCGCTGCCGAAGTCTCCTCCAGGCTCGCGGCCTGGCGTTCGGTGCGCTGCGACAGATCGTTGGAGGCACGGCGGATCTCTTCCTTGCTGACGGCGATGTCGCCGCCCTTGGCGGTCACTTTGGCCATCGCGACTTCGAGATGCCCGAGCGCATCGTTGAAGTTCTCGCGGAGGGCAGCGTACTTCTGGCCGAGATCGGCGCAACGGACCGTCAGGTCGCCATGGGCAATCTGCTCCAGCGCCTGACCGATGGTCGAAACGACATGGTTCTGGGCGACCGCTTCCTCGCGCTGCAAGCGCTGACTGTTTTCGCGCTCGCCGTCGAGGGCCATCTGCTGGGCGGCCTCGCGCTCGGACATGGCGTGGCGCTCCCTGACCTTCTGCTGCAGAGACTGCGTCGCCTTGGCCATCATGCCGACTTCGTTGTTCATGTCGGTGTGCGGGATTTTGATGGAGACGTCCTCATCAGCCACCGATTGCAGGGCATTGTGAACGTCCTTCAAGGGGTTTGAAATGCCGCGGATGACCAGGTAGGCAGCCACAATGGCGACGAAGAGTAGGACGATGCTGCTAGCCAATGCGGCCAGGATCGTGTCATCGACTTGGGCATCGAGATCATCCATGTAGACGCCGGTGACGACGACGACCTTCCAGGGGTCGAAGGCCAATGCATATGCCGTCTTGCGAAAATCTCCGGCCGGCTGGCCGGGCTTCGCTGTGGAGTAGTATTCGACGAGACCGCCGCCCTGCTGCCCAAGCTTGACCAGTTCTTCGCGATAGAGCTTGCCTTTGCTGTCCGGCTGCCCCTTGTTGAACTGCCCAACCTTCGAGGCATCGTAGTGGAACATCATCTGGATGTCGTAGCTATAGCCGAAGAAGTAACCATCGGGGTCGTATTTCATGCCGTTGAGCGTAGCGTAGGCCTGCTTCTGGGCCTCTTCCTGGGTCATTGCGCCGGCGGTCACCTTCGCCTGGTACTGCTTGAGAACGGAGACCGCGGACTGAACCTCAGAACGCAGCATATCATAGCGTTCCTTATAGATCGCATTGACCGAGGAGCGAACCTGGATGGTGGTTCCGATTGCAAACGCTACCATCAGGCCAACGACCAGCAAAATAAGCTGTCTGGAAATCTTCAAATTCTTCATCATGCCTCGCAACAGAGCTCGGTTGGGATATCCGGCGCGGTTTCCTACCGCGTATACGAGGGCTGATTGGCCACCCCCTCTTACTGCTGCGAAATTGACATGCGGCTACCGGTCGGCGCTAAAAATGGTCAGTTTATTCTAAGGAATGCTTAACCAGTCTCTACATGTTTCTATGATGATGAAATCGGGAAGTTTCTGAACAAATACAAACAGAAAAATGCGCCCCTATACGTTGGAGTTAGAGTGAAGGAATTGCCAATTTCCAAGTGATGATGGCCCGAAGGATCAAATATAATCAGTGCATTCTTGCAGTTAGCGGAAATTTCGAGTCAGTTGCGCGTCCGCAGGTTGAAACGCACACGCCAGAGCACGTTCTCCAGTTTTCCGCTGGCGGTCGTTAAGCTATATTTCCGGCATGGTTGAGGCTTTGCATGCCTTCGGTGAATTTGTTCTCGATCCCGGCTGCCGCCTGCTGCGGAACGGGCGGGCCGTCGCGCTCGGCCAACGTGGCATCGCCCTTCTTGAAGCGTTGCTTGAAGCCCGTGGGAGCATTGTTTCCAAGGATGTGTTGATGGAGCGTGTCTGGCCCGGAATTGCCGTCGAGGAGAGCAACCTGACCGTGCAGGTCGCGGCGTTGCGCAAGGCGCTTGGCCCTGCACCCGACGGACAGGAATGGATCGCTACCGTGCCGCGCGTCGGCTACCGTTTCATCCGGACGAATGCGGAGGCGAAAGCCGCTGCGACCGCCCCAGAATTGCGGCCGACACTCGCTGTCCTCCCCTTCAGCAATCTCAGCGGCGATCCAAGGCAGGACTATTTTGCCGATGGGATCGTCGATGACATCATTGCGGCACTAAGCCGGTTCCGAAGCTTTGCCGTGGTCGCCCGGGACTGCTCTTTTGCCTACAAGGGCAGTGCAATGGATGTGCGCAAGATCGCCGCCGAACTCGGCGTCAGCTACGTGCTCGAAGGCAGCATCCGACAATCCGGCAATCGGCTGCGTATTGTGGCTGAGCTTGTCGAGCGCCAGAGCAGCACGCACATATGGGCGCAGACTTTCGATGGCACTCTAGACGAGATATTCGACTTTCAGGATCGCATCACCGACAGCGTCGCAATGCTGATCGAACCACTGATCCAAACGGCCGAGATCGAGCGATCACGGCGCGAACGGCCCGGAAGCGTGGCCACCTACGACATCTACCTGCAGGCCCTGGCCAAGATCTCGACCGAAATCGAAGGCGACAATGCGGCCGCCTATGCCCTTCTCATGCAGGGGCTCGCCGCCGAGCCCGACAATGCGCAGCTGCTTGCCCATGCGACATGGGCGCTCGAGCATCGCTACACGATGGGCTGGCCGGCGCTCACCGAGGACGATGTGCAGGCATGTGGCGCACTGGCACGGCGGGCTCTGGAGCACGGCGCCGGCGACGCCATGGTCATGGCCCATTGCGGCGTCGCCTTGATGCAGACGGTGAAGGATTACGATTGGGGTCTCGCGGTTCTGCAAGCGGCGGCCGAATCCAATCCCAACAATCCGATGGCCGTCGTAAGGGCGGGCGTCGGACATCTTCATTGCGGCAATGTCAGCGATGCGCTCAGCCACTTCCACAGGGCCAACCGCCTGACGCCTGGCGACCGAGGCGCGCACTTCTCGCTCTGCGGCATCGCTCACGCCCATATCGTCCTCGGTGAGTACGACCAGGCCCTGGCCTGGGCTTCAAGAGCGCTAGCCAGCAATCCGAATTTCGAGCCAACTCTATGGGTGCTCATTGCTGCGAGCGCGCATCTCGGGCGCATGGAGGAAGCCCAGCGGCACGTCGCGGCCTTGAAACGACGGACGCCTGATATCACGATTGAACGCATCCGCGCCGGTCAAGCGGGCAAATATCCGGATCGCATCGCTGCCGTCCTTGACGGGCTGAGAATAGCGGGTGTCCCGGAACGCTAGGGCCTGACCCTAGTTTCGGATCGTTTCGGAACTTTTCCTTGAGCGTTTCAGGACCGGAATGGCTCATCCGGCAGAGACTGCTTCCCACAGCAAAGCCGCAAGTGGGAGACGGCCATGATAACGACGCTGACCATCCTTTCCCTCGATCAGGGACGTATCTACTCCCCTCCGCCTGAGCCAGTTCCAGAACAGACGGCTATCGAAGGCGAAGTTGGAGCGTCCGCCGTTGCGGAGGCGCAGGGCACTCAGCACTATCTGCGGCGGGCGAACGTTTCGACAGGATTGCAGGCCCTTGCACGTCTGCTTGCGCCGACCTTTGGAAGCACACCAGCCGGCAAGGCCCATTAGAGACGAAAAATGCGTCCCTGCTTCTCTCAGGGACGCATTTTATCCCCCGCGAGGGGTGGACCCGGTCGACCGAAACTTTGGTCAGGCTGGGGCAGGGAACTGGAGATCAGAACCGAAGTTCAAACTTGGAAACGTCGAGCGGGGCCGTTTGTTCCTTCGGCGCATCTGCCATGCCTGCCGCGATCGGCTTGACGTCGCCACCGATGACCGCAGCCGTCGTCGAGGCGCGGTCGATGTTGTCGGACGGCTGTGTAGCGGCCGTCATGGACACGGCCGGAGCCTTGGTTACGAAAACGACGGGTGACCCGCCCATCCAGCCTTCGGTGCGATAGAGCTTCTTCTCGCCGTTCACGTCGCGTATCTCAGAGGATTGCAGCGAGCCGGGTGTCAGGGTCGGGACGGTGTAGTCCTTCTTGCGCTCGACAGATTCGAGCGGCGGGCAACTTTGGCAGCTTTCCTGGCTGATGCTCCCGCCATTGGTGCGCGTGTCCTTGCCGACCACCTCGATCGAAGAGGCGCAGGCGGAACCCGCGGCAAACACAGCTATCGCAGCAAAGAAGACCTGACGCATGGAACACTCCCTCTCACGTTGAGAAGAGACTAGCGCGCTCTTGTTTCCATCCCGTCAGGGGAAAGGGTAAAAATTTAGGGAACTGACCCGATTTCGCGTTTTGCTCACGCCTTTTCGCGCTGTTCGGTAGATCCTATGAGGAGGGTG
>NZ_AKKA01000068.1 GCF_000282035.1 Rhizobium sp. CF122
GGGCAGGTCGTGAAAAGCCGGTGTATTGGCTGGCCGGACGGCGCCGGAAATGTGGGAGATCCCCGACATTGCCACCGAGCACTATAGAATGATGCTCGAATTTTACGGCGAGGCAGTCGCGGTTCGCCATGCAAGGAAGCACCTTGGTTGGTATCTCGATCGCTTTGCGCCTGATATCGCGCCGCAGGAGAAGGCTGCGATCATGACCGCGCGGGAGCCCGACGACGTTGCTGCAAGGTTTTATGGTGCATTGATGGCTGCGGCATCGGACACGCAGACCCGGGAGGCTGCATGACGAATGATGTGCCATCGTCGATCGACAACGGCGGTAGCGCAGTTGCGATCGCTGTGCTCAACGCGATCCAGAATCCCGTTGTTATGGTCAACGAGGCCGGGCTCGTCGCTTTCGCCAATTGGGAGGCGGAGGCCTTCTTTGGTGCCAGCGCCGCCCACCTTGCTCGGTACAAGATCTCGACCTTTATCCCGTTCGGCAGTCCGCTACTGGCCTTGATCGATCAGGTTCGCGAAAGGCGGGCGCCGATCAACGAGTATCGAGTCGACTTGAGCTCGCCTCGCCTCGGACAGGACAAGCTCGTCGACTTATACGTTGCGCCTGTGGTCAGCGATCCGGGTTCGGTCGTGATCGTCTTCCAGGAGCGGTCGATGGCGGACAAGATTGATCGCCAGTTGACGCATCGTGCGGCCGCCCGCTCGGTCACTGGACTTGCTTCCATGCTGGCGCATGAGATCAAGAATCCGCTTTCCGGGATTCGCGGTGCAGCACAGCTGCTGGAGCAATCGGTCGTCGACGACGACCGCGCTTTGACACGGCTGATTTGCGATGAAACCGACCGCATAGTCTCGCTCGTGGATCGCATGGAGGTCTTCTCGGACGAGCGGCCGGTTGATCGGATGCCCGTCAACATCCACTCCGTTCTCGACCACGTGAAGGCTGTGGCAAAGGCGGGCTTTGCGCGGCACCTCCGCATCACCGAGAACTACGACCCGTCATTGCCGTCGGTCTACGCAAACCGCGATCAGCTTGTTCAGGTGTTCCTCAATCTCGTGAAGAATGCCGCCGAAGCGGTAGGCGATCGCCCGGATGGCGAGATCGTTTTGACGACGGCTTATCGCTCGGGCATTCGTTTGTCGGTCGCCGGTACGCGCGAAAAGATTTCGCTGCCGCTGGAGTTTTGTGTTCAGGACAACGGCCCAGGTGTGCCGGTCGACCTGCTACCGCACCTGTTTGATCCGTTCATCACGACGAAGACGAACGGTAGCGGCCTCGGGCTCGCGCTCGTCGCCAAGATCATCGGTGACCACGGCGGCATTATTGAATGCGACAGCCAGAACAACCGCACGACATTCCGCGTCTTGATGCCGGCCTCCAAGGACGCATCCATGGAAGACGCAACGACCATAACTCCCACAGGACCTACTCGATGACAGCAACGATCCTCGTCGCGGATGATGATGCGGCAATTCGTACCGTGCTTAATCAGGCTCTGAGCCGCGCCGGCTATGACGTGCGAATTACCTCCAACGCGGCCACGCTCTGGCGTTGGGTGTCGGCAGGCGAGGGCGATCTTGTCGTAACCGATGTCGTGATGCCGGATGAAAACGCGTTTGACCTGCTACCGCGCATTAAGAAAGCGCGCCCGGATCTGCCCGTGCTTGTCATGAGCGCCCAGAACACGTTCATGACGGCGATCAAGGCTTCCGAGAAGGGCGCCTACGATTATCTGCCGAAGCCGTTCGACCTGACGGAACTAATCGGCATCATCGGTCGTGCGCTCGCCGAGCCGAAGCGCAGGCCCGCCAAGCTCGACGAGGACATGCAGGACGGAATGCCGCTTGTGGGCCGTTCAGCAGCGATGCAGGAAATCTATCGCGTCCTTGCGCGCCTGATGCAGACCGATCTGACGCTCATGATCACCGGCGAGTCGGGAACAGGCAAGGAACTCGTGGCGCGAGCGCTGCATGACTACGGCAAGCGCCGCAACGGGCCGTTCGTTGCCATTAACATGGCGGCAATACCGCGTGACCTGATCGAATCCGAGCTTTTTGGCCACGAGAAGGGCGCGTTCACGGGCGCCCAGACTCGCTCCACTGGACGTTTCGAGCAGGCCGAAGGCGGCACGCTGTTTCTTGATGAAATCGGCGACATGCCGATGGACGCTCAGACGCGCCTTCTGCGCGTACTGCAGCAGGGCGAATACACCACAGTCGGCGGTCGCACGCCGATCCGCACCGATGTTCGCATCGTCGCCGCGACCAACAAGGATTTGAAGCAGGCAATCAACCAGGGTCTCTTCCGCGAGGACCTTTACTATCGTCTGAATGTCGTTCCGCTGCGGCTGCCTCCTCTGCGCGATCGCGCCGAGGATATTCCTGATCTGGTGCGCCACTTCGTCCAGCAGGCGGAAAAGGAAGGGCTCGGCTCCAAGCGCTTCGATCAGGAAGCACTCGATCTGATGAAGGCCTACGCGTGGCCGGGGAACGTGCGCGAGCTAGAGAACCTCATTCGCCGGCTGATGGCACTTTATCCACAGGATGTGATCACCCGCGAAATCATCGAAGCCGAGCTTCGGTCGGATGTTCCGGACAGCCCGATCGATAAAGGGCCGATCCGCACGGGCAACATGACGATTGCCCAGGCTGTCGAGGAAAACATGCGCGCATACTTCGCTGGTTTCGGCGAGGGCCTGCCGCCGCCGGGGCTGTACGATCGTGTGCTGACGGAAATGGAGTATCCGCTGATTCTTGCCGCCCTTACGGCCACGCGTGGTAATCAGATAAAAGCAGCTGATCTTTTGGGTCTGAACCGCAATACGCTGCGTAAGAAGATCAGAGAGCTTGGCGTATCGGTGTACAGAAGCTCCCGCACTGCTTGACAATGTGACTGGCGACGTTGCATTTTCGCCACAATGCGTTGCTTAGAAGTCACGCATGGGGTCCGGGTTTTCGCAGCTGTCTAAGAGCGTAGTGGCACTTGTTGTCGCATCGTGCAGGCGGGCTGGCGGTTTCCGCCCCTGTCGGCGGGGAGCGGCGGAGGCGATGGTCTGCCGCCAGGAGAATTAAGCGAATGGAACAGGATGCGATGCCGCCTGCGGCGGAAGGCGAAGCTGTCACGGCCGTGACCGATCGCCGCGCCCTGTTTGCGCTGCCGGGGCTGATCCTTGCTGGCGGTGCGCTTCTCTGCGCCACACTGACGCTTTTTGTGCTGCTTGGGCTGACCCCGATCGCACCGACCTACCACGTCGTCGTCACCTCGGTTGTCGTGAACTCGTTCTTCGTGCTCGGTTTGATGGCCCTCATCGCACGTGAGGTCTCTCGCCTGTTAAAGGCACGCAAACGCGGGCGCGCGGCGGCGCGGCTTCATATCCGTATCGTTGTGCTTTTCTCGATCGTCGCTATCACGCCGGCGATCCTAGTCGCCATTTTCGCCAGTATCACGCTGAACGCCGGCCTCGACCGATGGTTTGCCCTTCGTACGCAGTCGATCATCAGTTCCTCCCGCAACATCGGGCAGGCCTACATGATGGAGAATGCGAGCTATCTGCAGGGCCAGACCGTATCGATGGCGAATGACCTCGAACGCAACAGAGCGCTGTTCAATCTCGATCGCACGGGTTTTTCCGATTTGATGACACGACAGGCGCGGGGCCGCGGGCTGCTGGGCGCCTTTCTCGTCCAGCCTGACGGCTCGGTGATTACCCAGGCTGATATCAAGACCGAGAAGCCGTTGCCGGCAATTCCTCAGGACGCCTTGGACAAGGCCGCTGCCGGGCAGCCCACCTTGATCCCGCCGGGTGTAACGAATTTGGTCGGTGCCATCATCAAGCTCGATGCGATCGACGGAGCGTTCCTCTACACGGTCCGCGCGGTGGATCCCAAGGTCATGGGCGCGATGCGCCTCATGGAGGAGAATGCGACCGAATACAAATCCATGGAGGCTGGGCGCTTCTCGTTGCAGATTGCCTTCGCGGTTCTTTACATCGGCTTCGCCCTGATCGTTCTGCTGGCTGCCATCTGGACGGCGATCGCCGTTGCCGACCGTATCGTGCGCCCAATCCGCCTGCTGATTACGGCGGCGGATAGTGTGGCTTCGGGCAATATGGATATTGTCGTGCCCGTCCATGCGGTTGACGGCGACGTTGCAAACCTGTCGCGCACCTTCAACAAGATGATCTCGGAAATCCGCACGCAACGTGACGAGATCCTGGAAGCAAAGGACGAGGTGGACGACCGTCGTCGTTTCATCGAAGCCGTTCTTTCCGGCGTGACTGCCGCGGTCATCGGTGTCGAGCACGACCGCAGGATCACCATCGTCAACAGTTCGGCGGAAGTGCTGATGGCATTGCCAGCGTCGGACATGGTCGGCAAACAACTCTCCGCGATTGCGCCCGAGGTGGATCAGGTTTTGACCGAAGCTGCCTCCCGCTATCGCGGCGATTTCCGCAAGCAGATTGCGCTTGTGCGGGCAGGGACCGTACGGACCCTCAGCGTCCAGGTGACGCGTGAGGAGGTTCGCGACATGAGCGAATCCTATGTCATCACGCTCGACGACATCACCGATCTCGTGATTGCACAGCGCTCGACGGCATGGGGCGACGTCGCTCGTCGTATCGCTCACGAAATCAAGAATCCGCTGACGCCGATCCAGCTGTCGGCGGAGCGCATCCAGCGCCGCTATGGGAAACAGATCGACCAGAACGACCGGGGTGTCTTCGACCAGTGCACGGAGACCATCATCCGACAGGTGGGCGATATCGGCCGCATGGTCGACGAGTTCTCGTCATTCGCTCGGATGCCAAAGCCGATCAAGGAGCCGAGCGATCTCCGGAAGATCCTGCACGACGCGGTGTTCCTGCGCGAGATGGGCAACAGCCACGTTAGCTTCCAGCAGGAACTGGGCGATCAGCCGCTGGAAGGACAATTTGATAGTCGCATGCTCGGTCAGGCATTCGGCAATCTGATCAAGAACGCGGTGGAAGCGATCGAAGCCGTGCCGAGCGGTGAGCGCGACCAACGCAAGATCCTGGTTCGTGCTTCGCTCGATCCGGTACGCGACCGCTTTACTGTCGATGTGATCGACAACGGTCGCGGCCTGCCGGTCGAGAACCGCCATAGCATTCTCGAACCGTATACGACGATGCGCGAGAAGGGCACTGGACTTGGTCTGGCGATCGTCAAGAAAATTATTGAGGAACATGGCGGGCAGCTCGAATTGCATGACGCGCCCGCTGATTTCGACCAGGGAAGAGGGGCCATGATCCGCGTGCACCTGCCACGTCTGGAAACCGTACCTTCTGCCCCGGCCGCAAGTGACAAGGAAAGTGTTTATGGCCTCTGATATTCTGGTCGTCGATGACGAGCACGACATCCGCGAGATCGTCTCCGGTATCCTGTCTGATGAGGGACATGAGACCCGCACGGCACACGACAGCGACAGCGCTTTGGCTGCGATCTCCGATCGTGCGCCGCGGTTGATCTTCCTCGACATCTGGATGCAGGGGAGCAAGCTCGACGGCCTATCGCTGCTCGACGAGGTCAAGACGCGCCACCCGGATATCCCCGTTGTCATGATTTCCGGTCACGGCAACATCGAGACGGCTGTGTCCGCCATCAAGCGCGGTGCATTCGATTTCATCGAGAAGCCGTTCAAGGCCGACCGGCTGATCCTCATCGCCGAACGCGCGCTCGAGAATTCGAAGCTGAAGCGCGAAGTATCGGAACTCAAGCGCAAGGCTGGCGATCCGGTCGAACTCATCGGCACGTCGGTCGCGGTCTCGCAACTGCGCCAGACGATTGAAAAGGTTTCGCCCACCAACAGCCGTATCATGATCTTCGGCTCGTCGGGTTCCGGCAAGGAGCTCGTCGCCCGGATGATCCACAAAAAGTCGGCGCGGGCGAACGGCCCCTTCGTGGCGCTGAATGCCGCCAATATCACGCCGGACCGTATGGAGATCGCGCTATTCGGCACAGAAGGTTCGCCCGGCCAGGCGCGCAAGATTGGCGCGCTGGAAGAGGCGCACCGAGGTATCCTCTATCTCGACGAAGTCGGGGAAATGCCGCGCGAGACGCAGAACAAGATCCTGCGTGTTCTTGTCGATCAGCAGTTCGAGCGCGTTGGCGGCTCCAAGCGGGTGAAGGTCGATGTCCGCATTATCTCGTCGACGGCCTACAATCTCGAGAACCGCATCGCCGAGGGTTGGTTCCGCGAAGATCTCTACCATCGTCTAGCCGTGGTACCGGTGCGCGTGCCGGCGCTTGCGGAACGCCGCGAAGACATCCCGTTTCTGGTCGATCAACTGATGCGGCAGATCTCCGAGCAGGCCGGCATCCGCCCACGCCGCATCGGCGACGATGCGATGGCAGTGCTCCAGGCGCATGATTGGCCGGGCAACATCCGCCAGTTGCGCAACAATATCGAACGGCTAATGATCCTTGCTCGCTCCGATGGCCCGGACGCGCCGATCACGGCCGAAATGCTGCCGACTGATCTCGGCGACATGCTGCCGAAGGTTTCCGCGAAGAACGATTACCACATCATGACGCTGCCGCTCCGGGAGGCGCGCGAAATGTTCGAGAAGGACTATCTGATTGCGCAGATCAATCGCTTTGGCGGCAATATCTCGCGCACGGCGGAGTTCGTCGGCATGGAGCGTTCAGCGCTGCACCGCAAGCTGAAGTCGCTCGGCGTCTGATACAAGGGGCGGTGCGGTGCGCCGTCCATCATCTCCCGCTTATTCCCCACGCACAGGTTCTCCATGCCCAGAATAGCCTATGTGAACGGCCGCTATATCACGCACTCGAACGCGATGGTCCACATCGAGGATCGAGGCTATCAGTTCGCGGATGGCGTCTACGAGGTTTGTGAAGTCCGCCATGGCTATATCGTCGATCTTACGCGTCACCTGAACAGGCTGGACCGCTCGCTTGGCGAGTTGCGCATCGCCTGGCCGATGAGCCGCAATGCGCTGGCCCGCGTCATTCGCGAAACGCTGCGACGCAATCGAGTCCGCAACGGTCTCTTCTACCTGCAGATCACGCGCGGCGTTGCCCGTCGCGATCATGTATTTCCGGCAGAGGGAACGCCGCCCTCCCTGGTCGTCACCGCCAAGAGCACCGATCCTTCGATCATCGCCAAGAAGAACGCGACAGGCATCAAGGCGATCACCGTTCCCGATAATCGCTGGGATCGCGTCGATATCAAGTCCGTTGGTCTCCTGCCAAACGCTATGGCGCGCCAGCAGGCAAAAGAAGCTGGCGCCCAGGAAGCGATCTACGTGGACGCCGAAGGCATGGTGAAGGAGGGGGCCGCCACCAATGTCTGGATCGTTGATCGCAACGGCACGCTTATCACGCGCCCGGCCGAACATGGCATTCTCCGCGGCATTACCCGCACGACGCTGATCGATGTCGGAGCCAAGCTGGGGCTGAAGATCGAAGAGCGAAAGTTCTCGGTCGCAGAGATGCTTGCTGCACGCGAAGTCTTTATCACGGCCGCCACGAGTATCTGCTTTCCGGTTGTGTCGATCGATGGTCAGACGATCGCTAACGGCCATCCGGGCAGCGTCTCCCAGAAAATTCGGGAAGCCTTTTTCGACGTTGCGGAAAAGATTGCGATTTGATACCAAGGCTTTCTGGGCAGAGGGGATGAGGGTTGTCAGCTGCCTGCAGGCGAGGTTCATTAGTATTCCACCGGCAAAACAAAGCCGGCAATAAAGAAAGAAGCGGCGCGATGGCGGAACGTTCTCAGAATCTGCAGGACTTATTTCTCAATACTGTTCGCAAGCAAAAGATTTCACTGACAATTTTTCTGATTAACGGCGTTAAGCTGACGGGCGTAGTGACGTCCTTCGACAACTTCTGTGTTTTGCTTCGCCGTGACGGCCATTCGCAACTCGTGTATAAACACGCAATCTCGACCATCATGCCCGGCCAGCCGATGCAGATGTTCGAAAGCGAAGAAGCCGCTTCCTAACAGGACCTGCAACTATTTCGACACGCGATACCAAGAACGATTCGATCATCCCGGAAGCAGCAAAGCACCGGGATGATATGCGTGCGACCGTCGTCGTGCCTGTGCTCAAGCAGGCACGTGCCGCACGCGGAGCGGGTGATGCTGCGCCGCTGGTTACCCGCACGCCCGAGAGTCGTCTGGAAGAGGCAACCGGTCTCGCGCAGGCAATCGACCTCGACGTGGTGAACGGCACCGTCGTTACCGTCAACGCTCCGCGGCCCGCGACGCTGATGGGCACCGGCAAAATCGACGAGATCAAGGCGACGCTGGATGCGAACGACTCCGGTCTCGTCATCGTCGACCATCCGCTGACGCCGGTGCAACAGCGCAATCTCGAGAAGGAATGGAACGCCAAGGTCATTGACCGCACGGGCCTCATACTCGAGATCTTTGGCCGCCGCGCTTCCACCAAGGAAGGTACGCTGCAGGTCGATCTCGCGCATCTCAATTACCAGAAGGGCCGTCTGGTCCGCAGCTGGACGCACTTGGAGCGTCAGCGCGGTGGCGGCGGTTTCATGGGCGGTCCTGGTGAGACCCAGATCGAAGCCGACCGTCGCATGCTGCAGGACCGCATCATCAAGCTCGAGCGCGAGCTGGAGCAGGTCGTGCGAACCCGCCAACTCCATCGCGCCAAGCGCAAGAAAGTACCGCACCCGATCGTGGCGCTGGTCGGCTATACCAATGCCGGCAAGTCGACGCTGTTCAACCGTATCACCGGCGCCGGCGTGCTCGCGGAAGACATGCTCTTTGCGACGCTCGATCCGACGCTTCGCCGGATGAAGCTACCGCATGGCCGCACCGTGATCCTTTCCGATACCGTTGGGTTCATTTCGGACCTTCCGACCCATCTCGTGGCGGCTTTTCGCGCCACGTTGGAAGAAGTTTTGGAGGCCGACCTGATCCTCCATGTCCGCGATATGTCCGACGTCGACAACCAGGCGCAGAGCGTAGATGTGCTCCGTATCTTGAAGGACCTCGGCATTGACGAGGAAGAGGGCGACAAGCGGATCATCGAGGTCTGGAACAAGATCGATCGCCTTGAGCGGGAAGCACACGATGCCATCGTGCAGAAGGCAAGCGGTGCCGAGAACGTGGTCGCGCTATCTGCAATCAGCGGCGAGGGTATCGATACGCTGATGGGAGAGATCAGCCGCAGGCTTTCTGGCGTGCTGACCGAAGCGACCGTGCGCCTGCCTGTCGACAAGTTGGCGCTGCTGCCTTGGCTCTATGACCACGCGATTGTCGACAACCGCGAAGACAACGAAGACGGCTCGATCACGCTCGACGTGCGCCTCTCTGAAACCGAAGCGGTTGAACTGGAGCGCCGTCTCGGCAACGGACCGAAATCAGGCAAAGAGGACTGGGAGCGCTAAGGGCGCTCTTCTGCAACGGGCGTTTTGTCTGACGCGCGCAATTGCGCTTCCAGCAAGGTGAGGTTCAGCTATCGGCTCAACCCAGTTGCCGCTCGATTGCCTTTGCCGCCTGCCAGATTTCCTCCATCCGCTCCAGGCTCGCCGCTTCCAGCGTTTCGCCTTCCGCATCAAGAACAGCTTCGATATGATTGAAGCGTCTACGAAACTTCGTATTCGTTCCGCGCAGAGAATCTTCTGGATCGGCCTTCACATGCCTGCCGATGTTGACGACGGCGAAGATAAGGTCGCCGAGCTCATCGCTGACCTTCGCGTGATCGCCTTCGGCCAACGCAACGCGCAGTTCACCGATCTCTTCCTCGATCTTGTCGAGGATCGGCTCGGGTGCTGACCAGTCGAAGCCCACCTTTGCAGCACGCTCCTGCAGCTTCAATGCTTCCGTCAGGGCGGGGAAGCTCCGCTGAACCGATCCCAGGAAACCGGCCTTGAAATCCTCGCTGACACCGCGCTTGGCTCGCCGTTCGGCGCGCTCACGCGTTTCGGCGTGCTTGATGTCGTCCCACTGCTTCTTCACCGCGTCGGGCGTATCGGCGTCTGAACGCGCAAAAACGTGCGGATGGCGGCGGATCATCTTGCGGGTAATCGCCTCGACGACATCGCCAAAGGAGAATTCACCGGCTTCCTCCGCCATTCGTGCGTGGAACACGACCTGCAGCAGCAGGTCGCCCAACTCATCGCAGAGGTCGTCCATGTCGTGGCGCTCGATCGCGTCGGAAACCTCGTAGGCCTCCTCGATCGTGTAGGGCTTGATCGTTTCGAAGGTCTGGACGATGTCCCAGGGGCAGCCGGTTTGCGGATTGCGCAGCGCGGCCATGATCTCGATCAGGCGCGAAATGTCTTTAGAGGCTTCCATGGTCACTCAGTTCAGTGGAATGTCGTTGTCGCTCTTGGATGCCTGATAGCTGTCCGAGAGCGTGTCGTAACGCGCCTTGATGCGCGCCGTCTGCGCCTTCAACTCAGCCTTCAAATGCTCGTCCTCTGTCTCGACGAGATCGGCGATAGCAAAGCTGTTCCAGAACGCGTTGCTGCGCCGGTAGCCGCCCGGCTCCAGACCGAAGACTTCTTTCAGGATCCTCAAGTCGTGGGGAATGGCGAAGGCGTCGCGCGAATCTTCGTGGCTGAAAAAATAATAGAAATTGTCGAACCCGGCCCAGGTGATCGCCGACATGCACATGGTGCAGGGTTCGTGGGTCGACAGAAAGATCAGATCCTTCGTGGCGGGCTTCCCGCTAAGCTCGTAGAAGCGCTTCAGCGTGTGCACCTCGCCATGCCACAGCGGGTTTTCAAGCTCGTTGTTGGTTTCCGCAATGACGAGCGAAAGATCGGATTTGCACAGGATCGCGGCGCCGAACACCTTGTTGCCGGCCGCGACGCCGCGCTCGGTCATCGGCAAGATGTCTTGTTCCATGACGTTGAGCAGGCGGGCGGCGAGGGTCTTGTCGGGCATGGCTTTCTCCTTGGAGGCCGCACTTTACCGCCAGCGGCAGTCAACGCAAATGCCGATCAGGCAGCGCGACCGGATTTGTCACAGCCTTCTGTTGCGGTGCGGCGGATCAGGCTGTGTCCGCTGCGCCGCACCGGTGACTTTTACTCAAATCACCGGAACACCGAGTAAAAGAATACGCGCCCGCAGAGGCTTTCGAATTTCTGTTTCTTCAATTCCTTGGCTCGACGGTGCATATTCCGGCAACTTCGAAATGGATTGATGATGCCTCCCAAGACTGAACAACTGTCGGTATTTCCTGCTTTCTTTCGCGTTGAAGGCAAGATTGCGGCTGTCTTCGGCAATGGCGACGAGGCCTTTGCGAAGGTTCGTCTGCTCTCGAACACGCAGGCGCGGGTTGTCGCCTATACCAACCGCCCTGAGGCCGATTACCACGCCTACCTGATCGCCAATCGGATCGAGACGGTGCGCGCCGGCCTTGCGGCCGAGCAGGTCCGTGGTGCAATGCTCGTCTTTGCGGCGACCGGAGACGCGGCACAGGATCGCGCCATCGTCGAGGCAGCCCGTGCCGAAAAGGTGCCCGCCAATGCCGTCGATCAGCCGGAGTACTGCGATTTCTTCACGCCGGCTCTTGTCAACCGTGCGCCGGTAGCCGTCGCGATCGGCACCGAAGGCGCCGGGCCGGTGTTGGCCCAGATGATCCGCGCTCAGGTCGACCAGCTTCTCGCACCGTCGCTCGGCCGGTTGGCGGATCTCGCGATCAGCTACCGCAAGACGGTTGAGCATGTCGTCCCCAAGGGCGCTGCACGCCGTCTTTTCTGGCGCCGCTTCTTCTCCGGCGCGGTTGCCGATGCTGTCGCCAACGAGAACCTACCGCAGGCGCGTCGTGCTGCCAATGGCCTGCTACAGTTTGCTGAGCAGGTCGAGGGCCATGTCTGGCTCGTCGGTGCCGGTCCGGGTGCCGCGGATCTCCTTACTCTGCGCGCCCAGCGCGTGATGATGGAAGCCGATGTCATTGTCTATGATGCCCTCGTGCCGCAGGAGATTGTCGACATGGGTCGCCGTGACGCCGAGCGTCTGTCGGTCGGCAAGCGCAAGGGATGCCATTCGAAGTCGCAGGAGGAGATCAACGATCTGCTCGTGTACCTCGGTCGCGAAGGCAAGCGCGTGGTTCGCCTGAAGTCCGGCGATCCGCTTGTGTACGGTCGAGCAGGCGAGGAGATGGCGGCAATGCGCGCTGCGGGCATTTCCTATGAAGTGGTTCCGGGCATCACCTCGGCTTTCGCCGCTGCCGCCGATTTCGAGCTGCCGCTGACGCTGCGTGGCGTGGCCTCCTCGCTGGTCTTCACGACCGGCCACGATCTGACGGGCGATGTTCTGCCGGATTGGGCAAGCCTTGCTGTATCCGGCGCGACGATCGCCGTCTATATGGGCCGCACCGTTGCCGCGTCCGTAGCTGAACGCCTGATGCAGGCAGGCCTTGCCGCGGAAACGACTGTTGCCGTAGTTGAGAACGCCAGCCGCTCCGATCGCCGCCTGTTACATGGGATTTTGCGGGATCTTCCCGACCTGCAGCACCGTTACGAGTTGACCGGCCCGGTCATGGTCATTATCGGCGATGCGGTCGCAGGCGCCAATTTCGAACTGTCGGAGCCGCTTGTGCGCGAACGCGCCCGATCCGAGGAATTTGCAAGGAGCTGAGCATGGTAGACAAGGTTCTGACCGCCAACCGATTGACTGATGGTGTCGCGGTTTGGCTGAACGCCAATGGCGAATGGGTTACCTCGCTGCAGGAATCTCTCGTTGCTCGCCATGCAGAAGCCGTCGCGGCGCTGGAGGCGATTGGCAAGAAGTCCTATGCCGACAACCAGGTCGTGGACGTTGCCGTCGTCGAGGTTCAGGAGACAAACGGCGTACTCTGGCCGCTGCGTCTTCGCGAGCGCATTCGTGCCCAGGGGCCGACCATGGAATACGCGCCGGGCTACAAGCCCGCCGACCCCGCATTCATCGCAGTCTGAGGAAGCAGATGTATCGTTACGACGAATTTGACCATGCTTTTGTCGCCGAGCGCGTCGAGCAGTTTCGCGACCAGGTGCAGCGCCGCCTTTCCGGCGAACTCGCCGAAGACGCTTTCAAGCCGTTGCGCCTGATGAACGGCGTCTATCTGCAGCTTCACGCCTACATGCTGCGTATTGCCGTTCCTTATGGCACGCTGAGCTCGCGCCAGATGCGTATGCTCGCTCATGTCGCGCGCACTTATGATCGCGGTTATGGCCACTTCACCACGCGCCAGAACCTGCAGTTCAACTGGCCGAAGCTCTCCGACATGCCGGATGTGCTGGCTGAGCTTGCGACGGTCGAGATGCATGCGATGCAGACCTCGGGCAACTGCATCCGCAATGTCACGGCCGATCACTTCGCCGGCGCTGCCGCGGATGAAGTCGCCGATCCGCGTCCCTATGCTGAAATCCTGCGCCAGTGGTCGTCCGTGCATCCGGAATTCTCGTTCCTGCCGCGCAAGTTCAAGATTGCCGTTACCGGCGCCGAACGTGATCGCGCTGCGATCCAGGTCCACGACATCGGCCTGCATCTGAAGAAGAATGAGAAGGGCGAGATCGGCTTTGCCGTCTATGTCGGTGGCGGCCAGGGCCGCACGCCGATGATTGCCAAGCTGATCCGTGACTTCCTGCCGGAAGAGGATCTGCTGTCCTACACGACCGCAGTCATGCGCGTGTATAATCTGCATGGCCGTCGTGACAACAAGTACAAGGCTCGTATCAAGATTCTCGTGCATGAAACGGGTGCGGAAGAGCTGGCACGTCAGGTCGAGGCCGAGTTCGCTGAACTCAAGGACTCCGAACTGAGGCTGCCGGAGAAGGACGTCGAAGCCATCGCCGCCTATTTCGCGCCGCCGGCTCTGCCCGATCGCGCGGAAGGATGGGAGAACCTCGCTCGTTGGAAGAAGGCCGATCCGGCTTTCTCCCGCTGGGTGCAGCAGAACGTGCAGCCGCACAAGCATCCCGACTACGGCATGGTGACGATCTCGCTGAAGCCGATCGGTGGTATTCCGGGCGATGCTTCGGACAGCCAGATGGATGCTGTTGCTGATATCGCCGAGGAGTATGCCTTTGACGAAATCCGCGTCAGCCATGAGCAGAACCTGATCCTGCCGCATGTGGCGCTAGCCGATCTCGAAGCCGTTTATCGCGGTCTGGTTGCCATCGGTCTTGCCGAAGCCAATGCCGGTCTCATCACCGATATCATTGCCTGTCCCGGGCTGGACTACTGCGCGCTCGCAAACGCGCGCTCCATTCCCGTTGCGCAGGAAATCTCAAGGCGCTTCGGCGATCCGGTTCGTCAGGCTGAAATCGGTGAGCTGAAGATCAAGATCTCAGGCTGCATCAACGCCTGCGGCCATCACCATGTCGGCCATATCGGCCTGCTGGGCGTGGAAAAGAAGGGCGCCGAGCTCTATCAGATCACGCTCGGCGGTTCGGGCGACGAGCACACCTCGATCGGCGAGATCATCGGCCGTGGCTTCGAGCCCGACAAGGTGACTGACGCGATCGAAACGATCGTCAACACCTATCTGGCAATCCGCAAGGAGCCCTCCGAAATCTTCCTCGACACCTATCGTCGCGTTGGTCCGCAGCCGTTCAAGGATGCGCTGTATGGTTCGGCGGCGGAAGCGGCGTAAGGAGACGAGGATGACCAAGATCTGGAGAGAAACCGGCTTCGTCGAGAACGATCCCTGGGTGATCGAGACGGAAGAGGTGAAGGCAGCTGAGGGGGAAAAGCCCCTACTTGGCCTGGATGAGCTGATTGCCAAAGCAGACGAGAGCAATGAAGTCGGGTTTGGCGTGTTGATCAAGCCGGCGGACGATGTTCGCAAGCTCGAGCCCTACCTTTATCGGCTTGAGATCGTCGCTGTCGCCTTTCCGGCGTTCAATGACGGCCGTGCGTTCAGTCACGCTTCCCTGCTGCGCGACCGCCTCGGATACACCAACGAACTGCGCGCCGTCGGCGACGTGTTGATCGATCAGATTCCGTTGATGCAGCGTGTCGGTATCGACAGCTTTGCAGTCACCAACGAGACTGCGATAAAGCGTCTCACGGAGCACCGCCTGCCGGGAATTCCGCATCATTATCAACCGGCTGTGCGTGACGCGGACGCCGGCAAGGGCTATAGTTGGCGCCGTCAGGCGAAGCCGGCTGCATAAGCACCGGATCGCCGTCAAAGAATTGACGGAACGGTGCAATGAAGACTTTTGAAATAGCGGTGATCGGTGGCGGGCTTGCCGGCATGATCGCCGCCGTCGCCTTGGCTCGCGGCGGACGCAACGTGGCTCTCGTCGCGCCACCTTCTCCCAGTCAGGACCGGCGCACGACTGCGCTTATGGATCAATCGATCCGTTTCCTCGACAGGCTGACGCTTTGGGAAAGGCTGCGCCCGGCTGCCGCTGCGCTTTCCACCATGCGCATCATCGACGGTACGAATCGTCTGCTGCGTGCGCCGATCACCACCTTCCGTTCCATCGAACTCGATCTTGAGGCGTTCGGCTACAATTTCCCGAACAAGGCATTGATGGAGGTGCTGGACGCTGCGATTGCGGCTGAGGGCAACGTCACGTGTTTCACTTCGTTTGCCGATGCGATCGATATCGGCGCGGAATCGGTGACCGTCACGCTCGCCGACGGCGAAGTCCTTTCGGCGACGTTCGCGGTTGGTGCTGACGGACGCAAGTCGAAGCTCCGTGAAACAGCCGGCATCGATGTGCGCACATGGTCCTATCCGCAATCGGCCATGGTGTTGAATTTCGAACATTCGCTGCCGCATGAGAATATTTCGACGGAGTTCCATACGGAAAGTGGGCCGTTTACCCAGGTTCCGCTGACGGGCAATCGCTCCAGCCTCGTCTGGGTGCAGAACCCCTCGGATGCGGTTGCGCGCAACGAGCTCTCGCTGGTTGAGTTGAGCAATGTGGTCGAGGAGCGAATGCAGTCGTTGCTCGGCAAGGTGACTGTTGAGGAAGGTGTGCAGCTTTGGCCGCTTTCCGGCATGGTGGCCCATCGCTCCGGCAAGGGGCGGATCGCCCTCATCGGCGAAGCCTCTCATGTCTTCCCGCCGATCGGTGCACAAGGGCTCAATCTCAGCCTGCGCGATGTCATGGCGCTTTCGGAGATTCTTTGCACGCGGTCCGAACTGCCGATCGCTGCCGATGCCGGCGACCGGTTCGATCGCAAGCGCCGCGCCGATATCATGACCCGCACGGCAAGCGTCGATCTTCTCAACCGCTCGCTGCTGTCCGATTTCCTGCCTGTTCAAATGATGCGTGCTGCTGGCCTGCATATCCTGTCGGCACTGCCGCCGCTGCGCAGCATTGTCATGCGCGAGGGCATCGAGCCCGGTCGCGGCTTCCGGGACATTCCCGATGCCATCAAGGAAAAGCTAAGCCGGAAGAAAGCCTGATTTTATCGCAATCAGGATGAGCGAGACGGTCACGACGGAAAGCGCCGTCGTGATCAGGATCGTCGCCGAAGCACGCTCCTGCCAGACGCCGTATTGTTGCCCGATGACAAAGACATTGGTCGCCGTCGGCAGGGCGGCGAGCAGTACCGCGGCATAGATCCAAACCGGATCGAAGCCGCCGACGGCCGTCAGCGCGAAATAGACGACAAGCGGGTGCACGATGAGCTTGGCCGGCACGATATAGCCGATCTCGGCAGGTATACGCTTCAGCGGCCGAAGGGCCAGCGTGACTCCCATCGCAAACAGCGCGCAGGGCGCAGCAGCCTGCGCAAGGTAATCGACGAAGCGCTTGAAGGGCAGCGGCTGGTCGATATGGAAGCCGGCGACAACAAAGCCCAGCGCCGTCGACAGGATGAAGGGGTGAAGGGCCACTTTCCGAGCAATATCGATCGCTAGCCGCCCGGCGGATCGCCGATCATCGCCGGCTGCCGCCATGAGCGCCGGTGCGACGATGAAATGCAGCGCGTTCTCCAGGCAAACGATCAGCGCGACCGGCACGGCCGCACCTTCGCCCAGCGCCAGCAAGGCGAGACCTGGCCCCATGTATCCGATATTGCCGTACGCGCCGGCAAACGACTGAACGGTGCAGTCAGCGAGTGAATTGCCCCGGATCCCGCGAGCGATCGCAAACAGGACAATGAAGATCGAATACGTCGCAGCGAGATCGGTGGCGATGAAATCGATGCGTGTCAGATCCTCGAAGGGTGTACGTGAGACGAGTTTGAAGAAAAGCGCGGGCAGCGCGGCATAGATGATGAAGGTGTTCATCCAGCCGAGCGCGGCGGCCGGCTGCTTCGTCACTTTCCCTGCGATATAGCCAATGAGGATCAGGCCGAAGAACGGCAGAAGCAGACTGACGATATCGGACAACGGCTGCTGCTACTATTCCAATGCAAATTCTTGGGAGTGATCCCGGCTTAGCCGATTTTCATCAGGATTGGAAAGGTCTGCTGGAACCAGATTGCGACGTCACTGACGAAACCGAACATGAAAGCGAGGCCGGTCAGAATCAGGAACGAGCCCATGACTTTCTCGACCGTTCCGAGATGTCGGCGGAAGCGCGTCAGAAAGCCCATGAAGGCACCGGAAAAGCCCGCGGCAATCCAGAACGGGATGGCAAGGCCGAGGGAATAGACGGCGAGGAGCCCGGCGCCTGAACCGACTGTCTCCCGCGAGGCCGCGACGCCGAGGATTGCACCGAGCACCGGGCCGATGCAAGGTGTCCAGCCGAAGGCGAAGGCCAGCCCCATAATATAGGCACCCGTCAGCGTCGCCGGCTTGCCGCTGCCTTGAAAGCGTGCCTCGCGGGCCAGAATTCCAATCCGGAAGACCCCGAGGAAATTCAAACCCATGACTATGATAATGAGGCCGCCGATCTTTGCCAGGAGATCGAGATGCTGGCGAAGCGCCATGCCGATGCTGGATGCACCAGCCCCGAGCGCCACGAAAACGGTCGCGAAGCCGAGTGTGAAGAAAAGCGCTGAGAACAGGACGCCCCGCCGCGTATCCGGAGCGACAGCAACCGCGCTGCCGCCGCGGAACTGCTCGACGGAAATGCCGGCCATATAGCAGAGATAGGGCGGAACGAGAGGCAGCACGCAAGGAGACAGGAACGACAGCGCGCCCGCAAATAGGGCGCTCAATAAGGAAATATCGGCAATCGACACTTAGGGACTCCGGCGGCAGGCAATCATGGGCGAAGTCCTATCGCAGCCCAGGCATCGGGGCCAATCACCTTTTCGCGCTTTGGGAGAATAGGTAGGTGTCGGAGTGTACCCGCAGCACATGCTGCATTGAATTGGAATGGCGCGCCGTTCGTGCGCGCCATTGCCCTGCAATTGAAGTCATCACTACACGACGGATTAGCGATCGCGGCAGACGGTCCTGTATTTGGTGATGTAGTGGTGATGGCTCTTCTTCTGGTAGGGCTGCTCCCAGCACACCTGTCGCGCGTAGCGCGGACGATAGTAATCATCGTCATCATCGTCGTAGACATAGCGTGGCTCGTGTCTGTAATAGCGGGGCGGTGGCGGGTCGTCATAGTAACGCGGTCCGGAGCCGAATTCGAAGTATACGCCGTCCGCGAAAGCCGGTGCGCTCACAAGCAGCGTCGCAAGTCCGGCAGCTGCAACAATAAGCTTTCTCATGATCGGTCTCCATCTGTATCTGCTGACGTAACGCCTTTGGAGCGCTGTTGGTTCGACAGATTAGATGTGGCGAATGAATGCGCACTGAAACCGGCGTTCATGTTCCAGTCATGTGCGAGATGATCGCAGAGTTGTGATTCGATGGAGCTTGCGCCACACGGTCGGGCGTTAAACGCATCGAGACTAAATGCAGGCGAAAGACAGCCGCTCGCAATTTCAGCAACGTGCAGGATCACATGCTGCCAAAATAGAAGTCTCGGCGGTCCGCCGAGGCAGACAAACGCCGCGGTTCAATGATCAGCATCTGAAACATGGGGAATATGTAGTATCTGGCCATCGAGCAAAAGGAGGAAATGTTCCTCATCAAGCCGATTCACGATCTCGCCGTCCTCCGTCATATAATCGGTCTTGGGCGAAGCCGCGTTCTGGCCAGAAATCCTGATCTGCTGAATGACAACGTAGGTTTTCCCTCCGTCGTCCTGACACCGAAACCGCCTTTCCTCTCTGTAGTTCGACATGGCTTGGCCTCCATCGCATCAAGAGGAATCTTTGCCGCCATCAACGCGATTTCAAGGCCCACCGACTATTTCGGACGATTTGACGCCATTTGAGACGTCGGGTGCGGAGCACAGTTTGGGGACCTGCCAAGGACGACGTCGGCAGGCTTCCGCCCGGAAGCATAAGGCGCCGCCCAATAAAGTGACTGCGAGGCCGTTAACGAGATTAACGGGACGCAGCGTTCGCTACGCGATTGCCGGCGTTCTGGGTCGCATTGACGGTATTGGCCGCATCGCGTCCAAAGCCCTTGATGGTGTTTGCGCACGAACTCAATGCAATGAGCACGCACAAGGCAGTAGCAACTTTGGCGATGATCGTCATTTTCCTGTCTCCTAGTTGGAGTCGATAGGTAATGCGCGAGACCGCAAGTTGTTCAAAGCGAACCACAATTGCGTCAAGCCAATGCAAGATTTTGTGGAAGAGAGTGTCAAAAAGAAAAAGCCCGGCGGGATAGAATCCACCGGGCCTTTTTGCGGACCTACATAGGCGATGCTGGTCCGGCAGCGCGGATTTCAAACGCTGCAGCTATTTAACGGACAGCGCGAGCAAAGGTTCCCACAAATATTGGCTATTTCGCGATCCAAGCTCGTGCCGCATCAGGCGGCTTGAGCGGATGCCGGCACCAGCGCCTGTACCCCGGTCGTATTTCAACATGCGGCCGGCCATGGTCTGGCTATTACTCGCTGCCTCGCAGGCTTTGTCCAAAAAGGCTTGCAAGCGCTGCGGAAGCCAAGCTGCCGCGATGGCTTGCTTGAGGGGCATCGAATTTCACGCTTCGTCCTCACAACGGAACGTCATTTCTTTTGTTCACTAATTTTATAGACAATATTTGATGCAACAACGAAGGAGAGATATATGTCGCTGCGATTGGTGGGCATTGCCGGTAGCTTCAACCGTCCGTCCAAGACCTATGCCCTGGTCGAGCATATTGCCGGGCTTGCCGCTGCAAACTATGGCTTTTCCTCGAAGATCTACGATCTCAAGGACGTCGGCCCATCATTGGGCACTGCCCTGTGGCGCAGCGAGCTGGATGAACAGGCCAGCCAGGTTCTCGATGATATCGTCAAGGCGGATGTCCTAGTCGTAGGCTCGCCGACCTACAAGGGATCTTATCCCGGCCTGTTCAAGCATCTGATCGATCTTATCGAGCCGAGCGAACTCCGCTCCAAGCCGATCATCATCTCTGCGACCGGTGGCGGGGATCGCCATGCCCTGATTGTCGAGCATCAGCTACGGCCGCTGTTCGGTTTCTTCATGGCCCACACGCTGCCGACGGCCGTCTATGCCTCGGACCGCGATTTCGTAGACTACAAGGTCGCCTCGGAGTCGCTGTCTGGCCGCATCGGCTCTGTCGTCGATGAGCTGGCCGCGTTCTCTTTCCTCCCGTCGGCAAAGGCCACGCTTCAGGCCGCCGAGTGAGCTCGGGAGGGGCGACATGGATAGTGCGGAGAAGACGTCAATGGGAAGCGAGCTTTGGAGCGTCTTCGACTTTGCTCGCCGTTATCGGCTGACGGTGCGCGAGCAAAACCGTCTGCTGATGCTGTTCGGCCCGGTCGCCAGCGCCGCGGACTTACTTTCGAATGCGAGGCGCAACCAGTTGATCTGATAAGGTAAGCAAGAAGAAACCGATGCTGCATTCTCTTCTTTTATGGCTCCGGTGGGCCGTCCGCCTCGGGCCTTCCCAACTGGCGGCGGGCGCACCGCGGATCGAGCTGCACAGTGACGGCGAGCCGACGGCCCGCGACTATGAAATCTACTATTGGAACCCATCTCCGGGGCCCTGGTACTGAGGATCGTCATGGCTGTTTTCGATGATCGCCGCATCGCTCCGCGAAACCGGCTTGTAGGTGTTTTGGCGGATGTGGCCTCTTCTGCGGCTACAGTGCTCGCCTTCGGGTTCCTCTTCGCGATCACTCTCGGCGTTCTCTAGGAACAGATAGCTCGGTCACGCGACGCGATAAGGATTGATGATGACGCCAGTACTTATTCTTCCCGGGCTCTTCGGATCAGAAGATGCGCATTGGCAAACCGCCTGGCTGCGGGATCATCCCGAAAGTCGCCTCGTCCATCAGGACAACTGGGATCATCCGCACTTGAGTCTCTGGCGGGCAACGCTCGAGGCCGCGCTCGAAGAGGCCGGCGAGGCCTACATCGTGGCCCATAGCTTAGGATGTCTGCTGGCGGCGAGCCTTGCCACGAGGCCTGCGGCGGCACGGGTGAGGGGAGCGCTGCTCGTGGCGCCATGCGATCTGCCGGCGACCGAGAAGCTTCATCCCGGCCAGATTGCTTTCGGCACGATGCCGACGGCAGAGTTGCCGTTTCCCAGCATCGTGGTCGGTAGCCTGAACGATCATTACATGTCGCTCGATCGCCTGACACTCTTTGCTCGCCTCTGGGGCAGCGAGTTGCGCAACGCCGGTTTGGCCGGACACGTCAATGTCGCCAGCGGCTATGGCCGTTGGCCAGGCGGCTACCGTGTTTTCGAAACGCTGAAAGCCAGAACTCGCCATCTCGATAAAATACCGCAGAAAAAGCCGTCTCTCGGCAGAGAGGCTTCGTCCGCGTGGTAGAGGATCTCATGGCGTCGCCAAGCCGATTATCGACGATATCGGGTGAAACTCGCCGGCGAACACTTCGTCGGCTTGTGTGGGTTCTCCTTGAATTTGCGGATGATCTGGGCGACCAATCTGACGCGCCGAAGATCGAGAAGCTCTGTCAAATCATCGACAGAATGAGCGTGGATATTGCTGCGGCTGATAAGGCAAGCTTTGCCGCTATCCTTCATCAGGCGACCGTTTTGACGCAGGTGCTTGAACAGCGGCTGAAAACGGCTAGACAATTCACCCGTCATTGAAAACCAACGCCATTTCACCAGCAAGGATCAACGCTCATGAGCCTCCGCATCAACGATATTGCACCTGATTTCACCGCCGACACCACGCAAGGTGCCATCCAATTCCATGACTGGATCGGTGATGGCTGGGCAGTGCTCTTCTCGCATCCGAAGAACTTCACGCCGGTTTGCACGACCGAGCTTGGCGCGATGGCAGGACTGGAGCCCGAATTCCGCAAGCGCGGCGCCAAGATCATCGGCATCTCCGTGGATCCGGTGGAAAGCCACGGCAAGTGGAAAAACGACATCAAGACGGCGACCGGTTTCGATGTCGAATACCCGCTGATCGGCGACAAGGACCTGAAGGTCGCCAAGCTTTACGACATGCTGCCCGCTGGAGCCGGGGAAACGTCGGAGGGGCGCACGCCGGCGGACAATGCGACCGTCCGTTCCGTCTTCATCATCGGCCCGGACAAGAAGATCAAGTTGGTCCTCACCTACCCGATGACGACTGGGAGAAACTTCAACGAGATCCTTCGCGCGATCGATTCCATCCAATTGACGGCAAAGCATCAGGTTGCGACGCCGGCGAACTGGCAGCAGGGTGAGGACGTCATCATCACAGCTGCCGTCTCGAACGAGGACGCAGCAACCCGCTTCGGTTCGTTTGACACAGTGCTTCCTTACCTGCGCAAGACCAAGCAGCCGCAGGCGTAAACGCTCGGGCAAGGGGTAGGGTATCGGACGGGAGCGCTTGATGGCACAGGAGCGACAATTGCACCTTGGGGCATTCATGCGCCCTGTCAGCCTGCATACTGGAGCCTGGCGCTACCCCGGCGCCTATCCCGACGCGAACTTCAACTTCAAGCACTTGAAGGAGTTTGCGCGAAAGCTGGAGGCGGCGAAGTTCGACGCCTTCTTCATGGCGGATCACCTCGCCGTGCTCAACATGCCGGTGGAGGCTCTAAAGCGAAGCCAGACGGTAACCTCCTTCGAGCCGTTCACGCTGTTATCGGCTCTTGCCGCAGTCACTGACCGGATCGGCCTCGTTGCGACGGCCTCGACGACCTTCGACGAGCCCTATCACGTTGCCCGCCGCTTCGCTTCGCTCGACCATATCAGCGCCGGGCGCGCGGGCTGGAACATCGTGACGACCGCCAATCCCGATGCCGCGCTGAATTTTGGCCTCGAGGAACATGTCGAGCATGGCGAGCGCTACCACCGTGCCCGGGAATTTTACGACGTCGTCACCGGCCTCTGGGACAGTTTCGCCGACGACGCTTTTACGCGCGATGTGGAAAGTGGCCAGTTCTTCGATCCCGCCAGAATGCATGTCCTCAATCACAAGGGCGAGGAGCTTAGCGTGCGCGGCCCGCTCAACATCGCCCGCCCGCCGCAGGGTTGGCCGGTGATCGTGCAGGCGGGGCAGTCCGAACCGGGACGCCAGCTCGCCGCCGAGACGGCAGAAGTGGTGTTCTGCTCGCCACGCGATCTCCGCGCGGCGCAGGCGCTCTATGCCGATATCAAGGAGCGCATGTCCGCGATTGGTCGGGATCCCGATAGCCTCAAGATTCTGCCGGCCGCCTTCATCGTCATCGGCGACAGCATTGAGGAGGCGCGCACGAAGCGGGCGCATCTCGATAGCCTCGTGCACTATGACAGCGCCATCGCCTCGCTCTCGATCGCTCTTGGTCACGATGCTTCGGGCTTCGATCCGGATGGGCCGCTACCTGATATAGCGGAGACGAATGCCAGCAAGACCGGTCGCGCGCAGGTACTGAAGCTTGCCCAGAAAGAGCAGTTGACTGTTCGGCAGCTCGCGCAGCGCTATGGTGGCTACTCCGGCCTTGCCTTTGTCGGCACGCCGGAGACGATTGCCGATGAGATGGCGCAATGGCTGGAGGAGCGAGGCAGCGACGGTTTCAATGTCGTCTTCCCGTATCTTCCTCAAGGTCTCGACGATGTCGTCGATCGGCTCGTACCCGAACTGCAGCGGCGAGGGATTTTCAGGCAGGACTACGAGGGCACGACGCTGCGTGAGCATCTCGGCCTTTCCCGGCCGACCAACAGGTTCTTTGCAAGTCCCTGAGCCGAGATATGTCGCGGAAGAGATATCGGATGGCTTGGTATTTACTGGTGCCCGGGGAGATGGCGCTGACTTACTGGAATTAGCCTGCAACCTACCAGACATAGCCCGTGCAAGAGTGGCGTGCACACATTTACATTATCCAATTTCAAGATGATGCTTCCCTAGGCAAATTGGCGGCGGTCATGCAGTGGGTTACTCAAAACGCGGTCCCGTTGATTGGCGCCGCAGTCATCATCATCACGGTCATATTCATAGCCGTCGGCCGAACTGTAACAAATGGGCATGCAATCGTACTGGCAGCTGGTGCAATCTTGCTGGCATTGCCATCCGTGGCGAACTTCGAATGGTCATCCGGAGTGCTCAAATATACCCGCAGGGGAGAGACGCTCGACTTGACCGCCAAACTAGAGAAGCTTGCGCAAGACAATGCTCAAGCCAACGCGGCTTTGACGACAGTCAACGAGGCATTGAAAGTCGCGAACGAGCGAATTTCTCAGCTTGAGACAATGGCTAGTAAACGAGGCGACGGGTCAACCGGAAGTGCCTTGCCAAACACGTCCAACTGGGGCGTTTTTTCCCAGCCGGCGTTCTACGAAAAGCTCGTGAAAGGCAGCCAAGCTGCGACAACCACGAGCAAAGAGAACCTCGACAGCATACAGGAGTTCAGGAATTCGCTAAGCAATTGGCCACCATCGAGCGACTCCTCTAAGTTCCGCTGCGGACCGAGCAATCGCTGCTAGCCGCGAAGCTTGAGGGAAGATATTCCCGATATGCGCACGACAGTCAATGATAGGAGGACGCTCATCGCGACCACTCCTGGCCCCGCATTGCAGGGCATAAGTAGCGCGAGCGTTCGTCGGCGGTCATTTATTTCCACTTCCTTGCGTAACGCCCCTCGCATCTACCTAATGGTGCGATACATTGCTGCCTGCAGCGTAGCCGCCCTGGCGAGGAGAAGCAAAGATGAGCAGATTTCGTGCCTTAGTAGCAGCCGGAGCGATGATTAGCCTTTCAGCGCTCACATCGGCCTGCTCGACTCCACCGAATTCAATGGGCTCGGCATCAGGCTATCAGCCCGGAGATTCAATGAATCGAGCCTGCGCGGATGGCTTCAGACCTAGCAACGGCCGCTCGTGCAGTTACTGACGGGCGGTAGCGCAGGTAAGTAGATACTGGCGCATCACTGATCTCGCCCATCCGCTTTCTTGATGTCTTCCCAATACGGATAATGCTCGGCACACCACCATCGCGTTTCTACGCCCTTGGAAGAGGCGTGGCCGAAGCCTCCCCATTTCCCGCATCCCGCCACACAGCAGTAGTGGTTTACGTGAATGTTGGCGCCAGGCGCCTTCGAGTGGTTTTCGATGCTCATCGCGACAGGTTCCTACCATCAATCGCGCGCCTTTATGGCCGCATTTGCATCGCATGAAACCTGCGACCTGGCCTAGCGTCAATCCTCTTCGAAACTTCCTTTGTATCTCCCACCGGTCGATGGGTTTGCGCCGCTTGCAATGGGGCATAGGCGAACAACGCCTCATACGGCGCAACTTCGCCAAGCGTTCGTTCCCGGTCAGGCTTCGGCGCTGGAGGAGGCGCCAAGTAGGACAGCAGCCTCGCGCATGAGGTGAGCCACGACCGAAGCCGGATCACAACGACAAAGGGAGTGGGAAAAAGTCGGGAAGCCTATTTTTCTTTGAAATAATCAGCAAAGTCATTCAACGCTCATACGGGACTGGTGGATCATCCGATGTGTGTCTGCTCTTGCTGCCGCGGTTTCTCCCGCAAGGCATCCAGAGCCGGGGAACGGTGTTCCGGGCGCCAGATCAGATGGGTGCGTACCCGAGCGACCTTTGGCGGCAACGGCAGCGCCTGCACGTCACTTTCCGCGTGGACCGCGCGCAAGCACCGAGCGGGGCATGATCGCGACGCCCGAGCCGGCCGCCACGCAGGCTACAATCGCGTGGTAGGACGCCAGTTCCAACACCCGCTCGGGCACCACTTTCGACATCGATAACCAGTCTTCCAGGATGCGTCGGTAAGAACAACCGGTGGCAAACGCGATCACCGTGCGATTCCGCAAGTCCCGCGCGCCTTTGATGGGGGCCATGGTTTTCGGCGCTCTCAGCGCCAGTTCTTCGGTAAAGGCTTCCTGTGCCTCCAGCCCTTCTGCACAGAAAGGCTCCGAGATGAAAGCAGCTTCCACATCGAAACTCCTGACGCGATGCAGCAGCGCGGTGGACTCTCCAGTGACGAGTTCTATCTGCACATCGGGGTAACGCTCGTGATAGGTCGAGAGCAGTGGCGGCAGGCGCGCTGCGGCCGTGCTTTCCAGTGTGCCGCGCGGCGCACCGGGCCGAAGTGCGGCTTCGGCCTCCGATGACAGGCGCAGCAGACGCTCGGCATAGGCGCTCTTCACGCCCCGAGGAAAGAACTCCTCATGGCAAATCGGCGTGTGATGCGACAAGATAGGACTGCAGCTCATCCTCAAGCTCGACGCAGAATCGCTCGCACTCCTCTAGGAGCGTCTTGTCGCCAGCCTCAGCAATTAACTTCTCGCGAAACCGGATGGCGTCGCCGTAATTCTCGACATCTTCGATCCGCCGGTGCGCGATAAGGGCATAGGGACGGAGATGCGGGTGTCGCATCAGAAGGGCCGCCAACCCATAGCGAAATCTGTCGAAGCGTGCGGGTTCCATGTTCCAAGAACCGTTCTAGAATGAAACTCATGCAGCTCTAAATGCAAGCTATGCGAGAATACTAATACGGAGCTTGCTTATTTGTTCCGCAAGGTTGCAAAAAATACGTCACGCGGGTGTTCAGGACGATGTCACAGAAATGAAGCCAGTGACCGAGGATGTGAAGCGTTGGAAGCTGATGGGCCTTGGCGCGCTTGGCGTTATAGGTGTCGGTAGCATGGCATTAGGGGTCACCTTTGCCGACGTCATACGACGAATTTTCATTGCGGTGTTTGGTCGCTAGCTCCGGCCTTGGCGGCTTCACTTGGTCGGCGCCATCGCCTTCACCAGCGCGGTTGGGGCGATCAAGATATTTTTCATGTCGGGGAGCGCGCCGAAGTAGCGCTGGGCAATAGGCGCCCGGTGTCATGTTCGCGGACGTCATCCGGCGAGTTGTGATGGCTATTTGGGGACGGTAGCGGATTGAGTAGAAGCGGCACCAACCTGCCGCCCATTTTAGTGGAAGACATCCCACCAGTCCTTCTCTTGCGCTTCGTTCATGGTCTCCAGAGCCTCGATTATCTCGATCAGCTTGGCGGCTGTCATTTCTTGAACCTCAGAGATTCCTTCCTCGCCGACAATCATAACCGTCCAAGTACCATCAGAGTACCGGAAAGCGAGGAAAGCGGGTTTGGCGTCGTTCATAACTGTCTCTCCTTTGTGACTTGCGGGATGACAGCAAGACAGCAGGCCAGATCACGGATATCCACTCGCAAAAGTGCGAGCCTCAACGGGCAGTTCCCGGATACTGCGGAGGGTCCGTCCGCCATATCCGGGCTGCATCGTATCCTTGGGAATGAGGATGCCGGAAGCATACGGGGCGCTGTGTGATCTGGCATCACCCGAAGGTCGCACGATTGAATGGACTTAGGTCCAAGCGAAAAGACCCCCACATAGCGCGCGGCGAACGGCGCAACCCGGGTTCCGGAAGGCTCCGAGGGGTGTGGCACGCGAGGGGCGCGCCCGGAGCATTCCGGTGTCCGATGGGGTTGGGACAGCACGAATTATGCAGGACAGGGACGGCTTGAACAGTCGGACAAAGGTCCTGAAGGCGCCCGAGCCGAAGTCCGATCAATCTCGGACTTAGGTCCGATGTTCAGAAACAACGCTAATGACGTATTAAGGACCCGAGGCGTGAGACACAGCCGAAGAGATAGGCGGACATCCGGACAGCAGCCCAGCCGGAAATCATCCGCTCGCAAAAGTGGGAGTTCGCGCCGCAAAGAAAGCCCCGCTTGGTCGGCGGGGCAAGGTCAGGGCTCCTGAGTGTCACATCGTAGGACGTGAGCGAAGCCTAAAACGCCGAACGCTGTGCCTTGGTTCCATCGCGGTTGAGATCGAGGCCGCGTGCGGCATCGACGATATGCTTCAGGTGGCCAACGTCGCGCACGTCCTGCTGATAAAGCTCGATGGTGATTGCAGCAACGCGATCCGCCTCCTCGGAGCCAGGCTCTATTCCGAACTCTTCGCAAATGGCATCTAGAACTACGTGGCATTTCCGTAGGTCGTCAGAATCCAGCGGCGCATCGTGGCGACTGAATTGTTTGCGAGACATCACAACATCCTCCATGAAGAACATCTCTCTTGCCATCCCTAGAGACCCACCAGAACAGCGGGGCCAGAGCTGGGACATAGGAAGGGTCGAGGCGAATGCCTCTGGCGGCTAAATGCGATTGCCGGTCTTTTGTTCCAGCTTCGTCACATTCAGAAATGTCGATGAACGGTTGGCGAAAAATGTTGGCCGTTCGGCCGCCTGTTACCGCCTCGAATCGCAAGGCCCGCCTCTAGGCATGCCGCGAGGAAGAGCTCTTTGCTTACTGCTGGAGGGGTCTGTCGCCTAAGGGCATTCCGACAGCTGACTACGGCTGCATCGTGATAAGCACCGTGGGCTTTGGGCCATTCGTTTTCGAGGAAGTCCAGGGTGTCGTGAATACTCTCGAAAGACTTTTCAGTGCCATTCTGAAGTCGAACATTTACAGGGGTGTTCCAAAGGACATCCGGCGTCGGCATTTTTTCCTCCTTAATCGACCAACGGCAATGTGATTAAAATCTAATATTTGAGGCGCGCGTGCAAGGGGTGATATCCGGCTGTTTACCTAGCTTGCTCATAGCCAGCTACAGCTAGTCTCGCGACAGATGCCTCAACATCAATCGCGCACCCTTATGTCCGCATTTGCACCGCATGAGGCCAGCGAGGCCGCCGGTCAAGTACGAGGGGCGACGAAAGAAGCTGGTGTGGGTGCCGCCGACCATCATTGCGAGATCGAGTATCGAGCGTGGACGCACGACCGGAAGCTTCGGCACGCGTCATATAAGGGGCTGCGTGAGGTGCAGGATAGTACGCGTTGATGTCGATCGTTGAAGAACTGCCCGAAGACGTTCAGCAGCGAATGATTGAAAAGCTGCTCGGCAAGGTGAATGCAGAGCGCATCAAATCGGCGGCCAAAGGCTTCCGGCCCACACCTGTCATCGTCGCCTACGAGTACTACCAGCTGCCAAAGCAGCTTTTCAGGAACTGGCGGATCGATCGCATCGAGAACGGCCGAAAGGATCAGCACCTCGCAAACTTGGACAAGGAGGCCTGCCTCATTGAGGTGAAACCCTTCGCCGAAAGGGTTTCACCGTCAAGCAGGTGGCGATCGGTCTCCAGCCTACGAAGGCTCAACGCGAGCAAGCCCGCGTCGCCGGCAAGAACCGACGGAACTCCATCATGGACAAACTGAAGGATGTACGGATTTGACCATGCAAAGCACCAGTACGAATGACTTAGCGCGCTGCCGCGAGCTGAACGGCGGCCTTGGCGTCTTCAGCCCTCATCCGACCCTCGATGACCGCTCGGCAAGCTTGCCATGCTCGTTGCCATTTGGCCGTGCTCTGGTTTGGCTCATGGATGAGCCAGGTCAGGGCCTCCTCGGGGGAGCCGACAACGATTCGGATGCGGCTATCTCCGAGCACAAGGGGCTTTTTCCATCGGTGTACCAACATGGCTACGCTCCAATCGCGGGGTGTTCCGTTCTCAACGGCATCGGGCAGCGTTCCGCCTCCAGATAGATGGGTATCCGCAGCCCGCAATGAAAGAGAAGAAATGGGGAACCGGTCGCTGAGTGGCCACCTCAATTCAATCGTCGACAAGCTGAAGGATATCAAGATTTGAACATGCAGACCCTCAATCGAGCCTTCAATCCGTACAACGAAGATCAGCTGGCGAGAGAGACGTGCACCGAGGAACTGCGGTTTCGGGCGGCTCGCCACGGCGAAGGCGAGAGCGGCCACTGGAACCCGGCGACCGAGCTATGGTTTGCGATCAAGGCCGCGCCAGGTGCGTAGCGCTCCCAATCAGCGCTGGCCAGTGACGACAGAGATCCGAGGCTGAGCCTCATCGAGCGCAACCTTGCCAATGCCGGCTTCGAATCCTTCATGCCGACTTACCGTATTGTCGTTAAGCATCACCGGAACAAGAAGCTGATTGAGCGGCGCTTTCCGATCTTCACCGGGTATGTTTTCGTCAACCTGCCAACACAGCGGTTCGTCCCGGTCGAGGCCGTCGAAGGTGTCGGGAAACTTCTGAAGTACAGCCGGATCTATGGCGATGCTCCCGAGCCATTCAGCTTTCCGCAAGAGGTGATTGATCGACTCCGCTACATGGTCTGGGAAGAAGACCAGAAGTTCTTGCTGGATAAGGCTTGGTGTATGCGTCAGGGAGGTCAAAAAGGCTGCGTCGAGAGCCAGCCGCAAGATCCGGAACGCCCAGTATTCGGAGTTGGCCGGCGGCCTGGCGCCTGCAGCCTTAAGGCGCCTTCATCCCGCGCTTTGGTTATGCAAACGATGGATCAGTTGTTGAGATTGAGCTGATTCGCTTGCTAAGCCATAACCGTATAGTAATATACGCTCACTGATTTGCTGGATGTACAGTGCGCAGAGCGACGGTCCACCGCGGCCCCTAAGGGGTAAGCCGCACGATGGAAGAAATGCGTCTTCAGCAAGATTGGGCTTGGTCGGGTGGTGGTGGCCCAAATGAACCTACCCAAAAACAGAATGCCGCGAAGTATTTTGTCGCAATCCGGCTGTAGGACCCTAGTTCCTTCTTCAAAGAAGGAGCGTCAACTTGGAAAATCTTAGAGAATTTGCTTCGAGCACAAACGGCGATCGGTGGTTCTTAGGCACGGATGACATATCCAATTCGGAGGTCGTCCTTCACCGCGGCAATCCGTCGTCGGGCGGACATGAAACGGTAATGGCCGTATCTGATTTTTTGGATCGGCGACCATTTGGGCCGGAACGCGGTGCTTTGGTAATGCTGCTCGCGGACAGTCTTCCAGGCGAAAGCGGCGAGGTTCCCGTCAAGCCGGTATGACACCCCAACCTCGATTGGGTAGCACGGCACCAAATCGAGGCAATGCCTAAGTCCGTAGGTGTGCAGGCACTGCTGGGTGGCAGAGCGCCAGGAGCCTAGCTGAGCTTGGAGAGGCGCGTGGCTACCGTGACAGCAAACGATAACTTCATTGAGGCGATGGAATTGGCGAAATACGCTGCCGAAGATTAGGCGAGGAAGTTTCTCGCAGTTCATACACCTACAAAGGTGAAGGGGCCAATGCCCCCCACCTTTCCGGACGCACAGATTGGTTGCGACGGACGCTCGGCAGCGATGAGCCGGGTGTAACTCTACCTAGCCCTAGTTCGACGCGTCACGTTGTTGGCGAGTTCGCCGGTTGTGGCGAACTGACCGAACAGTGCGGTGAGCTTGGCTTCCTCATTGCGATCCAGACGGTGCAGCGAGCAGAAGTCCGCGATGCACCAAACCTTCGTTGCGGCGATAGGTTCGGCTGCGGTCGAATCGATGTGTTGCATAGTTTGTCCTCCCACGAGGACGCTACCGCAAATTAGCTCGCAGTGAAATAAAACAATCACTCCAAAATTGTAGTTCCCGTCACCTGGCGCTGCCTCCTCCAGCGACGGGCGATCGTGCGGCAGGTCGAGATCCGGACGGATAAACCGGTAACCTCCGTGCCGCGCTTGCTATTTGAGCCGGTTGGCTGCTTTGTCGCAAGAATCCCGATCCGAGCCGTGCGTATTGATAATCCGCTTTGCGTCCGCGGTTGCGATACCGTGCTTCTTTGCAAACAGAGCGACCTCGTAGGGTTCCCGCGCTGATAGCCCGCCACGATCTGCTTTGCCGCGCCTCTGCTTGTGGTTTGACACTGTGGTCTCCTAATTGCATGGGCAAGTCATGGCGTATTCTGTTTCGGACCAAAGGTCCAGCGAAGCTAAAGCCTACCGCAAATGGTATCGCCTCAAGGCGTGGAAAACTGCACGTGCCGTGCAATTGGCGCAGCAACGGCTTTGCGAGCGATGCCTGCAAGATGAGGTCATGACTGAGGCAACGGTCGTTCGCTCTGCCTGGGTGGAGACAGGCAAGGGCACGCGAAATCACCATGGATGGCTGCTACCGGCCTATACATAGGCGGCTGGTACGGTGTTAAGCGCGCCGAGATGTATTCGATCGGTCAGGACCGAGCGACCGCGAACGTTCTGTTCAAGGACGCTGGCGATGTGCTGGGCGCCTATGCCAATCTGCAGCCTGTATACGCAGAGGAAGAGCTTCCGGACAACAACGAGGAAGTGATTGCCTTTCTGAACCCACCGCCGCCCCCGGTTATGAGCGTGTCAGCCAGGCAGTTCAAGCTCCAGCTTCTCGCGGCGGGCCTCCTCGATAAGGTCGATGCTTGGATCAACACACAGTCGAAGGCGGTCCAGATCGCGTACGAATACAGCGGCACCTTTGTCCGGACTGAGCCCATGATGGCGGCAGGCTTTGCTGCCATGGGCTTCACTGAAGAGCAGATCAACGCATTCTTCACGGCTGCCGCAAACCTCTAAGGCTTCAAAACATGTTCCGGAAAGTCTTCCAGCTCGCGCCGCTCTCGGTCGCAGCGCACTCGCGGATCAAAATTCGAAGGTCTTGTCGTCCTTGGTGTAGCTTTTGCGAAATTCTTCCTCCCAAGGGTCGAAGAACTTCTGGCTCTCGGGCAGCGGTGCGCGTGCCGGCACTTCGTCGCTTTCGTGTTGATTTTCAGAATCGCGCATATCTTCACCTCTAGGCGCCCTACTAACCAGGTGAACGTCCGAAGTCTACTTTAGGTCGAACACTTATCTGTGGCCGTTGAGAGATTACGTGAGAGATCTCAACCGCGACCAAGTCGCACCAAGCTCGATGCCAAAGCCTTTCTGAAAAACCGAGGCCGCGGCTAGTGTCGCGGCCTGGCCGTAGACAGAGGCACACAAGACCGGGCAGGGGTTCCACTGGCCTTATGTGTTGACCCTGCTCACAGAGGAACTGCGAGCCATTTCAGAGTAGCCGATCAAGGCAAAAAGCAAGATGCCTTCGTTCGAACAGGTGAGCTTAGCCATTCGGTGAGGATCGGGATAGGCGAGGCCCGCAGGGGTGTACGCGGACCTCGGGGCACTGTCACAGCAAGTTGGCCGCATTTTGGGGCCGCGCTCATAGAAGCACAACCGACCATCGATCGCATGTTCGCCAATGGTGGTATTTCGGCCCGCGCCTTGACGGACTAGAACGTGGTTTCCTGTACCAGCCACCACACAGGAAGAAATGCCAGCGCAATCGCTGCCAGCCAGACCGAGGCGAACTTGACCAGATACTGTCGTCTCGCTTTCGCTTCGTCCCATTCGTAGTACATCGCCAACTCCCAACTTTAGGCTTCGCTACTTGAAACACCGCTCAAGCAGCGAGTCGAGTGCGGAACTGCAACTCCTTCCAACAATCTGGAGCCATCCATGACGGACTTCCGGTCCTCCAAGGGCGCAGCCACGCGCCCACCCGCAATTTGCTACGCTATCTCGCCGGGGCGCTTATTGCGGCCGGCTATCGCGACACGACGATGGGGAATTCGATCGCGAATGACCCAGGTCGCTGATAAGGCGCTGCGGACCTCAATCACCAAACGCAATGTTTCTCGAGATGCTCTGGCGGAAGCGTGGAATAAGTTCAGTTTCGGTTGGGAGATAAGGGTCGTCATGCGCGAGTTCGTTGACACCTACGAGAATTTCTATGGGATCAGCGAAGCGCTCTATCAGGGTTGGGCGAACGGGCAGGCGGACATCCGGAATGTCCTGCTAAAATCTCTTCGCAACCTGGTACTCATTCTCTTCCCAGGATCGGAGTTCGCCAGCTTCGCAAGTGTAATTCTCGTCCGTCTCGTCCAGTCCGATGCCAATGCCGTCGATGTTCGGATCGTCGAAGGTGACGAGAATCCTCGACTTGGGGATTTTTCGCTCCTGAAAGTCCTTCAGTATGAAAGCGAGACATTGAACATTCTTCTTGGTGTTGCTGGTCTGAATGTGACTCTCAATTTTGCGATTAATCTTCGAAAGCGGAAGCGTGTCCGCCCGAGCTGCTTCTGATACCGGCAGCGCCAGCAAACCTAGAATGAAGATCCTTCTCAAACGCAATTTCATCATCTCAGAGTCCTCGTCTGCTATTACCAAGTCAGTCTCGCGACAAAGTCGCCACCATCAATTGTGCGCCCTTGTGGCCGCATTTGCATCGCATGAGGCCAGCGAGTTGCCTCAGCGTCAATCCCTTCCCAAACTTCCGCTGTATCGCCCACCGATCGATCGGCTTCCGGCGCTTGCACTGCGGGCACAGGGCGAACATCGCCTCATATTGCGCAAGCTCACCCAGAGTTCGCATACTCTCGGACTTCGACGCCGGCTGAGCTATTCCAAGCGTTTCTTCGGCGGTCTGGTGGTAGTGCAATCGGCATTTGTCGTTGAACTGCGCGTCCGGCCCGCGTTCGCAACCAAGCTCCCTTGCTAAGCCGTTGAGAGCTGCATCTTTGGGCAGCGCGACAACATAAATCGACAGTCAGTGATCACGCCGAACACGGGACGCTTGGGCAGCAACGACCGCGGCAGAACCGGACCAGCCGATCTCAGATGCGGTTTCTACGGCCAGGGTCCGGGCGAAGAGCGTCGTGTTTCTCGAAGCGATCGCAATGCCAATTACAGTCCTGCGGCATCATCGGATGCGCGACCGCAAAACGCAGCTTTGGGCAATCGGGCGTCATGGTCGGTCAGGACCCTTGCCCGTCGTCACGGCTTGGTTGGGCAGCCCTTTGCCAGTCGAGATATCTGGTCTCGCGCCCCCGTGAGTTCAAAGCCGGTGCTGTATTCCACATCGGCCTTGACGGCGTACATGGTCGCGAAATCAGCGCCAGATGTAAGGGCGGCAAGCAGCTTCGGATGCTTTAAGAGAACAATCGTTCGCCGATCGGGACTGTTCCCGTCGAGGCGGATCGTCTCTTTGTACCTCCCAATCTCGAAGCGCGCCGATCGCACGCCCATCTCGCCAACAGTGGCATCGCCAATCTCGAAAATGAGACCGTTCTTGGCGTCGCACCGGACCATGTAACAAGCTTCGTTGTCGGTCGCATCAACGTTAGAGCATGTTCCGACCGCTCCGGCATGCGAACCGGTAAGCTTAACCCATGGAGCGGGCGGCTCGACTTCCTGTGCGAGTGCAGGCAATGCCGCAAGGCACGCGCCAAACACACAGGCTGCGACGCCAACCACGACTGCGACTGCCGGTCTGCTGAACCTCATCCTATCCTCGTTTTTCTACTACGTTGCGAGCCCGATAGCGTCTCGACATGGACGCGCTTGTCAAGGTCGATTGACAGGTGACGCAGACCAGCAGGCGGATGGCGCTTGTGATCGCCTCACTTGCCCTGAAAAGCCGGTCGACCGATCGCGGCAGGATCAACTGGTCATGGTAATATTTCTCTTTCTGCCGAGGCGTTCATCTTTCTGGATCGCCCATCAGCAGCCGGAATGATACGTGGAGTGACCTACGCGCTTACCGTTGAGAAGATCCGGCATTGGCGGGTTGCCGTATCAAGCAAGAGCATCCGCCGCGGACTGTGATCCACTGCGCCCGCACCTTTGGCATGAATAGCGAAGGTCGTGACCGATGAAGTCAGACGGGTAGTAGGCCATGCGCATAGCGCCTCTCCTTGAAGAGGTTGCCGACAGCCGCATGATGTCGAGGATTGAGTTTTCGCTTCCGCCCCGAAGCTGTGTGACAAATGGCCTTGGTCGGTGGCGGCGTCAAGACTGCCGCCATTGCGAAAATCTGTGGCTCACTTGAGGGATGGCAAAATCTCCGCGTTCAAAGCCCCTCCTTGCCGACGATAAGCCGCTCCGTTCTCGCGCCGAAAGCCGCGAGATCCTTCCCAGCCGCGACTTCCTTTCGATCCAATGCCTGACCGCGTCGAGCCCTGTCTCGCGCTCCTCTCTTGCTCTACCGGGCGAGTTTTTGAGTTTGGACACTGAATAAAAATGTGTGCTGTCCGCTGGTCAAGAACTCGCGCAATTCTTGCTGCGCATCGCGTTCTGAATGGCCTGCACTTTGCCCTTCGCGACGGCAACTTGGCCTTCTTTGTCGCCGCCAAAAGTGCTTGAAGTCGGGACACCAATTAGGAAGACGCCCACAGCATCACCTGTTGCTGCGTCATTTTGCGCCTTCGAAACCGCAGCTAGGTTTTCCTGCTCTTTGACCAGTTCGGCAGCAAGCACCGGGCACGGCGAGCCGGTATAGGCCGCCATGGGAATATCGACCGGTACGATCGCATCCGGACGTTTGGCGCAGGAAGTAGCTGCCAGCAAACTTGCCAGCACAACGTAACGAATTTTCATGAATGCCCCTTAGAAAGACTCTTAACCCGACCACGAAATATGCATGACGTGTCGTGGCTTGGAAGGAATAATTCAAAGTTGCGCGTGCTTTTCCACTACCGCAACCAATTGGAGTGACCAAAGGCAAAGAAAAAGGCCGACACCTCCCTCGGCGCCGACCTTTTTAATCTGTCTCAACAACAACTGCCAGTACATCCGTGGTCAGCCGTCAGAAACACGATGGGTTGAGTGTAGCTCATCTTGGCGAAGCGTCAAGCGCTGCTTATGGAACGTCAGTAATCCCAGTAATTCACCTCGGGTGGCGGGTCACCTTCTGGATCATAAAGAGGATCCGGATCGGCATACAGTCCGCGCTCCACCAGGGTATCCTGTATCTGTTCAACAGTAGTCTGCGCTTCCAGGTTTGCTAAGCGACACTCCGCCCATGCGATCATTCGCTGGTAGTCTGGCGGAAGATCTACCTCACGAGGAACAGCGTCGATAGTGGCTCTAAGATCGTCGACTTCGCGACGGGTCTTTGCGATCCAATCCAGATAAGCGAGCCGCTTCTCCTCGCGCTTTACCCTTTGCTCAGCAAGCTGGCGTCTGTGCCGCATAACCTGCCGGCGACGCTGCTTCTCCGCGTAAAGCCGGTCGCGCTCTACCTCGGCAGATATGATCAGCTTGATCCCATCAATGAAGGCATCAAGCATATTTTCCACGGCTTGTGTCTTGCCGTCACTCCAGGACTTCCGAAGCCCGTCGGCCGAGCCGCTACAAGCAAGCGTGAGTTTGCCAGTGTATATGACATCAAACTCTGGCCATGGCTCGGTGCGTCCAAAGGACCAAATCTCTCTTGCCCGTTCCTTCCGCCGTTTTGCAACGATCCTTTCGTGTTCAGCTTTCTCCACTGCTGTTGGAATGTGCTTCTCTCGCCGCCTTTCTTCAGAAAGTGCTATCGTCTCTGACCCACCACCAGATTTGAAAACCAGCCTTCCCCTTTCGTTGATCGAGAGACCTTCTCTCCGTGCTTCGCAGGACCTGGCCAGGTTGTGGAGGATAAGTATTGTTCGATCGCGGCTCCGCTCGTGAACGGTAACGCCGAGTGCGGTGACTAATCCATCCGCATCAGCTTTTGCCTTGCGCAACTACCTCACAATGGAGGCAATAGACCTCTGAGGCCGGTCGCCGGGCTCTTCGAGTGTCACGGTGGCGCCGTCTGCAGCAGTCTTCCGTCGTTCAGCCCTTCCTGCTTTCGCTTCGGACCTCGAAGCAGTCACGGCGGTCAATACCGTGTCGCTCAGAAGGCGCTCCTTGGTCGCCCCGATGTGGACCGTGTGCAGATCTTTGTTCTCGACTTCCCTCAGAGGTGTCTTGTTGACACTTTGACCAGCTTCGATCCTGGCCCAGTACCCGCGGGGTGGGACGGGCACGAGGTGTCTGGCGCAAGTCTTGGCCAACCCCTTGTCAGAGAGGCCGAACTCCGCGGCCAGCTTCTGCATCGGCGTTGCCCACACCAATTCGCGAAGTTCTTCCCTCGTGTATATTCTTTTCATTCTACCGTTCTCTGCGGCCGAAGAGGGGGTGGTCGAACGAGAGGGGCGTCATTTCTTCTTCCTCGCTTTACGAATGAGAAGGGCGAGGGCCTTTTCGGTGCTGATGGTGGCAGCTGCGTGATACACACGCTCACGCCTATCCTCTTTCGTCTCCTGCTTCAGAAGAAGCGGGATGTCGTCGATCGAGATGAGCATTGAGCGGCCGATCTTCTTCGCAATGCCGAGGCGCCTTGCTTTCTCCCAAACTGTGCGGCCCGTTAGGTTGATGCCGGTTGATGCCGTGATGCGCTCTGCGATCTGATCGGGCGTTCGTAGATTGCCGAGGAGTTGGTCGCTCATTTGGTTTTCTTCTCTTTGGCTGCTGCGCGACGCTCCTCATAGCGAGCCAGGAAGCCACCGCTGTCAGCGGACGCTCGCTCAATCGCAAGCTGATTTGCCGCTTGCGCGTCCCGTATCGCAACGTGGGGCTTGAGATAGGGAAATCCCGCTTCGTATGCCGCTTAATGAAGTTTTCGATCTCTTCCGGCGCGAATACGAGGCGGCTACGTTCAGTTCCGCGGTCGACTTTGACGTGAGCCAATTCACCATGCCGCACTAAGTCGCGGATTGTGGCGGTCGAGACCGCCATTAGTGCCGCAACTTCCTTCATGGGTAAGAGCCGACGGATCGGCTGCTCTTTCATGCCAGCCCTGAAGGCCAGTTGGATGTCTTCGGACTGCCACCCCTTGTCAGGGTCTAGCGGGCTCGTGAACCGCGCATAGTACTGGGCTGATTTTTGAATTTTGGGATCGTACAAGAGGTCACCACAAATGACATAGCAAGTGCTGCCGGCAGGATCGCCGAAAGCTGTGACTGTCCGGTGGTGGCGGAACGCATGCGGATTGGTCGCCGCGGTCAAAGGCTAGGTGAGTCGAGCGGGGGCGGTCAAGTGTTCGTGATTGCCCTCGCATCTGCTTGATAGCGCGGCATTTTCGCGTCTAGGACGCAAAGTAAATGGGGAGAACCACATGAGCAGATTTCAGGCATTTGTAGCAGCCGGAATGCTGATCGGTCTCGCCGCGATTACTTCAGCGTGTACGACGGCGCCGCGAAATCCAAATCCGCCTGATTTTCGATATCAGCCAAGGACTTCCGTGAACCCGGCTTGTGCGGATGGCTTCAGACCGACTAACGCGCTCTCGTGTGCCTACTGACCAAGTTAGGACTATTCTGCGGTGAGGGCGGTCAAGCTGGGGCTAAACAAGGGGCGGTCACGTGATCTCGTGACAGCGGCGTGACGTCAATCTGCCACCCGACCCCATTCTAAAGTTAATGGCAGTCGCGCCCGGTCGCAGCGTCTACATGATCCTGTGGCAAAGGGCAAAGGCGGTGTTCATCGGCGCTGCTCTCGCATCGAGGGGCAGCTGCGGTCAGCTGTGATTAACGCGCTTAATCCAAGATCGCTGGTGTCCTATACAATCAAAGCACGTATTCTCTAGTGAAACACTATTTGCGGAAGGTCGCGATGAAACGCGTAAATCTCCTTGAGTACTTCGAACTCGCAGAAACTCTTAAGGAGGCGAAGGCATCTCTTTCGACTTCCAATGGGAAGTCCACTGCTGCAGACATCTATTTTGGGGTCGCCGGCTTAGACGCTGTCGCTCGTCACTCTTTCTAGGCGCGCCGTTCGCGCCGGCCGCCATGATGGCGTGCCTCTTTTATTCACATTCACCTATGGCCGGCGCGGTCACCACCTGCGCCTACACAAGCAGCGCGCCGGCCGGTGTCTTTTTGGGTGTCCACGGCGCGCAGCCGTTCATCGGAGGTTAATGCTTATTAATCCAGAACAGCCTGAAAGGATGCGCCGATGATGAAGAAGCTTTTTCCCGCACTCGCAGCCGTAGTCTTGGCTGCGTCGTTCGCCCTGCCGCTAAACGCCACGCCGATCGTCGTGCCGAACGCAATACACATACACACCGCCGACGTCGAGCAGGTCAAACACCGCGGCCATGGCAATGGGTATGCGAATGGCCACTGGAAGAACCGGCGGTACGCTTACCGCGACTGCCGGTATTACGGCTCGTGCTACCGTCCTCGGTACTACGGCTATCCACGGTACGGTTATCGCGACTATTACCCCTATCAGCGGCGGTCGGGAGCCACCTTGTATTTTGACTTCTAGCCGGTAGCGCTCGCAGGTTAGGGAAAAGAGTCGCAACAATTGCGACTCTAGCAAACGCTCCAGAGCGCTTCACCCCTCAACGCGGCCGTTGCTCTCGATCGGGTGGCGGCTATTTCTTATGTTGTCACGGGCGGGCATCGGAACCCAAAAAAGACCGCCCCGGCTAAAATCGAGGCGGTCAACGCGGATTCGATATCCGCCGACCGCGATGGGAGGGAGGACACCGAAGCCGATAGATCGCCTCAGTGGGAGGGTGTTGAGGCGATAAGCTAACCTATCAGCAGCGCGCGCCGTGCGAAATTATACGTAGGTGTCGAAATCCTAGACCAATAGCTTACTCGGCCAGAGGTGTCGTTAGGCTGGCGTTTTAGGTGGCGTCGGCGCGAATGCCGGCGGGCTGCTCTTGGCCTGATCCGTGTCCGGTGGCTGCAGCTAACACCCGCAGGACCTCGCGTAAATTAGTAACTCCTTAACTTCCATGATGCAGTCTATCCCCGTCGCAGAAGTAATGGGTGGCGACAGGCAACATCGAATAGTCATTGAAATTAGTCCGTCTCTCTGAGGCGGACTTTTTTCGTCTTTGGAGAAAAAGAGCCCGGCGTTGGTCTGGCCGGGCTCCGGCACCACGGCCTGGCAGCATGAAAGCTGCAAGCCGTACGACACTACAGGAGAGGTGCCGCTGTTAAGTGAACTTTTGTGCCGTTGAAAGGTTCCGCGACGAGACGAGCAAAGCCCGGCGAGCTGGGGGCTGGCGCCGGGCCGATTGCGGACTTGCACTTGGGCGATGCATGGTCCCACAGCGTGTTGGAAGCGCTGCATAGTAAAAACAGACGGCGTAACGGAAAGTTCCAGTCGAGCCTAAAAATGCGTTATGAAAATCCGATATTTCCAACCAGATAACTCAATAAAATGCAATGAAATCAATGATTTTTGGCGGAAGAGGTGGGATTCGAACCCACGGTACGGTTTCCCGCACGCCGGTTTTCAAGACCGGTTCCTTAAACCACTCGGACACTCTTCCATCCGATTGATTAGATTAGCTTTTAGCTCTTCGCCTTTTGCCTGAAAACCGGCTTTGCTACCGATTTGTTACCCAATCACTCGACGGCTGGCTTTTTAACAGCTTTGATGGCCGCGTCAACTTGCTCAGCAGCATTTGCCTGCATCCCCGCCATAACATGCGAATAGAGGTCGAGGGTGATGCCGATCGTCGAGTGACCGAGGCGCTCGCTTGCGATCTTCGGATGCACGCCGGCAGCAAGCAATTGCATCGCGTGTGAGTGCGGACGTCATGGAAGCGGATGCGGGGCAGGTCGGTCTTTGCCAGCAGTCTGGTCCACTCGTGGGTATCTTCCCGATCGATCGCGAACTTGTTCTGATCCGCACTACGGACCCTGCCTGGACGTCAGGCATTGCGCGTGCGGCAAGTCAGCGCCTTCTATTCAACGCCTGGAATCCGATCGCCCGACGTCTGTTTAAGGCCAACCCCGCCGACTACGCCTATAGCGATCGGCGCGGAATTGTCGTCGAGATTGAGCAGGATCAGAGCTTCAGTAAGAGGTCCGATACCGATCTCAACCATGAGCATAAAAAAGCCCCACCAAGCATTTGTGCGTGCGAGATATCGCTTCATAGTGGCCGATCAGTCGCATGCCCTCTGGAAGGTATCGACGTGGCGCTCGTGCCTCCAACCCGGATAGCAATCATCCCACCCATTGTCGTGGAAACGGCGAAATCCTCGGTGGCGAAATCCGCCAAAGGTATGATTTGCACTTTCAGCAAAACCATCGTTGTGCTCGGCGAAATTCCCGTAGTCGTTTCTGAAGTTGTCGCTACCAAAGGCGCCGCCGTGACCACCTCCTCCATGACCTCCGCCGTGGCCGTGGGCCATGGCAGGAGTGGTGGCGACGATCGACGCGACCGCCAGGGCTGACGCGATCAATCCCATCGCTGCGGCTTTTCTGAACGTGGACATGGCATTCTCCAATGAAAACGATCTGCACCAACCAAAGGCGCGGACTATGGGTGAATGGTAACTCACAGCCGTTCTGGCGGAATCATACGGAGGTATAGGACGACCGATACAAAAGGCCCCTTCGAGCCTTTGGAGTGTGACGTGGAAGGCCGTTTTCACATCATCGTCGGTTCGGGATCAGGATCGATCCTCTCGATAACGTCCGCCGTATCGTTTTTCGGCGATCCGACTTTTCGGTCAATGGGCCACATCTTCATTTGTTCGGCCGGGTAGGGTTTCATCAGGTCGTCCGGGTCGAGCTCTAGCGATAGCCAGCGCTCGTAGTTGTCGCGATGCAGGACAACCGGCATGCGGTCGTGGATGTCTGCCATCATCTCGTTCGGTGGACACGTCACCACCGCGAAATTGCGAATGTCGGCGCCGGTGGCAGGATCTCGCCACGTATCCCAGATGCCCGCGAGCGCGAACGCGCTGTCATCAGCCATGGCAATCGCATACGGCTGCTTGTTCTTGCCAGTCCCATAAATGTCCTTCCATTCGAAGTAGCCATTGATCGGCACCAAGCAGCGGCGCGATCGGTACGCGGACTTGAACAGGCCGTTGGTCGCGATGCCTTCGCGACGAGCATTGATTGGCGGTGGACGCCCTCCGGGCTTCATCCAGGATGGCTGTAGGCCCCAACGGGCAGATACAAAGACTGGCCCCATGATGTCGGGTTCCCGCACCATGTCCCGGATGATGATGGGGTAGTAAAGGGAAGGGGCGCCGTTATATCGCGGGAACTGGTTGCTTAGGGCTTCCACATCGCCCCGTGCCGAGAACGCGAAGTTCTGTAGCATTTCCTCGAGCGTAGCCTTGATGTAGATTCGTCCGCACATTCCAGAACCCCGATCAATCCCGTGGCAGTTTCCCCAGAAGCAATCTATAGCCGAGCGGGCGACGGCGGAAAGTACGCCTCATAGAGGCGGGTTCAAGGTAAGCACATGATTGTCGCTCCTCGACGTATCACGCGACGATGGCCGCATTTCATCGCAATGACACTAGTGTCGTTCTTCCTTAATTGTGGATTGCCAAAGGCGGCAATCGCAGATCCCGTTACCGATGATGGTCGCGCCTTGATAGCGGCCATAGGGGAGAACGATTTTCTTAGCGCTCGCACTATTTTACGCCGCGGGAATGTCGACGGAAATGGATTTGCCGATGGGCGATTCAAGCGGAGCTTTGTGAAGGAAGCTCTGCTGGCGCAGGCTGATGATCGTCTGATTGACCTGCTGATGGAGAACGGCGCGGACCAAGAGGGATGGGACTATTTCGCCGGTCGTTCCTCGAGTGCTTATGCTGTCGCCGTCGGGGGAGTGAAAAGACGCGGTGCTGAATCTACGGTTCGGATCATAAAGGCGCTAAGGAGTAAAAAGTTCGAACATATCCGTGGGGTGAAAGAGAACATAAGCCTCCTTTCAGTTAACGGGCTTCCCTACCCAGACTTCCTCTCCATCGTTGACGAGTTGGCCGCCGATGGAATTGACCTGAAGGGAGAGTTTCGCAACGGGACGCTCAAGATGGTGCGAGTTTTCGATACTGGCTTGGAGGCCACTTGGCCGTATCTTCTTAAAATACTTGATGTGAATGAGGCCGATGCGTGGGGAAATACCATTACGAGCGTATACGCTGGGGCCAATTGCACGGTGGAGGGTTGGCAGGAGGACAATCCAATTTGGTTTTGCAACGAGGATCCTGCCAGGTTGAGGAAGATTGAAACCGCCGTCCATTCGCCGGGGTTTAAGGGAGACACCCTTCTTCAAAAGGCAGGAGGCTGGACCACGTTTGACTATCTGGGCTTCACATCTGGTCAAACGGGGAGTTGCTTCAGCATCCCACGCGACGTCAGTCCTATTCAGGATGAAATTCAGGACTTCGTGAAATCCACCTTCTCTAGAGAACTATCGCAGTGGAGACCTGTGAAAGACCCTTCATGTTCAGTACGCGGCTCGACTGTCATTTGCAAATGCCTGAGGCCGTAAGGCAGGTTTGCGAAGGATGCTCACCGCGACAAAGTCGCCACCAGCTGTGGCTCTTGCTGCTTTTGAGAAAAACATAGCCCCTCGTTTCCCTCTACTAAACTTCGCTTAATGCTTTGAACTCTTGCCCCGGTAAGCCTCTGGCGCTGGCAAAGCTTCGTGTGCCTTCGCCAGCGTCTCCAACCACGCAGCAAGTTCGGCCGGAACTTCCTCGTTCCCGGCTTCTAGCGCTTCGATCCATGACAGCTCGCACTGCAGCGCCGACGCGATATTGATCGGGGTCCATCGGATATGGAGCAGACATTCGCTAAATCGTTCGTTCGTCATGGCAACAGGCTCCTAGTCGGCGTCCGAATTGCACCAGCCTGTCATATAAGTTGCTGGAGTCAATCACTGCGGCTCGGCGCCTACTTCAATACCCTCCTGGACGGGACATCGCGCTTCGGTTGCCGCAGCGACTGCCATCAGCAGCCATGTCGTAGTTGGAATAGCAGTTTCCAGGGTAGCCCCGATACGATGGATACCACACCGCGGGCAATGCAAGCCTTCTGGGATGCGTCACCATCGATATGGAAGCAAATGGCGCCACCAAAGGCCACAAGATCGGCTTCATGAACACGATCAACGAGTATGCCATGGCAGGCGGGTTTGCATCTCGAATGACGACGTCGGTAGGGGTTTCGCCGTCGACGACCTCAGATCCACTTCTCCAAACCATTGGAGGATATCGGCGGGGAACGCGTGAGTTCGCAAAGTTGCCCGATTTCAGCACGCGCCAGGAAGAGGACGTTGTGGAGGCTCGTACGTTCCGGCCGTTCAATGAAGCGCTGAAGCACAGGAATAGCGGACTACGACGGCAAGGAAGCTCTCTTGCCGAACCGCCTGCTGGGCTGGGCGCCGAGCGCGTTGCCTAGAGCCTTAAATTAGCTATCTGTTAACCATATTAATTAGAATTGTCGCTATCTTGGCGAAATGCTTCGCAAATTTGCCACGAAAGCCACATGATTAAAGTCTCGTTAGGTTGGTGGGATTAGGGGTGTCTGGCCCAGATCGGGGCAGATTTCTTAACCATAACGGTCTTGAGCGGCGTGGGGCATATGAAACGAGACTACGGGGCGGCGTCATTCGCAACGGGAATGCGATGGGTTGGGCTGTCGCTCATCTGCGCAACGGTTACGGCTTGTGGCACCGCGCCGACGCCGACGAAGCGCTCCCACGGCAAGGAATATTTCTCGGAGAAGGAGTACGGCGTCAAGGCCAGTCCACGGGTTGCGTCCGGCAACAATATCCCGAAGGGCGGCGGTCGCTATATGGTTGGGGACGCATACGTGGTGAAGGGTAAGTGGTACTACCCGAAGGAAGATTTCTCGTACAACAAGGTCGGCATCGCATCCTGGTACGGCTCAGCCTTTCATGGTCGCTTGACGGCAAACGGCGAAGTCTACGACCAGATGCATCTTTCCGCGGCGCATCCGACGTTTCCTCTGCCGAGCTATGCACGTGTGACGAATACGGAAAACGGTTCGTCCATCATCGTGCGTGTTAACGATCGCGGTCCCTATCACGAAGGGCGCATCATCGACTTGTCCAACAAGACGGCGGATATGCTTGATCTGCAGCATAGCGGCACCGGAAAAGTCCGCGTTCAGTATGTCGGCCGTGCCCGCATGGATGGTCACGACATGCCCTATCTGATGGCCTCCTATGTGCCGAAGGGCAGTCGCATGCCGGGCATTAACCCGGGTGGCGGCCTGATCGCAAGCGGCGTCATGGTGGCCTCCAACAGCAAGCGCATAACCGCTGACCAGCTCCAGAGCTTTGGCGGCTTCACGCCTGAGCCGGAGAACGTCCCGGTGCCGGTCTCGGCGACGTCCTATGCCGGCTCGACCCCCAGCGCCAGCTACAATGCCGCGCCCGTTCCGACGCCAATGCCGTCACCGTCCGTTGGTGGCAGCGCACCGCTGGCAGAGCCTACGGCCGGGCAGATGGTCGTTCTGCCGGAATTTGGTCCTTTCCCTTATGAGCGTCCCTTTGGAGGGCCGCAGGGTTCTCTGGCAATGGGGTATCAGGAAGAGGGCGTAAAGACCGTCACGGACGAGCTCGCTTTCGATGCGGTGATGGTTCGCAACGATGGGCTCACGCAGGACGCCATCCTGGCATCCTTCAAACGGCAGAAGGCGGGAGCAGCGCGCGCCGAGTAAAGGCGGCCATTGCGTCGTTCTCGGTCCGCCGCTAGCATCTTCAAGGTCGCCCGAGCTGTGGGGTTTTCGGTGTTGAAGCGTCTCGTTCGCCTCTGTCTCTGTCTTCTGCCTTTTGCAACGGGCGCCGTTGCCGCAAGCAGTGACACCAACGCTTCCTTTGTGACCAAGGCGGCGCAAGCCTACATGATCGAGGGATCGACCGGCACGGTGCTTCTTGCCAAGAACGAGAATCAGACCTTCTCGCCGGCCTCACTTGCGAAGCTGATGACGGTGGACCTCGTCTTCGATGCGCTCGCAAAGAACCAGATCACCCTCGATACGCAATATTCCGTTTCGGAATATGCCTGGCGAACCGGCGGCGCGCCATCGCGCACGGCAACGATGTTTGCCGCACTCAAATCGAGTGTCCGCGTCGAGGATCTCATCAAGGGCGTTGCCATTCAGGGCGCCAATGACAGCTGCATCATTCTTGCAGAAGGGATGAGCGGTGGCGAGCCGGCCTTTGCGGAGGCCATGACGCGGCGTGCCAGAACGCTCGGAATGGAACGGTCTATCTTCGGGAACTCGACCGGGCTTCCGGACGGCAAGAGCAAGACGACCGCGTTAGACATGGTGACGCTGGCCGCAGAACTGCAAAAGTCCTACCCGAACCTCTACTCGTATTTTTCTCAGCCCGATTTCGAATGGAACAGGATCTTCCAGCGTAACCGCAACCCGCTGCTCGGTCTCAGCATGGGCGTTGACGGTCTCGCCATCGGGTTTGCCGAGGGAGAAGGGTATTCGATCGTTGCTTCGGCAGAGCGCGACGGCAGGCGGCTGTTCATGGCACTGGGCGGGATCGCCTCCGATAAGGAGCGCACTGAAGAGGCCAAAAGAGTGCTCGAATGGGGGTTGACTGCGTTCGAAAGCCGCCAGATTTTTGCCGATGCCGAAGTGATCGGCCAGGCCAGCGTATATGGTGGAACCTCGCGCAGCGTCGACCTCGTCGCAAAGACGCCTGTGAGTGTCTACATACCGATCAGCAATCCTGAGCGGCTGTCGGCGCGCATTGTCTATCGTTGGCCGTTGATGGCTCCGGTGGCGGCCGGTCATGAAATAGGGACGCTGCGCATCTTTGCGGCTGGCCGGCTGTTGCGTGAGGTGCCGCTCTATACGAGGGAGACCGTGGCGGTCGGCTCTTTGAGCAGCCGCGCCGTCGATGCTCTGATGGAGCTCGGCGAAACGTTGTTGTTCTCCTGGCTGTGGGACAAGCCCGAACCCATGTGATCGCCATATTCGCCGTTCAGGGTGAGAGTTGTCGTCGGGGCGGTTTCACTTTTCGCTGCCTTCCGCTAGATGTACGGCAGTGGTGCGGGCGAGCGCCGTAATGCAGGAAGTAGTCATTGCCATCCGGTACTGGATTGTTCGTAACGTTTGAAGGCGGGGAGGGCGCGGGAAAGTCGACGCAGATCCGTCGCCTCGCCGAGGCTCTTCGTGGTCGCGGCTACGACGTGCTGTTGACACGAGAGCCGGGTGGCTCGCCAGGCGCGGAAGCCGTGCGTCATGTGCTTCTGTCGGGTGCTGCCGAAGCCTTCGGAACACGAATGGAGGCAATCCTTTTTGCCGCAGCGCGCAATGATCACGTTGAGGAAGTCATCCGACCGGCTCTAATGAGCGGAAAGGTGGTCCTTTGCGATCGTTTCATGGATTCATCCCGCGTCTATCAGGGCGTGACCGGAAATCTGGAATCGGAATTCATCGAGGCGCTGCAGCGCGTGGCCGTCAACGGCATCGTCCCGGATTGCACGCTGATCCTCGATCTGCCGGCGTGGGCTGGTCTGGAGCGTGCCCGGAGGCGAGGTGCGGCCGGCGATGTGAGCCCCGATCGCTTCGAGAAGGAAGAGCTGGAAACCCACGAGAAGCGCCGGGAAGCCTTTCTAGACATAGCTGGTCGGGAGCCGGGCCGTTGCCACGTCATTGATGCGATGCAGACCGAAGAGGCCATCGCTGCGGAGATTGTCGAGATCGTCTGGCAGCGTCTGTCGCATCCGGCTGCGGCGAAGGTAGCGGAGGCAGCGCATGAGTGATGAACGGCCGGGATTGCTCGACGGCGCCATTTGGCCAGCCGAGAACATGAAGCTATTTGGTCACGAAGACGCCGAGGCATTCCTCGCGCAGTCATACCAGTCGGGCAAAGGCCACCATGCGATTCTAATCGAGGGGCCACCGGGCATCGGCAAGGCAACGCTGGCGTTCCGGTTTGCAAATCATGTGTTGACTCATCCTGATCCTGCCAGTGCGCCGGAGCTGCTGAGCGATCCCGATCCGGCCTCGTCTGTCAGTCGCCAGATTGCCTCTGGCGCGTCGCATAACCTGCTTCACCTGGCACGGCCCGTTGATGAGAAAACAGGCAAGGTCAAATCTGCCATCACGGTCGATGAGGTCAGACGGGCAGGGCGCTTCTTCTCACAGACGTCGGGCACCGGCAATTGGCGCATCGTCATCATCGATCCTGCCGATGACATGAACCGCAATGCCGCGAATGCGATCCTGAAAATTCTCGAGGAGCCGCCGAAGCGTGCGTTGTTCCTGCTGATCTCGCATGCGCCGGGGAAACTGCTGCCAACAATTCGCTCGCGCTGCCTGCCGCTGAAGCTTGCGCCGCTTGAAGACAGCACCCTCGGCGCGGCGCTCGCACATCTCGGTATCGAGGCTGCCGATCGCGACCTTCTTGCGGCCGCGAACGGCAGCGTCGGAGAGGCGCTGAAGCTGGTGAACTATGGCGGCGGCGAGATCATCGCCGCCTACAACGAGGTTCTGCAAGCGCAGGGACCATCAGCCCGGCGCGCGATGCACCGGCTAGCGGATGCGCTTTCCGGCAAGGACAGTGACACGATCTTTGAATTCTTCACCAGCCATGTCGGCGAAGATCTGATGCGCAAGGCACGGGCCGCAGCGATTGCAGGGCAGGTTGCGGTCGCCGAGCGGCTGGCCCGCCTACATTCCGACATCGGCGAGCGGCTGACGGTTTCGGATGCCTACAATCTGGATCGCAAGCAAACGATCCTCAGCATCCTCGGAGACATCAAACAACCTGGTCCTTGATCAGGTCGCGAGCAGCTTCCACGCGACGACGGCAAGCGTTAGCGCCAGCACGATGCGGATTGTCCGTTCATGGAGCTTCGGTGCGATCAGGCTGCCGGCGATGATCCCGGGGATAGAGCCCACCAGAAGTGCAAAGAGCATTCCCCAGTCGATCTCGCCGATCATCCAGTAGCCCATACCACCGATCAGCGTCAGCGGAACGGCGTGGACGATGTCGGAGCCGACGATCTCGCGAACATCAAGGCGCGGGTAAAGCACTAGCAGCACGGTCACGCCGAGCGCTCCTGCGCCCACCGACGTCAGGGTCACGAGGATCCCGAGCACCAGGCCAAGCACGGTCGTCCAGATGGCGATCGTGATCGGCTTGGGCGGAGAGCGCTCTCCAATGGAGCGAAGCGCAAGTGCTAGCGCCTGCTTGCGAAAGACCAGCATGAATGCGGTCAGGACAAGCAGCCAGCCAAGGGCTGTCGTGATCGTGTGGGCGACGTCGACGCTCTTGCGGTCGACACCTGCCATGAGCCAGAGCATCAGCAGGGCGGCCGGAACGCTACCGGCGGCAAGACAGCCGACAACGCGCCAGTTCACTCTGCCGTGCATGCCGTGCACTGCCGTTCCGGCCGTCTTGGTAACAGCGGCGTAGAGCAGATCAGTTCCGACGGCTGTGGCTGGATGAATGCCGAAGACAAGCACCAGCAAGGGCGTCATCAGTGATCCGCCGCCGACGCCTGTAATGCCGACAAGAGCGCCGACGAGAAGCCCCGAGAGGGAATAGAGGGGATCGAAACTGGAAAGGACGGTCAAACAGCCGACCTCGAGCCTGCGCGTGAAATGATGCTGCCGAGTGCTGGAGATGTCACGTCGCTGATGCCCCGCCTTTGAGTTTTCTTTGGGTAGAATGCGCCTAAAATCGAGTCAAGTGCAGCACGCCCGCGATCGCCAAATCGCCGATGCTTTCAAAACTTGGTGTTTCGCTTCGCCATGACATGCGCTAAGAGCGGCTGACAAATTTTATAGAGTAAGCCGGACAAGAATGGCCGCCATGACAGACAAGACACCCTTCTACATTACCACCGCGATTTCCTACCCGAACGGCAAGCCGCATATCGGCCATGCCTACGAGCTGATCGCGACGGATGCCATGGCGCGCTACCAGCGCCTCGACGGCAAGGATGTCTTTTTTCTGACCGGCACCGACGAGCATGGCCAGAAGATGCAGCAGACGGCGCGCGCCGAAGGCATCTCGGCGCAGGAGCTTGCCGATCGCAACTCCGGCGAATTCGAGTCGATGGCGAAACTTCTCAACGCATCGAATAACGATTTCATTCGCACGACGCAGGAGCGTCACCACCAGACATCCCAGAACATCTGGAATCTGATGGCCGACAATGGCGACATCTACAAGGATTCCTATGCCGGCTGGTACTCGGTGCGCGACGAGGCCTACTATCAGGAAAACGAGACCGAGCTGCGCGCCGATGGCGTGCGCTACGGTCCGCAAGGCACGCCTGTCGAATGGGTGGAAGAGGCGAGCTACTTCTTCAAGCTCTCTGAATACCAGGACAAGCTGCTGGCGCACTACGAAGCCAATCCGGATTTCATCGGGCCGGCCGAGCGTCGTAACGAGGTGATCTCGTTCGTCAAGTCAGGGCTCAAGGATCTCTCGGTCTCGCGCACGACGTTCGACTGGGGCATCAAGGTACCGAACGATCCTGCCCATGTGATGTATGTCTGGGTCGACGCGCTGACGAACTACATTACCGCGACCGGCTATATCGAAGATCGGAGTGGCCCTCGAGCCAAGTACTGGCCGGCGGATGTGCACATCATCGGCAAGGACATCATTCGTTTCCATGCGGTCTATTGGCCGGCATTCCTGATGTCCGCGAAGCTGCCGCTGCCGAAGCGCGTCTTCGCGCATGGCTTCTTGCTCAACAAAGGCGAGAAGATGTCGAAATCGCTCGGCAACGTCGTCGATCCGGTCAATCTCGTGAACCATTTCGGCCTTGATCAGGTGCGCTACTTCTTCCTGCGCGAGGTTTCCTTCGGCCAGGACGGCAGCTACAGCGAAGAGGCGATCGGCACTCGCATCAATTCCGACCTAGCCAACGGGATCGGCAACCTTGCCAGCCGTTCGTTGTCGATGATTGTCAAGAACTGCGACGGCAAGATTCCGGAATGTGGTTCGCTGACGGACGAGGACAAAGCCATGCTGGCGCAGGCCGACGCGCTGCTCGCGTCGACGCGTGACGACATGGGCAAGCAACTCATTCATCGTGCGGTGGCCGCGATCATAGCGGTCGTTTCCGAGACCGATCGCTATTTCGCAGGCCAAGAACCGTGGGCGCTGAAGAAGACCGATCCGGCGCGCATGGGCACTGTGCTTTATGTCACGGCCGAGGTCGTGCGCCAGATCGCCATCCTGCTGCAGCCCTTTATGCCGGAATCGGCCGGCAAGCTGCTCGATCTCGTGGCTGCTCCCGCTGAAAAGCGCGACTTCGCAGCGCTGGGCGAGGCCGGTCGTCTGGTTTCCGGCACGCCGCTCGAAGCGCCGAAGCCGGTCTTCCCGCGCTACGTCGCGCCGGAAGCGTGAGGATGTCATGCTGATCGATACGCATTGCCATCTGGATTTTGCCGACTTCGAGGAGGAGCGCGACGAGATCGTCAAGCGCGCGCACGACGCGGGCGTCAAGCAGATGGTGACGATCTCGACGCGCGTGCGCAAGCTCGACGGGCTGCTCGCGATCACCGAGAAATATCCATCCGTCTTCTGTTCCGTCGGCACCCATCCGAACAATGCCGGCGATGAGCTCGACATCCAGACGGACGATCTCGTGCGGCTGGCCAATGCCCACGAGAAGATCGTCGCGATCGGCGAGGCCGGTCTCGACTACTTCTACGACACGCAGAAGCCGGAAGACCAGCAGACCGGATTGCGGCGCCATATCGATGCGTCGCGTGAGACACAGCTGCCGCTCGTGATCCATAGCCGTAGCGCCGACGAAGACATGGCGGCGATCCTGACCGAGGAAACGGGCAGGGGGGCGTTCCCCTTCATCCTTCATTGCTTCTCGTCGGGCGCCGAACTCGCAAGCGTCGGCGTTGAACTCGGCGGCTACGTCTCCTTTTCCGGCATCCTGACCTTCCCGAAGTCGGAGGAGCTTCGCGACATCGCCAAGACGGTCCCGCACGATCGCCTGCTTGTCGAGACGGATGCGCCCTACCTCGCGCCGAAGCGATGGCGGGGCAAGCGCAATGAGCCGTCCTATGTCGTGAACACAGCCGAGGTTCTGGCCGAGACGCTCGGCCTCAGCTATGCCGAGATGGCACGGATCACGACGGAAAACGCATTTCGCATTTTCTCAAAGATGCCGAGGATCTGACAGCGTGGGCTACAGACGGCGTTTCACCATTCTCGGCTGTTCGTCGTCGCCCGGCGTTCCACGCATCACCGGCGATTGGGGCGCATGCGATCCGACCAATCCGAGGAACCGGCGTACGCGTGCTGCCTTCATGGTGCAGCAATTTGATGACAACGGTGGCGCTACGACGGTCGTTGTCGACACCGGACCGGACTTTCGCGAGCAGATGATCGCGGCTCGCGTCACGCACATTGACGCGGTTCTCTATACGCATCCGCATGCAGACCACATTCATGGTCTCGACGACCTGCGCGGCTATTTCTATGGATCGCAACAACGCGTCCCTATCCATGCCACCAAGGAGACGATGGATCGCATTCGCCAAGGATTCGGCTATTGCATGGAGACGCCGCCCGGCAGCAACTATCCGCCGATCGTCGAAACCAAGGTCATTGAAAGCATTGATGTGCCACTGCGGATTGCCGGCGCCGGAGGCACGATTTCATTCCACCCACATACACAGCAGCATGGTGATATAACGTCCCTCGGATTCCGCATTGGTGGTGTCGCTTATTGCAGCGATATCAGTGACTTCCCTCCGGAAACTGTAACAAAACTTCAGGATCTCGATGTCCTGATCATCGACGCGCTGCAATACCGGTATCATCCCAGCCACCTGTCGCTGGAACAATCTCTGGATTGGATCGACCGTCTGAAGCCGAAGCGGGCTATCCTGACCCATATGCATACCCCGCTGGACTACGATACTGTTATGGCCGAGACGCCGGACCATGTCGTACCGGCCTATGATCAAATGAGCTTCGATATCGAGTTGGCGGAGCTGGAAACCGCCTGACGAGCCATCAGGCGCCTGAGGTTTGCGCGCAGATCAGCCCGCGCTTCGCGCCCTCTGCTCGGCCTGCGCAGCCACATAGTTGCGCCAACCGCCATAGTCGGTGATATCGGTCGCCGCGGTGATCGCTGCTGGCTCCACAAGAAAGCCTTTCACCACGGCTCCGTCAGACAAAGTGATCGAACCGATTCCGAGAGGCGAGGGTATCGCAGCCACGAATTGCCCAAAGGCAGCAGGCGTCAATCGCCAGACTTCCACATCGATGCGGCCACCTTTGCCGGGCTCGACACGGATCATCCCGGGCTTTGCGGGCACCTGGCCGGCAAGCGCATAGAGCCGGTAGGCATCCGATGTCTGCGCCGCCCGCGAAAACACAGCGTCGAGGTCACGCAGTTGGACATTCAGCTGCATGCCGGATAGATGCGCACCGACGACAACAAGATCGATCATCTCGCTCTGGGCATTTGTCGTCGGTTTCGGCGGCGCGGCGGGCAGGGGCCAGCCTGTGGCGCCCAGGCTCACACCGGCGGCCTGGTGGATCTCTCGTGCAAGAGCCGCCGTCAAACTATCCCGGCCCGACAGCGCCAGCAGCGTTACGCTTGCCGGCAGGCCGTCGGTACGTTTGCCCGTCGGCACGGCGATCCCGCACATATCGAGTAGATTGACGAAATTGGTGTAGGTCCCAAGCCGTGAGTTCTCGCGGATCGGCTCGGCGGCGAAGTCGGCCAGCGTGTAGTGGCTTGGCGCTGTCGGAACGCAGAGAAGATCGACAGAGTCGATGATCGGTTGCACGGTCTTCTTCAAAGCCTGAAGGGCGTAGAGACCGTTGAAGGCATCGGCAGCGCTGAGTGTTCTAGCGGCGCCATAGATCTTGCGCGTGACCGGATGGAAGCTCGTTTCGTTGGCATCGAAGAAGGCCTTCACGGCAACATAGCGTTCAGCCACCCAGGCACCTTCGTAGAGAAGATTGGCGACCTTGTAGAAATCCTCGAACGGCACCTCGACGAGGCGATGGCCGAGCGTTGCCAGCAGCTCGAGCGCGTTTTCGTACGAAGCTTCCATGGCGGCGTCGCCAAAGAATTGGCGGTCGGCCTTTGCGGGAGTTCCGATGGTCAGGACCGGCGGAAGCAAGCCATAGCCGGCGGCAGGGATGTCCTTCGAATAAGCATCCGCCACATCGTAACGGGCGACGGTGCCAAAGACACGCCAGGCATCATCGACGGTCAGGGCAAAGATGGACACGCAGTCGAGCGTGCGGCAGGCAGGTATGACACCCATTGTCGAAAGGGCGCCGACACTCGGCTTGAGTCCGACGATGTTGTTGAGCCCCGCCGGGACGCGGCCGGAGCCGGCGGTATCCGTTCCCAGTGCGAAGCTGACGATGCCCTGCGCGGTGGCGACAGCAGAGCCGGAGCTGGAGCCGCCTGGAACGAGGTTGGCGTCGATAGCGTTGCGAGGGATCGGATAGGGCGATCGGACACCCACCAGTCCCGTCGCGAACTGATCGAGATTGGTCTTGCCGATGACGAGCGCACCGGCTTCCTTCAACAAGCGAACGACGGTTGCATCAACTGTCGGTAGATAAGAATAGTCCGGGCAGGCGGCAGTCGTCGGCATGCCGGCAACATCGATGTTGTCCTTGACGGCGAGGGGGATACCCCAAAGCGGCTTGGCCTCGGCGTCAAACGCACCCAGCGCATCCGCCTCGGCAAGCAGGGCCTCACGATCTGCGAGGTGAAGAAAGATGCCCGGATCGTTGACCTCGGCCAGCCGTGCGAACACCCTGTCGATGATCGTGTGGGCAGTTCCGCCCCCAGCGTAGAATGCGTGCAGCGATGCGATATCGAAAGCCGGTGCGCCGGTCATGCTATTTCCTCGTCCAGAATCTTCACGGGCCGATCCCATTGGATCAGCACGACGCAGCCGGTGTCACTCCACACGGAGTGTTCTGTCCCGGCCGCATTGACGATGTAACTGCCGCGCCCATAGTCGCCGGCCTCATCGGATTGGGTGCCTTCCAGGACCAGGATGGTCTCGAGCCCCTCATGGCGATGCCGTGGCACAGACGCGCCAGCCTCGTATTTCAAAAGGGCGACGCCCGGTTGATCGTTTTCGAAAGGGCGGATCCAATGGATAGTGACGTCTTCAAGAAATGGAGAGAAAGTCAAGTTTTTCCAACCGCCTAGGGTAAGGAGTTCACGTGTCGTCTCAGGCATGGCCGACTACCTCCAATATGTCGTCCACATGTGCAGTCCAGCCGACGATCGCGCCCTGGGCGCGGATCATGGCGATGGCGGCTTCCTTGAATTCGGGAAAATAGCTCTCGGTCGCTTCTTCGGCGAGGAGGCACTCGTATCCGCGATCATTGGCTTCGCGCATGGTCGTCTGAACGCAGACCTCGGTGGTGACGCCGGCAAAGACGAGCTGGCTGATGCCCCTCGCTTTTAAGACGTCCCCGAGTTCGGTGGCGTAGAAGGCACCCTTGCCCGGTTTTTCGATCACGATCTCGCCGTCGATAGGGGCAAGCTCAGGCAGGATCGCCGTACCAGCCTCGCCGGCAATCAAGATCCGACCCATTGGTCCATCATCGCCGATCCTGAGGGTTGGCTTGCCGCGGTTGCGCTTGGCAGGCGAGAGATCGGAAAGATCCGGCTTGTGGCATTCCATGGTGTGAATGACAGGCAGGCCGGCATCACGAAATCCTTGAATCAGCCGTTTGACATCGGGAACGATATTGGTGATGCGGCTGACATCGTTGCCGAGGCTCGCGCCGAAGCCGCCGGGCTCGGCGAAGTCGCGCTGCATGTCGATGACGATCAGTGCCAGTTGGTCGGACTTCGTCGGAAAGGCAAAAGGTTGCGCCTTGATGTCAGCCATCAGTGATGTCCTGCCATATGCGCACCAATGACCGAGATATCAGCCGCCAGCGCCGGGGTTTCGTAGACGAACTTGCCTCCCGAGATGACCATGATCCGGTCAGACATCTCCAGCAATTCGTCCAGATCTTCAGACAGCAGCAGCACCGCCGCACCGGAGTTGCGCGCCCTCATGATGCGCGCGCGGATTTCCGCCACCGCCGAGAAGTCAAGGCCAAAGCAGGGATTGGATACGATCAGAAGATCGACCTCGCCCGTCAGTTCACGCGCAAGCACGGCACGTTGCACATTGCCGCCGGACAGCGCAGCGATCGGTGATGCAGACGAGGCGGTCTTGACCTTGAAGTCGGCGATCAGGTCAGTCGCCCGCTTCTTCATTTTGGCCTTGTTGAGCCAGATTGCGTCCTTACCGTCCTGCTTCAGATCGAATGTACGGAAGGCGAGATTCTCGCTTACCGTCATGCGTGGTGCGCAGGCATTCTGCAGGGGTTCCTCCGGAATGAAGCGCACACTGTTCCTGCGCGTTTCCAGCCGGGTCGCTCCGTAGGCGTTACCGTTTACCAGCACGCTACCTGCCTCGGTCGGTCGTTGGCCGGCAAGAATCTCGGTCAGTTCCTTCTGCCCGTTGCCCGATATGCCAGCGATGCCGACGATTTCGCCGGAGCGAACCGTCAAGTTCTCGATCTCGATGGTCTTCAGGCCGGAGCGATCAGGAGCCTTGACCTTTTCCACCTTGAGAACAGGCTTCGCCATTTTCGATACCGGCACGCGCGTGTCGAGTTCGGCGAGCTTGACGTCGCCGATCATCGTGGAGGCCATCTCTGCGGTCGACATCTCGCCCACCTTGCCGCCGCCGACCAGCTTTCCGCGTCGGAGGATAGAGACGGCGTCGGCGAACTTGGTGACCTCATGGAACTTGTGCGAAATCATCAGCACGGTCAGTTCGCCGCGTTCGGTCATGCCGCGCATGAGCCCGAGCATCTCGTCTGCCTCGGCGGGCGTCAGTACGGATGTTGGCTCATCGAGCACGAGAAAGCTGCGGCCGAGATAGAGCTGTTTGACGATTTCGAGTTTTTGCTTTTCACCGGCGGCGAGCTCCTTGACCGGACGATCGAGCGGGATCTTGAACGGCATGCGCTCCATGAAGGCTGCGAGATCCTTGCGCTCCTTGGCCCAATTGATCACGGCGGGCACGGCGGCGCGGCTGATGACGAGGTTTTCCGCACCTGTCAGCGACGGCACCAGCGTGAAGTGCTGATAGACCATGCCGAGCCCATAAGTCGCCGCATCCCTGGGGGAGGCGATTACCACTTCGCGGCCATCGACTGAGAGCGAACCCGAAGTCTGATGGTAGAAGCCCATGATGCATTTGACGAGAGTCGACTTGCCTGCACCGTTCTCGCCGAGGAGGGCGTGGAAGGTGCCGGCCGGAATGTCGATTGAAACACGGTCAAGTGCGGTGAAGCTGCCGAACCGCATGGCAATGTCGAGTGTCTGAATACCGACGGCCTTGCCGGACTGGGGAAGAGGCGTGTCGCGTACAATGCTCACTTCAGATCTCCTTTTCGACGAAGGGCACGCAAGGACGGCATCAAGGAAGCGCCTCGATCAGGGTTGTCGAATTGGACACCGATCCGAAGACACCGCCCTGCATCTTCACCATCTTAATGGCGGCGAGGTGATTGCCGTAGTCGGTGGCGCCGCAGCAGTCCTCGAGCAGCAGGCACTCGAAGCCGCGATCGTTCGCCTCGCGCATCGTCGTGTGAACGCAGACATCGGTCGTGATGCCGGTCAGGATGATGTTCTCGATCCGCTTCTGGTTGAGGATCAGTTCCAAATCCGTAGCGCAGAAGGAGCCCTTGCCGGGCTTGTCGATGATTGTCTCGCCCTCGGTCGGCTTCAGCTCGTCGATAATGTCCCACCCTGGTTCTCCACGAATGAGGATGCGGCCGCAAGGGCCGGCGTCGCCGATGCCGGCGTTGATGCGCTGTGAGCGCCAGCGCTTGTTCGCGGGCAGATCCGCGAGATCGGGGCGATGCCCTTCGCGGGTATGAATGATGTGGTAGCCCTTGGCGCGCAAGGCGGCGAGCACGTTCTTGATCGGCTCGATAGGCGCCCGCACTAGCGACAGGTCATAGCCCATGTGATCGACATAGCCGCCCTTGCCGCAGAAATCGGTTTGCATGTCGATGATGATGAGTGCCGTGTTGTCGGGCCTCAGTGCACCGTTGTAGGGCCAGGGATAGGGATCGGCATTGATGTAGTGTCCTTTGGTTTCGACCATCGCGTCCATCGTTTTCTCCTATTCCCCCGCAAGCTTGAATGTTTTTCCAGCCCGTCGAATCCGCCGGGACCGTCCATGGCAGATCATCTATTTCGCGAGCGACAACGCGCCGGGCGCTCCCGCAAGCGAGCGGGTGGGCGACGAAGTCGCGATTAGAATAGCCAGTGTCAGCACGTAGGGAGCCGCGTAGAAGAGATAGTAGCCCTGGGTGACGCCGACGGACTGCAGGGCAGGGCCCAGCGCACCCGCGCCGCCGAAGAGAAGCGCCGCCAGGAAGCAGCCGATCGGGTTCCAGCGTGCGAAGATCACTAGTGCCACCGCCATCAGGCCCTGCCCGGAGGAGATGCCTTCGTTCCATGAGCCCGGGTAGTAGAGCGAGAGATAGGCGCCCCCGACGGCGGCAAGCGATCCGCCGACGACCGTGGCCAGCAGGCGCACGCGGTCTGGGTTGATCCCCATCGCACGTGCCGCGTCGGTACTGTCGCCGACGACGCGCAACACAAGGCCGATCCGGGTATTTCTGAACGCCCACCACAGAAAGAGCGCAAGTACGCCGCCCAGGATGAAAAGCGCATTGATGTTCAAGGCCGCCTGAACCTGCGGAAGATCGGACCAGGCACCTAGCTGGATCGACGGCAGATGTGGCGCTGCCGGCTGGATGAAGGGCTTGCCGAGAAAGAAGGCAAGCCCGAGGCCGAATTGCATCATGGCGATGCCGATCGCGATATCGTTGACCTTCGGCCACTTGCAGATCCATCCGTGCACCAGGCCAAAGACCGCACCGGTGCCCATGGCTGCAAGTACACCAAGCCAGGGCGAGCCGCTGAGCACGGCGATCGCGTAGGCCGTCATGGCGCCGAAGACCAGCGTGCCTTCCAGCCCGAGATTGATGCGGCCGGAGCGTTCGGTGATGGTCTCGCCGAGGCTGACGAAGATGAAAGGTGTCGACACGCGGATCGCGCCTGCGAAGATGGCGAGGGGGACGCCCCAGATGCCGATGCCGCCCGCGTCCATCATGCACTCCTTTTCCAGAGGTCGGGATTGAAGATCTTGAAGCGGCCGTAGAAGGTCTCGCAGAAGAGGATGACGACGAAGAGCGTGCCCTGCAGCACCAGTACAGTCGCGTCAGGCAATGCCATGCGGCGCTGAATCAGCCCACCCGACGCATCGATGCCGCCAAGCAGGACGGCGACCGGAATGATCGCTAGCGGATTGTGTCGCGCCAGGAAGGCGACGAGGATGCCCGTATAGCCATAGCCCGCCGCCAGCGAGGCATTGGCGCTACCCTGGACGGCAGCGACTTCGATCATTCCGGCAAGGCCCGCGAAGCTGCCGGCGATCGCCGTGAAACCGACGATCAGGCGGCCGACAGGCAATCCCTGGATCTGTGCGGCACGAACGTTGCCGCCGGCGATACGCGCGGCAAAGCCGTAGCTCGTCACCTCGATCAGCACCCAGGAAGCGATGCAGGCGACGACGCCGATGGCGAGCCCCCAATGCACGTCCATTCCGGGCATCTTGCCGAGCATGTACTCCGCGGGTAGGGGAGATGTCGAGGGTTTGTTCAGGCTCGCCGGATCGCGCAGCAGCCCTTCGACGAACTGGTTCATCAGGGCAATGGCGATATAGGCGAGCAGCAGAGAGGAGATCGTCTCGTTGACGCCGCGATAGTGCCGGAGGAAGCCTGCAAGGCCAATCCAGATGCCTCCGACGACCATGGCCGCTGCAGCCATGAGCAGCAGGACGAGGAGAGCAGGCAGCATCCCGATGAACGGCAGCGCAATCGCAGCGGCGGCGACGCCGCCCAACACTACGGCGCCCTCGCCCCCGATGATGACGAGCCCCAAACGGGCCGGCAAGGCGACACACAGTGCTGTCAGAAGAAGCGGGGCGGCCCGGCTAAGGCTGTTCTGGATCGAGAACCAGCTGCCAAAGCCGCCCGTGTACATCAGTTGGAACAAGGTGGCCGGCGGTTTGCCGATCACTAGGATGAAGATGGAGAAGAGCGCCAGCCCGATCAGGATCGCGCCGAAACTAATGACAACAGGTTCCGCTCGCCGTGCCAGCCATTCGAGGACGGGTCTCAGTACGGAAGATCGTTCGGAAGCGATGGAAATTGCGGCAGTGTTCGCCTCGACTGTCATGACGCTTCTCCCTCTGGCTTAGGCCGTGGATCCGACGACGCCTTCCACCAGGTAGTCCATGCTCTCGAGCTCGATAGCATCTTCGGCATAGCTCTTGCCGGCCGCGACGACGACGTTGCCCTTGTTGTCCTTGATCGGCCCCTTGAAGACGGAGAACTTGCCGGTCATCATTTCGGCTAGCGTGGCGTCGAACTTCGTCCGTCCTTCCGCGGGCACGGCAGGCCCCAGTGGACTCATCTTGACGAACCCGTCTTTGAGGCCGCCGCGCACGAAGTTGCCGAGCTTTTCGCCGGCCTGCAGCTTCTTTACGAAGTCGGTATAGACGTTACCCCACGCCCATTCCGCGCCGGTCAGGTATTTTTCAGGTGCCAACGGGCTCTGGTTTGCATGGTAGCCGCAGACAAAAGCGCCGCGTCCGGCAGCCGTTTCGACGACAACCTTCGGGCTGTCCACGTGGCAGGTAATCACATCCGCGCCCTGGTCTATCAGTGCGTTGGTGGCTTCAGCTTCCTTGACGGCCAGCGACCACTCGCCCGTAAAGATGACCTGGCAGGTGATTGACGGATCGACCGCGCGCGCGCCGAGCAGGAAGGCATTGATGTTCTGCAGCACCTGCGGAATGGGCTTGGCGGCGACGAAACCGATCTTCTTGCTCTTCGACGTATAGCCGGCCACGACACCGTTCAGATATTGGCCCTGGAAGATGTAGCCGAAATACGAACCGGTGTTCGCCGGGTTCTTGCTTTCCTGCCAGAGCCCGCCGCAGTGCCGGAACTGAATGTCCGGATACTTTGCCGCCATCGCCAGCATATGCGGGTTGAAATAGCCGAACGACGTCGGGAAGATCAGCGTCGCGCCGTCGAGGTTGATCATCGATTCCATCGTCTTCTGGACATCGACCGTTTCCGGGACATTTTCTTCTTCTACGATGGTCACGCCTGGCAGCGCCTTTAGCGCTGCCGCGCCTTCGGCATGCGCCTGGTTGTAGCCGTAATCGTCCTTGGGGCCGACATAGATGAAACCCACCGTCAGCGCGCTCTGGGCGAGGGCGCGGCTTGGCAGCAGGCCAGGCGTCAAAGCGAGTGCGCCGGCTGCGGAAGCCTGCAGGAAATGGCGGCGGTTCATGGAAAGGAGTCTGGTCATCGGAATGCTCCTTGCGGCAAGGGCCGGTTCGAAAACGTTGCAAGAAAGTGTATGCAATGACCGTGCCAGATTATAAACTATTGTTGTTATTGCGTAAAAATAGGTGTAGATATGGAGCTGTGCAAACTGTATGCAGATTGTTGTCGTTAAGTGATTAAAAAATAATCCGAGAATTATGTTTGGGCATGAATGGCCGCATTCGGATTTAAAGCCATTTTCGTGTTTGTCAGAATGGACGAATAACCCACTAAAAAGACGAAACTATTTGACTTTTCAGAATACTGGGTGAATCTGTATACAATCTAGGGAAGTCAGCGCGAACGTGAATCAGGTCAAACGCAGACAAGTGGTAAGAGCAGGCACGACCGTCGAGCAGATGGTCCGCGCGATGGCTGATATGATCGTCACGGGAGCGTTGTCGCCGGGCGAGAAACTCGATGAGATTTCGCTTGCAGCGCGTTTCGATGTGTCACGAACGCCGGTTCGCGAAGCGTTGCGCGAGCTTGGCGCGATGGGCTTGGTCGATCGAGAACCGAACCGCAGTGCGATCGTGGCCAATGTCACGGAAGCCTATCTTCATTCGATGTTCGAGGCGATGTCGGAATTGGAAGCCATTTGCGCGCGCCTTTCGGCCGAACGAATGACCATTGATGAAAGACGGGCGCTCGAGTTTTCGCACCGCAGTTCCGCAAGGCTCGTCCATGCCGGCGCCAAGGACGAATATGCCGCGCACAATACCGAGTTTCACTCGCTGCTTTATCGCGGCGCGCACAATGATCACATCTTCGAGCTGGTGACGCAGACACGCGCACGATTGGCGCCATTCCGTCGCGCGCAGTTCCGGCTGCCTGGTCGCTTGGCAAAATCCTATGACGAGCACGACGTCATCGTGACCGCGATCATGCGTGGCGATGTAGCGGCAGCCGGTCAAGCGGCTTATTCGCATGTCGCCATCGTCAGCGATGCGAGCATCGTTTTCGCCACAGCAAAGGGTGAGTGACTTTCTCACTGTGCATCGGCATAGGTTCATAGCTAGTTGAAAGAGAAGGTCTTTATAAATCCAATCGGAGCGTCTTGATGAAGTTCGTTTAAGGATCTCGATGACGTCTCATGTTCCATAATCTATCTTATCCGACTTATGGGTGTAGCCGGGTACATTCTATTTCCAAGTGCGACATGCTTATTAAAACAATGGCTTCGCCTTGGAGATATATGCATGTCCCTTTGCTATTCGCAGCTCACCTTGCCTGATCGCAGACGTCTTTTTCACCTGAGAGAACGCAAGGTTTCCGTCTCGGAGATTGCCCGCCAGCTCGGCCGTCATCGCTCGACGATCTATCGCGAGCTTAAACGTAATACGTTCCAGGATCACGAGTTTCCGGAATATAGCGGCTATTACAGCGGTATCGCCAACGACATGAGCAAGGAGCGCCGACGACGGCTGCGCAAGCTCAGGCGTCATCGTACGCGCCCACTGATCTGTGCCCTTTCTTTGTGCGTGGACTGCCCTACAATTCCCTAGGACAGCCGGAGCCGTTGCCATGCGCGCCTTTCTCGCAGTTTTCATTCTGTGTGCCGCGTCTTTTGTTTTGCTTGCGACCACCCGCGCCGAAGATCCGATCGACACGACGCGCACGATGATCGAGGCGCAGATCAAAGCGTTCCTGAACGAGGATGTTGATACCGCCTATTCCTTTGCTGCGCCCGGGATCAAGGCGATCTATCCTGACAAGAACGTCTTCTTCGCCATGGTCAAGAAAAGCTACGAGCCGGTCTACCACCCGGGAAACTATGCCTTCGGGCGCAGCCGCTCGATCGATAATGGCGCCATGATCTATCACGAAGTGCTGATATCAGGGCGTGACGGCAAGGATTGGACAGCCGTCTATCAGGTGGCGCGTCAGTCTGACGGAAGCTACAAGATCAATGGTGTGCAGATCGTACCAAATACGGAAAGCAAAGGCATCTAGAGTAATGCCGGGAAAGCGCGTCGCGATTTTCCGTCTGGAATTGCGCAAAGCAAGAGATCAGGCCGCCGACCGGTTCCATGGCATGCGGTTGAGCAGGATCGCCATGCCGCACCAGCCGGATATGCCGGCGAAGGCAAGCGCCGCGCCGAACAATCCGGCGACGACGAAGCCCGCCGGGGTGAGGAAAAAGCCGGCAAGGACCGACAGCAGCACGAGGAACCCGACGGCGATCTGCACTTGACGGAAGATCGTCAGGCGCGGGGCAGTGACGCCAACCACCGGTAGGCCTTCCGCCTTCCAGGCAGCGATGCCACCCTCGAGATTAAAGACCTGATACCGGCTGCCCGCCTCGGCTGCCAATCGCTCGCAGGCCTGCTGACCGCGGCCGCCCTTCAGGCACTGGAATACGACCTTGCATCCGGCCGGGACGGAAAGGACCCGGGTCAGGTTTCCGACCTCGGACAGAGGCAGGGAAAGGGCCGAAGCAATATGCTCGCTGCGGAACTCCTCAGGCTCGCGGACGTCGATTAGAACCGCCTCGCCCGAGGCGATCCATTCCCTCGCGTTGCGAGGCGCCACCGTCTTCACTTCCTGCTTCATGATCTAATCCTTCCTGCAGAAGCGGTTGTAGAGAACTTCCATGATCTCCAGCGCCGCCGGATCGCTGATAAAATAATAGAGCGTGCGGTGGTCACGCCGGAAATCGACGAGACCTTCCTTCTTCAGTTTCGCGAGGTGCTGGGACATCGAGGTCTGGCCGATGCCGGTTTCCCCGACCAGCGCACCGACGCTCTTTTCGCCGGCGGCGAGCAGGCAGAGGATCAGCAGCCTGTGTGGGCTCGCAAGCCCGCTCAGGAACTCCGCGGCCCCCTCGGCATTGCCTTTCATCTCCATCATGAAGTCCGTCATCGGCACCTCTTTACATTTCATTGTTTATTGATATCACATTTTTACGAAATAAAAAGCGCAAGAATATGGATCGAAGCGATGAGCAAGGATTACAAGCAGATCACCCGCGACATCTCCACTTATACCGGCGAACTCAGAAAATTGGCGCCGGAGGCGATGCAGGGATTCTACGCATTGGCCAAGGGAGCGAGCGCCGACGGGGCCCTCGACAAGAAGACGAAGGAACTGATCGCGCTGGCGATCGGCGTCACCCAGCGCTGCGACGGCTGCATCGGCTTTCACGCCAAGGCGCTGAAGGAGCTCGGCGCGACCCGTGAGGAGGTCGCCGAGGTCATGGCGATGAGCGTTTATATGGGCGGTGGCCCGGCGCTGATGTATGCCTCGGACGCGCTGCGCGCCTACGACCAGTTTGCCACGGCGTAAGGCTGCTCAGACCGGATCGATATCGCCCCTCGCCCATTCCTCCATGGTCTCGGCCATGAAATCGGCGAAGCGTCCCTCTGCGATCGCCTTGCGGATGCCCTGCATCAGTTCCTGATAATAGGCGAGATTATGCCAGGAGAGCAGCATGCCGCCGAGCGCCTCATTGGCGCGCACGAGGTGATGCAGATAGGCGCGTGAGTAGTCGCGCGAGGCCGGGCAGTTCGACTGTTCGTCGAGCGGGCGCATGTCCTCGGCATGACGGGCGTTGCGGATATTGACCTTGCCTCGGCGGGTGAAGGCAAGCCCGTGCCGGCCGGAGCGGGTCGGCATCACGCAGTCGAACATGTCGATGCCGCGCGCGACCGACTTCAGGATATCGTCAGGCGTGCCGACGCCCATGAGGTAGCGCGGCTTCTCCGTGGGGAGGACCGGCAGCGTTTCTTCGAGCATCTTCAGCATGACGTCCTGCGGTTCGCCGACAGCAAGACCGCCGACCGCATAACCCTTGAGATCGAGATCGGTCAGCGCTGCCGCCGACCGGATACGCAGCGAGGGTACATCCCCACCCTGCACGATGCCGAACATTGCCTTGCCCGGCTGATTGCCGAAGGCGACCTTGCATCGTTCGGCCCAGCGTAGCGACAGCTCCATTGCACGCTCGATTTCGTGCGGTTCCGCCGGCAGCGCCACGCATTCGTCGAGCTGCATCTGAATGTCTGAATCAAGCAGTCCCTGGATCTCGATCGAGCGCTCCGGCGACATGTGATGCAGGCTGCCGTCGACGTGCGACTTGAAGGTCACGCCCTGCTCGTCGAGCTTGCGCAGGCCCGAGAGGGACATCACCTGGAACCCACCGGAATCGGTCAGGATCGGATGCTCCCAGCGGATCAGCTTGTGCAGGCCGCCGAGGCGGGCAACGCGTTCGGCTGTCGGGCGCAGCATGAGATGATAGGTGTTACCGAGGATGATGTCGGCGCCCGTTTCGCGAACCTGATCGAGATACATCGCCTTGACGGTGCCGACGGTCCCGACGGGCATGAAGGCCGGCGTGCGGATTGTACCGCGCGGCATCGAGACTTCGCCCAGGCGAGCACCGGCGTCGGTCTTCTTGAGGGTGAACTGAAAGTTCTCGGTCATTTAGTCTTTCCGGAAAAGAAGGCTGGAATCGCCATATGAATAGAAGCGGTAGCCCGTCGAAATCGCGTGCTGGTAGGCTGCTTGCATCGTCTCGAAGCCCGCAAAGGCCGAAACGAGCATGAATAGCGTCGAGCGAGGCAAGTGGAAGTTCGTCATCAGCATGTCAACCGCCTTGAAGCGGTAGCCTGGCGTGATGAAGATGCCCGTGGCGCCCGCCCAGGCACGGATCTCGCCGTTCTCCTGCGCAGCACTTTCGATCAGCCGCAGCGATGTTGTGCCGACGCAGACGATGCGCCCGCCCCTCGCCTTGACGGCGTTGAGGCTCGCCGCCGTCTTGGCGCTGACATAGCCGCTTTCCAGGTGCATCTTGTGATCGGCGGTATCATCCGCCTTCACGGGCAGGAAGGTACCGGCACCGACATGCAGCGTCACGAAATGCCGCTCAACACCCGCCTTGTCGATGGCTTCGAAAAGCGCAGGCGTGAAGTGAAGCCCGGCGGTCGGAGCGGCGACGGCGCCCTCCTCGCGGGCATAGATCGTCTGATAGTCGGCGCGGTCGCGCTCATCCTCGGCGCGTTTGGCGGCGATGTAGGGTGGCAGCGGAATATGCCCGACTGAATGGATGGCCTCGTCGAGCATCGGTCCGGAAAGATCGAAGGCAAGCGTGACTTCGCCGCCCTCGCCCTTTTCCTCGACAGTGCATTCAAGCTTGCCGAGCAGGCAGCTGTTTCCGTCATGGCCGAAGGAAATGCGATCGCGGATCTTGATGCGCTTGCCGGGCTTGGCAAAGGCCTTCCAACGGCTGGCGCCGATGCGCATATGCAGCGTCGCCGAAACCTGCTGACCGCCGGCGCCTTCGCGGTGACGGATGCCCTCGAGCTGCGCTGGGATCACCTTGGTGTCGTTGAAGACGAGCGCATCCCCTGCCCTCAGGAAATCTGGCAGATCGCTGACCCGATGGTCGGATAGCTGTACGTCGCCGGCCGGATCGACGACAAGCAGGCGCGCGCTGTCGCGCGGCTCGGCAGGCCGCAGGGCAATCCGTTCATCCGGCAGGTCGAAATCAAAGAGGTCTACGCGCATCACTCAAATCCGGGCAAAGCGAAACCCGCCCCACGCTTTCGCGCAAGGGCGGGTTTCAGCAGAAATCACAATCAGACGTCGGCAGCAACCCGCATCGAGACGATCGAGTCCGGATCGACAACAGGCTCGCCCTTCTTGATCTTGTCGACGTTGTCCATGCCTTCGATGACCTGGCCCCAGACGGAGTACTGCTTGTTCAGCCACGGAGCGTCCGTGAAGCAGATGAAGAACTGCGAGTTTGCGGAGTTCGGGTTCTGCGAACGGGCCATCGAGCACGTTCCGCGAACATGGCTGACAGCCGAGAATTCCGCCTTGAGGTCGGGCTTTTCCGAACCGCCCATGCCGGCGCGGCTGGGGTTGAAGCTTTCGCCGCCCTTCTTGCCGAACTTCACGTCGCCGGTCTGCGCCATGAAGTCGTTGATGACGCGATGGAAGACAACGCCGTCATAGGCCTTCTCGCGAGCGAGCTCCTTGATGCGGGCGACGTGTTCTGGCGCCACTTCCGGCAGCAGCTGGATGACAACGTTGCCCTTGGTGGTTTCCAGGATGATGGTGTTTTCGGGATCCTTGATCTCGGCCATTCTTCTTCTCCTACTTGTCTTGAAACTTACTTCTTGCCGACGGTGACCTTGATCATCCGGTCGGGGTTGCTGACTTCGCCGTTCTGGCCTTCGCCACGCTTGATCTTGTCGACATTCTCCATGCCGGAGACGACCTTGCCGACGACCGTGTATTGGCCGTTGAGGAAAGAACCGTCAGCAAACATGATGAAGAACTGCGAGTTTGCCGAGTTCGGATCCTGCGAACGGGCCATGCCGACCGTACCGCGAACGAAAGGCGTCTTCGAGAATTCGGCCGGCAGGTCAGGCATATCGGACCCGCCGGTGCCGGCGAGGCTTGCGTCGAAGCCCTTTTCCATGTTGCCAAACTTCACGTCGCCGGTCTGAGCCATGAAGCCTTCGATGACGCGATGGAAGGCAACATTGTCATACGCGCCCTTCTTGGCAAGCGCCTCGATCTGGGCAACATGCTTCGGCGCGACGTCGGGCATAAGCTGGATCACGACAGGGCCGTCCTTCAGCTGGATCGTCAGCGTATCGCCGGACTGCGCGAATGCGTCGCCGGCGAACGAGGCAAGATAAAGCACGCCTGCAAATGCGAGATAGAAGAGTTTCATGTTAGCTCCGTTGCGGCGAAAAATGTCGCCTAGGATTTGCGCTTGGATTGAAGTGCTTTCAAGACGGCAGCCGGCACAAAGGCGCTGACATCGCCTCCCATGGCCGCGATTTGCCGGACCAATGTGGCAGTTATGGGCCGGGAGGCCGTTCCAGCCGGCAGGAAGATGGTCTGGATATCAGGCGCCATCTGCCGGTTCATGCCGGCCATCTGCATTTCATAGTCGAGATCTGTGCCGTCCCGCAGGCCGCGGATGAGCAGTGTCGCTCCGTGAAACCGCGCCGCGTCGACGACGAGATTGTCAAAGGCAACGACGGAGATATCGCCCACCTTTTCAGGCAGCGCTTCCGCAAGCGACCGGCGGATCAGATCTGCCTTCTCGTCAAAGGAAAAGAGCGGCGTCTTGCCCGGATGTATGCCGATCGCAACGATAACCTTGGATGCAACGCTCAGCGCCTGGATAAGCACATCCAGATGTCCGTTGGTGATCGGATCGAAGGACCCCGGATAAAAAGCTTTCGTCATTGGTCTAGCCGTTTGTTTCGACGCCTTTTGTCATGGATGAAGGCTGCCCGCAAGTCATTGCCGATCACTGAACAGCTGATGAACGCGGCATTCAAGGCGGCTTCAGGTGAGCTCACTATAACGAAGAGCGTCAACCCCGATGTCATTCCGGCATCGGTCCTCCCCGGAAACGCTCATGCTGATCATCCTCGTTGTTTTCGCTGTCATCGTCTCGCTGCTTGCCGAATTTTTCTACGGCTACGTGCAAGATCTTCAGGATGCAGGTTGGGTTCGGCCAAGCGTGCGGGAACACTACACAATCGTGCGTGCGACTGGAAACGTGGCGTTTAAACCGATTAAAGATTCTGAACGTCAGATGAACGAGGCATTCAAAGTCGCTTCAGATCGGCCTTGGTAAACGACCGGTCAATACCCCTGGAACCATTTTCGCACGCATGCGTTCACTCAACCGAAGCGTAACGCGATACGCCGCACAAGGAAGAAAATATGCCCAACAAGATTACCATGATTAATGCTGTCTGGATGGTAATGATGACCGGTATGCTTGCAGCGACAGTCGCGCTCTACGATCACAAAGTGGATGCGTCCAAGGTATATGGTCCCTATGCGTCGGTACGCGCGACGATAGCGAGCCAGTACTAAGGAACGTGAACGCAAAACCCAGGAGGATTGCTCATGTTCACGATATTGACGGTGCTTACTGCCCTTATCAGTATCATGTTTGTCGTGTCCGTGGCTTCCACCATTTCAGCCCTTCGCCATGAAAGCAAAGAGGTAAAGAAGGTTGATGGAAAGCACAGCTGGTTCTAACCGCTGTCGCCATTCTGGGATCGAAAATTTCAGCCACTGAAGGCCGGATGAATTGAGTTCGTCCGGCCTTTTTCCTGCCCAAGGATGGTGCCAGCGATCCCTGTTCCACGATGTTTACGCGAGACTTTCTAATCTTCGATGCGTCGCACCATGATGACGTCGTCGATCTCTCTGTTGTCATGCATAAAACCGCCGGGAATACGCCCGGCCTCATGGAAGCCTTCGCGTTCATAAAACCGTATGGCAGCCATATTCTCAGCGCTGACCGCGAGCTCCAGCTGTCGGATACCGTTCCCTCGCGCATAGCCCACCGTCGCATCCAGCAGTGACTTGGCGCAGCCGCCACCCCTTTCACAACGACGCACATAGACCATTATCAGCGTTGCGCGGTGCGCCATTCTACTGGCACGTTGTCGGCTTAGACCCATAATGCCAACAGGATCATCATGCCTGAAGGCCACGAATACCGGCCCGTCGATCAGCCGTTTGCGCCATTCTTCATCTGTGAGCGCCTCCCAGTCCTCGGCGCTGCTGGCAAAGGCAGCGGGCTCGAGCCGCAGCGCTTCCAGGCGAATACGCTGGAAAATGGCAACGTCATCAATACCGAGGATTCGGATCAATCTGCTCTCCATTCGACTCCAGCGCTACTATTCGAGATGGTTGAGGCAGCGCCTCTTGGTTTCCGACAAAAAGAAAACCGGGCAGCGGAACTGCCCGGTTTTCAAGCTCAGAATAGCAACACATCAAGCTTCCGTGTCAGGTGCGCTTTCCGGGGTCGGGGCAATGTCGTCACCAATCTCGGCAACGTCTTCTGCCTCTTCCTCAGGCTCGCTGATGCGCTCCACCGATACGACCTTCTCATCCTTGGCAGTTGAGAAGATGGTGACGCCCTTCGTTGCGCGGCTCGCGACGCGGATGCCGCCCACGGGAACACGGATCAGCTGGCCGCCGTCCGATACCAGCATGATCTGGTCGCCGTCGTTGACCGGGAAGGCAGCCACAAGCTCGCCGATCTCGGCCGTCTTGGACGTGTCGGTGGCGCGAATGCCCTTGCCGCCGCGGCCGGAAATCCGGAAGTCGTAGGAAGAGGAGCGCTTGCCGAAGCCCTTTTCGGAAACCGTCAGCACGTATTGCTCGCGTGCCTTCAGTTCCTCGTAGCGCTCGTCGCTCAATTGACCTTCCTCAGTCACCTCCTCGCCGACCAGCGAGATTTCCTCAGCGTCACCCGTCGTCAGGCGCCGCTCGCTTGCGGCTCGCTTCAGATAGGCTGCACGCTCCCAGGGTTCGGCATCCACGTGTCCGACAATCGTCATCGAGATGATGCGGTCGCCATCGCCGAGGTTGATGCCGCGAACGCCGATCGAGTTGCGGCCAGCGAAGACGCGGACATCATCAACGGGGAAGCGGATGCACTGGCCGAGTGCGGTCGTCAGAAGCACATCGTCATGCTCGGTGCAGGTCTCGACGGAGAGGATTTCGTCGCCCTCTTCCTCGAGCTTCATCGCGATCTTGCCATTGCGGTTGACCTGGACGAAGTCGGAAAGCTTGTTGCGGCGAACAGTCCCGCGTGTCGTCGAGAACATGACGTCGAGCTTGTCCCAGCTCTCCTCGTCCTCGGGCAACGGCAGGATCGTCGTGATGCGTTCGCCAGGCTCCAGCGGCAGCATGTTGATGAGCGCCTTACCACGTGCGGTCGGCGTGCCGATCGGCAGGCGATAGACCTTCTCCTTGTAGACGATACCGCGTGAGGAGAAAAACAGAACCGGCGTATGTGTGTTGAGAACGAATAGCTGGCTAACAAAATCCTCGTCGCGCGTGGTCATGCCGGAACGGCCCTTGCCGCCACGGCGCTGGGCACGATAGGTCGTCAGCGGCACGCGCTTGATGTAGCCGAGATGCGAGACGGTCACGACCATGTCTTCGCGGGCGATGAGATCCTCATCATCCATCTCAAGGCCGCCGTCCATGATCTCGGTGCGACGCGGCGTGCCGAATTCGTCGCGAACGGCTGCGAGCTCGTCCTTGACGATCGTCTGGATGCGGATTCGCGACGACAGAATTTCCAGGTAATCCTTGATCTCTTCGCCGATCTTGTTGAGTTCATCGCCGATTTCGTCGCGGCCGAGAGCCGTCAGACGGGCCAAACGCAGCTCAAGGATGGCGCGCGCCTGCTCTTCCGAGAGGTTATACGTCAGGTCCTCGTTGATGCGGTGCCGCGGGTCATCGATCAGGCGGATCAGGCTTTCGACATCGGATGCCGGCCAGCGGCGTGTCATCAGCTCTTCGCGGGCAGACTGCGGATCCGGCGCCTGCCGGATCACGCGGATCACTTCGTCGATGTTGGCAACGGCAATCGCCAGACCCACCAAGACGTGGGCTCGTTCGCGGGCCTTGCGCAGTAGAAATTTCGTTCTCCGGCTAACAACTTCCTCGCGGAACGAGACGAAGGCACGGAGCATGTCAAGCAGCGTCAGCTGTTCCGGCTTGCCGCCGTTCAGCGCCACAATGTTGCAGCCGAAGGAGGTCTGCAGCGGTGTATAGCGGTAGAGCTGGTTCAGGATGACGTCCGCATTGGCATCGCGCTTCAGTTCGACGACGACGCGATAGCCCTGGCGGTCCGATTCATCGCGCAGGTCGGAGATGCCTTCGATACGCTTGTCGCGCACCAGTTCGGCCATCTTCTCGATCATCGTCGACTTGTTCACCTGATACGGGATCTCGGTGATGATGATCTGTTCGCGATCGCCGCGCATCGGCTCGATGGCGGCGACACCGCGCATGATCACCGAACCGCGGCCTGTCTCGTAGGCCGAGCGAATGCCGGCACGACCGAGGATCTTGGCGCCGGTCGGGAAGTCAGGACCCGGAATGATCTGCATGATCTCGGGCAGTTCGATCGCCGGATTGTCGATCAACGCGATGCAGCCGTCGATGACTTCGGAAAGATTGTGCGGCGGGATGTTGGTCGCCATGCCGACGGCAATGCCACCTGCTCCGTTGACCAACAGGTTCGGGAACTTGGCGGGAACGACGACAGGCTCGGAGAGCGTGCCGTCATAGTTGTCACGGAAGTCGACCGTTTCCTTGTCGAGATCGTCGAGCAACGAATGCGCGGCCTTCTGCAGGCGGCACTCGGTGTAGCGTTCGGCCGCCGGCGGATCGCCGTCGACAGAGCCGAAGTTGCCCTGGCCGTCGATCAGCGGCAGTCGAAGCGACCAGTCCTGCGCCATACGCGCCAGCGCGTCGTAGATCGCCGCGTTGCCGTGCGGATGGTATTTACCCATCACATCCCCGGTAACACGGGCGCATTTTACGTATTTCTTGTTCCAATCGATGCCGAGTTCGGACATGCCGTAGAGGATGCGCCGGTGCACGGGCTTCAGGCCGTCGCGCACATCAGGCAGGGCGCGGCTCACGATAACGCTCATCGCGTAGTCGAGGTACGACCGCTGCATTTCCTCCATGATGGAGATGGGCTCGATGCCTGGCGGGAGCTTCCCGCCGCCGGGGGGTGTTTGCTCAGTCAAAACGGATCACGATCTCTTCTAGAATCACTTGAAGATTTATAGCGGAAAGGCTGTTCCTGCGCCAATTTTGGCAAGGGTTTTGAACAGTCTTTTGCGGTCTTATGAGGGCAATTTTGGCCTCAACGGCAACAATTTACGCCATCCAGAGAGCGGCATTTGCCAAATTGATTTCTCCGCATCACAATTGCCCAAAACCAAGCGTTCATATGGGCTCATGGAGAGACAATGGCAAGCGCCGACCAACTGATCAACGCTTTCACGACGCTGCTTGTCACGATCGATCCGCCCGGCCTTGCGCCGATCTTTCTCGGGCTCACCACCGGCATGAGCCGCAGTCAGCGAAAGCAGGTGGCGATGCGCGGCACGATCATCGCCTTTGTCATTCTTGCCGTCTTCGCCCTGTTCGGGGCCAGTGTGCTGGGCGTGCTCGGCATCTCGATCGGAGCCTTCCGTATCGCCGGTGGTCTCCTCTTGTTCTGGATCGCTTTTGAAATGGTGTTCGAGAAGCGGCAGGACCGTAAGGAGAAGACCAGCACGCAGGCGATCACCGTCGATCACATCCACAATATTTCGGTCTTTCCGTTGGCGCTTCCCCTGATCGCCGGTCCTGGCGCCATTTCGGCAACGATTCTGATTGCTGGGTCGATGCAGGGTTCACTCGAGCGTGCGCAATTGATCATCGTCATTGCATCAAGTTTGCTGCTGCTGTTTCTGGCGCTGCTGATTGCCGACCGGCTCGATCGCTTCCTCGGCGTTACGGGGCGCGCAATTCTGACCCGCCTTCTCGGCGTCATCCTGGCTGCGCTTGCCACGCAGTTCGTGGTCGATGGCTTGAAGTCAACGCTGGGGACGATGCCGGCTGGCTAGATTGAGCTAGGGTTTCTCTTGCGGCAAATGCGAGTGCAGCGTCCCTTCGTACCTGCGTTCTATGCCTGCAGCAACCGCGTTTGAGCTTCCAAGATCGTTCCTCGGGGCGCCGCGGCGTTCTCAAATATCTGGTAGAGGAAGAGCTTTATTGCCTCGGCTTCACGGACGACAACTGGCTCTAGAGCCGGATCGCTGGCTGTCCATGCCCGCATGGTTGCAATTGATCTGCCGACAGCACCGGATCTGCGCATCGCGGACGAGCTGAACAACTTGCTTTCAACGATATACCAGACGAAGATCCGGATCGCGATCGACCTCAGATGCGTCTCTTGCGCCCGGATCGATTTGAATTCGGCCCAGAGCCTCCGCAAATGATCTTCACTTAGGCGGTCGAGATCCAAACCGAGTTCCAATAAATCCTCGCTGACCATTCGCCGTGCTGCGCTGGTCTTGAGCAACCCAAATTGGGAACCTATTTCTCTCATGACACGAAATATCGTGCTAGCCCGTCAATTTGGAAACCCTGCCGCACCTATCCTTTCGGAGAGGGAGACACTGCTACTTTGATTAGAATCTCTTACAATGCCTACGGTTTGTTAGCCAATTCGGCTAAGGCGCAGAAAATGGATCACTTTGTTGCAGCAGCGAGACGCCACGTTGCGCGCGGACATTGCGTTTGTGCCCGCCCATTCCACCGTCTGACAGCAATGACAATTTCTGCGAGCGGAGGCGCATCTGGGCCTCTTAAGGCTGACGCGGCGGAAAGACCTGTGCGCCCCCGGCTCTGAGATCAAGAAAAGACGGCGCACTTTGCAGCGCGCCGTCGAGCTGATGTCACCAAAGTTGCGCTGCGATCAGAACGGGATATCGTCATCGAGATCGCGCGAGAAGTTTCCACCGCTACCGCCGCTGCTGCGACCAGTCGATTGCGAGGGCGCACCGTAGTCATCGCCGCCGCCGAAATCACCGCCGGCATTGCTGCCACGACCACCGCCAAAGCCGGAGCTTGCGCCCCCGCCCTCGCCGCGACCGTCGAGCATCGTCAGCGTCGAGTTAAAGCCCTGCAGAACGACTTCCGTCGAATAGCGGTCCTGGCCGTTTTGATCCTGCCACTTGCGGGTCTGCAGCGCGCCCTCGATGTAGAGCTTAGCACCCTTCTTCACATACTGCTCGACGACCTTGCAGAGGCCCTCATTGAAGACCACGACCGTATGCCATTCCGTCTTCTCGCGGCGTTCGCCGGAGTTGCGGTCACGCCAAGTCTCGGACGTTGCGATGCGAAGGTTGGCGATCGGCCGGCCATCCTGGGTCCGCCGGATTTCGGGGTCGGCGCCCACGTTTCCGATCAGAATTACCTTGTTTACGCTGCCAGCCATACTTTCACCTTACCTGCCGCCCTGCCCGGCGGCGCTTGAAACAATCGGTGCACCTTAAACCATAGAGCACCGGCGATGGGCGTCCATCACCAGTTCATCCACAAGGAATTTTGTTCTTTATTTGTTCTAATTTATCCCTATGATCCTGTCAACCGAATCGAAAACCTTGCAGGGGACGGACATTCAGCCTCGACTCGCCAGCCGGCATCACTAAATAAGGGGCTTGTTCCAGCACAGAAGCAGAAGACGATGAGCGAACTGAAGACGATTTCCATCCGCGGCGCGCGTGAGCACAATTTGAAGGGCATCGATCTCGATCTGCCGCGAAACAGGCTTATCGTCATGACCGGCCTTTCGGGGTCCGGAAAATCGTCGCTTGCCTTTGACACGATCTATGCCGAAGGGCAGCGGCGCTATGTCGAAAGCCTTTCGGCCTATGCGCGCCAGTTCCTTGAAATGATGCAGAAGCCCGACGTCGATCAGATCGACGGCTTGTCGCCAGCGATTTCGATCGAGCAGAAGACGACCTCGCGCAATCCACGCTCGACGGTCGGCACGGTGACCGAAATCTACGACTATATGCGTCTGCTCTTTGCCCGCGTCGGTGTGCCTTATTCGCCTGCGACCGGGCTGCCGATCGAGAGCCAGACGGTCAGCCAGATGGTCGATCGCGTGCTGGAGTTCGGAGAAGGCACGCGTCTTTACATTCTCGCGCCGCTCGTGCGCGGGCGTAAGGGCGAATACAAGAAAGAACTCGCGGACCTGATGAAGAAGGGCTTCCAGCGCGTCAAGGTCGACGGTCAGTTCTACGAGATCGCGGACGTGCCGGCTCTCGACAAGAAGTACAAGCATGACATCGACGTCGTGGTCGACCGCATTGTCGTGCGACCGGATATGGCTTCGCGACTTGCCGACAGCTTCGAGACTTCGCTGAAGCTTGCCGACGGCTTGGCTGTCGCGGAATTCGCCGACAAGCCGCTGCCGCCGGAAGAAACCGCCGCCGGCGGCTCTGCCAACAAGTCGCTCAACGAAACGCATGAACGCGTTCTCTTTTCGGAAAAGTTCGCCTGCCCGGTGTCGGGCTTCACCATTCCTGAGATCGAGCCGCGGCTTTTTTCGTTCAACAATCCAGCCGGCGCCTGCCCGACCTGCGACGGCCTTGGCGCCCAGCAGAAGATCGACGCCAACCTGATCGTGCCCGAACCCGAGCGCACGCTGCGCGACGGCGCCATTGCGCCATGGGCGAAGTCGACCTCGCCCTATTACAATCAGACGCTCGAAGCCCTCGGCAAGCATTACGGCTTCAAGCTCGGCGCCCGTTGGAACGATCTGTCCGATAAGGCCAAGGACGTCATCTTGAATGGCACCGACGAGAAGATCGAATTCCATTATGCCGATGGTGCACGGTCCTATACCACGCACAAGAATTTCGAAGGCATCATCACCAATCTCGCGCGTCGCTGGAAAGAGACGGATTCCGCCTGGGCGCGCGAGGAAATCGAGCGCTTCATGTCGGCCGCGCCCTGCCCGTCTTGCGGCGGTTTCCGCCTGAAGCCCGAGGCGCTTGCCGTCAAGATCAATACGCTGCATATCGGCCAGGTGACCGATATGTCGATCCGCGTCGCCCGTGACTGGTTCGAGGTCCTGCCGCAGTCGCTGAGCGCCAAGCAGAACGAGATCGCGGTCCGCATACTCAAGGAGATCCGCGACCGCCTGCGCTTCCTCAATGACGTCGGCCTGGATTACCTCAGCCTGTCGCGAAACTCCGGCACCCTGTCGGGCGGTGAAAGTCAGCGTATCCGGTTGGCGTCACAGATTGGTTCCGGCCTGACCGGTGTATTGTATGTCCTCGACGAACCATCGATCGGCCTGCATCAGCGCGATAACGCCCGGTTGCTCGATACGCTGAAGCACCTTCGCGATATCGGCAATACCGTGATCGTGGTCGAGCATGACGAGGACGCGATCTTGACCGCCGACGACGTCGTCGACATCGGTCCGGCGGCCGGCATCCATGGTGGCCAGGTGATTGCCCACGGCACACCGCAGGAGATCATGGCAAACCCGAAGTCGCTGACCGGGAAATATCTGTCCGGCGAACTGGGCGTTCCGGTTCCCGACGAGCGACGCAAGCCCAAGAAGGGCAAGGAGATCAAGGTCGTCGGTGCCCGCGGCAACAATCTGAAGAATGTCACCGCCTCCATCCCGCTCGGGGTGTTTACGGCGGTCACCGGCGTATCCGGGGGCGGAAAGTCGACGTTCCTGATCGAGACGCTGTATAAATCGGCTGCGCGTCGCGTCATGGGCGCCCGCGAAATTCCGGCCGATCATGATCGCATCGACGGTTTCGAGCATATCGACAAGGTTATCGATATCGATCAGTCGCCGATCGGCCGCACGCCGCGCTCCAACCCGGCGACCTATACGGGGGCGTTCACCCCGATCCGCGACTGGTTTGCCGGCCTTCCGGAAGCGAAGGCGCGAGGCTATCAGCCCGGGCGTTTCTCGTTCAACGTCAAGGGCGGTCGATGCGAAGCCTGCCAGGGTGACGGCGTCATCAAGATCGAGATGCATTTCCTGCCTGACGTCTACGTCACCTGCGATGTCTGCCACGGCAAGCGCTACAACAGGGAGACGCTTGACGTTACGTTTAAGCACAAGTCGATTGCTGACGTGCTCGATATGACGGTAGAAGAAGGTGTCGATTTCTTCGCCGCCGTCCCGGCCGTGCGGGACAAGCTGCAAGCGTTGAAGGATGTCGGCCTCGGTTACATCAAGGTCGGACAGCAAGCGAACACGCTGTCGGGTGGCGAGGCGCAGCGCGTCAAGCTGGCAAAGGAGCTGTCGAAGAGGTCGACAGGCCGCACGCTCTATATCCTGGACGAACCGACGACCGGTCTTCATTTCCACGACGTCGCCAAGCTTTTGGAAATGCTGCAGGAGCTGGTCAATCAGGGCAATTCGGTCGTCGTTATCGAGCACAATCTCGAGGTCATCAAGACTGCGGACTGGATTCTTGATTTCGGTCCGGAAGGCGGTGATGGCGGCGGCGAGATCGTTGCCGTCGGCACGCCGGAAGCGATCGTCAAGGAGGAGCGATCCTATACCGGACACTTTCTGAAGGAGTTGCTTGAGCGGCGCCCTGCTCGAAAAGCTGTAGTGGCAGCCGAGTGATGCTGAGAGCGGCGTCGCTCGATGATCTGCAGGCGGTCGGAGTGCTGACCGCCGAAGCCTATGCTCCGTACACGCGTCTCCTCGGGCGTCCACCGATCCCGGTCAGCGAGAATTACGCACCGCGCATTGGTCGCGGTGAGGTCTGGTTGCGGGAAGTGCAAGGCGAGCTTGCAGGGTTAGCCGTCGTCGAGCGGCACCCAGACCATATGATGCTCTTCAGCATGGCCGTCGCCCCGAGATTCCAGGGTGCCGGCCACGGTGTTGCCATTCTGCGATGGGCGGAAGAGACGGCGCGGGAATGGGGGCTTCCGGAAGTTCGTCTCTACACAAATGCGCGCATGGAACGGAATATTGCGCTCTACCGCGCGTTTGGCTTTCAGGAAACGGGTCGCCGGGAGCATCCGCATTGGCCAGGATGGGTGATCGTCGATATGGCAAAGCAAGTCAGCGTACAGATGTAATCAGAGGAGGAAGAAATGACGAAATCCGGCAATATTCGCGTCGGCATCGGCGGCTGGACCTTCGAGGCATGGCGGGATCATTTCTACCCCGGGGACCTTAAGCAGAAAGACGAACTGCATTATGCAAGCCGCAAGCTGAAAGTCATTGAGATCAACGGCACCTACTACAGCTCGCAGAAGCCGGAGACCTTCGCCAAATGGGCCGCGGATGTACCTGACGAGTTCATATTTTCGCTTAAGGCCAGTCGCTTTGTCACCAATCGCCGCGTGCTGACGGAAGCCGGCGAGTCGATGGAGCGCTTTCTGACCCAGGGTCTAACTGAGCTCGGCCCTCACCTGGGGCCAATCCTCTGGCAGTTCGCGCCGACGAAGAAGTTCGATCCGGAGGACTTTGAAGGCTTTCTGAAGTTGCTGCCTAGCAAGCAGGATGGCTTGTCTCTGAAGCATGTCGTCGAGGTGCGTCACGACTCGTTCAAGGTGCCGGAATTCGTTGCGCTGCTTGCGAAGTATGGAGTCGCGCCTGTTTGCGCCGAGCATTTCGATTACCCGATGATCGCGGATGTGACGGCTGACTTCGTCTATGCCCGCCTCCAGAAGGGCTCGGACGACATCAGGACATGCTATTCGTCAAGCGATCTAAAGGCCTGGGCCAAGCGCCTCGAGACCTGGGCGGAGGGCAAGTTTCCAGACGATCTGCCGCTGATCGATGGCAGCCGCAAGGTCGCGGCGCAGCCGCGGGACGTTTTCGCCTTCATGATCCACGAAGGCAAGGTCAATGCGCCGTTCGGGGCTATGGCCCTACAGGAAGCGACGGCACAATAGCGCCGTTTCTAGAGTGGAAGAACATGCGTTGCCAGTTCTTCCGCGGTCAGCCCTTTGCCGGCCCGCACGCCAGCCTCTCCGTGCATGTAGACGCCGGCAGCCGCCGCTTCGAAAGCGGGAAAGCCTTGGGCCATCAGTGCTCCGATGATCCCGGCAAGGACGTCCCCGGAGCCAGCTGTCGCGAGCCAAACCGGGGCGTTCACGTTGATATAAGCTCTACCGTCAGGCGATGCGATGACGGTATCGGAGCCTTTGTAGACGATTGCGGCGTTCGCCCGCGCCGCTGCAGCCTGCGCCTTTTCGACCTTCCCCATGGCCGCATCGGCGGCGATATCGGGAAACAGTCGGCCGAACTCGCCTTCGTGTGGCGTAAGCACCAGCCGCGGCTTGCCGTAGAACCTTGAAAACAGCTCGTCCGGGGCATCCTTGAACGAAGAAAGCCCGTCGGCGTCAAGCACCAGATGCCGCTTGGAAAGCGCTGCCACGAACCGGCGTGCCTTGTCACCGACGCCAAAACCGGGGCCAAGAACGAATGCCTGTAGCCGTTCGTCGCGGAGCCAATCGCGGAGCGCCGCCTCATTGTCGATCGCATGCAGCATGATCGCCGTAAGGTGCGCCGCATTGGCGCCCAATGCGTCTTCTGGCGCGGCGATTGTCACAAGCCCTGCCCCGGCCTTCAACCCCGCCATCGCCGACATCCGCGCAGCGCCGGTCCTGCTCGCTTCACCGGAGAAGACGACAAGGTGGCCACGCTTGTATTTGTGTGTTTCCAGTCCGCTCGCCGGCAGCAGATGTCGCCATCGTTCTGGCCTGTTCTCGGCGATCTGTTGCTTCTTCTCAGCGCGGACGATGCGGGCGGGTATGCCGATATCGAAGACCTCCAGTTCGCCGCAGAGCTCTCGCCCCGGCATCAAGAGATGACCGGGTTTCCGCGTCATGAAGGTCGCAGTCCGAGCCGCCACAAAGGCCGCTCCTCGGATGGCTCCGGTGCGACCGTCGACGCCGGATGGCAAGTCGACGGCAATCACCGGCACCCGCGCCTCCTTCACCCGTCCAATCACTTCGAAGACGTTCTCCGGAACATCGCGGGCAAGGCCGGCCCCGAACAGGGCATCGATAACCACATCGCCGTTGCGCGGCTGATACGTCTCAAGCGGCTGTGCGCGGGTCGGCGCCAGACTGTCCCTCGCGCGGGCGGCATCTCCCTTGAGCCTTTCCGGTTTGCCCAATTGGAATACGTCGACAGCGACACCGCTCTCAGCCAGCCGACGAGCTGCAACATAGCCGTCGCCCCCGTTATTGCCAGGTCCACAAAGCACGGCCGCGCGAAGGGCCGTCGGAAAATCGCGCAGCAAAATGGCTGCTACGGCGGCCCCCGCCCGTTCCATAAGGGAATAGCTGTTGATACCGGACGCGGCTGCCGCCGCGTCAACAGCTGTCATGTCTTCCGGGGTAAGGAGCAACTCGGAGATTCCTTCGGTCATCACCGCATTCAATCAGAAATCGCCTAAATAACAACCGGTCGACTGATCTCTGCGCAGATCAAAAAATATGCAATTGCACAAACGAAAGGCTGGCTCAGTACTTTGTCGGGAATTATTAGTGTGGGCAAATATTCCAGAAATTGGCTAGGATTTGCCTTCAGTGCGTCGATTTTCGAATGTTTCTATCCAAAAAAACGCGAAAACCGCTGATGTTGCGCACTTTTTCGCACGGTTGGCGGTGTTTTTCGAAAAATCGGCTTCCCAACTGGCACGATAACTGCATCATGACGCAAAGCAGGCCTGAGCCTGCTTTTAACGGGAGAAGCGGAGAGTCATTTTCTCATGAAAAAGATCGAAGCGATCATTAAGCCCTTCAAGCTCGACGAAGTGAAGGAAGCCCTTCAGGAAGTTGGCCTGCAGGGTATTACAGTTACGGAAGCGAAGGGCTTCGGTCGCCAGAAGGGCCATACGGAACTCTACCGTGGCGCGGAATATGTGGTCGATTTCCTACCGAAGGTGAAAGTGGAAGTCGTTCTCGCGGACGAAAACGCGGAAGCCGTCATCGACGCGATCCGCAAGGCCGCCCAAACCGGCCGCATTGGCGACGGCAAGATTTTCGTGTCCAATGTCGAGGAGGTTATCCGCATCCGTACCGGCGAAACCGGTATCGACGCTATCTAACTTTTATCGCCTTCCGGCGAACCATCGTCATCTCAAATAAAGGAACTATTTAATGGCGACCGCAAGCGAAATTCTTAAGCAAATCAAGGAAAACGACGTCAAGTTCGTGGACCTGCGCTTCACCGATCCAAAGGGCAAGCTGCAGCATGTGACGATGGACGTCGTCTGTGTCGACGAGGACATGTTTGCTGATGGCGTCATGTTCGACGGCTCCTCGATCGCTGGCTGGAAGGCCATTAACGAATCCGACATGGTGCTGATGCCGGACCCGGAAACGGTTCATATGGACCCGTTCTTCGCGCAGTCCACCATGGTCATTCTTTGCGATATTCTCGACCCGGTTTCTGGCGAAGCCTATAACCGCGATCCGCGCGGCACTGCCAAGAAGGCTGAGGCTTACCTGAAAGCATCCGGCATCGGCGACACTGTCTTCGTTGGTCCGGAAGCAGAATTCTTCGTTTTCGACGACGTTCGCTACAAAGCTGATCCCTACAATACCGGCTTCAAGCTCGACTCCACGGAGCTGCCGTCTAACGACGACACCGAATATGAGACCGGCAACCTTGGTCACCGTCCGCGTGTCAAGGGCGGCTACTTCCCGGTTCCGCCGATCGACAGCTGCCAGGACATGCGTTCGGAAATGCTGACGGTTTTGTCGGAAATGGGCGTCGTGGTCGAAAAGCATCACCATGAAGTGGCTGCTGCCCAGCACGAACTCGGCATCAAGTTCGACACGCTCGTCCGCAATGCCGATAAGATGCAGATTTACAAGTACGTCGTGCACCAGGTCGCCAACGCCTATGGCAAGACGGCGACCTTCATGCCGAAGCCGATCTTCGGCGACAACGGATCGGGCATGCACGTGCATCAGTCGATCTGGAAGGGCGGCAAGCCGACCTTTGCGGGCGACGAATACGCAGGCCTGTCCGAAACCTGCCTCTACTACATCGGCGGCATCATTAAGCACGCCAAGGCAATCAACGCTTTCACCAATCCGTCGACGAACTCCTACAAACGTCTCGTCCCGGGCTATGAAGCACCGGTTCTGCTGGCCTACTCGGCCCGCAACCGTTCCGCTTCGTGCCGCATTCCGTTCGGCACCAACCCGAAGGCAAAGCGCGTCGAAGTGCGCTTCCCGGATCCGATGGCTAACCCCTACCTCGCCTTCGCTGCGATGTTGATGGCCGGCCTCGATGGCATCAAGAACAAGATCCATCCGGGCAAGGCCATGGACAAGGACCTTTACGACCTGCCGCCGAAGGAGCTGAAGAAGATCCCGACGGTCTGCGGCTCGCTGCGCGAAGCGCTGGAAAGTCTCGACAAAGACCGCAAGTTCCTGACGGCCGGTGGTGTTTTCGATGATGACCAGATCGATTCCTTCATCGAGCTGAAGATGGCCGAAGTGATGCGCTTCGAGATGACGCCGCATCCGGTCGAGTACGACATGTACTACTCGGCTTGATCATCAAGAAGCGAAGCCCCGGCTCGCTCGGGGCTTCGTCTGTCGATGTCATGGCTGCCAAGAGGTGGATGTGACACTCATGTGACGAGATCTCGCACAAATCTTGATTTGAGTGAGGCCAATCACCAAATCAGGTGATGAAAGGAAGTCGTACCATGAAAGAAAGAGTAGCTAAGTTTAGTATCGGTGAAGTGGTTCGGCACAAGGTATTTCCGTTTCGCGGCGTGATCTTCGATGTCGATCCGGAATTCGCGAATACGGAAGAATGGTGGAATTCCATTCCCGCCGAGGTGCGCCCCAGCAAGGATCAGCCCTTCTACCATCTGCTAGCCGAGAATGATGAAAACGAATACGTTGCCTACGTATCCGAGCAGAACCTGGTGAACGACGAGAGCGGCGTGCCGCTCCGCAATGAACAGGTCTATCAGATTTTCGATATGGCACCGACGGGGCAGTTCAAACCCAAGATGAACTTCGCCCACTAACGTCCTGTGCCATCTTTCAAAACCCCGCTCAACGCGGGGTTTTTCTTTGCCTGGATCATGCAACAAAAAAACCCGGCCAACGCCGGGTTTTCGTAAGGTCATACGGCTCAGAATTACTGAGCCTTGGCAGCCTTCTGGGCTTCCTCGAGCTTCTTGCGCGCTTCGTCAGCCTTCTTCTGCATGCTGTCCTGCAGGCTCTTCTGGCTTTCGGCGAGCTTGGAAGCGGATACCGCTTCGCCATCGAATGCGCCGGTGAAGCCTTCGAGCGAAATCTTGATCGGATTCGGCGCGCGGCGGAAGTTGATCGAGGTCAGCACTAGATCGGTGCCCTTCTTCAGGCTGGCGACCATGGCGTCGGTCAGCGGGATCTGGGCGACGCAACGGTCAGGCATGCACATCAGGTAATCGATCTTCTGGGCCTTGCCGCCGTCGATCTGCATCGCGACGCCTGGCGGGATCAGACGGGCCGGCGGCACCGAAACCTGAAGGCTCTTGTTGTTAATCTTGCCGGAGACGCTGATGAGGCCGACGCCCGTAACGAGCTGGCCACCGCCTGCGAGAACGACGTTCTGGACGACACAGACGTCGTTGTCTTCCTGCTTGCTGCAGGTCTTGTACCAGCCGAGACGCGGGGCGCCGGCAGCCGTGGCGGGAGCGTCGGCGGAGGCCGCTGCATCCTGCGCGAAGGACGATACCGGAGCTGCTGCAGCACCAAGCATCACTGCCAGAACGGACAGGGCTGCCCGCGTTTTGTTTTCAGCCTTGAACATCATAACGAATTCCGTCTCCTGAAATCCCTTAGGGACGACAACGTGCCATCCTCACCAACAGGGTTGTTCGCACTCCACCTCTTAAAACAATGAGGCAAATGCATGACCCCCCGACTTCGGGTTCCCCTGTTACATTGCGTCGGGTCAGATATCCAGTATTTCTTTGACCTTTTCAGGGTCATCCGAAAGAATTCGGCGCGGATGGTGAATTGCGGTGGCTGCATGATAGTCTTGCGCCGAATCGTGCCGTTCCCCGGAAAGGACCTCAACGATGCTCCGGATCGTTCTTCCTGTCATTTGCACCTTGGTTGGCAGTGCAGCTCTCGCCGAGCCGGTGCATGGCATCGCGATGCACGGCGCGCCGGCCCTGCCCGCCGATTTCAAGCATCTTCCCTACGCCAACCCCGATGTGAAAAAGGGCGGCAAGATCAGTTATGGCGTCGTTGGGACCTTCGACAGCCTCAATCCCTTCATCTTGAAAAGTATGCGCACGACGGCGCGCGGCATGTGGGATCCGGAATACGGGAACCTCGTCTTCGAAACGCTGATGCTTCGCTCGCGTGACGAACCCTTCACGCTCTACGGTCTGCTGGCGCAGTCCGTCGAATGGGATGAGGACCGCACTTACATCCAGTTCAATCTCAATCCGGCCGCCAAGTGGTCGGACGGCCAGCCGGTGACACCGGATGACGTGATTTTCACCTTCCATCTTTTGAAGGAAAAGGGCCGCGTGCCCTTCAGCACGCGACTGAATGCCGTCGACAAGATTGAGAAGGTCGGAGACCACAGTGTTCGCTTTACCTTCAACGACAAGGCCGATCGCGAATTCCCGCTGATTCTGGCCGGCTCGACGCCGATCCTGCCGAAACATGCCATAGATCCGGAGACATTCGATCGTTCGTCGCTCACGCCTCCCGTGGGGTCCGGCCCCTACAAGGTCAAATCACTGAAGCCCGGCGAAAGCATCACCTTCGAGCGCGATCCCAACTACTGGGGCAAGGACATTCCGGCAAAGGTCGGTCTCGACAACTACGATCAGATAACAGTCCAGTATTTTTTGCAGGACACGACCCTCTTTGAGTCCTTCAAGAAAGGCGACATCGACATCTACCCGGACGGCAGTCCCGGCCATTGGGCAAGCGCCTACAACTTCCCGGCTGTCACTTCGGGCAACGTCGTCAAGGACACGTTCGAGCCGAAGCTGCCGAGCGGCATGTTCGGCTTCGTTTTCAACACTCGTCGGCCGGTCTTTGCGAACGCGAAGCTTCGCGAGGGGCTGTCGCTGATCTTCGATTTCGAATGGGCGAACAAGAACCTCTTCTCGAACGCCTATATCCGCACCCAGAGCTTCTGGCAGAACTCCGACCTGTCGAGCTTCGGAGTGCCGGCTGACGAACGCGAGCTGAAGCTTCTCGGGCCGATCAAGGATCGAATCGATCCGGCGATTCTTGACGGCACCTACAAACTTCCCGTGACCGATGGTTCGGGCCGCGATCGCAATGTCCTGAAACAAGCGGCGGCGCTCCTCAAGGAAGCAGGCTACACCATCAAGAATGGCAAGATGAGCGACGCTAACGGCCGTCCGCTTTCTTTCGAGATCATGACGCAGAACACCGACCAGGAGAAGCTGGCGGTGTCCTATCAGCGCTCGCTGCAACTGCTCGGCATTGCCGCGACGATCCGCACGGTGGACGATTCCCAATATCAGAGCCGTACTAGCAGTTTTGACTATGACGTGATCGTCAAGTCCTACACCTCATCCCTGTCTCCCGGCATCGAACAGCTGGGACGTTGGTCTTCAGCGGCCAAGGAGCGGGACGGCACCGACAACTTCGCCGGAGTTGCCGACCCTGACGTCGATACGCTGATCCAGCATATCCTCACCGCTCGCTCGGCAGAGGACTTTACCGCCGCGGTGCGTTCGCACGATCGCATGCTGTTATCGGGACACTATGTCTTGCCGCTTTATCACGTTGACAAGCAATGGGTGGCGCGCAGCAAGAGGATCGGTCATCCCGACATCGTGCCCCTCTACGGCTACCAGCTGCCAGCCTGGTGGGATCAGAGCGTCCAATAGACGGTTCCCATTTCCTGCCTGGTTGAAGTCTTCGGCCACAAGGCCTAGATGGCGGAAGGTTTCGATTTCAGGAAAAAGGGAAAAGCCCATGGAACGCATTACCATCGACGTTGTCTCTGACGTCGTCTGCCCGTGGTGCTATCTCGGCAAGGCACGGTTGGAACTCGCGATTGCCGAAGTTCAGGACGAGGTCGGCGTCGACATTAACTGGCGCCCCTACCGCCTCAACCCCGACTATCCGCCGGAAGGCGTCGACCAGAAGAAGGCGCTCGAGCAGAAGCTTGGCGGTGCCGAGCGTGTCGCTCAAGGGCACAAGACGCTGAGTGAACTCGGTCGTGAGGTGGGGATCAAGTTCGACTTCGACGCGATCAAGATCGGTCCGAATACGCTGGATGCGCATCGTTTGATCCATTGGGCGATGGTTGAGGATCGAGAGAAGCAGGACCGTCTTGTCAATGCGCTCTTCAGAGCGAATTTCGAGGAAGGGCGCAATGTCGGCGACCATGCCGTCCTGCTCGATATCGCAGAGAAGGCCGGCATGGACCGAGCCGTCGTCTCCTCCCTGCTGGCGTCCGATGCGGACAAGGATCTGGTGATCGCGGAGATCGAGGCCGCGCAGAAGATGGGGGTGAACGGCGTCCCGTTCTTCATCTTCGATCAGCAGTATGCCGTCAGCGGTGCGCAGACGCCTGATGTGTTGGCGGGCGCGCTTCGCGACATCGCCAAGGCGAAGGCCGAAGCGCGCGCAGGCATGAACTGAACGTCCTTACGTCTTCGCCATTTCCGTGAGCTGCGTCATGATGACGGCTGCGCCCTGCAGCCTTTTTTCAGGCGTCGGCAGATCGCGCGTGAGGAACACGCTTTGGTCCGGTCGGATCTTCGCCATCGTTCCCTGCTTGGCGATATAGCCGACCAGGTTTGCAGGATTCGGAAACTCCTTGTTTCGGAACTGGATGACCACGCCCTTCGGACCTGCATCCAGCTTCTCGACGTTGGCGACGCGGCAGAGCGATTTCACATAGACGATCTTCAGGAGGTGTTGGACCTCGATCGGCATCGGGCCGAAGCGGTCGATCATCTCGGCGCCGAAGGCGTCGATTTCCTTCAGTTCCGTAATCTCCCCGAGGCGGCGATAGAGTGCCATGCGCAGGTGCAAATCGGGCACGTAGCCATCCGGGATCATGACCGACGTTCCGACCGAGATCTGCGGCGACCAGCCGCTATCCTGGATCTCATCCACGCCCTTCACCTCGGCAACGGCCTCTTCCAGCATCTGCTGGTAAAGTTCGAAGCCGACTTCCTTGATATGGCCGGACTGCTCTTCGCCGAGCAGGTTGCCGGCGCCGCGAATATCGAGATCGTGGCTGGCAAGCTGGAAGCCGGCGCCCAGCGTATCGAGCGACTGCAGCACCTTGAGGCGACGTTCCGCCGTCGCCGTCAGCACCTTGTTGACCGGCAGCGTGAAGAGCGCAAAGGCGCGCACCTTGGAGCGCCCGACACGACCGCGAAGCTGATAGAGCTGCGCGAGGCCGAACATATCGGCCCGGTGGACGATCAGCGTATTGGCAGTCGGCACGTCGAGGCCGGATTCCACGATCGTCGTTGATAGCAGTACGTCATAGCGGCCATCGTAAAAGGCATTCATGATGTCCTCAAGTTCGCCGGCCGGCATCTGACCGTGCGCGACCGCGACCTTCAACTCCGGCACGTCAGACCGCAGGAACGCATGGACATCCTCCAGATCGGCGAGCCGCGGGCAGACATAGAAGCTTTGGCCGCCGCGATAATGCTCGCGCATCAGCGTTTCGCGGATGACAAGCGAATCGAACGGCGAAATGAAGGTACGAACAGCCATGCGGTCGACCGGCGGCGTCGTGATCAGCGACAGCTCGCGCACGCCAGTCATCGCAAGCTGCAGCGTGCGCGGGATCGGTGTTGCCGAAAGCGTCAGTACGTGGACGTCGCTCTTCAGCTCTTTCAGGCGCTCCTTGTGCTTGACGCCGAAATGCTGCTCTTCGTCGATGATCAGCAGCCCGAGATTGGCAAACTTGATCCCGGCGCCGAGAAGCGCATGGGTGCCGACGACGATATCCGTCTTGCCCTCCGCGACTTCCTTCTTCGTCAACGCCAGTTCCTTTGACCCGACGAGGCGCGAGGCCTGCTGGATGCGCACAGGCAAGCCGCGGAATCGCTCGGCGAAGGTCTTGAAGTGCTGGCGCGCCAGCAGCGTTGTCGGCACGACGACAGCAACCTGAATGCCGTTCATCGCGGCCACGAAGGCGGCACGAAGCGCCACCTCCGTCTTGCCGAAGCCGACATCGCCGCAGACGAGACGATCCATCGGTCGACCAGCCCCAAGGTCAGAGCGCACAGCCTCGATGGCGTTGTCCTGGTCTTCCGTTTCGTCATAGGGGAAGCGGGCGGCGAATTCGTCGTAGAGCCCTTCCGGTGTCGTCAACACTGGCGCATGGCGTGTCAGGCGTTCGGCGGCGATGCGGATCAGCGCGTCCGCCATGTCGAGCAGCCGTTTCTTGAGCTTGGCCTTGCGCATCTGCCATGCGCCGCCGCCGAGCTTGTCGAGCTGCGCTTCCGTCCCCTCGCCACCATAGCGTGACAGAAGATCGATGTTCTCGACCGGCAGGAACAGCTTCGCGTCATCTGCGTACTGCAGTTCGAGGCAGGCATGCGGTGCGCCGGCCGCTTCGATGGTCCGCAGGCCTACAAATCGACCAATACCATGCTGCGCGTGGACGACGACCGAACCTTCGTCGAGCCCGGCAACCTCGGAGATGAAATCGGCAGCGCGTTTGCGCCGCTTCGAACGCCGCACCATGCGGTCGCCGAGGATGTCCTGCTCGCCGATGACGACGAGATTGCCGACTTCAAATCCGGATTCGAGACTGAGTACGCTGGCCGCCGCCTCGCCTTTGGCAAGGCTGTCCATCTCCTTCAGTGCGTCGATCGGCTTCACGCGCTCGAGCCCGTGCTCGTTCAGTACCTGCAGCAGACGCTCCAGTGAGCCTTCCGTCCAGGCGGTAATCAGCACCTTCGCGCCGGATGAGCGCTTGTCGGCAATGTGCTTGACGACAGCGTCGAACACATTAATGCGTTCGGCATTGCCACCACCCTCAGCGTTAGAGCGTGCCCAACGCTCGCCCTGCCGGGCGTCGAGATTGACGACGCGACGCGCTTCCCCTTCATGCTCGTTGAAGGGTGAAATACGCATCGCATTGAACGCGTCGAGCGTGTTGGCGAAAGTCTTTCCGTCCAAGTAGAGTTGGCCGGGTGTCACGGGCTTGTAGGGTGTTCCTTGCGCCATCTGCCCCTTGCCGGGCTGTCCGGAATTCAGGCGGGCGTCATAATAGTCGAAGACAAGCTTGGAACGCTCCTCGGCAGCCTGGCGCACCGTGTGATCGGTGACCAGCCGAAAACCTTTGAGATAGTCAAACACCGTCTCCAGCTTCTCGTAGAAAAGCGGCAGCCAATGCTCCATGCCGGGATAGCGTCGCCCCTCCGATATGGCGAGATAGAGCGCATCGTCGCGTGTCGCCGCGCCGAACGAGGAGAGGTAGCCCTTGCGGAAACGGCTGATGGTATCGGGTGTCAGGGTAACTTCGCTCATCGGGTTGAGGTCGAGTGAGCGGACCTGCCCTGTTGTGCGCTGGCTTGCCGGATCGAAGCTGCGGATGCTTTCCAGCGTGTCGCCGAAGAAGTCGAGGCGAACAGGTTCCTCGGAACCCGGCACGAAGACATCCAGAATGCCGCCACGCACCGCATATTCGCCAACCTCGCGCACCGTAGCGACGCGGTCGAAGCCGTTGCGTTCCAACCGCCCGGCGATGTCGTCCATGCGCACGGTGTTTCCCGGACGTGCCGAGAAGGCGAGGCTCTCGATGATCTCCTGCGGGGCGACCTTCTGCAGCATTGCATTAACGGTCACCAGCACGATCGCAGCGTGTGGCTTCTTGTGATGCGCGATCAGACCGCCCAGCGCCGCAAGACGGCGCGCAGATGTGTCGGCGCTCGGTGAAACGCGGTCGTAAGGAAGACAGTCCCAGGCCGGCAAGGTGAGGACCGGGGTCTCGGGGGCAACGAAGCCGAGCATCTGCTCCAGGTCCACCATCCGCTGGCCATCGGAAAGCACATAGGCGACCGGCTCGCCGGCGCGTGCCAGATTGGCCAGCAACAGAGCCTCCATACCTGTGGGCACGTTGCCGATCGTCAGCGGTTCGGCGACAACTGACAGCTTCTTTGCGTCAAGACCTGGGATCATTAGGCGTACCTGGGCAGGGCGTCGGCTGGATACTCGAAATCTGGCTTGTAAGCGGCAAGGCGCGCGAACATCGGCGTCTGGAAACGCTCGGGCACCGGCCATGTTCCCATGATCCAGCGCACGAGATCGTTATCCTCTTCGGCCATGATGGTTTCGAACTCGTCGAGCTCGGTCTCCGACAGGGTGACGATCTCCTTCTCGGCGAACTGCCCGAAGACCAGATCCATCTCGCGGATACCGCGATGCCAGCAGCGAAAGAGAATTCGGCGGCGGCGCGGATCAAGATCGGCGCTCGAGAGTGACACACCCGTCATGGCATTACCTTCCTGTTGATGCGCCTCTATAGCCCCTCGAAAGCGGCTTGTCAGCCTTGCCAAGGCCGCATTGTTCATCGCATTTTGCCGCCATGCGCCCCGCCATACTCGATCCGCTGTTTTCGCCCGTTTCCGCCCTGCCCGGCGTCGGCCCAAAGATCGCCGAGCTGCTGGTAAAGCTGCTTGGGCGCGAAACACCTGACGAGACCCGCGTCGTCGATCTGCTGTTTCATGCGCCGCATTCCCTCATCGACCGCCGAAACCAGCCGGGTATCGCTCGCGCGCCTCACGGCGCCATTGTCACGGTCACGGCATGGGTGGATCGCCACCAGGCACCGCCGCGCGGCAAGAGCAACATTCCGTACCGCGTCATCCTGCACGACGAGACGGGCGAACTGACGCTTGTCTTCTTCCGCGGCCAAGCGGCATGGCTGGAAAAGCAGCTCCCCTTGGACGAGGAGGTAACCGTCAGCGGCAAGATTGACTGGTTCAATGGCCGTGCGTCGATGGTCCATCCCGACTACATCGTGAAGGCCAGCGAAGCCGAGAACCTGCCTCTCGTCGAGCCGATCTATCCACTCACCGCAGGTCTTTCCCCGAAGACCCTGCGCAAGATCATCGAAGCGGCGCTGCCGCGCACGCCGGAACTGCCAGAATGGATCGACTTGGCTCTAGCGCAGAAGCAGGGTCTGCCCTCGATATCAGATGCTTTCCACGGGCTGCACGAACCTCGCGATCCCTCGGATCTCGATGCACAAGCCCCTGCCCGTCGCCGTCTCGCCTATGACGAATTCCTCGCGGGCCAACTTTCGCTGAGCCTCGTCCGCCAACGCCTGCGCAAGGTCACCGGCCAGCCCGTGCACGCCACCGGCCAAGTCAGCAAGCAGATCCTCCAGGCCTTGCCGTTTTCGCCGACCAACAGCCAGAATGCCGCGATTGCCGATATCCTGAAGGACATGGCCGGCGATGACCGCATGCTGCGTCTGCTGCAGGGGGATGTCGGCTCGGGCAAGACGCTGGTCGCGCTGATGGCGATGGCGGCTGTCATTGAAAGCGGCGGCCAGGCCGTCCTCATGGCGCCGACGGAAATCCTTGCCCGCCAGCACCACGCAACGATCTCGAAATTTGCCGCATCCGCGGGCCTCGGCATAGAGGTGCTTACCGGCCGCACCAAGGGGCGCGAACGCGAAGACATCCTGGAAAGGATTGCATCGGGAGAGGCCCAGATCGTCATCGGCACCCACGCGCTCTTTCAGGACAGCGTCAACTACCGCAATCTGATGCTGGCCGTCGTTGACGAGCAGCACCGCTTCGGCGTCCACCAGCGCTTACGGCTGACGGCGAAGGGGATCACGCCGCATATGCTTGTCATGACGGCTACGCCGATCCCGCGAACCCTGGTGCTCGCTGCCTTTGGCGATATGGACGTCTCCAAGCTGACGGAAAAGCCCGCCGGCAGGAAACCGATACAGACGATCACGATTCCGACCGAACGTACAGGCGAGATCGTCGGTCGCCTGAAGAGTGCTTTGGCAGAAGGCAAGAAGGTTTACTGGATCTGCCCGCTCGTCGAGGAATCCGAAGAAAGCGATCTGATGTCGGTGGACGAGCGTCATGCAACGCTCGTTTCCTCGCTCGGTCCGGGCATCGGCGTGATCCACGGCCGCATGAGCGGCCCGGAAAAGGATGCCGTGATGATGGCGTTCAAGAGTGGCGAAATCCGCCTGCTGGTCGCAACGACCGTGGTGGAAGTCGGCGTCGATGTTCCCGATGCGACGATCATGGTGATCGAGCATGCCGAACGCTTCGGCCTGGCGCAGCTGCATCAGCTTCGCGGTCGTGTAGGACGCGGCGACGAGGCTTCGACCTGCATCCTGCTCTACAAGGGGCCGCTTGGCGAAACAGGTCATGCGCGCCTGTCGATCATGCGCGAAACCGAAGACGGCTTCCGCATCGCGGAGGAAGACCTGAAACTGCGCGGCGAAGGCGAACTACTTGGCACGCGGCAATCGGGAACACCGGGCTTTCGCATCGCAAGCCTGGAGGCGCATGCGGACCTTCTTGAGATTGCCCGCCGCGATGCGGCCTATCTGATCGAGCGCGATCCGGATCTGACCGGCGAGCGCGGCAAGGCCGTGCGCACCCTGCTCTACCTGTTCCGCCGCGACGAGGCGATCCGCTTCCTGCATGCGGGGTGAGCCGACGCGGCGCCGTGCTACATCTCGATGGGTGCCGGCAGGGGCTTGCGTGTCCGTTCCGGTTTCGCCATGCGCCCGGCAAGCTCTTCCGGCGTGACCAGACCACCGGAGATCAAAAGTTTTGCGGCGTCCTCCGGTGACATGTCGAGCGGAACGATCTTTTCGCGCGGCGTGAAGATCAGAAATCCTGCAGTCGGCACCGGCGTTGGAGGCAGGAACACGCAGACCATATCCTCGCCCATCGCCTTGAACTTCGTCGCGATCTCGCCTTTAGCATCCGTTGATATGAAGACGAGCGCCCAGAGGCCCGGGCTGGGATACTCGATGAGGCCGACCTTCTTGAACGAATTTGTCTTGTCCTTCAGCACGGTCTCGAAAATCTGCTTCACGCTCTGATAGATGCTGCGCACAAGTGGCACGCGCCGCACCAGCGATTCGCTGAACTGAACGATACTCTGGCCGATCAGGTTCTTACCGAGGAAGCCGATAAGCGTGATCGCGACAAGCGCAATCAGCAGCCCTGAGCCTGGCACCGCAAAGTTCAGGTAATTATCCGGGTCGTAGCGAGCCGGCAGGTACGGCTTAACCCAGCTGTCCGCCCACCGCACCACCGACCATGTCAGCCACAGCGTAATGGCGACCGGCGCACAAATGATGAGTCCCGCCAGAAAGTTGTTCCTGATGCGAGTGGCTATCGGCAATCGGGGCAGTTTTTCCGTCATCGCGTGCTGATAACTCCGTTGAGCAGGCCGGCTATCGGAAATCAGCTCCCTCATGCTTTCCTATCTGAAAAGCTGCCAGAAATTGCCAAGCCGCACAAGTCTTCAGGGGCCGCACAAGCGGTCACTCCACCGTGACCGACTTTGCTAGATTGCGTGGCTGATCGACGTCCGTGCCCATGAAAACGGCGGTATGGTAGGCAAGCAGTTGGATCGGCAGTGAGAAGATCATCGGTGCGATGATCTCGTTGACATCAGGCAGCACGATCGTCGCCATCGTAGGCAGCTTCGATGCCGCCGCGCCTGCCTCGTCGGTAATGAAAATGATGCGCCCGCCACGCGCGGCGACTTCCTGCATATTCGATACAGTCTTGTCAAAGAAGCGGTCAAACGGCGCGATCACAATGACCGGCATGTTTTCGTCGATCAGCGCAATCGGCCCGTGCTTGAGTTCGCCTGCGGCGTAACCTTCGGCATGGATATAGGAGATTTCCTTGAGCTTGAGCGCCCCTTCCATGGCAAGCGGGAAGCTCGTGCCACGACCGAGATAGAGGACGTCGCGGCATTTCGAAAGCTCGCGCGACAGGCTCTCCATCTGCGGTTGGACGAGGTTCAGCACGCGGCTCATGATACGCGGCATTTCAGCGAGATGGCGGACCAGTTCCCTTTCCTGCTCCGCGCTGATCGTTCCCCTTGCCTTGCCGGCGCCGAGTGCCAGCGATGCCAGGACGGCCAACTGGCAGGTGAAAGCCTTCGTGGAGGCAACGCCTATCTCTGGGCCTGCCATGATCGGGAAAACGGCATCCGACTCACGGGCTATGGTCGATTCCTTGACGTTGACCACTGCCCCGATCCTCAGTCCGTTCTCCTTGCAGTAACGGAGCGATGCTAGCGTGTCTGCCGTCTCGCCCGACTGCGAGATGAAGAGCGCGGCCTGCGAGGGCGAAAGCGGCATTTCGCGATAACGGAACTCGGATGCGACGTCGATCTCGACCGGCAGACGCGCGTAGCGCTCGAACCAGTATTTGCCGACGAGGCCGGCGAGATAGGCGGTTCCGCATGCCGAGATTGCCAGGCTGCTTGTGGCCTTGAAGTCGATCGCGTTGACGTTGTCGCTTATCGTGTTGCTGGCGAAGTCAACGTACTGGCTGAGGGCGTGCGAGATGACCTCAGGCTGCTCGTAGATTTCCTTCTCCATGAAGTGCCGGTGATTGCCCTTGTCCACCACGTAGGCAGTCGTCTGTGATATCTGCCGCGGGCGCTTCACCTCGTTGCCGGAGAAGTCGAGGATTGTCGCGCCGTCTCGCGTAAGTACGGCCCAGTCTCCATCGACGAGGTAGGTGACCTCATTGGTGAAGGGCGAAAGCGCGATCGCATCCGAGCCTAAGAACATTTCGCCTGAGCCGTAGCCCACCGCAAGTGGCGGGCCGGATCGTGCCGCCATGATCGTGTCGGGGGCGTTCTGGAGCATGATCGCAAGCGCGTAGGCGCCGGTTACCTGGTTCAGCATCTTGAGCATCGCCGCGCGGGGCTCGAGGCCGTCACGGAGATACTTCGCCATGAGGTGGGCGACGACCTCGGTGTCTGTCTGCGTCTCAAAGACGGCACCCTCGGCGGTCAACTCGTCACGCAGTTCGGAGAAGTTCTCGATGATGCCGTTATGGACGACCGCAACGCCCTCGACGAAATGCGGGTGTGCGTTGATCTCGTTGGGAACGCCATGCGTAGCCCAGCGCGTGTGCGCAATGCCGATCGCTCCCGGCAGTGGGTCGCCGTCGAGGCGCTTTTCGAGATTGAAGAGCTTCCCCTCGGCGCGGCGGCGCGCCATCTCGCCGTTATGTATGGTGGCGACACCCGCCGAGTCATAGCCACGGTACTCGAGCCGCTTCAGCGCATCAACGAGACGCCCTGCAACTGGGCTGCTTCCAACGATTCCAACAATACCGCACATAAAAGTCCCCAAAGCCTTCCGTGTTGGAGGCCACTCGTAACGATTCTGTCTTTTTTCTCAATGGCCTCGGCGGTCACTTTCGGTTTCCGCGCGTTACGCGGAGGCTTATGCCTTGGCCTTCTTTGCAGCTTTGATCGCCAGTGCGCGTTCGCGGAGCACGGTTGCCCTGCCCGGCTTCAGTTCCTGGCGAGCACGGCCAAAGGCCAGCGCATCGGCAGGAACATCCACGGTGATGACGCTGCCGGAGGCCACGTAAGCGTTGTCGCCAATGCTGACTGGCGCCACAAGCGAGGAGTTCGATCCGATGAAGGTGTTCGCCCCAATCAGTGTTTCGTGCTTGTTGACGCCGTCATAGTTGCAGGTAATCGTGCCGGCACCGATATTCGCCCCGGCACCGATCTTCGCGTCGCCGATGTAGGTGAGGTGATTGACCTTAGCCCCCTCACCAATCATCCCGTTCTTAACTTCGCAGAAATTGCCGACTTTCGAGCCGTTGGCGAGATCGGCACCCGGCCGCAGGCGAGCGAACGGGCCGACGGCTGCGCCGGCGCTGACATGCGCGCCTTCGATGTGCGAGAATGCATGAATGACAGCGCCGCCGTCGATCGTCGCGCCGGGGCCGAAGACGACGTTCGGCTCGATCAGCGCGTCTTGCCCGATTGCAGTGTCGTAGGAAAGAAACACGGTCTCCGGTGCGATCATCGTCACGCCAGCGATCATCATCTCGTGGCGTCGGCGCTCTTGCCACAGCCGCTCGATCACGGCGAGTTCCGCGCGATTGTTGCAGCCGGTCATTTCGATTTCGGGTGCGTCGACAGCGGTGACACGGCCGCCGACGGAACGGGCAATTTCCACGAGATCGGTCAGGTAGTATTCGCCCTTAGCATTGGCGTTGCCGATGCGGGATAGGAGATCGAGTGCCTTGCGGCCGTTGATCGCCATCAGGCCGCTATTGCACCATTTCACGGCACGTTCGGCATCTGTGGCATCCCTTTCCTCGCGGATGGCGATCAGTTCGCCATCCTTGACGAGCAGGCGGCCGTAACCGGTCGGGCTGTCGGTATGAAAGCCGATGACCACCACATCGCTGCCCTCGGCAAGGCCCTGCCGTGCCGCCTTGAGCGGTCCCTCGGTCTGCAACGGAACATCGCCGTAGGTCACTATAATATCGTCATATCCGCGCGCAATCGCCTCGCGCGCTGCCAGGACCGCATGACCGGTGCCGAGTCGCTCCATCTGCAGGTAGGTTTCGATTTTGACATTCCCGACTTGGGCAGCCTTCGCCACTTCGTCAGCGTCGCGCCCGACGACGAGCGCGACCGATGAAATGTCGCTCTTTGCCACGGCATCCATAACATGGGCGATCATCGGGCGGTTTGCGACCGGATGCAGCACTTTCGATTTCGACGACTTCATTCGCGTGCTATCACCTGCAGCGAGAATGACGGCGAGGCAAGTGCGTTCCATGGTCTGCTCCGAGAATCCGTTGTGTGCGGCCTTGGCTGCCTCATAGCAGCAAGGCACGGGCGGGACAAAGCTCAAAATGGATCAGGCGGATGCCTTGCTCATCGCCGCATAGGCGTCGCGGACGTGATCGCGGCCGTCGATGATCACAATCTCCATGGCCTTTCGGGCGCCCTCAACATCGCCGGCGACGATCGCCTCGACGATGCGCATATGCGTATCGGCTATGTCTGAAAAGCCGTTCTGCGAGGGCGGTGTACTGATGCGGAACATGCCCACCAGCGCTGCCTCGATCAGACTCCCCAACGTTCGCATAAAGGGGTTGTGAGAGGCATCGGCTATGGCGAGGTGGAAATGCAGGTCGGCGAGAGCGAGGCTTTCGCTGGTATGGCCCAGAGCCGCCATCTCCGTTGCCAGCTCACGCAGGTTCTCAATGTCTTCCTTGCTCGCCCGCTCTGCGACGAGACCGGCGGCAAACGGCTCGAACGCTAGCCGGATGTCGTAAAGCTGCAGAAGGAATTCCTCCGTCACGCCGCTGTCGAAATGCCAGGCTATGATCTCACTGTCGAACATGTTCCAGAGGTTTTTTTCCGTCACGCGCGTGCCAACGCGAGCCTTGGCGACGATCATGCCTTTTGCAGCAAGCGTTTTCATCGTTTCGCGAAGGACGGTGCGTGAGACCTTGAAGCGCTGCGCAAGTTCGGCGTCACCCGGCAGAATGCTTCCGACAGGATAGGTTCCAGCAACGATCGCCCTGCCGAGCTCATCCACGACCTGTGCATGGCTCGTTCGCGATTTACGCCCCGTTTTTCCGGTCTCAAGCAATCTATTGCGCAACGAATACCTCCCCGCTCAGGCATACCTCTTATTCATACTGGAAAGGAAGAGAATAACCTTCTGCATTAGAATGAATGCAAAAAGCAAAAGGCCTATCAAGATCTTCGTCCACCAGCTCGAGAGTGTCCCGTCGAAGGTGATATAGGTCTGAATGAGGCCCTGTATCAGGATACCGATGAAGGTACCTGCCACGAATCCCGCCCCTCCGGTCAACAGCGTTCCCCCAATGACGACTGCTGCGATCGCATCAAGTTCGACGCCGACTGCTGCCAGAGAATAACCGGCCGACGTATAGAGCGAAAAAACGATTCCGGATAGACCGGCAAGAAAGCCGGATAATGCATAGATCTGGATCGTCGTGCGCCCGACTGGAACGCCCATGAGCTGCGCCGTCTGTGGGCCGCCGCCGAGCGCATAGACATTGGTACCGAAGCGCGTGCGATGCGCCAGGAATGTGCCGGCGACAAAGACCAGAAGCATGACGCCGCCGATCAGCGTTAGCCGACCACCACCCGGCATCCTGTAGTAGAGGCTTGTCAGCGTTGTGTAGTAGTCGTGATTGATCGGAATGCTGTCGATCGATAGCACGAACGCCATGCCGCGTGCCAGGAACATGCCGGCGAGCGTCACGATGAAAGCCGGCATTTCCAGATAGTGAATGATCGCGCCCATTACCGCGCCGAAGGCGGTTGTGATGATTAGCACCAACACAAACGCAACGAGCGGATGGATTGTGGTGTTTTGCAGGATGACGGCCAGGAAGACACCGGTGAACGCAATGATGGAGCCGATTGAGAGGTCGATGCCGCCCGAGATGATGACAAACGTCATGCCGACCGCTGCGATGCCGAGAAAGGCATTGTCGGTCAATAGATTGCCGATCACGCGGGTGGACAGAATGTTGGGATACTGCAACGTGCAGATTGCGTAGGAGAGAACGAAGATCACGACCGTTGCAAGGAGAGGAAGATATTTCGAGTTCATTGAATCTGCCCTTCCCTGACGCTGCTCGGTCGTCGGCTGAGAACCACGGCCGCCGATTGAACCGCTGGCGACTGAATGACGAGGATCACGATGACGATCACCGCCTTGATGATCAGGTTGAATTCCGGCGGGAATCCTGAGAGCAGAATGCCGGTGTTCACAGCCTGAATGATCATTGCGCCGATCAATGAGCCGAGGATGCTGAAGCGCCCGCCAAGCAGGGAATTGCCGCCTACGACGACAGCCAGGATCGCGTCGAGTTCAAGCCAGAGACCGGCATTGTTTGCATCCGCCCCCTTGATATCGGCTGCTACAATGATGCCGGCAATCGAGGCGCAAAGGCTGCTCAGCATATAAACAGCCATCAGCAGCACCGGCGTTCGCACGCCGGAAAGCATGCTCGCACGTCGATTAATGCCGGTTGCTTCGATCAGCATGCCAAGCGCCGTGCGCCTCACGAGCAGTATTACCAGGGCGCCCATGACCAACCATATGATGACAGGCATGGGCAGGAACGCGAAGGAGCCGCTGCCGAGCGCGATCAGCCCTTCATCGTTGAAGGTCATGATGACGCCTTCGGTGATGAGCTGTGCGATCCCGCGTCCGGCAACCATCAGGACAAGCGTGGCGATGATCGGCTGGATATTGAGGACGGCGACCAGAAAGCCGTTCCATACCCCGCAAAGCAGCCCGACCCCGATCGTTACCAGCAGTGTCATGGCAAGCGAATGACCGGATACGATGGATGATGCGGCAACGGCACCGCAGATCGCGATCACAGCGCCGACCGAAAGGTCGATCCCCTTCGTTGCAATCACGAGCGTCATGCCGATTGCCAGCAAGGCGACCGGCGCGCCGCGGTTCAGCACATCGATCAGGCTGCCGTAAAGCCGATCATTCTGAACTACGACATTAAAGAATTGCGGGAACATCATGAAATTCAAGATGAGAATGACCGCAAGAGCGATGAGCTGCGGCGCCAGCCGAATCAGCAGTGCATTGAGCGACGATCTCATGCGTCCTCCGTCTTCTTTTGGGCGGCGGCGATGGCGTCGACAATGCGCGCTGTGCTGACATTGTCGCCCGTCAGTTCCGCGACGTGCTCGCGATCGCGAAGGACCAAGATACGTGAGCTATAGGCGATAAGTTCTTCCAATTCCGAAGAAATAACGATCAGCGACATGCCCTTCGCGCAGAGATCTTCGATCAACCGGATAATCTCGGCATGTGCGCCGACGTCGATCCCGCGGGTCGGTTCGTCGAGGATCAGGAAGTCCGGATTGGTGGCCAGCCAGCGCGCAAGGATCGCTTTCTGCTGGTTGCCGCCCGACAGCAGACGTATCGGCTTCTCCCTGTCCGTCGTGCGGATGTCTAGGGCATTGATGTAACGATCCGCCAGGGCATTTTGATCGGCGCGAGAAATCGGCCGCGCCCAGCCCCTGCGCGCCTGCAGCGCTAGAGCGATATTCTCGCGAATGGAAAGGTCGCCGATAATCCCGTCCGTCTTGCGATCCTCCGGACAGAAACCGAATCCGCTGCGGATGGCAGCACGTGGATTCGACAGCGTAACCTGCTTACCGTCGACTTGTGCGGTTCCGCTGTCAGCCTGCTCGATCCCGAAAAGCAGCTCGGCAGTCTCTGTGCGACCGGAGCCGAGCAAGCCTGCAACGCCCACCACCTCACCGACGCGGACCTCGAGGTCGAACGGCTTCACCTTGCCACGCTTGCCGTAGCCTTTAAACCTGTATTTGACCGGGCCGGCAGTAACCGAATGCGCCCGCGCTGTTGCTTCGGCATTCGCCAATTCATGACCGAGCATCATCGAGATCAGGCTCTGGCGAGACAGCTCGGATGTTTCGCGGGTGCCCACTAGCTTGCCATTTCTGAGTACTGTGATGCGATCACTGACCTCGTAAACCTGCTCTAAGAAATGAGTAATAAAGACAATACCAAGGCCGCGTTCTTTCAAGTTTCGCATGATGCGAAAGAGCATCGCGACTTCCTGCGTGTCGAGGCTTGCAGTCGGCTCGTCGAGAATGAGGACTTTGCCGGACAAATCGACCGCGCGCGCGATTGCCACGACCTGCTGCACGGCGACCGAAAACCGATCGAGCTGTGCAGTCACATCGACGTCTATTCCATACTGATCAAGGAGTGCCCGCGCCTGCCGGTTCATCGCGCGTGCATCGATCATGCCGAACCGCTTGGGTTGACGGCCGAGGTATAGGTTCTCGGCGATGCTCAGATTGGGGAGGAGGTTAACCTCCTGATACACCGTGCCGATGCCGAGTTTTTGAGCCGCGAGCGTATCGGACGGATTGATCTCGGTGCCGTCGAGAGCGAGCCTGCCCTGGTCGCGGTGATAAGCACCCGTAACGCATTTGATGAGCGTCGATTTTCCGGCGCCGTTTTCACCCAGAAGCGCATGCACCTCGCCCTTGCGCAGCGAGAAATCGACCTTGTCGAGCGCAATGGCGCCGGGGAAGAATTTCGATACTCCGGAGGCAGTTAGAACGTTCTCGAAATCGTGAATCATGAAAGCGGCTTTTCCTGATAGGGACCGACAATGCCGCGCCGTGGACGGACATGAAATCCCGACTGGCATTCGGCAGTTCCGCACCGGCCCGTGATGGACCGGTGCGGCTCTAGCGTCAAAATCAGTAGCCGAGGTTCTTCTTTGACTCGTAGACCTTCATCGGGTCATCAGCCGGCGTATAGAGCTTCGATTCCGTCTGGATCCACTTCGGCGGAGCCTTCTTGTCCTTCAGGTAGGCGTCGAGCACGTCGAATGCGGGACCTGCCATGTTCGGCGTCAGCTCCACGGTCGCGTTCGCCTCTCCTGCAGCCATGGCCTTGAAGATATCAGGAACGGCGTCGATCGAGACGACGAGGATGTCCTTGCCCGGCTTTAGACCGGCTTCCTTGATCGCCTGGATGCCGCCCACGGCCATGTCATCATTGTGGGCGTAGAGCGCGCAGATTTCCTTGCCGCCGTTCTCAGCCTTCAGGAAGCTTTCCATGACTTCCTTGCCTTTGGTGCGGGTGAAGTCGCCGGTCTGGCTGCGAACGATCTTGAAGTTTGCCTTGCCCGCGATGGCCTCCTCGAAGCCCTTCTTGCGTGCGATGGCCGGCGAAGAACCCGTCGTGCCCTGAAGCTCGACAATGTTGCAGGCCTTGTCGCCAACGGTCTTTACAAGCCAGTCACCGGCAACCTTGCCCTCATGAACCTGGTCAGAAGTGACTGCGGTCAGGTAAAGGTCTTCAGGTGCCTTGATCGTCCGGTCGAGCAGAATCACCGGGATTTCCGACTCCTTCGCTTCCTTCAGAACCGCGTCCCAACCAGTCTCAACGACCGGGGCCAGGAAGATAGCATTGACGCCCTGGGCGATGAAGGAGCGGATCGCCTTGATCTGGTTTTCCTGCTTCTGCTGCGCGTCAGCAAACTTCAGGTCCACACCACGCTTCTTGGCCTGTTCCTTCGTGACGGTGGTTTCGGCAGCGCGCCAGCCGGATTCAGAGCCGATCTGCGAAAAACCTACTACCAGCTCTGCAGCCGATGCAGAGCCGAACATGCAGGCAGCCAGAACCGTGGCACCCAAGAGTGCAGTCTTCAATTTCATGATTTCCTCCCAAAGCCGCCTCCCGCGGCACGCATAGGAAAAAATCATATAGTATTACTTTTGTAAATGCACTTTTTGGTATGCGATGCAGAAAAAAAAGGCGCTCGAAACGAGCGCCTTTTCGCATGTGCTAATTGCTTGCCGAAATCACTTCGGCAGCTTGTCGTCCACGCCTTCGACGTAGAAATTCATACCGAGAAGCGTGCCGTCTTCAGCCTTCTCGCCGGCCTTGAGCCACGGCGTACCATCCTGCTTGTTGATCGGGCCGGTGAAGGGATGCAATTCGCCCGACTTGATCTTGGCCTCGGTTTCCTGCGCCATCTTCTTCACGTCATCAGGCATGTTCGTATAGGGCGCCATCGTCAGAATGCCGTCCTTCAGGCCGTCCCAAATCTGTTCGGACTTCCAGCTGCCGTCCAGCAGTTCCTTGGTGCGCTTGATGTAATAAGCCCCCCAGGTGTCGACGATCGCCGTCAGCTGGGTCTTCGGACCCGCCGCGATCATGTCGGATGCCTGGCCGAAAGCCGGGATACCGCGCTCCGCTGCCACCTGCATCGGCGCCGTGGTGTCGGTATGCTGGGTCAGGATGTCGACGCCCTGGTCGATCAGCGCCTTGGCGGCATCAGCTTCCTTGCCAGGGTCAAACCAGGTGTTGGCCCATACGACCTTGAGCTTGAAGTCCGGATTGACCGACTTCGCGCCGAGTTCGAAGGCGTTGATGCCCATCACGACTTCCGGGATCGGGAAGGAGGCGATGTAGCCGGCAAGACCTTTCTTGGACATCTTCGCGGCGATCTGGCCTTGAATGTAGCGGCCTTCATAGAAGCGGGAATTGTACGTCGACACGTTCGGTGCTGCCTTGAAACCGGTGGCGTGCTCGAACTTCACCTTCGGAAACTTCTGGGCGACCTTCATCGTGGCATCCATGAAGCCGAACGACGTCGTGTAGATCAGGGCGCAGCCGGAGCGCGCCATGCGCTCGATCGCGCGCTCCGCATCCGGGCCCTCCGGGACGCTTTCGAGGAACGGCGTTTCGATCTTGTCCCCGAGCTCCTTCTCCAGAGCTTGACGGCCGAGGTCGTGCGCCTGCGTCCAGCCGCCGTCAGTGCGGGTGCCGACGTAGATGAAGCAGACCTTGGTCTTGTCGGCAGCCTGTGCAGCGGAGCCGACGCTCATGACTAGTGCGGCAGTTGCCGCAAGTGCGAGTGCTAGTTTCTTCATTTTAACCCCTGTTGGTTGGAAGCTTTGAAACTCGTTGTTCTTGTTCGTCACCGGTCAGGCACAAACGCCTTGCCAAGCGATGCCGGCGTGTTGATCAACGTCGTGCGCCGATTATGAGAAATGATGATGAGGACGACAATAGTCGCTGCGTAGGGCAGCATCGAAAGAAGCTGTGAGGGAATGCCGATCCCGAAGGCCTGCGCGTGCAACTGGCCGATCGTGACTGCCCCAAAGAGATAACCGCCGGCAAGAACCCGCCATGGCCGCCATGAAGCAAAGACGACAAGCGCCAGAGCGATCCAGCCGCGGCCGGCGGACATGTTCTCTACCCATTGCGGTGTATAGACGAGCGAAAGCTGTGCTCCAGCGAGTCCCGCGCAGGCGCCGCCGAACATAACCGCCATATAGCGCGTGCGAATGACGCCGATGCCGAGCGCATGCGCCGAGCCGTGATTGTCGCCAATCGCGCGCAGCTTGAGCCCGGCGCGGCTCTTGAAGAGGAACCAGTTGATGGCGATCACCAGCACGATCGAAAGGTAGAACACAAGATCCTGGCGGAAGAGCACCGCGCCAAGAAAGGGAATGTCGGAAAGATAGGGAATGTAAATCTGCGGCACTTTGATGCCTGGCACGCCAACATAGCTTTCGCCCAACATGCCGGAAGCGCCAAGCCCTAGGATCGTCAGCGCAAGACCTGTCGCCACCTGATTGGTCACGAGCGTCAGGGTTAGGAAGCCGAAGAGAAGCGAAAAGAGCGCGCCAACCGCAATTCCGGCTAGCAGGCCGATATAGGGCGAGCCGGTCGCCTGTGCTGCCGCAAAGGCGCCGACGGCGCCCATGATCATCATTCCTTCGACGCCGAGGTTCAGGACGCCGGCGCGCTCTGTCACGAGTTCGCCGAGTGCAGCGATGACCAAAGGTGTCGCCGCCGTCATCACCGTCAGAAGGATAGCTTCGAAAATCATTAGGCACTCTTTCCGATGGCCGAATGCACGCGCGACCAGACGATCCTGATCTTGTAGTAGATCAAAGTGTCGCAAGAGAGCACGAAGAACAGCAGCAACCCCTGGAACATGCGCGTTACTTTGTCCGACACGCCGAGCGACAGTTGTGCGGCCTCGCCACCGAGGTAGGTCAGGGCAAGCACAAGGCCCGAAGCAATGATGCCCAGTGGATTGAGCCGCCCCAGGAAGGCGACGATGATCGCAGTAAAACCGTATCCCGGCGAGATCGCCGGCTGCAGATGCCCGATCGAACCCGATACCTCCGAAATACCTGCGAGGCCGGCGAGTGCGCCCGAGAAGAGGAAGCTGAACCAGATCATCTTGCGCGACGAGAAGCCCGCAAAGCGCCCTGCCCTTTCGGCCTGCCCGAGCACCACGATCTCGAAGCCCCGCAGCGTGTATTTCATCATGAACCAGACAAGAACCGCTGCGATGATCGCAAAGGCGAACGCCCAGTGAGCGCGCCCCGACTCTTCCCATATGGCGGGAAGGACTGCCTCAGGCGCAAAGTCGCGTGATACCGGGAAATTCATGCCCTGCGGGTCTCGCCAGGCGCCGCGAACCAGCCAATCGAGAAACAGCTGGGCGATGTAGACCAGCATCAGGGATGTGAGGATTTCGTTGGTGTTGAAGTGTGCCTTGAGCAGTGCCGGAATGGCGGCGAACAGCGCCCCGCCGATCGCTCCCATGATGAGCATCAGTGGCAGGACCACCGGCGAATGCCAATCGTAAAAGACGATCGGCAAGATCGATCCTGCGATTGCGCCCATCGTGAACTGGCCCTCGGCGCCGATGTTCCAGTTGTTCGACCGATAACAGACGGAGAGGCCGACGGCGATCAAGATCAACGGTCCCGCCTTGACGGCCAGTTCATGCAGTGACCAGACCTCCATTAGTGGCTCGATAAAGAAAGCGTCGAGCGCCTCGATCGGATTCTTGCCGAGCAGCGCGAACATGATCACGCCAGCGATCAATGTCAGACCAAGTGCCAGCAGAGGCGAGACGAAGCCGTAGAGCTTCGAGGCTTGCGGTCGCTTTTCGAGTTCAATGCGCATTGGCCGTCTCCGATGCGGTCTTGCTTTCATGCAGGCCGCCCATCAAAAGGCCAATCTTCTCCCGGGACAGTTCTCCCGCCGGGAAGGGCTGAGAAAGTCGCCCCTCAGAAATCACGGCAATCTCCGTTGCGACTTCGAATATTTCGTCAAGATCTTGACTGATGACGACGACTGCGGAACCGTTGCGCGCCAGGTCGACAAGAGCCTGACGAATGCGGCTCGCTGCTCCGGCATCGACGCCCCAGGTCGGCTGGTTGACAACGAGAACCGTCGGCTGGCGGTCGAGTTCGCGGCCAACGATAAACTTCTGCAGGTTTCCGCCGGAAAGTGAGCCTGCCGCCGGGTCCTCGCCGCTTTTACGCACATCCATCGCCTCGGCGATCCGTTTTGTCGCGGTCTTGACGGCGCCGCGGCGGATTACCTTAAGAAAAGCGCCGCTAAGAAAGGCTTTGCGGTCGGATTGGCTGCGTGCCAGCACAAGATTGTCAGAGAGCTTCATGGCCGAGACGGCCGCGTGGCCATGGCGTTCTTCCGGCACGAAACCGGCGCCAAGCAGGCGGCGAGCCGTGATGCCCTGGGTACCGACGGCTTTCTTGCGGATCATGATCGCATCCGGCGAACTCACTGGATATTCTCCCGAAAGCGCATCGAAGAGTTCACCTTGCCCGTTTCCGGCAACGCCCGCGATCGCCAGGATTTCGCCGGAGCGGACCGCCAGAGACACCTCCCTCAGTGGCATCGCGAAGGGGGTGCGTGCGGCAACGGAAAGATTGGTTACCGCAAGCTGGACATCGCCCTTGTTGCCGCGGTCAGGATGCGTAACGGTCGCGACGTCGCTGCCAACCATCATGCGGGCGAGAGAAGCTGGCGTCTCCTGACGTGGGTCGCAGGCACCCGTGACTCTGCCGTTGCGCAAGACGGTCGCGCGGTCGCAGATGCGCTGAACTTCTTCCAGCCGATGGCTGATGTAGAGGACCGATTTACCTTCGGCCTTCAGCTTGAAGAGCGTTTCGAAAAGCTTGTCAGCCTCCTGCGGCGTCAGCACCGAGGTTGGCTCATCAAGGATAATGAGTTTGGGGTTTTGCAGCAACGCGCGGACGATCTCGATGCGCTGGCGTTCGCCGACGGAGAGATCGGCAACGTGGGCATAGGGATCGAGCGGCAAGCCATAGGCGCGCGAGAGCGCCCTTGCCTCTTGCGCAATCCTGCCGATTGGAATGCTGTCGTCGAGCGAAAGCGCGATATTTTCAGCGACGGTCAGCGCCTCGAAGAGCGAGAAATGCTGAAAGACCATGCCGATGCCAAGCTTGCGGGCGTCGCCAGGCGAACCGATCGAAACCGGCTGGCCTTCCCACAGGATATTGCCCTCGGTCGGCTCGAGCACGCCGAACAGCATCTTGACGAGCGTCGATTTGCCGGCACCGTTTTCACCAAGGAGAGCATGGATTTCGCCAGGGGCGATATCGAGGTCGATGTGGTTACAGGCAGCAAAGCTGCCGAAGAGTTTCGTCAGTTGCTGAACCGACAATAACGCACCGGAACCCGGCACATCAGATAACGACACGTTCCCCTCATTTCCCTCTGCCGACCCTGCCCGTTCGGGTCATTATGGGATCAGCAGCGTAGTTCCGGTAGTTTTCCTGGATTCCAAATCCATGTGAGCCCGCCCGACTTCACGCAATGGATAGGTTTGGTTGATATTGATACGCACTTTGTTGCTCAAAACAACATCAAATAACGCGTTTGCACAATTGGTTAGCTCTTCGCGTGTAGCGATGTAGGTGAAAAGCGTGGGGCGCGTCGCAAAGAGCGATCCCTTCTGTGCGAGCATGGCGAGCGTGAAGTTCTCGATCGGCCCGGAGGATTGGCCGAATGAGACGAACATGCCGAGCCGTCTCAGGCAATCCAGCGATTGCGGAAACGTGTCGCGGCCGATCGAGTCATAGACGACGTGGACGCCAGCGCCGTTGGTAATCTCGCGTACACGTTCTGCGAAATTCTCGGTGTTGTAATTGATGACGTGATCGTAGCCATGCTCGAGCGCCAAACGCACTTTGCTGTCCGACCCCACCGTGCCGATCACCGTCGCGCCGAGCGCCTTAGCCCATTGGCCGGCAATGAGGCCGACGCCGCCGGCTGCCGCGTGGAATAAGACCGCAGTACCCGGTCCAACCTTGTACGTTCGGTTAAGCAGATATTGCGCGGTCATCCCCTTCAGCATCATCGAGGCTGCAGTTTCTAGGGGAATTCCGTCCGGAACCTTGACGAGGTGCTTCGTTTCGATGTTTCGCTCGACGCTGTAGGCGCCATCCGAACCGGCATAGGCGACACGATCGCCAACCTTGAACTCCTTCACATCTTGGCCGACAGCTGTAACCGTACCAGCCGCCTCCTTGCCAGTCACGAAAGGCATATGCGGCGCGTTATAGAGCCCAGTTCGGAAGTAAACGTCGATGAAGTTCAGGCCGATGGCGGCGTGTTTGATCTGGACTTCTCCTGCGCGGGGCGGCGGCAGCTCGATATCGATGTATTCGAGAACTTCAGGTCCGCCGGTCTTGCTGAATGAAACCGCCTGCGTTTTCGCCATTGCCTTCTCCTATTCGCGTCCAAGCGCCGGGAAGAACTGCAGCACGGCGCCGATGCAGTAGAGGTAGATACCGCTAAGGATAAAGAGGGCAAGCGCCCATTGCGGGATCACAAAATGCATCAGCAGCGCATACATTCCGAGCGCCGACCATAAGAAGAAGACACCGAGGTTGAGCGGCCTGAGGCGTTGTACGCGGACTGGATGGAGAAAATTGATCGGTAGGAAGGTGAGGATGACCGAGACGAGGACGACGGCGAGTGCTGTGATTGCACTGGCATCGATGACGAACAACGTAAAGACGATCATGTTCCAGACCACCGGGAAGCCGGAGAAGAAGTACTCCTCAGTCTTCATGCCGGTATCGGCGTAGTAGATTGCGCTGGATACAACGATCATGCCTGCTGCCACGAAGGACCATGGCTCACCGATCATGCCACTCTGGTAGAGCGCGAACGCCGGTAGTAAAACGTAGGTTACATAGTCGATGATATTGTCGAGTGTATCGCCCGACCAGTTTGGCAGCACTTCTTTGACACTGACCTTGCGGGCGATCGGCCCATCGATGCCGTCAACGAGAAGCGCGAGGCCCAGCCACCAGAACATATCGATGAACCGATGCTCGGCGGCCGCGACGACGCCCAGAAATGCGAGAAAGGACCCGGATGCCGTCAGAATATGGACGGAGAATGCGCGCATTTCCGCGTAAGGTACGCGCTTGTAATTGAAAATCTTCATGTTTCCCCGAGCAGCCTATGGCGTCCGCGCGCGGCAGACGCGGTTTTTGCCTAATATGCATCCTTTGCTTCGCTTCGCCAGCGCAAAAGCGATGAAGCGTGGGAAGGCCCCGGAATCCTGACCGCGACACGCATATTTCGTGCAGGTCGCCAGAGAAAGAATGGAATACCTTTAATCACGACACTATTTGTAATATCTCGCTGGCATCGAAAACATTGTGCGACGAATACGGGATCCGATACCGAAATGAACGCCCCTGCAAAGACCGAAGACTTCGCCTCCCCGATTCCGGCCGGAGTCTATGCCGAAACCGTGCTCAGCGTGACGCATTATACGGATCGCTTGTTCCGGTTCACGATGACGCGGCCGCAGGGTTTCCGTTTCCGGTCTGGCGAATTCGCGATGATCGGCCTTATGGTTGACGGCAAGCCGATTTTCCGCGCCTATTCGATCGCAAGCCCCGCCTGGGCTGAAGAACTCGAATTCTTCTCGATCAAGGTGCCGGATGGCCCGCTGACCTCGCATCTGCAGGCGATCAAGCCGGGCGACCAGGTCCTGATGCGCAAGAAGCCGACAGGCACGCTGGTGCTCGACGCGCTCACGCCCGGCCGTCGTCTTTATATGTTTTCGACCGGCACCGGCATTGCGCCCTTCGCGAGCCTGATCCGCGATCCGGAAACCTATGAGAAGTACGAGGAGGTCATCCTCACCCACACGACCCGCGACGTGGCCGAACTGAAGTATGGTTTCGATCTGGTCGAAGAAATCAAAAATGACGAACTCCTGCAGGAAGTCGTCGGTGACAAGCTGCGCCACTATGCGACGGTCACCCGCGAGGACTTCGAGTATCGCGGCCGCATTACGGATCTGATCTCGTCAGGCAAGCTCTTCACCGATCTCGGCGTTCCGCCGCTCGATCCATCAATCGATCGTGGCATGATCTGCGGTTCGTCTGCGATGCTGAAGGACACGAAGGATCTGCTGGAAAAGGCCGGCCTCAATGAGGGCGCAAACAGCAAGCCGGCGGAGTTCGTCATCGAACGTGCGTTCGTCGGTTAAATCCCGCTAGATACACTGATCTACGGCCCTTAACAGGGCCGTTTTCAATTATGGCTGCTAAGATAGTTGATCAGCGCGCTCATAGCTTGGCCGGCATCCTTGGACCTTCCCTGCTGAATGGCCCGTATGACCGTGACGTGCAACGAGATGGACTGATCCATTTGGTCGGGACTCTTGGACGCGGACCAGAGCCGACGCGAATGCGTCTGAACCGGTGCAAGGGCTGACGTTATGAAGGCGTTGGGGCAGGCTTCTTCCAGGATTTCGTCAAAGGCCTTGTCTGTGGCGAAGAATGCCGCCAAGTCGCCGGTTGCCGCGCATACTTCCATCGCTTGCGCACATTCGGCCAGCTCCTTGCGCTGCTCTGAGGTGGCGAAGTCGGCGGCCAGTGCGGCCGCAATCGGCTCAAGCTCGCGGCGGACCTGCATGACATTCTCATGGTCCGTCGGCTTGATCTCGGCCACCTGCAATCCGACACGCGGCTTCACCACGATCAACCCTTGCCACGCCAGCTTCTGAATCGCCTCGCGCACGGGTGTTCGACCGTGCCCGGCAAGGTCGATCAAGTGCTTCTCGGTGACTAAAGCACCTGGTTGCAACGTCAGCGTCACGATCGCATGCTCTAGGGTGAGATAGGCAAGGTGACTGAGTGAGTTCTGCATTCGCGTATCCGTGGCTTCGGAAAATGTCTGGTGTCGCGAAGGCGACTGTAAAAGCTCATGATATATCAGCGTTCGCGCGAACGGCAAGCTGGCGCCGAGCGCGGATCATGCTGCAAAATGGAAGAAACCGGACGGCGCCTACTCGTGCCTCAGCGCCTCGATCGGGTTGAGCTGTGCGGCACGGCGTGCCGGGAAATACCCGAAGACCATCCCGATCGCGGCGGAGAACACGAACGCCACGGCGATCATAGTGAGGTTGACCACGAAAGGCACCTTGAGGACGGTTACTGCCCCATAGCCGAGGCCGACCCCTAGCAGGATCCCCGCGACGCCACCGAATACCGACAATGCCACAGCCTCGACAAGGAACTGCAGCAGCACCTGGTTTTCCAGCGCGCCGATCGCCAGCCGTATACCGATCTCTCGGGTGCGCTCCGTCACGGACACCAGCATGATGTTCATGATCCCAATGCCGCCGACGAGCAGGCTGATCGCGGCGACCGCTCCGAGTAGGCTGGTCAACAGCGTCGTGGTGCCGGTCATTGCGTCCGCAATCTGCGTCATGTCATTGACGCTGAAGTCATCTTCGCGACCAGGGATGATTTTCCGACGCTCGCGAAGCAGGTTTTCCGTCTCGTCCTGAACTTTCGTCGTCGAGACACCGTCGCGCGCCGAGATCACAATCATCTGGACATTGGCGTTCGCTTTGCCACCAATCCGGCGTTGATAGACCTTGACGGGCATGACGACGACATCGTCCTGGTCGTTGCCCATGCCGGATTGGCCGCGCTTGGCAAGGACGCCAATGACGCTGCACGAAACCTTGCCGACGCGAATCTGCTGCCCCGTGGGGTCGGCTGCGCCGAAGAGCTGCAAGCGCACGGTCTCGCCGAGGATGCAGCGCGGGCGCCCACGCTCTTCTGCAGCATCGAAGGTGCGGCCGATCGCCATGCCCCAGTCCTGGGCGATGAAATAGTCGTTGGTCGTTCCCATCACGGTCGTCGAACGGCTCTGCCCGCCGTAAATGACCGTCGCGGTCGTCTGGTTGAGCGGTGCTGTGGCGCGCAGGCCATTGACCTGATCGCGGATGGCATCGACATCCTGGACGGTGAAGCGACGGGCCTCAGAACCTGCGCGACCGGGACCGAATTGACCCGGACGTGCAAACAGCATGTTGGTGCCGAGCCTTGAAAGCTCGGCCGAGACCTGGGCGGTCGTGCCGTTGCCGATCGTCACCAGCGCGATGACGGCCGCCACGCCAATGACGACACCAAGCACGGTAAGGAACGACCGGAGCATGTTGCGACTGATTGCGCGCAGCGCGAGTTTCAGCGTCTCAAAAAACATGATCCGCCCTCCCGCGATGCTCGACTTCCGTCTCGAGCTTGCCGTCGATAAAGCGAAGCAGCCGCTGGGCGTAGGCCGCAATGTCCGGCTCGTGCGTGACCATGACGATCGTAATGCCCTGTTCGCGATTCAATCGCGTCATCAAGTCCATGATCTCAATGCTGGTCTTGGTATCGAGATTACCGGTCGGTTCATCCGCCAGAAGCAGCGAAGGTTCCGTCACAATCGCCCGAGCAATGGCGACGCGTTGCTGCTGGCCGCCGGACAGTTCCTGCGTCTTGTGATGTTCGCGCCCGGAAAGACCCACGAGCCCGAGCGCCTCCTTGGCCGTGCGGTGACGCTGGCTTGCATGCATGCCGCGGTAGATCAGCGGCAGTTCGACATTTTCCAAAGCCGACGTGCGAGGCAGCAGGTTGAACCCCTGGAATACGAAGCCGAGCATATGGCGGCGCAGCAACGTCAGTTGGCTGCGGTCGAAGCCCTGTGTCGACACGCCTTGGAAAATGTAATCACCGGCGCTCGGCACATCGAGACAGCCAAGAATGTTCATGGCCGTCGACTTGCCCGAACCGGAGGGTCCCATGATGGCGACGAATTCATGCTCGCGGATCGCCAGATCAACCCGATCGAGGGCGCGAATTGCCGCCTCCCCCTGACCGTAGATCTTCGAGACTTGCTTGAATTCGATGAGTGGCGGGCTCGTCATCGTGACCCTCGCCTATTTCGCCTGCGCGGTGGCGTCGGTAATCACGGCGTCGTTTTCCTTCAGGTCTCCAGAAACGATCTGAGTGAATTGTCCGTCGGAGGACCCCACTTGGATGATCACGGCTCCCGGCTTGTTTGATTTCAGAACCCAAACGCGCCGCTTTGCTCCAGTTAGGGCTTCGCCGCCCTGGTTGCCGGTCCGCGGTCCCATCCGGGGTGGCCTGAGCAATCCGAAGATGCCGCGATTCCGGGAAGATTCTACAGCCGGCGGCGCATAGCGAAGCGCCGAATTGGGTATCATCAGAGTATTCTTGACCGCTTCGACGGTGACGTCCGCCGTGGCAGTCATGCCCGGCCGCAGCAATAGGTCGGCATTGTCGACCGACAGGATCGCTTTGTAGGTCACGACATTGTTCGTTGTCTCTGATGCAAATCGGATTTGCTTGATCTCGGCCGGAAAGGTCCGGTTGGGATAGGCATCGACCGTGAACGTCGCCTTCTGGCCGACGGCAATCTGACCGACATCGGCCTCGTCGACATCGACCTGCAACTCCATCTTCCTCAGATCGCCGGCGATCACGAAAAGCACGGGCGCCGACAGCGACGCCGCCACTGTCGCGCCCGGATCGACCGAACGCGTCAGAACTACGCCGTTGATCGGCGAGACGATCTTCGCTTTGGCGAGGTTGACCTCGGCAAGCCGCAAATCAGCCTCGGCGGAGAGCACAGCAGCGACATTAATGTCCTTGGCAGCAACCGCAGAATCGAACTTGTAGCGCGCGTCCTCAAGGCTCTGTTGTGTCGACACGTTGCTTTGAACGAGATTGCGGAAGCGCTGGAACGAGCTCTGCGCCGACTCGAGGTCAGCTGTGGCCTTCACAACGTTGGCTTTGGCCGAATCAAGCTTCGCACGCGAACTCTTGACGTCGGCTTCAAGCTTGTTCGTATCGAGCGCGGCAAGAACCTCGCCGGCCTTGACCTCGCTGTTGTAGTCGACGTTTACGTCGCGAACCGTTCCGGACAGCTCGCTTGATATATCCACTTGCTCCGTCGGCTGCACGGATCCCGTAGCGGTGACCAACACGGTTAGGTCGCCGCGCTTAACAGGCTGAGTGGCGTAGCTGTATTGGTTGCCCTCTTGCCGCGAATACAAGTAGGTTACGCCGCCGGCGGCAAGAATCAGCAGAAGCAATACCAATAGGCGACCACGCCAACTGCCCTTGGACTGTTTGCGTGAGGCCGCAAGGACGGCCGCCAGATCGGCGCTCGCCTTTGTCGGCTTGGTTTCGTGCATATCCTTGACGTCGTTCATTCCGGCCTCGATCAACGTGCGGCAATGCAGCCGTCAGCAAAATGAGCACGTCGAAGCTGAACGACAGATTAGCATCGGCCCCCGGATTGGCACGAAATGGCGGTGGAATGAAATGAAATCTTGGTAATGAAAGTTCAGTTTTCCGTAGGATCAATTGGCCTCAAGGGCATTGCTTCGTATTGCCCGGTGCCTCCCTCTATCGGGCGCAGCCAGATTTTCGCCGTCTTTGATCCAAAACATTGAAACGACTGGAGATCGATCGGAGGATTCTTCAGTGAACCAATTCGGATCGTTGCGAGCTCATCGCTAAGACTGAGAAGGCATCCGCCACATCGCGGACAGAAGCTGCGACCCGCATAGGTGGATTGCTCGAAGGATCATCTCGGCCAAAACTGCAAAGACGACGAAAAACGGATCCACTCGACTTGCGGCAGTCCCTGCAGTGGCAGCCCGACGCGGAGTAGCCCGCCTCCAACTGCTAGTGCGCCGTGCAGTAGAGGCTGCCCCACTCCGGATGCGCGTTGACAAAATCATCAGTGAGCCGGCAGACGACGCTTGGCGGCCATGAGCAGATCGAGTTCTGTGGCAGATGGCCCAAACTTCTCATAAAGCCGCTTCGCTTCGGTTTCGTCGAGACGATATTTCCTGGTAAACTCACCGAGGCTGTAAGGTCGCCCGCGCAACACTTTTCGGGTCGCCGGCGGTGCAGATGTGGTCACGCTGGTCATTGCATTCTCCTTGGCTGTACAAGGGGCTAGCTAGAGCGTCGCGTGACTTTGTGAAGATATTGAATGGCCCTCAGAAGGGATTGATTCATTTAATTTTTTTTGGGGGAACCTTCTGACGCTTCGTGCATTTATAAGGCGAGATTGTGAGCTGCGCCAAGCGGACGCGGCGGTTGCGAAAGGATGCCCGGATTTTTCCGCTTTCCCCGGGCGGCCAACGAAACGGCAGTCGAGCTTTCGCCCGTCCGGTTCACGATCTCGTTTCCCCCAACTTTGACAAAGCGCCTTCGGGCGCTTTTCTTTTGTGGTCTTTGGACATTGCAAACGCCGGGCTCGCGCAATCAGGTAAAACCGGTGGAAACGAAGCCCCGCATAGGCTGGTAGCTGCCTTTTCAGGCCCGTTGGCAAGAAATGTGCCTAATGCGCAGGGAACGATGATTTTTTGGTTGACCGCAATGGGGCACCTGCATATGTTCCGCGCACTTCCAGCCGGGCGAACCGTTCGGCATCAGGGAGAGCGTAGCTCAGCTGGTAGAGCAACTGACTTTTAATCAGTAGGTCTCGGGTTCGAACCCCGACGCTCTCACCACAATTCAACGACCGAACATAGATTTTGCGGTGAAAAACGCATCGCGCCATTTTACTTGCTCGACTTGCGTAGCTAGTAGCTGCAGGAGCGGCCGTTGCTCGGTCTGAACCCACCCGAACAGGCGGGATTTACAGAGCGATCGTATTGATAGGACGATGAAAATCCGATTGACGAGGTCTGATCGGAGCTTGTGGTGCAGGCTGAAATGATCGCGGAAAGGCTGACCAGTGCTCCGGCTGCTGCAGATGCGAGAAATCTGTTCATTTGAGCTTCTCCTTCCGCGCCACATAGGCCCGCGTGAGGATATATGACACGCTTGATCGTGTGGCTACCACCAGGTCACCGCGCTCGGCCAGCGACGCCGAGGTCGGTCCTTTAAAGAAGTGAAACGCGATGAAGCAGTCCTCAGCTGATTTCAGTCAGAGTGTTTTCTGTTCGAACATCAGCGCTCCACGAAATTAAGATTGGCGCCGTCTCGTTGCAGTATGGCCGTGTTGTCTGCGGGCAGATGCTGGTCTCGACTGTCGTCACCTGTCCACAGATCGTTTCGTGTCCTTGCCCCAAATTTCCAATGTGACACTTATCAATGCGACGTCGCCTTCCGGCTGGCCAGCAACAGAATATAGTCGTCCGCCGCATCCGCGATGGCCATTGCAACCTCCGCAGGCGCCCACCCTTTTTGCTGCGCATCGCGGATGATCTGATGGAGTGCTGGTTCAACATCGGCACGGCAATCGAGCAGACGTTGGTCATGGGTAGTGTCATTACGAACTGACTGTAGATTGATCATAGCTGGAACCCCTCTCATGTGAAGGAAGTTACCATGACATAGATTGCAGGTTGAGCAAGCAAATGCTTAAGGAAGGGCCGTGATTTCGTTGAGAATGAGCTTTTTCGTCTACACAAGCGGGTCGGCAAAACGATTCACGGCATAATCGGCCGTTAAATCGATGAACAGAGCGTGGTTGATTTACGGGGGTGCAGGAAACGGCGAGATCCAGCGTGGCTTGGCCCGACGCGAACTGATCGTATATTGGTATTGTTATTACGTGGCTGATATGGCCGAGTGTATAAAGATTGGTATGCATTTTGGAACGGTCGCCTAGCGTAACGCCCTCCTGATACGGTGTTTATTCTACGGTCTCGCGCGAAATGCAATTGCACGATGCTTCTCTCGTGAAATGCGCGCTTGAGGCGTCTCGAGATGCCCTTCCGAGAATATGCATCTCGATCCCTAGGGATGCTCGACAGCGTCGAGTGTTTCTTGAATGCGACGTCCAGGGGTTGTGCTCAGGTCGATCGAGGGTGCACTATCATCGTCGAATCTCCTTGAGTCGACGAGGTTTGAACTGAACTTGACGACGGGTCGCGTCAGATGGTCTCCCGTAGCGCCTATCTTCGAGCGAACATTTGCGTTGCGCACCCAAACGGATCGCCTATCTTTTTCGTGTGGGAGAATTGAGTCTCAACGCGGGCGCAAGGCTTGCAACATCATTCGTGCTCCAGGCCTATCTCAGGCTACCGGCGGCTTATTGTTCGTATGCGGAGACTCGCTGTCAGAGACCCCTCAATTCCCTCGCTGGCGCTGACTTCGTTTTCTCTGGAGGAAAAACATATGGAAGACGCAGGCGTAGGTTGGGTAGCCGCTATCATTATCGGCGGCATTGCCGGGTGGCTCGCGGAAAAGTTCATGAACAGCAACATGGGGCTGTTGATGAATATCATTTTGGGCATTGTGGGCGCGATCGTCGCCAATGCCATACTCTCGGGGCTCGGATTCGCGCTGGCTGGCTGGCTCGGCTATCTGATTGCCGGCTTTGTCGGCGCTTGCCTGCTCATTGCCGTTGGCCGGGTCATTCGTCGTTAGGCAATCATGCAAAGTCAAAAGCCGGGCGTCAGCACGCCCGGCTCTCGCCTGGTCAAAATGCCGATCGATCTTATCGACGGCTCATCAATCCGAAAAGATAGGCGACACCGGCGGTCACGGCGAGCGCGAAGATAGGCTCCTCCCTTACCTTGTCGCGCAACCGTTCCGTCATGACCGAGGCCTCATCGGCGACGGCGGTCTTGGCGCCGTGTCCAAGCGCCACAACGCTTTCGGACAGGCGTGCAAGGTCTTCGCGCAATGCTGCGACCTGTGCGGAAAGATCGTCTGCCGCGATCTCCGCCTTCACACGCGCGGTTGCGGACTGGGCGGAGGCGGTTTTCATATCGGCCATTGTCTGCTCCTCTTTTTCCGGATGCTGTTCAACGAATTAGCCCGGGAAAGGTTCCGATATCCGGTGGCTTTTGCTGTGCTCGATGCGCTTGTATGATTGCAGATATAGTGCAGATGTTTTCGCGCGATAACCCTTCATTTCCTGCCGGCTTTGTTCTAAGGAACGTCGAATGCTTTGCCCGCGAACGGGCGAATATGATGCGAGGTTTGCGTTTCGATGTTCGATCTTCTGAGAAGAGCTGCTCACACCTGGGTTGCCAAGCTCCTCATGCTGCTTCTGGTCGCCTCTTTCGGCATCTGGGGTATATCCCGCCAGCTGGTATCAGGCGGCAACAGCACGACCGTTGTCAGCGTCGGAGATCAGCATGTGGACGTCAACGAATTTCGCCTGGCCTACCAGCGGCAGGTCGCAAATCTCAGCCAACAGTTCGGGATGCGGCTGACGGCCGATCAGGCCCGCGCCTTCGGCGTTGAACAGCAGGTACTGGCGCAGCTGGTTGCCGGCGCGTCGCTGGATCAGTTGGCGGAAGACATGAACCTCGGTCTGTCGCAGGATCGCCTTGCGCAGCTGATCGGCGATGATCCGGCCTTCAAGGCCGTTAACGGTCAGTTCGACCGCACCCTCTTTGCATCGCGACTGCGCAATGCCGGCATCCGCGAAGACGACTACATTAAGGAGCGCAGCAAGGTTGCCGTTCGCAGCCAGATCGTTGACGCTGTCTCGAACGGCTTCGCGGCGCCGAAGACGCTCGTCGATGCCCTCAAGCTCTATCGCCAGGAAAGCCGCGGCATCGATTACCTGTTGCTGACAAATGCCAATATCGAACCGATCAAGGCGCCCGCCGAGGATGTGCTCGCCAAATGGTTCGAAGGCGCCAAGACGCGCTACCGCGCACCGGAATACCGGAAGGTTGCCTTCCTCAAGCTTCAGCCGGAAGATATCGCCGATGCCGCCTCTGTCACGGATGACCAGATTCGCGAAGACTTTGAAAAGCGCAAGGATAGTTTCCGCACGCTGGAGACGCGCACGATCGAGCAGCTCACTTTCCAGAGCAAGGATCTTGCCAATGCCGCGGTGGCAGCACTGAAAACCGGCACGACTTTCGATCAGCTGGTGACTGATCAGGGCAAGACGGCAACCGACGTATTCCTGGGCGAGTTCTCCAAGGACAAGGTTCCGGATCAAGCCATCGCGGATGCGGCCTTTGCTGTTTCGAAGGACGGCGGAACAACGCCGGTTGTCGATGGTACCTTCGGCCCGGTTGTGCTCCGTGTCAGCAACATCAAGCCTGAGAGCATCAAGAGCCTTGACGAGGTCAAGGAAGAGATCCGCAAGCAATTGGCTGTTTCCAACGCTTCCCAGGAGCTTATCAACGTACACGATCAGATCGAGGATCTGCGCGGCTCCGGCTCGACGCTGGAACAAATTGCAGAGCAGCTTAAGCTTAAGGCAGTCGTGATCGATGCCGTCGACGCCACGGGCCTCGACAAGGATGGCAACGAGGTCAAGGATATTCCGGCCAAGCAGCAGGTTCTTGGCGCGGCCTTCCGGACCGACGCCGGGGCGGACGCTCCTTCCCTTTCGATCGGTACCGACGGCTATCTCTGGTTCGACGTTCGCGACGTGACGCCGGAGCGCGATCGGCCGCTCAGCGAGGTGCATGACAAGGCAGTCGCCGACTGGACCGCCGAACAGCAGAAGCTCGAGCTCGCCAAAAAGGCCGAGGAACTGAAGCAGCAGGCACAGAAGGGAACGCCGCTCGCCGATATCGCCGCACCTCTTGGTATCACGGTCGAAAGCAAGAGTGGCATTACCCGCGGCACCGACGACGCCGTGCTCGGCCGGGCTGGTGTCAACGCCGCATTCTCGGGTCCGATCGACACGATTGCCAATGCCGTCGGCGGCGACCCGACGACGCAAATCCTTCTCAAGGTCACTGAAGTGAACACGGAACCGACGGGTGACGTGCTCAACAATCAGGACCAGCAGATCACAGCAACGGCAAACGCGGCCGGCGACGACATTCTCGATCAGATGGTCAACCTGCTGCAAACGCAGTACGGCGCATCGATCAATCAGTCTCTCGCCGATCAGGCGGCAGTCCGCTAAGGGGAACACAAGCGCATGACCGATCTGAAGCCGCTTTTGGCGAAGGCTGCGAGCCGCGAGCCGCTGACACGCGAGGAGGCTCGCGAGGCCTTCGACATTCTGATGTCCGGTCAGGCGACCCCTTCGCAGATCGGTGGCTTCCTGATGGCATTGCGCGTCCGCGGTGAAACAGTCGACGAGATTGTCGGCGCCGTGACGACGATGCGCGCCAAGATGCTCACCGTCGACGCGCCGGCCGACGCAATCGACATCGTCGGAACCGGTGGCGACGCAAGCGGCACCTACAATATCTCGACGCTGGCCGCCCTTATCGTCGCCGGTGCCGGTGTCCCTGTGGCCAAGCATGGCAACCGCGCTCTGAGCTCGAAATCTGGCGCCGCAGATAGCCTCGCCGCTCTCGGCGTCAGGCTGGATGTAACCCCCGAGGTGATCTCGCGCTGCATTCGTGAGGCTGGTGTGGGCTTCATGTTCGCCCAGCAGCATCACTCGGCGATGCGTCACGTCGGTCCGACACGCGTCGAACTCGGCACGCGCACGATCTTCAATTTGCTAGGCCCCCTCTCCAATCCGGCCGGTGTTCGCCGCCAATTGCTTGGCGTCTACGCGCCGCAGTGGGTTGTGCCAATTGCCGAGGTCATGCGCGATCTGGGCTCCGAAAGCGTGTGGGTCGTCCATGGCAACGGCCTCGACGAAATCACCACAACAGGAAAGACGAGTGTCGCAGCACTCGAGGGGGGCAAGATCCGCACGTTCGAATTGTCTCCCGCAGATTTCGGCGTCGAGCCTTGCCGGTTGGAGGCCATCAAGGGCGGAGATGGTGTCGTGAATGCGGCCGCTCTGCGCGACGTCCTGAGCGGCGCAAAGAACGCTTACCGCGATATCGCGCTTGCCAACGCGGCGGCTTCGCTGGTCATATCGGGCAAAGCTGAGATGCTCCAGGATGGTATGCGTCTTGCTGCGCAGTCTCTGGACAGCGGTGCAACGGCCGCGGCCCTCGATAAACTCATCGCCGTGTCGAACGACATCGACTAGGATAGAGCCATGACCGACATCCTGAAGAAGATCGAACTCTACAAGCGCGAAGAGATCGCCGCCGCAAAGGCGAAAGTGTCGCTGGCCGATCTGAAGGCGATGCAGGCGGATCAATCGGCGACGCGCGGCTTTCACCGTTCGCTGGTTGCGAAGCGAGAGGCTGGTGAATACGGCCTGATCGCTGAGATCAAGAAGGCCAGTCCTTCCAAGGGGCTGATCAGGCCCGATTTCGATCCGCCGTCGCTGGCCAAGGCTTATGAACTTGGAGGTGCGGCCTGCCTTTCGGTATTGACGGATACGCCGAGCTTTCAGGGTGCGCCGGAATTCCTGATGACGGCGCGTGCGGCGTGTTCGCTACCGGCACTGCGCAAGGATTTCATGTTCGAGACCTACCAGGTGCAGGAAGCGCGTGCCTGGGGTGCCGATTGCATCCTGCTGATCATGGCCTCACTTTCGGATGACGATGCAATGCGCCTCGAGGATGAGGCCTTCGACCTTGGCATGGATGTACTGGTGGAAGTCCATGATGCCGTGGAAATGGAGCGTGCACTGAAACTCTCCTCCTCGCTCGTTGGCATCAACAATCGCAATCTCCGAACATTCGAAGTCAGCCTTGAGGTCAGCGAGCAACTCGCCCCAATGGTTCCAGAGGATCGCCTGCTGGTGGGCGAAAGCGGCATCTTCACGAATGCTGATTGCAACCGTCTCCAGGCGGTTGGCATTAACACCTTCCTGGTTGGTGAGAGCCTCATGCGCAAGGAGGACGTAACGGCCGCGACGCGTGCGCTGCTCTTCGGCGAAGCCGTGCTGGCGGCCGAGTGAGATGAGCGGTGGCCAAACCGGACTGACCCACATTGATGCCTCCGGCGAGGCGCATATGGTCGATGTCAGCGATAAGGTCGAGACAACAAGGGTTGCGACCGCCGAAGGCCACGTGCGAATGGCGGCTGCGACGCTCGATCTCATTCGCACGGGCAATGCGAAAAAGGGTGATGTGATCGGCGCGGCGCGCCTTGCCGGCATCATGGCGGCCAAGCAGACGAGCAATCTGATCCCGCTCTGCCACCCCCTAATGCTTACGAAGGTTTCGGTCGACATCACGGAGGATACCGACCTACCCGGCCTGCGCGTCAGTGCAACGGCGAAGCTGACGGGCAAGACCGGCGTCGAAATGGAAGCGTTGACGGCCGTTTCCGTTGCCTGCCTGACGATATACGATATGGCCAAGGCTGCCGATAAAGCCATGGAAATCGGCGGCATCAGGCTGCTCGAAAAATCGGGCGGCAAGTCCGGAGACTTTCGTCATCCGGAGTACGGCAAATGAGCATGCTCCCCGTTGCCGAGGCGCAAGATCAGTTGCTGTCGCGCGCCAAGCCGGTTCAGACGAGCGAAATCGTTTCCTTGCAGGAGGCCGAGGGCCGCGTGCTGGCAACTGACGTTGCGGCCAAACTGACGCAACCGCCGTTCAATGCTTCCGCAATGGATGGATATGCGCTACGCCGCGAGGATGCTCCAGAGCCCGGCGCCGAGTTGAAGCTCATCGGCACGTCGTCCGCCGGTCGTGGGTTCGACGGTGCCGTCGGCAAAGGCGAGACGGTGCGGATATTCACCGGCGCCCCGGTTCCTTCAGGCGCGGACAGCGTGTTGCTCCAGGAGGATGCGGAGAAGATCGACGGCGGCATCCGCACGACATTCACTGTTCGTATTGGCCAGCACATCCGGCCGCGGGGGCAGGACTTTCTTGAAGGCGAAGCTGTACTCAAGGCGGGGACTGCGCTGGACTTCTCGCGCCTAACCGTAGCGGCTGGAATGAACCATGCGGTACTCGAGGTCTGGCGCAAGCCGGTAGTCGCGTTGCTCGCCACCGGTGACGAATTACTGCCGCCCGGGAGCTCGCCGGCTCCCGCTCAGATCATTGCGTCAAGCACCTTCGGTATAGCTGCGCTGGCGCGCAAGGCTGGCGCCGATGTTCTCGATCTCGGGATTGTACCCGACGACAAGCGCGCGATTTCGGCTGCGGTCGAGCGCGCCCGGCAGGCTGAGGTCGACGTCATCGTGACGCTTGGCGGGGCGTCGGTGGGCGACCACGATCTGGTGCAGGCGGCGCTGCTCGCCGCGGGGATGAAACTCGATTTCTGGCGGATCGCCATGCGCCCGGGCAAACCGTTAATGGTGGGCAGGTTCGACGAGACGCATGTTATTGGTTTGCCCGGCAACCCGGTATCGAGTCTGGTCTGCGGGCTGCTGTTCCTGGAGCCTTTGATTCGCAAACTTGCCTCACTTCCGCCGGTCAAGCGCGAGGCAAAGGTGGAGACGACAGCAACGCTCCGTGCCAATGACCAGCGACAGGACTATGTGCGAGCCACGCTGTCGCGATCGTCATCAGGCGCATTGACGGCGAAGCCGTTCAGCAAGCAAGACTCGTCGATGATGAAGATATTCGCCCAGGCCGACTGCTTAATTATCCGACCGCCGCATGCACCGGAACTGCCCGCGGGAAGTCCCTGCCCGGTGATATTGTTAAGGCCAGACCTTCTCGACTGAGGCCGTTTTATTTGTGGTGCCGGGTATGACTGGCGAACTGAAGGCAGGATTGCGATGACGAATGAGACCGTTCGGGACACGCATGCGATGCTGTCCGGCATGACGCCCACCCTCATGGAGGGTGAGTTCGTATTCTGCGTGACCTCAGACCAGGATGTCGCCAGGCTTGCGGCTCCCGATGCGCTGGCCTGGTTTCGTGAGCGTGAAGGAATCTCCCTGATCCTCTCGAAGAGCCGGGCAGCGGAACTCGGTTTCAATTGCGATGTGCCGATGCGGCGTATCGTTCTGGAAGTCTTTTCGTCGCTGGAAGGTGTGGGCTTGACGGCCGCGGTTGCCTCCGAATTGGCAGCCCATTCAATGCCGTGCAACATGGTAGCAGCCTACCATCACGATCACGTCTTCGTTCCAGCTGCCATGGCGGACTTGGCGCTGGACGCCTTGCTGAAGCTACAGAAAGCATCGTCTAACTGAGCGTCCTCATCGATCAGCCGGATGCGGCAGCGTGAATACGCCGCCAATGGCAGCCTGTCCGGTCGAAGAGTCGCCAAAATCGGGGACGGCATATTCCGCGATAAGCTCCAACGCTGCGCGCGGCAGTGACCGTCTGCCCGGATCCCCTATGAGCACCTCGATGCCCGCCTTGCGACTGGCCGTAAGGAACTGCAAAACTCTCTGCGCAAGCTGGGCACTGTAGAAGACATCCCCCGCAAGAATAATATCGACGTCGGGCGGGTCGCCTGCGAGAACATCAGCGCTCGTTACTTCAACTGTCACGCCGTTCGCTTCGGCGTTGAGAGCGATTACCGCGATCGCGTTCGTGTCGATCTCCGCTGCAATCACCCGGGATGCTCCGCATTTTCGAGCCGCGATCCCGACTATGCCCGAACCTGCGCCGAGATCGAGGATGCGACGATTGCGAACGATGTCTCGATGCTCCAGGATATGGCGAGCAAGTAGGGTTCCGCCGGCCCAGTTATAGGCCCAATAAGGCGGTGAATCCTCCTCGTCGCTGGATCTGAGACGCGAGAGCCCACTGCCGGGATGAGCTGTATAAAGCTGTATCTCAGGCAAGCCGGGTGCCGGTTTCAGTTGCAGGTTTTCGACGATAAAGGTGTGAACATCCACTAGCGAGAGAGCGCCGCGATTTGGGCTACGCTCACGGCGGTGCAGTCCCCTCATTCCCTTCCCACTCGCCCAATCAATAATTCTTCATCGCCAGATGCGGCATCCCGCCATCCGGGAACTCGTTGCCGAACGCGACGAATCCGAAGCGTTCGTAGAGGGCTATTTTGTCACTTTGTGCCGTCAGATAAAATCGATTCTCACGAACGGATCGGTGCTCGTTCATCGCATAGGTCAACATCGCGCTCGCGACACCGTGTCCGCGCCATGCCTTGCTGACCGCGACGCGGCCGATTTTCACATGCTCCTTCGCATGGATGATCCGGAGTGTCCCGCAAACCTCGCCGCCCGCCACAGCGACGACATGATGCGCCGTGAGGTCAAGCGCATCGAATTCTTCATCGGCAGGTACATTCTGTTCGGCGATGAAGACCGCACGTCGGAGCTTGAACGCCTCGTTGCAAAGGGTGCTGAAAACAGGAACCGGTAAGACGATCATATTTGCCATTATCCTCTCCCCTGTCTCTAGCGGCGACGCAAAAACTGCGTCGCCGTTGGGATGGTTATCCCTTCTTTTTTGAGAACTTGGGCTTCGGGCCACCGCTGCCCTTGCCCTCGAACTTCGGCTTGCCCGGCTTCTTGCCCCAGGGCTTTGAATCGCGTCGCTCGTCGCCCTCGCTGCGGGCTTCCTTGCGGAACTTATCCTTCGGGCGGTCGTCGCTGAATTCACGACGCTCGCCAAAGGCCTTCTTACCAGCATAGGGTTTCAAGGCTGTTGGTTTGCTGAAATCGGGTGTGCCGTCGAGGGGCGTGACGCGGATGCCGCGCTCCATCGTCTTGTTCTGACCGATCGACTGCAGGAAGCTGTCGGCGCGGGCCGCTGAAATCTCGACGTAAGTTTCGTCGGTCTGCATCTTGATCGCGCCGATCTCTCGTTTCGTCAGATTGCCGTTTCGGCAAAGCATCGGGATCAGCCAGCGTGGCTCTGCATTCTGCTTGCGGCCGACCGAAATCGAAAACCAGACGCTCGCCCCGAAGTCATCGCGCGGACCCTTCTGATACGGTTCGCGTGGCTCGTCGGCGGTCTCGCGGCGCTTGCCACCGCGGCTGTCCTGGACCGAGACCTCGACCAGATCCTCCGGTGCAGACTGGTTGGAGCGGTAGAGATTGACGAAGGCCGCGGCGAGCTTTTCGGCCCCATGCGTATCGAGAAGCCGCTTGACCAGGTCCTGAGCTTCCTCGCTCGGCGCTTCCTCGAAGATGGGGTCGGCAAGCAGACGCGCTTCGTCGCGTGCCGTGACCTCTTCCGCTGACGGTGGACGAGCCCATGCGGCCGAGATGCCGGCATTGCCAAGAAGGCGTTCAGCCTTGCGGCGCACGTTCAGCGGCACGATCAGTGCACTAACGCCCTTGCGGCCGGCGCGACCTGTGCGACCGCTGCGGTGAAGCAGAGTTTCGGGATTGGTCGGCAGGTCCGCGTGAATGACGAGGTCGAGGCCGGGAAGGTCGATACCGCGGGCGGCGACATCCGTCGCGATACAGACGCGAGCACGTCCATCGCGCATCGCCTGCAGTGCATGGCTGCGTTCGTTCTGTGTCAGCTCGCCAGACAAGGCGACGACGTGGAAGTTGCGATTGTGAAAGCGAGCGGTGAGATGGTTGACCGCCGCTCGCGTCGAACAGAACACGATTGCATTAGTTGCTTCGTAGTACCGCAGGACGTTGATGATTGCGTTCTCGCGGTCGCTTGGCGACACGACAAGAGCCCGATACTCGATGTCCCCATGTTGCTTTTCTTCGGTCGCCGTCGCGATCCGCACCGCGTTCTTCTGGTAGCTCTTCGCCAGCTTAGCAATGGCCGCCGGAACGGTTGCTGAGAACATCAGGGTCCGACGGTCATCCGGCGAGGAATCCAGAATGAACTCGAGATCTTCGCGGAAGCCGAGGTCGAGCATTTCGTCGGCTTCATCAAGCACGACGGCCTTGAGTGCAGAAATGTCGAGCGCGCGCCGGCGGATGTGATCGCAGAGGCGACCGGGTGTGCCGACGACGATATGGGAACCCCGCTCCAGCGCGCGGCGCTCGCTGCGGATGTCCATGCCGCCGACGCAGCTGACGATCAGGGCACCTGTTGCTTCGTAAAGCCATTCTAGCTCGCGCTTGACTTGGAGCGCGAGTTCTCGCGTCGGCGCGATCACGAGCGCCAGCGGTTCGGCCGCAGGCCCAAAACGGTCCTCGTTTTCCAGTAGCGTGGGCGCCAGCGCGAGGCCGAAGGCGACGGTCTTGCCGGAGCCGGTCTGGGCCGAAACGAGGGCGTCCGACGCGGCAAGCGCAGGGTCGAGCATGGACTTTTGAACCGGCGTCAGCTCGGTATAGCCGCGTTTCACCAACGCCTTGGCGATCGCCGGAACGACGCCGCTAAAATCTGTCATGTTGTCTATCTTTCGGAAGTCTCACGCGCACGTTGCGCCTTGGCCGGCAGTTGCCAGCAGAGAAGTTGGCCGTTCCTACTTGGTCAGACGCAAAATGTCAAAGCGGATGTCCCTGCCAGAGCCATACGTCGATGCCTTCGTTTCTGCCACGAATGCGCGCTTGCGCTGGGCCTTCGAGCTGGCCAGAGCGAAGCGGTGCGCTTTCCGGCCCGGCCGCCGCCATCAAGGCGGCGCTCAATGCCAACTTGAAACCGCGTTCTGCAGCTACTTCCATCAGGCGGCTTGCGACATTCACGGTGTCACCGGTCGCCGTAATTTGCTGGCGATTGCCGCTCCCGAGCCGCGAGGCGACGACCGGACCGCAATGTGCCCCAACCTTGAAACCGATCTTTTGGCCGCTCATGGCCGAATGGGCGATGAGCCAGGGCCGCATCCGCTCACACAGGCTGACTGCGCAGGCGGCGGCCCGCGTCGCGTCGTCGTCAGCCGGTTGCGGCAAGCCGAAGAGAATCATCGCTCCATCGCCCATGAAGCTGGTGACTGCCCCGCCATGCGAGCGCGCCTCCTCGTCGACAAGCTCGAAGAAATCGCTGAGAACTTCGCGGACATTCGTCGCGCCGATTGCCTCGCTCAAGCCCGTGAAACCGGAGAGGTCGATGAAGATGACCGCGGCGTCCTGTCGGATCGGTTTCGCGAGAAAGTTCGGATCGCGCGCGAGCCACTCGCCCATGCCCGGTGCCTCGATGCGCTGCAAGAGGTCGCTTTGCGCCGCGAAGTGCGCGGCCTGGCGACGATCGATCCAGATCTCGGCGGCGCCGAAGAGCAGGACGGGCGGCAGGGCTGCTGCGATGGGCAGTGCTGCGCTGAACCAGTAGCCATGCGCGAAGGCGGCAACGTTCAAAGCGGCCCATGCGAGCGCCGCGGAGGCAATGATGGCATAGCCGATGGCGCTGCGCCGCCACGCAAGCAGGCTGATCAGCAGCAGCGGCAGAGCCAAGGCTATAAGCGAATCGAGCAAACGTACGTTGCGGTCTCTGACGATGCTGTCGCCGGCAATCAGATGTGTCGCCGCCGTCGCCATCACCTCTACGCCTGGGAGCACCGGATCGAAAGGTGTCGGGAAGACGTCGCCGCCGCCGGTCACGGTCGAGCCGATCACGACAATCCTGTCCTCGATCGCCTTGGCGGGGAGCTTTCCGGCCAGTGCATCCGCAGCGCTGAAGGTCGGAATGGTGCCGCGTGGGCCGTAGAAGGTGACTGGCAGCCGCTGCCCATTGTCGGTCGGCAGATGCCGGTCACCAAGTGCAAGGCCGCCAGGCGAGAACGCCGGATTGATGCCCAGTGCCAGCGAAGCGACCCGCAATGGAAACGAGGCATCGACCCGCTCGCCGCCGCGGGAGATCAGGGGAATGAAACGCGGTGTGCCTGACTCATCGGTAGCCACGTTGACGACGCCAATGGCGGCAACGTCGGAAAAGCGGCCAAGGGGTAACAGCATCTTGCTGGCAGTCGGTATCGCCGCCAGCGGATCGTTGGCGTCGATGCCGACCACCTGTATCTCTTTCGGGAAAACGCCGGCGGCGGCGATGACACTGGGCGTCTGCTGCAGTGCCAAAGCCAACGCTGCATCGCCCTCGTCCGATCCGGGATCAACCAGCAAGAGATCGAGCGCTATGACCTTCGGCTTCAAGGCGCTGACGGCGGACACCAAGCGGGCGAGTGTCGCCCGATTGAGCGGATAGCCGTTGTCGGCGGCGGTCTGATCGTCGATTGCGACGATGCTGGTGATCGGAGGTGGCACCCGCGCGCCGACTACAGTGCTTCGAAGATCGGTCAGCGAAGCCTCGAGGCGGTCGAGGAAGCTCATACTGCCCGAAAGATGCATATAGCCGAGAAGCCCGCCCCATAGTGCGGCCAGCAGCAGCGCGATCGTGATCAGGAGCCGTCTGCCCTGCATTGGGGCGCTATTGGCCAAGGCGGGCAAGCAGGGCTGCGGCGCGGGCCGGTGGCCAGCGGCGGACAGCCAACGGGGTGCTGCCTCGCGTGACGTCAACGCCCTCGCCTACACTCAACACGACCCGCCGTCCCGCCGAGGGACGACCGACCGCGACGCGGCCGCGCACGACGAAGACGGAGGTCGTGCCGCTATTGACATCGACAGCCCAGCGCGTGCCGCGGACGGCCGCGATCGCTTGTGGCGTGACGACCTCGAATCCGCCCGGCCGCTGGGCGCGGTCAACATCCACGAGCACGGCCTTGTTGCGCAATGACACCGCGTCCGGTCGCCCATCGCGGTTACGGTCGATGATATTGAAGCGGGCCCCACTCTCGGCAACGATCGTCACGCCATCCGCGCACCGCATGACTTGCCGCGAGGTCCCCGCCATGCGCTCCATGGTGCATCCGCTCGCTTGTGCAAACGCTGCATCCGAGCCGAACAGACAGGCAACGCTACCCCATACGACCAGCGCCAAAAGCATTCTGGAGTTTACAAGCATATCCGTCCCCTACCTGAATGCACCATCGGACGACCCAGCGTGCGGCGGCCATCATACGCTGATTGCTGCAGCACGCATGCCGAAACGTCAACGGCTATCCGACAGAGTCTATGCTTTAAGCGATGTTTCGATTGACGGTCCCGTATAGCGCGCCCTTGGACGAATGAGATGGCCGCTCTCGACCTGCTCCATGGCATGAGCGAGCCACCCGACGGTACGCGCGAGCGCGAAGATCACAAGCGGCGCATTTGCGGGAAGATCGAAGACAGCCGTCATAGCCGTCAGCGCAAAATCGATGTTGACGCTTTCTCCAATGATTTCCTGCCCCGCCCTCGCCAGTTCGGCGTAGCTCGGGGGTAAGGAGAACTGGGACATCAGCGCCTTTGCCCTGATGTCTCCGTCCGGATAAAGAGGGTGGCCAAAGGCGGGGAGCGATCTTCCCTGCGTCAGCGCCTGCCGTACGGTCGCGCTGGCCCCAAGGGCATTGACGTCTTCGATCAATGAGGCGACGCCCTGCCACGCGCCGCCGTGGAGCGGCCCAGTCAAGGTCGAGAGGCCCGACAGCACGGCAGCCGATAGCGTTGCGCCTGAAGAGGCTGTGACTCGGGTGGCGAAGGTCGATGCGTTGAGTTCGTGATCTGCGAGGAGCACAAGCGCGCGCCTGATGCAGTCGGCGGCTTCAGGCCTGCGCCAACTCATGGCGAGGCGCAGATGCAATGGCAAAGCGCTCGTATCTGGTGCTAGGGCACCAGAGACGCTCGACAGGATACTTTGCGCTTCGGCCTTCAGCACCTTCGGCGACCGTCCAAGGGTCGGCAGGTCGTGGGTGACACGCTGCGCGAGCAGAACAAATGCGCGTTCCAGCGAGGGCGCCGCTTCCGGAGCCTCGCCCGGCGCCGCCGCAATCTGTCCAGAGTTCCATAGAAGCGTTGCGGTTTCCTCCAGCGTCGCATGTTCCGCCCAGGCGGCGGCGTCATGGCCACGATAGTAGAGCCGGCCATCCAAAATGGTGGAAATAGCAGATGGCAGTACCGGATCACCCCATTGGATGGTGTCTGCCGCAACCGTCTCGGTCTTTCGGCGGCCCGCATGTCGCTCGGCCAGCCGCGTCACGTCAGCTGCGCTGTAAAGACTTCGCCGCGGATCGGTGGCATCAGGTTTGGCCCGGATGCGGCCGCGGCTCACATTGGCGTAAAGCGTTTGCGGCTTCGTGCCGAGTTTCTCAAGCGCCTGCTCGGCGGTCAGCCAGGACATCCTGTCCTCTTACATTGATCAATTACATCAAGATTGACGTCAATCAATCTAGGCTCGATCCTGCTCTGCGTAAAGGAGAAACACCATGAAGAACGGTTTGGAAGATGTCATCGCAGCTGAAACGCAGCTCTCCGATGTGGACGGCGAAGCGGGCCGCCTGATCATCCGCGGTGTGTCGCTCGATCATCTCGTGTCTACAGCAACCTATGAAAGCGTTGCCGCCCTCTTGCTCGACGGACTGATGGAGCGGCATTTTACTCTAGCGGCTCTCGACCGGCGGTTGGGCGAAATGCGGGAGCGCCTGTTCGCGCACGTGACGACGCTCGATTCGGAGCTGTTGGCTTTGCCGCCTGTGGAAGTCATGCGGGCTCTCATCGCTCGCCTGCAAGATGGCGAGGATTTCGAAGCCGCCCTTCGATTGCTGGCTGCGCCTGCCGTCTTCCTGCCGGCGATCCTCCGTCTGCAGGCTGGCAACGACCCGGTAGCGCCGGACGGCTCCCTTTCTCAGGCGACCGACATCCTGCGCATGCTGACCGGCCAATTGCCGAGCGCGGAACAGACGGCTGCACTCGATGCCTATCTGGTGACCATCTCCGACCACGGACTGAATGCCTCGACCTTCGCATCGCGCGTCGTCGCCTCGACGCGCGCCGGCCTGACCTCATCGGTGCTTGCGGCGCTGAGTGCCCTCAAGGGACCGCTGCATGGCGGCGCCCCCGGCCCTGTGCTCGATATGTTCGACGCGATTGGAACCAGCGAGAATGCACGCGACTGGCTCGGCCAGGCACTGGACCGCGGCGAGCGCCTGATGGGCTTCGGCCACCGCATCTACCGGGTGCGTGATCCGCGCGCCGATGCCCTGAATCAGGCTCTTCGGTCGCTCGTCTTGGCCGCGCAGGTCGATCGCGAGCGGATCGACCTTGCGGAAGCCGTCGAGCACGCGGCGCTTGCAATCCTCAAGGAGCGTAAGCCGAATCGTCCGCTTAATGTTAATGTCGAATTCTACACAGCGTTGCTACTCGATGCGCTGGGATTTCCAAGAGAGTCCTTCACCGGCGTCTTCGCGATCGGCCGGACCGTGGGATGGATTGCCCATGCGCGCGAACAGAGCCTGGAAGGCCGGCTGATCCGTCCCCGCTCGGTCTATGTCGGGCCATTGCCGCAAGCGGCATGACGTCGCCAATAAGACAGCCCGGCCGCGTGGCGGCCGGGCCCGGGCTGCTGTTTCAATCCGCAGGCTCGACGCCCAGAAAACCACCGGATTGGCGGGCCCAGAGCCGCGCATATATGCCGTTCTCCTGGAGCAGGTCGGCATGCCCCCCTTCCTCCACGATACGCCCCCTTTCCAGCACGACGATCCGATCCATACGTGCAATCGTCGAGAGACGGTGCGCGATCGCCACAACGGTCTTGCCTTCCATGAAGCCATAAAGCGTGTCCTGAATAGCGGCCTCGACTTCTGAATCGAGTGCGGAGGTCGCTTCGTCCAGAACCAGGATAGGCGCGTTTCTCAAGATCGCTCGGGCAAGCGCGATGCGCTGGCGCTGGCCGCCGGAAAGCTTCACCCCACGTTCACCCACATGCGCGTCATAGCCGGTCCGTCCCTCCTGGTCGCTGAGTCCCGGTATGAAACCATCGGCGTGAGCCTTGAGGGCCGCGGCTTCGATCATGGACTGCGGCATGTCCTCGCGACCATAGGCGATGTTGTCCCGCACTGAGCGATGCAGCAGGGTGGCATTTTGCGCTACCACGCTGAATCGGCCGCGCAGGCTCTCCTGCGTCACTGCGCGGATGTCCTGACCGTCGATCAGGATCCGTCCGCTTTCAGCTTCAAAGAAGCGCATGGCGAGATTGACGAGCGTCGACTTTCCCGCCCCCGAACGGCCAACGAGCCCGACCTTTTCGCCGGCTTTGATGTTGAGCGTGACGCCATCAAGCCCACCGCCTTCCTTGCCGTAGTGGTGCGTGATGTTCTCGAAGGACAGCGAGCCACCATTGAGCTTCATCTCAGCTGCTTCGCAGCGATCCGGAATATCGACCGGCTGTGCGATGGTGCCGAGCTGGTCGCGCGCGGCCCCGACATAATTGAATAGGGCCGCGACCGCATCGAGCAGCCATTCGGCCATGGCGGTGATGCGGAAGCCGAGCGCCAAAGCGGCGGCGACCATCCCGAGCGGGGCAGCTCCCGATTGCCAAAGGATGAGCGAGTAGCCAATCAGGCTGACCATCAACAGGCTGCTGAGAAAAACCATGCTGCTATTGACCAGGACCTCGAGCCCTTGCACCGAGATAAAGGCCCGACGCACCCTGTCGAGATGGCTGCGGTTGTCCCGATCCTGGTCTCGCTGACGGGAGAAGAGCTTGATCGTGTCCATGTTGGCGAAGGTGTCGACCAACAACCCGGAGAGCGCCGAGTCCGCCTCCTGAAACCGCTGCGACGCATTTCTTACGCGCGGGATCACGAAGCCCATGAGCGTGAAGTACAGCCCGACCCACGTGACCATCGGGACCACCAGACGCGCGTCTGCCGAGGCCATCAGCCAGATGGAGCCGAGGACGTAGATCGCCACATAGGAGATGATGTGAATGACTGAATAGGCGGCTCCCGTCGCTGTGTTGCCGAGTTCCTGGACCCGGTAGGCGATGCGTCCTGAAAAGTCGTTCTGGAACCAGCCGACCGACTGGCCCTGCACATGGCGAAGTGCGCGCCAGCGGACCATCGCGACGGCAGTCGGCCGGAACGCGATGTCATCGAGTGCCTCTCGTGCGGCGGTGGCCAGCGGACGGATGACTAACAGCAGAAACGCGGCGATAAGGAGCGCGGCGCCATGGCGCTCCCAAAGCTCGTCGGGGCGAATGGCCGCAAGCGTATCGACTAGCCGGCCGGCGTAGCCGATCAGCCAGACTTCCAGGATCGCGCCAACGGTAGTGAGTAGCAGGCTCGCGGCAACGACACCACGAAGCGGCTGCAACGTATCGAAGATAAAAGGCCAGACCCGGTTAGACAGGGGGCTTTGGTCATAGCGTTGGAATGGATCGAACAGCTTTTCGAAGCGACGAAACATGAAGGCCCTCCAGGGGCAGGATGATGACATTTGATGACGGGCCGAACAGGCAGCCCACACCGGCACTGCTGCTCAGCGGTAATTTCCGGTGCCGTTGGTTCTCATCAAACGATCTCCCCATGGGTCGCTTTGCGCCAGCTTCAACTGGCGCATGGCGCGTTCTTACCATCTTGGGCTGCGTATGTGAATGTCTTTGCGCGAAAAGGGAGAATTCTGCCTCTGCCCCTTGAGATAGGCAGCGCGTTGCTCGAGCGTCTGCCGGCAACCGAGCTCATTGTCTTCCAAACCTATCCCGACAGGAATGTCATCGGTCATCATGGTAACCTCTGTGCCGTCCGCGGTCGGCCGCATATGGGTGCGGATCGTCATTTCGCCTGCAAAGGCCGAATCGTCGGAATTGAATACCGTCTTCCAGACGACGAGAGAGTTCGAGATGAACTGCGCAATTTTCCCGCGGAACCGGTCGGTCTTCTCCGAGGTCTTGCCCTCCATGTCGGTCTCTCCGTCCGGATAGACGAGCGACATGCTGAAGGCGCGCCGCCTTGCCTGCCCTCGAACTCATGTACAATGCCGCGCGTCTCGCCTGGCGGCAGCCATGTAGCAACGGCCTTGGCATCGAGGAAGGCCGCATAGACCGCGCTGGGCGGTGCGTGAATGATCTGGGAAACAGTCGTGCTGCGGTTTTGGCTCATCCGACGCAAGATAGCGACGGTACGCCAATTGAAAAGACCGCCGCGCCGATATGGCGAGGCGGCATCTTATTGATCAGACCAGGCGACTCTGTTCAGTCGCCGCTTCGATGAAGCTTGCGAACAGCGGATGCGGATCGAGTGGGCGGCTCTTAAGCTCAGGATGGTACTGGACGCCGATGAACCAGGGATGATCCGGATATTCGATCGTCTCTGGCAACACGCCGTCCGGCGACATTCCCGAGAAGACGAGACCGCAGTCTTCCAAACGATCCTTGTAATCGATATTGACTTCGTAGCGGTGGCGATGGCGCTCGGAAATATCGGTCGAGCCATAGATCTCGGAGATCTTGGTGTCCTTCTTCAGCGCAGCCTTGTAGGCGCCAAGGCGCATCGTGCCGCCGAGGTCGCCCGATGCCGTGCGCTTCTGCAGCTCATTGCCCTTCACCCACTCGGTCATCAGGCCGACGACCGGCTCCTTCGTCGGGCCGAATTCGGTCGAAGACGCGCTATCCACGCCGGCAAGGTTGCGGGCTGCTTCGATGACGGCCATCTGCATGCCGAAGCAGATGCCGAAATACGGCACCTTGCGTTCGCGCGCAAAGCGAGCCGCATGGATCTTGCCTTCCGAGCCACGCTCGCCGAAGCCGCCGGGAACGAGAATCCCGTGGACCTTCTCAAGGTAAGGCGCCGGGTCTTCCTTTTCGAAGACCTCTGATTCGATCCATTCGAGCTTGACCTTGACGCGATTGGCGATGCCGCCGTGATGCAGCGCTTCGATCAGCGACTTATAGGCATCCTTGAGGCCGGTGTACTTGCCGACGATCGCGATCGTGACTTCGCCTTCCGGCGTGCGGATCCGGTTGCAGACCTCTTCCCAAGGATCGAGGCGCGGTTTCGGTGCCGGCTCGATGCCGAAGGCTGCCAGCACTTCGTTGTCGAGGCCTTCCTTATGGTAGGCGATCGGCACGTCGTAGATGTTGGCGACGTCGAGCGCCTGGATCACGGCGGACGGGCGGACATTGCAGAACAGCGAGAGCTTACGGCGTTCCGCTTCCGGAATTTCGCGGTCGGCGCGGACCAGCAGGATGTCGGGATGAATGCCGAGGGCCTGCAGTTCCTTGACGGAATGCTGCGTCGGCTTGGTCTTCAGCTCGCCTGCGGCCGGAATATAGGGCATCAGCGTCAGGTGGACGTAGATCGCCGTGCCGCGCGGGAGGTCGTTGCCGAGCTGGCGGATCGCTTCCATAAAGGGCATGGCCTCGATATCGCCGACCGTGCCGCCGATCTCGCAGATGACGAAGTCGTAGTCGTCATTGCCCTCGGTGACGAAATCCTTGATCTCGTTGGTGACGTGCGGAATCACCTGAACGGTTGCGCCGAGATAGTCGCCGCGGCGTTCCTTGTCGATAATGTTCTTATAAATGCGGCCAGTGGTGATGTTGTCGGTCTTGGTCGCCGAACGCCCGGTGAAGCGCTCGTAGTGGCCGAGATCGAGGTCAGTTTCGGCACCGTCGTCAGTGACGAAGACTTCGCCGTGCTGGGTCGGGCTCATGGTGCCCGGGTCCACGTTCAGATAGGGGTCGAGTTTGCGAAGCCGCACCCGGTAACCACGGGCCTGCAGCAACGCTCCGAGTGCCGCGGCCGCAATTCCTTTACCGAGAGAGGAAACCACGCCGCCAGTGATGAATACGTATCGCGCCATGGGATTCACCGGATACCTTTTCAAAAACGATTCCACCAGCCCAAAAATTCATTTCCAGAATTTTTGGCGCCAGCGCGGAATCTGAACAAAAGAAAACCGGCAGACCCGAAGGGCTGCCGGCGGTTTATGCTGTCTGCCGCTTACTGTCCGCTTGGGACGGTGGCTGGCGCCGGAGCGGCAGGCGTGGTGGCCTGCGGTGCTGCCGGAGCAGTTTGAGTGGACGGGGCCGTTGCCGGGGCTGCGGGCGCGGTTGCTGCCGGAGCCGGAGCGGATGCGCCGCCCGTCGGAACGCCGTTGCTGCTCTGCGGGGCCGGAGCTGGTGCGACCGGAGCGGTGTTGCCGTTCTGGCCGCCGAGCGAATCGAGGATGCCGTTGCCCTGCCCGCCCGTCGCCGGAATACGGTTCAGAATATCCGTCGGACGGCTCTCATAGCGGTTGAGGATGCCGAGACCAAGCGATGTGATGAAGAACAGCGCCGCCAGGATCGCGGTCGTGCGCGTCAGCGCATTGGCCGTGCCGCGGGCAGACATGAAGCCCGAACCGCCGCCGATACCGAGGCCGCCGCCTTCGGAGCGCTGGATGAGCACGACGCCTACAAGCGCCAGCACGATCATGAGATGGATGACAATCAAAACGGTCTGCATGGGTCCAGTCCTGCCCACGCGCGCGGCGGGCATAAAGTAAAATTCTGGCGCTCTTTACATGAGGTCATCCGCTATTCCAAGCCCTTCGGCTCGGAATATACACGGCTCTAAGCAAGCAACGCTTCGTATGCGCCGTAAATGGCGAGGAAGTCGGTCGCTTTCAAGCTCGCGCCGCCGATCAGGGCGCCATCGACGTTCGCGACGCCCATCAATTCTCTCGCATTGCTTGGCTTGACCGAGCCGCCATAGAGGATACGGATCTCCTTGCCGGCATCGCCAAATCGGGCGACGAGCTCGGAACGCATGAAGGCGTGAGCCTTCTCGACGTCTTCCACGGTCGGCGTGACACCGGTGCCGATCGCCCAGACGGGCTCGTAGGCAATGACCGTATTCTCCGGCGTCGCGCTATCCGGTACCGAGGCGGAAAGCTGACGCTTGATGATGTCGAGGGTCTGGCCGGCTTTGCGCTCGTCAGCCGTTTCACCGATGCAGACGATCGCCGTTAGTTCCGCGGCGAAGGCGGCCTCTGCCTTGGCGCGAACAAGGTGGTCGGTCTCGGCGTGGTCGGTGCGACGCTCCGAATGCCCGACGATGACGTAGGTGCCGAAGCAATCCGCAATCATCTCGGCCGAGATATCGCCGGTGTGGGCGCCCGACGGATTCTGGTGGCAATCCTGCGCGCCGATTGCAAGCGGGCTATCTGTGCAGAGCGCCGTGGCCACATAAAGCAGCGTCGCCGGAGGGCAGATCAGCACCTCCACCTTCGCGGAAAGTTGCCCCTGAACACCTTCAGCGATCGCCTTGATCTGGTCGAGGGAGGCACGTGTGCCGTTCATTTTCCAGTTTCCCGCCACGAGCGGGCGCACGTCAGGTGTCATGCCAGCCTTCCAATCTTCCACGTATCGAGCGGCCTTAGCAAAAGCAGGGATCAATGAAAAGGTTTCGCCCCTTTCGTTAAGGGAAATAACGGCTTTTTGTCGCGCAGATGCTTAAAATTTGGGGCTGATGTTGCTGAAAATCATAGAGCGGGACGCCTTGTACGTCATCCGGCCTCCTGTCTTCTGAGCGATCGTCAGGAACCCAATATCCAGTTTAGCGTACGGCGCCAATCGATCATGCGGATCGGCGTTCCGTGATTGCCGGTCTGATAGAGCGTGAAATGCGTAGGGTAACCTGCCTTCAGCAACTTCTCGAAGAGCGTCTGCTGGTCTGTCGCCTCATAGACGGGATCGCGGCTGCCATGCGCGAACCAAAGCGGCAGCCTGGCCTTGAAGAAAGGACTTTTGGCAAAATCCGGATCGGCAACGCCACTCAGGATCACCATCCCCTTGAGGCGCTTTGCGCTATCCGGATCGCGGCTAATACCCCAGCAGACCTGGCTGCCCATCGACGCACAGGCCAGGATGAGCGGCTTACCGGGCGATTGTTTGGAAACGTAACGGATCAGACCTTCAATCGCGGCCACTCCATCGCTATCGAAGCTCTTGACCGACGGCGAGTAGTAGACGCCGCCGTTGCCGGCCACTAGGTTCTTCAAGCGATTGAAGTTTCCGCCGAAGCTGTAGTCGTTGGCGCCGAGACGCCGGTCGCCGTTGCGTCCGTGAACGAAGATGACCGTAAATGCGGCTCCCGAGCTTTGTCCCACCCGGGTGACATCGAGCCGTTGGCCGCCAAGCTGCAACGTCTCATCCGATTGCTGCTTTCTGATGCCGAGAGACACGTATTTTTGTTGGGCACGTTTTTGGGGTATCTGATCGCGGCCGTTAATGTCGCGCATCTCGTCGTACTCGATGACATCGAGCGAGCCACCGTTGCTCGTCTCCAGCACATTTTGTGTGGAAAAGAGATCGTCCTTAAAGGGTGGCAGCCGCTCAGCGGCCTGGCCGCTTGCTGACGCCGCTAGGAAAAAGGCCGCAATTGCGGCGATAATGGCACAATGACTTGTGGACATTCGCATGCGCATGGTTCCCTGAGCCTTGTGGCCGCTTGCCATTCCACGCCCATCAACGCAAACCAATTCCTGAGAAAGTCCGCCGGATGGGCGGCGTCGCGTAACAAGGCGCTTTCTGGCAGAATCTGCCTGATTCGCAAACGTGACATCAAATGCGGTGATTTTGGGTCAGGCATGGCATAAGCCGCCTGCCCTGAACAGGATGAAGATCTGAACGACCCCATGGACGATAGCAACGACCTCTTTTCCGGACTGCCCCTGACACCGAAGCAGGAGGAGGCTCCAAAGCCTGCCGCGCCGCCAAAGGCAGCGCCCGCCGAGGCCGCTGCTGCGGTCTCGCGTCCAGCGCCCGTGAGCTCGACATCCGACGACTACGGTGCGTCCTCAATCCGCGTTCTCGAGGGACTCGAGCCCGTTCGCATGCGTCCGGGCATGTATATCGGCGGCACCGACGAAAAGGCCCTGCACCATCTGTTCGCTGAGGTGATCGACAACTCGATGGACGAAGCGGTCGCCGGCCACGCCAACTTTATCGAGGTGTATCTCGACCGCGAAGGCTATCTGACAGTCAGCGACAACGGACGCGGGATACCCGTCGAAAACCATCCGCAGGTTCCGGGCAAGTCGACGCTCGAAGTCATCATGACCAAGCTGCACGCTGGCGGCAAGTTCGACGGCAAGGCATACGAGACATCCGGCGGCCTCCACGGCGTTGGCGTTTCTGTCGTCAACGCGCTTTCCGACGTGTTGGAAGTCGAGGTTGCGCGTAACCGGAAGCTATACCGCCAGCGCTTCTCCCGCGGTTTGCCGCAGGGCGAACTGGAGGAACTCGGCGACGTCCATAATCGTCGTGGCACGCGTGTTCGCTTTCACCCCGATCCGCAGATTTTTGGCGAGCACGCGAAGTTCGACGCGGGGCGCGTGTTTCGTATGGCACGCTCCAAGGCTTACCTGTTTGGCGGCGTGGAAATCCGCTGGAGCTGCGAAGAAGGTGTGCTTCCGCAAGGCTCAGAGATACCTGATAGGGCGGTCTTCCACTTCCCCGGCGGCCTGAAGGATTACCTGCAGGCGACGATGGGCAAGGAATTCACTGTCACTCGCGAGATATTCGCAGGCAAGACCGAGAAAACCAGCGGTCACGGCTCGCTGGAGTGGGCGATCACCTGGTACGGCGGCGATCCTCAGGTCCATTCGTATTGCAATACCATCCCGACACCCGAAGGTGGCACGCACGAGGCAGGCCTTCGTATCGCGCTGACCAAGGGCCTGAAGAACTATGCCGATCTGACGCAGAACAAGCGCGCCGCCCAGATCACCACCGATGACGTGATGATCTCGGCCGTCGGCATGCTGTCGGTCTTCATTCGCGAACCTGAATTCGTCGGCCAGACGAAGGACAAGCTTGCGACCGTTGAAGCTCAGCGCATCGTCGAAAACGCACTTCGCGATCCGTTTGACCACTACCTCGCCGACAATCCGAACGAAGCAGCCAAGCTGCTCGATTGGGTCATCGAGCGCGCGGAGGAACGCCTGCGCCGTCGCAAGGAAAAGGAAGTCAACCGCAAGACGGCCGTGCGCAAGCTGCGTCTGCCCGGCAAGCTCGCTGATTGCGCACAGAACATCGCCCAGGGTGCCGAACTCTTCATCGTCGAAGGCGACTCGGCAGGCGGCTCGGCCAAGCAGGCGCGTAACCGTGCCAACCAGGCGATCCTCCCGCTACGCGGCAAGATCCTCAATGTCGCCAGTGCCGGCCGCGAAAAGCTTGGCGCCAACCAGCAGCTGGCTGATCTCGTGCAGGCGCTCGGCTGCGGCACACGCTCGAAGTATCGCGAAGAAGACCTTCGCTACGAACGCATCATCGTGATGACCGACGCCGATGTGGACGGCGCTCACATTGCATCGTTGCTCATCACGTTCTTCTATCAGGAGATGCCCGAGCTGGTCCGTGGCGGTCACCTCTTTCTTGCCGTGCCGCCGCTTTACAAGATCACCCAGGGCGCGAAGTCGGCTTATGCCCGCGACGACGCGCACCGGGCCGAGTTGATGGAGACCGAGTTCAAGGGTAAGGCCAAAGTCGAAATCAGCCGCTTCAAAGGTCTCGGCGAAATGCTGCCGGCGCAGCTCAAGGAAACCACCATGGACCCAAGCAAGCGCACGCTGTTGCGCGTGGTGATTGACGAGGTGGATTTCGAGGGCACACGCACGGCGGTCGACGATCTGATGGGAACGAAGCCGGAAGCTCGATTCCGGTTCATTCAGGATCGTGCTGCCTTTGCGGAAAACCTAGATATCTAGAACGTCTAGTCGAGGCGTACGGTAATCTCCGTCTTCACGGAGTTGGCGAGGAAGCACAATTCGTGCGCCTCGTGATGCAGTTTTTCTTCGAGTTTACGGCTGGGATTGTCGCTTGAGTAAGTGACGCGCGGCCGAAGCTCGACACGGCTCACCATCGTTCTGCCCTGCACGGTTTCCATGAGGCCGGTTGCTGCATCGACATAGCTGTCGACCATGATGCGCTTCTTTGAAGCAAGCCAGAGGTAGAACAGCATGTGGCAGCTTGACAGCGACGCAACGTACGCCTCTTCCGGATCCACATTCTCAGCCACGGCATAGGGCAGCGGCACATTGTGTGGCGAAGCGGAGGCGGCGACGGTGGCACCGCCGTCGAAGCTCCATGTGTGTCCGCGGCTGTATCGTCCGTCGATAAAATTTGCCGCGCCCCGGTCCCACGCAACCTCTGCGGAAAACGTCGTCATCTGTCATTCTCCTTCGCGCGTCAGGCGCGCTGTTGTCATTTGCAAATGGTCCGACAATGCTTGCAGCGCTGCGGCTTCGTCGCGACGTGCGCAGGCATCGATGATGGCGCGATGCTCGGCATGGAGGATGACGCGCTCATCGGAGCCCTTCGGCTGCCTCGAGTAGGCGCGACGCGATTCACGTCGCAGTTCGTCGATCATAGAAAGAAGGCGGGCATTGCCGCATCGCCCATAGAGCGTTCGATGAAAAGCGACATCCAGCTCTTCCAGGGTAGCAGGGTCCTCCTCTTCAACCAGATCTTCATTGAGACGCTGCGCCTTACGCAAGTCGCTACCACCGAGGGTCGGCAGCGCTCCACGCAGTGCCATACTCTCCAACGCCGCACGGATATCGGCGAGCTCGCGCGCCTGCTCTTCCGTCAAACCGGCGACAGCTAAGCTTCGATCCGGCCGCCGGTCGAGCAGGCCCGACGCCAGCAGTCGATCAAGCGCCTGACGCACCGGCTGCCGGCTGACACCAAATCGCTTCGCCAGGAGCTCTTGCTTCAAGACTGTTCCTGGCAGCAGACGCCCGGCTTCTATTTCGCGCCGCAGCGCCGTTGCAATTGTGGTTGTATCCATGGATCCAAACTATCTGCTGAAATGAATTTTGGCAACGCTGTTGCGGGATTTCTGTCATATTGATTGCGGAGAATGGGGCTAAGGAGCGTAGTATAGATCGCCGGGGATCTCGGGTGCCAGTCGACGGCATAAATCCGTCATTGTGCTTGCGCCCGAGGGATGCATGGCCCATATCCATAGTCAAAATAAGGGGAAAAGAACGACGTGAGCCTTCCGAACAACAATATCCAGCGAGAGTCGCGATGGCTCGGCCCTTCGGGCCCTGCCCGCACGCCGTTAATTCCCTCGATCTCTGCAGCGCGCTGGCTGCTGGTTCTCGTTGTCGCGGCTGGCGTTTACTTCTTCTACGGCTTTGCCGTCCCCGTGCTTGCGGCGCTAGTCATCGGTTTTGCGAGCTGGCCGCTTTACCGCCGATTGCTCGAGCGCGTCGGCGGAAACACAACAATCGCTGCCACCATCGCGATTGTACTGATCGTCACGTTCCTGGTTTTGCCCATCGTTTTTGCCGTGACCTACACGACAGGAGAGGTGCGGGAATGGGTCGCCTGGGCTGTGCATGCAAACAGGTCGGGCGCGCCGACGCCGCAGTGGATCATCGCCCTGCCCTTCGCTGGCCCTTATCTCGATGAGTTATGGACCAAATACATCGGCAGCCCCGGCTCCATGGGTGAGGTCATCCAGGCTGTCAGCGGCGCCAACATCGGCAACATCTATCGGGCGATTCTCGCCGCAGGCGGCGGCGCCTTCCACCTGCTGCTGACGCTGCTTTTCATGCTGATTGCGCTGTTCTTCGTCTACCGCGATGGTTCCGCCTTCTCGCAGCAGATCGATATGCTCGGCGAGCGCATTCTCCCCAACCGCTGGGAGCGGATTTCCCGGGTCGTGCCGGCAACGATCAGTTCGACCGTCATGGGCATGACACTGATCGCTATCGGCGAGGGCATCGTGCTTGGCGTCGCCTATTGGATCGCCGGTGTCCCCTCACCTGTCACGCTCGGCGTCCTGACTGGCATCATGGCCTTAATACCGGGCGGTGCGCCGCTCTCCTTTACGCTGGTGTCCGTCTATCTGCTCGCCAGTGGCTCACACGTTGCCGGCGTCGGTCTTTTTGTTTGGGGAACGGTCGAGTTGTTCATTGTCGACAAGACGCTGCGCCCGAAGCTCGTCGGCGGCCCGATCAAATTGCCATTCCTGCCCACGTTCTTCGGCCTTGTGGGCGGCGTGAAGACCATGGGCTTCCTCGGCCTCTTCATCGGGCCGGTTCTGATGGCCCTGATTGTCGCGATCTGGCGAGAGTGGATGCACGAGGTTCACGATGCGGAAACGGGGCCACAAGTCATGATCGACGAACAGGCCCCGCCAGCGTCTCGCGCGGCTGAATGATCAGGCGAGCCGTTTTTCCATGAACAGGCTGAGTGGGTCCGGCAGATAGCTGCCGAACGGCTCGATGTCGACATAGCCGTATTTGCGGTAGAGAGCGATTGCCTCCGGCTGGTAGATGCCAGTTTCGAGCCGAACGGCCCAAAGCCTCTTTTCAGTTGCGGCTGCTTCGAGCACATTCATCAGCTTGCTTGCCACCTTCAAGCCACGCGCGGCCGGGTCAACGAACATGCGTTTGATCTCCGCCGTTCCGTCGCCAACCTCGACCAGCGCGCAGCAGCCGAGGATTGCGTTATCGTTGCGGGCGACAAAGAAGCTGACGGTCGGCTTTTCCAACGTCGAGATGTCGACGAGGTGGTTGCTCTCCGGTGGATACAGCGACTGCGCATAGGTGTCGGACATGTCGAGGAGACGGAGCACGCCTTCCTGGCGCGGTGGTTCCAGAGCAATCGTGATGGACACGGGATTTTCCTGTCTTGGCGCGCGCTCCCGCATGACGAAAAGTTATTGCTGGGGCGCCTTCATTCCGTTGGAATTACAGTCTCTAAGAGGCAGAGTTTCAATATTCATAAGGCCATATTATGCAAGCGGTATTGGTTGCAATGACCATCTTAGGGTGCAACGACTCGGTTACACAATGCAACTACATCGCCACGGTCGAGAAACAGTGGCAGACAGTTACAATGTGCGACGCTGACTCGGAAAGGCAGCTGAAGCAGTTTACAAATGCAGGCTACCCAACAGTCATTGCCGTTTGCGAGCCGCCGAAGCCCGCTACGCCGCCGGATACACCAAAGGCTGTCGTAGAAAACATACCAAAACCGCCCGCACCAGCTGAAACACAAAGCCGGTTGTCGGTCTTCGCTGATCGGGTGGCAGGCCAGGTACGCGCACATCTACCATCCGGCAGCGATATGAAAACAGTGCTGGTTTCACCCGTCCATTTTGTCTCGGGAAGTTATTCCTGGGTCGCGAAACGGCTTCACCCCTAGGCCGCCGCGAGAGATGCTACTTGCGCGTACGCGCGCGCATGCTGTCGCTGCTCCGCAATGTGCAGCCTCTCGACCATCTCGAGGAGTTCTTGGGCAGCACCGTGCGTTCCATGCCAACGGAACTTCTCGAGCAGCTTGCCGCAGACGTCGCCCAGCATGGTGGCGGAAAGATTCTTCGATGCTTCCCGCCACAGCAGCGTTGCCTCGACGAAAATCACGCTGATGTCGCGGGCAAGGCCGGCCGATTCGTAGAGGGCGCGCACGGCGTGCATGCGCCCGGTTGCAAGGATGGAGCGAACGCGTCGCTCGTCACAACCCGTAAGGTTGACAATTGCAGTCGCGAAGAACTCCACCTTGCCGGAGCAGAGGGCATGTATCAGAAAGGACGGCGTCAGCTGGCCGCTTACCCGCAAATGTTCGACAAGGTCTGAAATCTCGCGCGGCGTAAGCTCGCCCGCAATCGAGACGACAGCGGCTTCGTTGGCCTCCCGGCTGATCCGATGCCGCCGGCTCGGATCGATCGTCGCTTGCGCCAATGGCAGATTGACGAGGGCGACGCTGACATGCTGCGTCAACAACTGGCGAGCGTCCGCAGGCAAATCCCCACGATCCAGCAGCAGATTGCGGATCTCGCAATGGTGGCCGAGACGCTCGGCGATTCTCTTGAGCGAGTAAGGTGCGATCGCGGCTCCTTCGTTTTCGAGAAGGCACATGATGGTCTCTTCTTCGCCAATTTCAGCAAGTGCGGCGGCGACCGGCCGTGAGATCGTTCCACGCGCTGCAATCAGCATTCGCGTAACGTCGCTACCGCCGGCAGCAAAATCCACCAGATCGGAATCCGACAGCAAGGGCGAGCATGTGACGGCGTGGCATGCAATTTCGGGCTGATCCGCTGCGAGCGAGAGAATAACGGCGCGCGGTGCGTCCGGCGACCACGAGATCGCCTCAGCAAGAGCCAGCCTGACCTTGGGGGACGGGTCGTCGAGCAGGAAAGTCATGGCCATCTCGGCGGCCGCGCGTTCTGCTGCAGCCATCTCGGACTGCAAATAGGCTCTGCCGAGGGCATTGGCCGCACGGGCCCTGTCTCCGGCCTTGGCGGTTTCCGCCCAACGAAGAAATGCTTCTACGATCACCCGTGTGCCCCATGCCCGAATGCGATTCTCTCGCACTCCAATCAGTGAATTTACGGTACGGGCAAAAAGTTTATGATTGGTTCACCATGTTCGTTAAGCGTCAAAGCTGCGGCCGGAACATTTCGAATACGTCGCAGCCTTCGCTGTAGTCCATGTAACCCATGCGCGCGATCGGCCTAGCGATCGCCATATCGAGGCGGCCATCGCGAATGATTGTTTCGTCGATGCGGATGCCGATAACCTGGCCGAAGACCATGATGTTTTCGGAATCCCCGCCGGTGAGTGACTTCGGCACAAGGGTTTCCGTTACCTTGCATTCGAGCACGGCAAAGGCTTCGGCGACATAGGGCGCATCGACAAGCTCGCCCCTCCTTGCCGTCAGACCGGCAAGCGCAAACTCGTCGACGCCGTAGTCGACGGCCGCCGACGAAACGTTCATCTTCTCCACCAGGTTCCGGCTCACGAAGTTGCAGGTGAACTCGCCGGTTTCGATCGCATTCCTCTGGCTGTGCTTGAGACCGGCAGAGGAGAACATCACGAGTTTCGGGCGGTCGGAGATCGCATTGAAGAAAGAGTACGGCGCGAGATTGATCGAGCCGTCACTTCCCTTGCTGCCGATCCAGCCGATTGGACGCGGCGCGACAATCGCCTTGAAGGGATCATGCGCCAGACCATGCCGGTTCGTATCAGTGGTATAGAACATCAGTCCTCTCCGCCAACCCAGGTGACTGTCTCGGTCAACTCCGGACGCGGGCGTTCGATGGCAGGAAACGTCGTCGAGCCCATGTGAATAAAGCCCGCGATCTTCTCGCCCGGCCCGACGCCGAGGAGCTCATAGGCGCGCTCGTCGTAGGCGAACCATTCGGTCAGCCAATTGGCAACCCATCCATGGGCATTGGCGGCAAAGATGATGTTGAGGCAGACTGCGCCGGCAGACATCAACTGCTCCCACTCGGGGATCTTGATGTGCGGGCCGGCCTTGCTGACGACGGCAACGACGACAGGAGCGCGAGTGAAACGGGTACGTTCCACTTGTATCATTTCATCAGAAAGCTCTGGCTTGGCCTCGAGTGCAAGCTTCAGAAGTTTTTCGCCGATCCGGGCACGCTCTTCGCCGCGATAGACGATAAAGCGCCAAGGCGCGAGCTTGCCGTGATCAGGCACACGGGACGCCAGGCGCAAAATCTCTTCGATCTCGGCCTTGTTAGGCCCCGGCTCGCACATCTGAAACGCGGGAATAGAACGGCGGACACCGAGATAGTCGATGAGCTTGATATCGGATTTCATGCGGGAGAGACTTCCATTTTCATGACAGCATTTCGGATGGGTCTTGAATTTGCCATCGCGTTGGTCTTGAAGTGGCCTCTGTGATTTCAGATGTCAATTGGTTCGCACGACACATGGTTGGCATTTCGCCATATGCACGCATAAGCCTGGCCTTGGCTTTCACCGCTCTACTGCCTTTAAGCAGCCAGGCGCAGGATGCCTTCCAGACCTTCAAGCAGTTGGATACGACGGCGAAGATGCCGAAGCTGAATGCCTTCATCGCGCCGGGTACGGCGCCGCAGGGTTCGAAGCTGCACGAGGTCGCCCTTGAGGCAAAGCTGACGGCCAATGGCGATGCGGTTCAGGACGGACTATCCTGGTATGTGTTTAGCCCCATGACGGGCTCTGATGGCAAGCTGCCGCTGATCGCATCCTCACAGGGCGGCTCTGCGGACTTCCAGCTCGCGCCAGGAGATTATTTCGTCAATGTTTCCTTCGGCCGCGCCGGTGTTACCCGCAAGCTAACGGTTCCCGAAGACGGTCAGGTCGACAAGCAGACGATGGTGCTGGAAGCCGGTGGCTTGCTGTTGAACGCCGTATCGGGCTCAGACGTCCGCATTCGGCCGGATCAGCTCAGTTTCTCGATTTATTCCGCTGAGGTGCGTGAGGACGGCGAGCGCGGTCTTGTCATGGCTGACGTGCCGCCCAACACCGTGGTTCGTCTCAATGCCGGGACCTACCACATCGTCTCCGAATACGGCGACACCAACGCATCGATCCGTGCTGACATCCAGGTGGAGGCCGGCAAGCTGACAGAAGCAACGATCCAGCACAAAGCCGCGCAGATCACCTTCAAACTCGTATCCGATGCTGGTGGCGAAGCGATTGCCGATACAGCCTGGTCGATCCTGACCGCCGCTGGTGATAGTGTCGGCGAGAGCGTTAGCGCCTTCCCGACGATGGTCCTTGCCGAAGGCGAATACTCTGCCGTCGCTCGAAACAAGGACAAGATCTACCAGCGCGATTTCAAGGTTGAGGCTGGCAAGAACACCGATGTCGAAGTGCTGATGAAGGACGTACAACCCGAAGAGCCGACGGAAGCCGCTAAAACGGTGCAGGTTCAGCCCGATCAACAGCCGCCAACGGGTGACGCCGCGCCGAGGACGCAAGCGCCGCTGCCTTCCTACGACCAGTTGCAGAGCGGCGGCGCTGGCACCGGCGACGACGTGGAGTAATCGGCTTTCAGAGTATCGCAGACAAAGAAAAACCGCCCGATCCTGTTAAAGACCGGGCGGCTTTGTATTTTAGAGCTGGAGGCAGGTCAGGCTGCCTTGGCCTTCCTGGCTTCCGCCTTCCGGCGGATGTCTGGTGGCGTGGCTTCGAGCCCGAGGCTTGCAATCGCCTCGTCAAGCGACATCGAAGTTTGCTCCTGGCTGCCGAGACGGCGGATATTGACGGTGCGCTCTTCCGCTTCCTTCTTGCCGCAGACGATGATGACCGGAACTTTCGTGACGGAATGTTCGCGGATCTTGTAATTGATCTTCTCGTTACGGAAGTCAGTCTCGACCGTCAGGCCGGCGTCGCGAAGTGCTGCCGTAACTTCGGCGCCATAGCCATCGGCCTCGGAGGTGATCGTCGCCACAACCACTTGCTGTGGCGATACCCACAGCGGCAGGTGTCCCGCGAAGTTCTCGATCAGGATGCCGAGGAAGCGCTCCATCGAGCCGCAGATGGCGCGGTGGATCATGACCGGCTTCGTCTTTTCGGAGTTGCTGTCGATGTAGAACGCACCGAAGCGTTCCGGCAAGTTGAAGTCGACCTGCGTCGTGCCGCACTGCCATTCCCGGCCGATCGCGTCCTTCAGCGTATATTCGAACTTCGGACCGTAGAACGCGCCCTCGCCCGGCAGGATGCCGGTCTTGATGTTGTTCGACTGCTGCTGGATCGTCTCCAGCACATCAGTCATGACGCTTTCGGCGCGATCCCAAAGGTCGTCCGAACCAACACGCTTTTCGGGGCGCGTCGAAAGCTTGATGGTGATCTCGTCGAAGCCGAAGTCCTTGTAGACGGACAGGATCAGATCGTTGATCTTCAGGCACTCGGCTGCCATCTGCTCATCGGTGCAGAAGATGTGCGCGTCATCCTGCGTAAAGCCACGCACGCGCATCAACCCATGCAGAGCGCCTGACGGCTCGTAGCGGTGAACGGTACCGAATTCCGCAAGACGGATTGGCAGTTCGCGGTAAGACTTCAGGCCGTGCTTGAAGATCTGCACGTGACCGGGGCAGTTCATCGGCTTCAGCGCGAAGACACGGTCGTCATCCGTATCGTCGCCGGCAACCGTGACCTTGAACATGTTGTCGCGGTACCAGCCCCAGTGGCCGGAAGTTTCCCAGAGTGACTTGTCGAGCACCTGCGGCGCGTTGACCTCCTGGTAGTCTTCAGCGAGGCGGCGGCGCATATAGGCGACAAGCGTCTGGAACATGCGCCATCCCTTGCCGTGCCAGAAAACGACGCCCGGACCTTCTTCCTGGAAGTGGAAAAGGTCCATTTCGCGGCCGAGGCGGCGATGATCGCGCTTCTCGGCTTCGGCAAGCACGTGCAGGTAATTGTCGAGATCTGCCTGCTCGGCGAATGCCGTGCCGTAGATGCGGGTCAGCATCGGATTGTTGCTGTCACCGCGCCAGTAGGCGCCGGCCACTTTCATCAGCTTGAACGCCGTGCCGATCTGGCCGGTGGACGCCATATGCGGCCCGCGGCACAGGTCGAACCAGTCGCCCTGATAGTAGATCTTCAGATCCTGGCCTTGGGGAATCGCATCGACGAGCTCGACCTTGTAGCTTTCACCCTTGGCGGCGAAAACGTCCTTGGCCTTCTCGCGCGACCAGACTTCTTTCGTGAACGGCGCGTTGCGAGCGATGATCTCCTTCATCTTCTTTTCGATCTTTGGCAGATCGTCCGGTGTGAAGGGCTCGTTCTTGGCAAAGTCGTAGTAGAAACCGTTCTCGATGACCGGGCCGATCGTTACCTGCGTGCCGGGCCAGAGCTCCTGCACAGCTTCCGCCATCACGTGGGCTGCGTCATGCCGGATCAGCTCCAGCGCGCGACCATCGGTGCGGGTAATGATTTCAATCGCGCCTGCCGTCACCGGATCGGAAAGGTCGCGGACCTGGCCGTCGATCGCAATCGCGACTGCCTTCTTGGCAAGTGACTTGGAAATGGATTCTGCGACATCCTTACCGGTTGCGCCAGCATCGTAGCTACGCACGGAACCATCGGGAAATGTCAGGGAAACGGATTGGGACATCTAGAATTCTCCTTGTCCAGTCCCGCCAACGAATGCGGGTGGTTGCAATGAAGCGCTTCGTCCGCACGAATGCGCCGCCGCCTGATACCGAGATTTGCCGATTGAGTAAAGAAGAAGCCGGTTCAGCCGATCATTTCCGCAAGGCCGCGAACTGTGTTCCAGTTTCGCAGCGTGCCGACGCCCATGCGCTTGGTCGTCAGTGCCGAAAGCAGCTTCCATTCGCTTGGCTTTCCGGCAAAATCGATCCAGAGATCACCGCCGGTGAGCGCCAGACGCTGCTTCGGATCGGCATAAGGGCGAAGCGCCTCGATGGTGGCGGGGTCGAGCGGTTTGCGCATCACACGGACGATCACCTGGCTGCCCTCGCCGTCCAGAAATGGATTGGACTTTGCAAGTTTCAACCAGTCGGTACTTTCGCGCACGATAATATCGACGGGCTTGCCGAACCTCGCTTTGAACGCGGCTTCCAGCCTTGCCTCAATACCCGCCAGTGGCAAGGCGTCCGCCTCGAACACGATATTGCCGGTCGAAACCAGCGTCCTCGGATCTCGGTAACCGATATTTTTGGCCATGTCGCGAAGGTCGGACATCACCACGCGGCGACCGGGCGCAAGCACGATACTATGCAGCAGCGCAACGTAGATCATGCTTTCTAGAACTCCGTGTCGCCGCCCTTGGGAAGATCGTCAGGGTTATGCTTGAGGCCGCATCGATGCGCTTGTGGAAGGCATCGGCGACATCGTGACGACCGCGAAAATACCCTAGATGCGCCCTGCGTCATCTCTCTGCTGCCTTGCGCCCCAACGCGAGGTAGCGCCACGGTGTCCACCAGTGTAAGTGCTCGCCGAGCTTCTCGGGAACCGGGTCGAGTCCGCTGGTGCCTCCGGGTCCACAACGCGCGACGCGAAACAGTGTCATCCATCCACCGCTCCACAACCCGTGGCGCGCAACTGCCTCATAACCGTACTCAGAGCAAGTCGGAATGTGGCGGCATGAATTCCCGATGAAACCAGAGAGCGTCAGCTGATAGGCGCGAATAAAGCCCATCCCGAGCAACCTCCCCGGTGTCTTGCGGAACGGGCCGGAGTAATTGCGGGAGTAGGAGCGTGCGGGTCTACGGCGCGCAGCGGCGCCACCCTCATCTTCGTCGTCATCGCGATTGATCGAACAGAATTCGCACATCGGCTATGCCGCTCAGGCCTCGACCGTTTCGGCGCGCTTGGCCTCGATCTGGCCAATTGCGTCAACAACGGCATCGAAGGTCAACATTGTGGAGGCATGTCGCGCTTTGTAGTCCTTGACGGGGCGGAGATAGCGCATGTCTTCGAAACGGCCTTCCGGCCCCTCGCCGTCCGCCTTCAACATCGCCAGCATATCCTCTCGCGCCTTGCGTAGCTCACTCGCATTGGCGCCGATTACATGGCGCGCCATGATCGAAGAGGATGCTTGTCCAAGCGCGCAAGCCTTGACGTCATGCGCAAATCCGGTCACGGTGCCGCCGTCCATTTTCAGCCAGATTTTGACCTTGGAGCCGCAAAGCTTGGAATGCGCCTGGGCGCTGGCGTCCGCGTCCGGCAGGCTGCCGATCAGTGGAATGTTGCCCGCAAATTCGAGGATCTTGCTGTTGTAGATATCGTCCATCGTGGATTCCGCTCCAGAATTCATGCGGATCGGCGCCTCAAAACTCATTGTAGCACAAAAGAAAAACACAGCGTGTCGTGCCGGGAGACTTACATAAGGATGCCGTTTTCCTATATGTATGTCGTTCGAAGGCCAGAAAAATGCAATGGCCTCGGCTAAGTTTGATTGGGAAACCGTGCCGGACGGGCAGCAATTCAAGCCCTGAAAGCCCCGGAGCCTGCCAAAGGTGCATGAATTCCCTTGAGTGGAATTGCCAGTGGCTAGTCCGAAAGACGGTCCGCAAAAGCGGATCAGGAGACAGTTGCATATGGACGCCATCATCAAGAATTTTCCGCAGACCCCCGCCGATCTAGAAGCCGATCGGCCAAGCCAGAGAGAAGCCGAGGACGCCATCCGCACGCTGCTGCGTTGGGCGGGCGACGATCCGTCGCGTGAAGGCCTGCTGGATACCCCGGCGCGCGTGGCAAAAGCCTATCGCGAACTTTTCGCCGGCTATGATATGGACCCGGAAGACGTGCTTGGCCGCACCTTTGAAGAGGTTGCCGGCTACGACGACATGGTCCTGGTCAGAGACATTCCCTTCTTCTCCCATTGCGAACACCATATGGTTCCGATCATCGGCAAGGCGCATGTCGCTTACATGCCCGACGGCAAGGTCCTTGGCCTTTCGAAGATCGCGCGGGTCGTCGAAATCTACGCTCGCCGCCTGCAAACGCAGGAAACCATGACGGCCCAGATCGCAAAGGCCATCGACGACACGCTCGCTCCCCGCGGCGTCGCCGTCATGATCGAGGCCGAACATATGTGCATGGCGATGCGCGGTGTACAAAAGCAGGGCTCGACCACATTGACGACAACATTTACCGGAACGTTCAAAACTGAGCCGGCTGATCAAGCCCGATTCATGTCTATGGTCCGGGGCCGCTGAATACGGCTTCGATTAAGAAAGCCGCGACGATGCCCTTTGCGTTCAACACACCGTCCGACGATAAATCAGAACTCGAGGACGCGGGCGATTTCACGCCGCGGTTTGACGATCGCGGTCTGATCACCGCGATCGTCACCGATGCTACCGATGGCGAATTGCTGATGGTGGCGCATATGAATGCGCAGGCTCTCGCCCTGACCATCCAGACCGGAAAGGCGCATTATTTCAGCCGCTCGCGGGGCAAGCTCTGGATCAAGGGCGAGACTTCTGGCAACACCCAGATGGTCAAGGAAATACGGACGGATTGCGATCAGGATGCGATCTGGCTGAAGGTAGAGGTCGCTGGCCACGATGCCACCTGTCACACCGGCCGCCGGTCCTGCTTCTATAGAACCGTCAACCTCGAAGAGGGCAAGCCGATGCTCGAAATTGTCGATGATGAGCTCCAGTTCGATCCCAATGAAGTTTACGGAAAAGACTCTTAGCCGAAAATTGCCTCTTATTGGGCCAAAATCTACGCCTATATACGAATTGGAAAGGGACGCGGGCCACTAATATAGTTCGTTTTTGATTGTTTGCCGGGAGGGAGGCGAGCCATGCTGAATTGGGGTTTGTACCGCCAAAGCTCCGACGTAGGCACGTCCAACACCAGCACCCCGACAGCGCCAGACATGAACGCTCCCGCCATTCCCGCGTCTGCGCCCAAAAAAACCAAACTTGCCCTTGCGCTGGGAGGAGGTGCGGCGCGCGGTTGGGCGCATATAGGTGTCCTACGCGCCTTGGACGAGGAAGGCATCGAGATCGGCATGGTCGCCGGAACCTCGATCGGAGCCTTGGTCGGGGGTTGCTATCTGGCCGGCAAGCTTGATGAACTGGAAGGATTTGCCCGTTCGCTGACAATGCGGCGCATCGCCAGTCTGCTCGACCTGACGATCGGCGGCAGCGGCTTGTTCGGCGGCATGCGGCTGACAAAGCGCATGCAGGAACATCTAGAGGGCCTGAACGTCGAAGATCTGGACCGGCCGTTCGTGGCCGTCGCTGCCGAGGTCAACACCGGGCACGAGGTCTGGATCGCCAACGGATCGCTGATCACGGCGCTTCGCGCCTCCTATGCCCTGCCCGGTATCTTCGAACCCATTCGCAGCAACCAGCGGACGCTTGTCGACGGCGCCTTGGTCAATCCGGTTCCCGTCTCCGTATGCCGCGCCTATGAGCAGCCGCTCGTGGTTGCGGTCAACCTGAACTACGATCTTTATGGTCGATCAGCCGTCGTCCGGCACAATGCCACCCTCTCGCCATCCGAAGTGCACCGGCGCGAAGAGGCGCCCTATGCCAGGCTCGGCATGACCGGTGTGATGGTGCAGGCGTTCAACATTATCCAGGACAGGATTGCGCGTGCGCGCCTTGCGGGCGATCCGCCGGATATGTCGCTTCAGCCGCGCCTCGGCGACATCGGCTTGTCAGAGTTCCATCGCGCCGGAGAAGCGATCGAGCGCGGCTACGAGGAAGCTAAGCTGCGGCTTCCTGAATTGAAACGTATGCAGGAAATATTCGCCGGCTCTCTCTAGGCGCCGGCGAAGCGTTCAGCCGGCGATGTAGGCCTTGATCTGCTCTGCTTCCAGTTCGACTTCCGCGATACGGGTTTTCACGACGTCGCCAATCGAGATGATACCCGCGAGCTTGCCATTCGTCTCAACGGGAACGTGGCGGAAGCGACGGCTTGTCATCAGCCCCATCAGGTCGTTCACGGTTGAATCTTCATGGCACCGGTAAACCTTTGCGGTCATCAACGAGCCAACGGGCTGATCGAGACAGGCGGCTCCCCCCTTGGCGATCGCATGCACCACGTCGCGCTCCGTGAAAATCCCGGAAATCTTGTTCTCCATCCCAACGATGACAATGGCGCCGATCTTTTTCTTGCTGAGAATCACAGCCGCTTCGGAAACGGTCGTGTTCGGCCCGGCGGTTACGACATCCCTGCCTTTTGTATCGAGTATGGCCTTGACTGTATTGGACATTTTGAACCTCCTATGTCGAAAGTGAAGCACTTCTACTGATCACAGGCATCCGCGGCGGTTTCTCCTCCCATTACGGATCAGTTCGAATGGTGCACTCCAACTCTCAAGATTGCAATATATCCGATGCTTCTGAAGTTAGCGGCTCCTCGGGCGGCTTCCGGTCAAAAAGACTGAAGAGAATGAAGCCGAAAATGAACCCTCCGATATGGGCGTCCCAGGCGATTGCCTGCGACCCGTCGCCGATCAGCGGGACGCCGACGGCAATCAGCAGATTGCCCACGAACCAGAAGAGAATGAATGCGACGACCGTGCGGCTGTGAAACGCTTCGAGCATCGAAAGACGCGCATTGAGATGCGCCGGCCGGGCAATCCGCTGTTCCGGTGGGAATGCAAAGCGGCAGGCGGCGCCCATCAGGCCGGACACAACGCCGGACGCGCCGATCAGCAACGTGGCCTCTCCCCAATTCAAGGCCGCATGGAGAGCGGCGGACGCGATCGCGGATAGCACCCAGAAGGTGACAAATCGGAACGCGCCAATTCGGCGCGCCACCGGCGTACCAAAGGCCATCAGCCATAGCCCGTTGAAAACGATATGCTCTATGCTGCCGTGAAGGAGCGAATAGGTGATCGGCGTCCAGAGAAGTTGCGGGCCCTGCTCCGACAACGGCGTGATGTACCGCAACGGAATGAAGCCGAAATTGAAGAACAGCCAGTCGAGACCGTTGCCAGATAGAAACAGTGATTGAACGGCGTATATCAGCCCCAATAGCGCAAGTGCTGCGAGCACCGAGCCTGGAAGGTTGAAGATGGGTGACCGCGGCGCCGGAGGTTCCATCGCCGCTTGCGGCTCGACCGAGTGCTCGTTCATCTTCGTCCTCGCTTGATTGCGGCACAGCCTTACAGGACGAAAGGTCAAAAAAAAAGCCGTCCGGCAAAGACCGGACGGCCTTCGAGCGTCTAGGGATAGACCCGCGCCCGACAGTCCGTGCTGAACTTCCCGAAGGCAGGAAGCGATGAGGAAACACTGCCACGGCACGGCTGGCGGCTCAATCGAAACCCTTCCTTAACCTTAACCGCCGCGAGTTGGCACGAAATACGCACGGCATCAGACTGCACGGCCATGACGGCTGTGTTTTGATCCAAAGTGAAACAGCCGGTGCCGTAATGCGTCTCAAAACCACGATCGACCTATTCGAATATTGGAATCGCATCCGCGGCCAAGACCTTGCGCCGTTGAGATCGCAGGTCGAACCAACGGATTTGCGGCAGATTCTATCAAGTGTGTTTCTCCTCGAAACAACCGACACAGGTCGCGTCGCGTTCCGTCTTGCCGGAACGCGTATTTGCGATCTCTTTGGCCGCGATCTCGGTGGCGCCCCGTTTTCCGAGCTCTGGGCGTATGGGAATGACGACATCGAGCCCACAGCGGTCGGCATCATGACACACGCGATCCCCGCGCTGCTCAACGCCACGGGTTTCACGGCGGCCGGTCATCGTGCCTGCTTCGAAGTGATCCTGCTGCCGCTACGCTCCGACAACGGCGAATGCGACAAGCTGCTGGGCGCCATCGCTCCTGCGGCCGCGTTAAGCTGGCTCGAAGTCGTGCCGCTCCAGTTCCTCGCTCTCGATCGCAGCCGATTGCTGCACGAACGGCTTGGTGGCGATGAGAAGCCTAATGACACGGAGCTTGAGGACAAGCACACGCTATACGCGCGTCCACCCTCGATCACCGATACAATGCGACGCGTCATGTCTGGTCTATTTGCTGAAGCCGACACTCCCAGTGTTCCGGTTCGACACAACTGATTGCGTGCGTAGAGGACGAACCTGAACAACCTTCTGTTAAGGGATTGCGGGTAATGATCGGGCGGTTGTATTTTATGAAGAAGCCCTTTGATGCACGCGTTCCAGCAAGTTCAGACGCAACGGACTGCGCCTCGCCTCGAACAAGGTGCCTTTCAACGCGTACCTATTAACATGCAGGGCCGGTTGATGCTGGCGAATTACGAGGAATTTGAGTGCCTGGTGATCGACATGTCGCCGGGCGATATGTACGTGACTTGCCAGGGACGTCCGCGCGCCAGCGAGCGTGTTGTAGCCTACATCGACCACCTCGGACGCGTCGAAGGCTATGTGCAGACGGTCGATGGTCGTGGTTTCTCCATGTCGATCCATGCGACCGAACGCAAGCGGGAGAAGCTCGCGGCGCAGCTCACCTGGCTTGCAAACAAGCATGAACTCGGTCTTCCTGAAGACCGGCGTCACGATCGCCTGACGCCGCGCGAGACCAAAACCGAAATCACGTTGGAAGACGGCGCCCGCTATAGCTGCCGCATCATGGATTTGTCGCTCTCCGGCGCCGCAGTCGATGTCGAGGTGCGTCCGCCGATTGGTACACCTCTCCGCCTCGGCAACATGCGTGGCCGCGTCGTCCGTCATTTCGTAGAAGGCGTGGCGATCGAGTTCCTGTCGATCCAGTCACGCGAAACGCTTCGCGAGTTTCTTTGATTGCTGTCACCAGTGCGTCGCGCACATGATGCGTGAGGCTGCCGGAAGGGTGGCGCATGACGAGTCTCTATCCTGAAATAGAACCCTACGACCACGGCCTTCTTGATGTGGGCGACGGGCAGCGGATCTATTGGGAGGCCTGCGGCAATCGGAATGGTTTGCCGGCGCTCTACCTGCATGGAGGCCCCGGCTCCGGCTGTTCGACGTTCGCTCGTCGCTACTTTGATCCCTCTGCCTATCGCATCGTCCTCTTTGACCAGCGCAATTGCGGCCGTAGTCTGCCAAGCGCTGCCGATATGAGCACCGAACTTCACGCGAACACTACCTGGCACTTGGTCGAGGACATCGAGAGGCTGCGAAATCACCTCAGGGTGACACGCTGGTTGCTGCTCGGAACCTCGTGGGGTTCGACCTTGGCACTTGCCTATGCTGAGACCTATCCCGCGAGCGTTCGCGCGATGGTGCTTGCAGGGGTTACCACCACGCGGCCTTCGGAAATCGACTGGCTCGTGCATGGAATGGGCAGGCTCTTTCCCGCGGAGTGGGACCGCTTGCTGAACGCACTTCCTGCCGATTTCAGGGAACTCGGCGTACTTGAGGGGTATCACCGTCTTCTCAACTCGCCCCGGAAAGACGTCCGCCTTGAGGCCGCGCGCAATTGGCACGACTGGGAGGCGGCTTCGATCCTCCGCGCTGATCCCAAGGGGCTCCCTCGCCGTTGGCAAGATCCCAGCTACCTGCTGACACGGGCTAGGATCACACATTACTTCCGCAATCTCGCCTGGCTGGACGACAGCGTCCTGCTGCGTGATGCAGAAAGACTGGCGGGCATACCTGGTGTGCTTGTTCAGGGGCGGCTAGACCTCGAAGCGCCACTCGTAACGGCGTGGGAGCTCTCGAAAGCCTGGCCGCAAAGCAGGCTTGTTGTCGTGGAGAATGCCGCCCATTCGGCATCGCACGAGGATTTGGCCGGCACAATCGTCGACGCGACAGACACTTTTCGCGAAATTTCTCAAAAATAATTCTGGCACCGAAGCTGAAATCGCTCGGCCAATCGGCCACTTTTGGCGCTAGTTCCTCGGTTTCAATCGAAGCGCAGGCCAGCACCGCGACCGGCTTGGATGGTAAATAAAGTCCTCCAGAAACCTCCAGTCTGGTCGCGCCGTTAATAATTTGTCCCAGAACGCTCCGATCACACGCCGGATCGCCTTTCCTGGGAAGGAACAATTTTAATCAAAATAAGCGCGAAAGCGCTTCGAATTTTAGGTGTATTCGATTTTGTTTTTAGTCGATTTCTCTGCGTGTTTGAATCAACTAAGCCTTTAATTTAACTGCGTAATTTTGCGCTGAATAAAAGCGTCTGTGTCAGGTTCTTCTCACAACGGGGAGACGACAAATGACGATAGCGACTTTCATCAAAGGCAGTTTGGCCGTCGGTGCGATGTTGATTGCGATGGCGGGTTCGGGACAAGCGAGCCCCCTCAACATGACGATCCTTGGAAACGCGAGCCCGCCGATCGGCGCCTATCAATTCTGCAAGGAGATGCCCGCCGATTGCGCCAATGCGGCCGGTGATCAAGGCGAACTCCTTCTGACGGAAGAGCGCTGGAAGGCGATCCTCAAGGTGAACTACCAGGTCAATTCGTCGATCACGCCGCTGACTGACAAGGAAATCTACGGTGTTGAGGAGCGCTGGGCCTACCCTCGCACGGCTGGCGATTGCGAGGACTATGCGCTGTTGAAGCGCAAGATGCTGATCGAGGCCGGCTTTTCGCCTTCCGATCTGCTGATGACTGTGGTCCTGCAGCCGAATGGCGAAGGCCATGCGGTGCTGACGGTCCGCACCGACCGCGGCGATTTCATTCTCGATAACATGCGCAACAAGGTCATGCTTTGGGCCGACACAGAATACACGTACCTGAAACGTCAGTCCGCCGACGATCCGACTCGCTGGGTCAAGCTGCAGGATGGTCGCGCAGTAGCGGTCGGCAGCGTCAAGTAGGCATGCTGTCGCCGGATAGATGGCGACAACCATACGGCTCCGGTCGTCCCCCGCATCCCCGTCCCTGACCGGCGCCATAGAACCGCTCCCGCTGTCCCGGGAGCGGTTCATTTTTTTCGGCTTCAATGTGCGTTTAATTGTCTGTTAACTGTGGTAGCCGGATTATTGCCGAAATAATCAACGGCACCGGCGACTCCTGTTCTTTTCGCGGCGGTCTGACATCCGAAGGCCGCCATGAACCATACAGGTACTGCCCACGAGATTGAGGAATCGCCGCTCCTGTCGACGCGCTTCATCGTCCGTCTTACGGTCGTTGTCGCCTGCCTTGCGGCATTGACGCTGATCATCAGTTTCGGTGGTCGCTGGTTTGGGGGCCGCATTTCCCTCGCCGGCAATACAGATTCGACCGCTCCGATCACCCTGACGATCGGCCGCGATACCCTCAGTCTTCCCGAAAACACGCTGCGCTTCCCCAGCCAGCGGAAAGACGGCCTTTCCGAACGGGCGGACCTCTATCTCACATGGCCGGAAATGCAGGGCTACAGCAACGAGCATCGCGAGCGTTTCGACGACATTGCCCGGTCGTCGGGACTGATCTTCCTCCAGATCGCGCAGAGCACGATGTCGCGGGATATGTCCGGACGCCTCGAGCCGATCTACTCGCATCTGATCGAGGGTGACGGCGTGCCCTTTGCCAATGGCATGACGCTGCACCGCCTGCGCGCAGACGCAGGTTATGCTGGCGAAGTTCTGTTGACCGCGCCACGCCCCGGCGCCCCGGATTACGTCGTGCGTTGCGCCTTGCCAGCGACGCCTCAAATGGCCACCAGCGGCGATTGCCAGCGCGATATAAAAGTCGGTCGCGACTTAACTGTGCTTTACCGCTTCTCAAGCACGCATCTGCCCGATTGGGACCATATTGACGCCGCTATTCGCCATTTTGTGGAGGCGCGACTTGTGAACGCTTCTGCGACACGTCGCTAGAATGATCCGATGTGGCGAAAGAAACGATTAATCATAAACGGATTGGTAACCCCAGACGGATAATTTGCGGAGAGAACGATCGCGCCGGGAGGCGGGCGATCTTTCCAGTATCCGAAATGCAAGCGAAGAGTAGAATAGTGCTAAGGTCAGTCTCCTCCGTATCTCCATCGCGATCCCGCAATTTTCTGATAAGAGCGATTACGGCGCTGTCTCTCGCGGCCGGTATCGTCATGGCCGACTCGATCGATGCCGATGCGGAGGCTGCCAATTCGAAATATGCGGGCATCGTTGTCGATGCAAAGACCGGCAATGTTCTCTACAGCGAGAATGCGGATCGTCTGCAGTATCCGGCGTCCCTCACCAAGATGATGACCCTCTACCTGACGTTCGAAGCGTTGGAACAGGGGCGCATCCGTCTGGACACATCGGTTCCTTTCTCCGCACACGCTTCCGCTCAGGCGCCGACAAAGCTTGGTGTGCGCCCCGGCGGTACGATCACCGTGGAACAGGCAATACTTGGCCTCGTGACGCTTTCCGCCAATGACGCCTCTACGGCGCTTGGCGAGTTGCTTGCCGGCTCGGAAGACCGCTTTGCACAGGTGATGACGGCCAAGGCGCACGCGCTCGGCATGACACGCACGACCTATCGCAATGCCAACGGCTTGCCGAATACCGCCCAGATGACGACCGCGCGCGATCAAGCCCGCCTCGGTATCGCACTTCGCCAGCATTTTCCGCAGTATTACGGCTATTTCTCAACGCAGAGCTTTAAGTTCGGCAACCGTGTTATCCGGAGCCACAACCGTCTCGTTGGTTCCGTGCGCGGCGTCGATGGCATCAAGACCGGCTATACACGTGCCGCCGGTTTTAACCTGGTGAGCTCCGTTCAGGTCGATGGCAAGTCGATCGTTGGCGTTGTTCTCGGCGGTGCTTCGACCCCTGCCCGCGACAATCAGATGCGCAAGCTCATTGCAGCCTATCTGCCGAAAGCATCCAGTCGCGGCGGCTCCTCAGATCTGATCGCCCAGATCGTGCCGCAACCTGTAGCGCCTGTCGCTGAAACACGCGTTGCTTCAGCTGCGCCTGAGGTCAGCCTGCCGCGCACCGCACCGACCCCGGACACTCGCTACCAGCCGGCCTCCGCGCAGGTCGCCTATGCCGATCTTGCCAAGCCAGAGTCCGACAATCCGCTGCTCCAGCAGGAAATGCCGGCCCCGAAGAAGGTCAAAACCCAGGCTATCAAGCAGGCATCTGTCGCCACGCCGACGCCTGCACCCGCCTATGTGCCGCCGGAACAGGGCGACACGACTGTCGACGAACTGACGACGGCATCGACCAAGGAGCCGCAGCTGGCTGGCTGGGCCGTCCAGATTGGTGTTTCCGCCAGCAAGGAAGGCGCAATGGATCTGCTCGACAGCGCCAAGAGCAAGGGTGGCAAGGCCCTTCGTTCCGCGAAGCCTATCGCGGTCGCTAACGCCGGAAGCTACCGTGCACGCTTCGGCGGCTTTGATGACCAGCGTGCTGCTGTGAACGCCTGCAATGCCCTGAAGCGGGCTGGTGTGAAGTGCTGGGCCACGGCCCAATGATCAAAAGGACTGCCGCCTGACATACACGGGCGGCAGTCCAAGACGTCGTGATCGGTGTGTTTGATCCGACGGAGTTCTGAGACTCGGTTTGTAATGCGTACGAGGATGAGAATGGCGATCAACGAGAATATTCCGGAGTTTCCGCCACACGGCCGGGTGACCGGCAAGAATCCGCGAGCCGGTTTGCACCCGCTACATGAAGCGGCCTTGCGACTGGCGGAAGTGGGGTTGCAGCGGCAGAAGCCCAAAACGGCAAAGACCAAAGATCTAATTAACCTGCTGCTGTGCCATGGCGCGCGGGCGTGGCGCTGCTCGCAAGCGGAAGCCAATATCCACCTTCACGTCACCTGCCCGGAAGGGCGAGCACCGGTAACACTGCGCCTGCGCTGATCAGAGCAGGCCGAGTTCAGAAAGCTCGCGGCGAAGGTCTGCGGGCATTTCCGCAATTCCCTCGCCCAGGCTGTTCAGATCGCGCGGCACGTCCTCTTGCGGATAATAGCGCCAGCCCTGGAACGCTCGCTTCGGCTGTACGGCCGTTTCGATGACTTCAGGCCCCAGCACAAGATGGCATCGTGAGATTCCTTCGCCATCTGTAAAAGTCTGGATGTCGAGCAGTTTCTGGCGCGCCTGAACCTGCCCCTTGATGACCCAATAAAGTGAACCGCCTTCGAGCAATTCCTCGACACGTTTCGGGACCATCCTCGTCGTATGGACGGAATGAGGCTCAAGCCCGGCCGCGATCGCCCGCAGAGAGCGTTCGGCGACCCATTCGCGCAGATCGTCAATCGAGTCCGCGCCTACGCATAATTTAATGAGATGCAATGCCATGCCGCCGTTGAAATCCTTTTATCGGGCAGCGTCAAGCGGCAAGTCGCATGTCCACAAAGTCAACATTCCACGACGTTGACGGCAAGCCCGCCAGTGGATGTCTCCTTGTACTTCTCGCTCATGTCGTTGCCGGTCTGCCGCATGGTCTCGATGCAGGCATCAAGCGGAACGAAGTGCTTGCCGTCTCCCTTGATCGCCAGCGACGCGGCCGTAACCGCCTTGACTGCACCGAGAGCATTTCGTTCGATGCAGGGAACCTGCACGAGGCCCGCGACGGGGTCGCAGCTCATACCGAGATGATGTTCCAGCGCGATTTCGGCGGCGTTCTCGATCTGCTCGGGCGTGCCGCCCATGACGGCGGCGAGGCCGGCAGCTGCCATTGCGGCTGCAGATCCCACCTCTCCCTGACAGCCGACTTCCGCGCCGGAAATAGAGGCGTTGTGCTTGATGATCCCGCCGACAGCGGCGGCGGTGAGCAGATAGTCGCGGATACCGTTCTGGTCCCAGTCGTCGTGGAAATGCTCGTAATAACGGATCGTTGCGGGGATGACGCCCGCGGCTCCATTCGTCGGCGCCGTCACGACGCGACCCCCGGCGGCATTTTCCTCGTTCACGGCCATGGCGTAGACGCTCAGCCAATCGTTTGCGAGTAGCGGGTTGATGCGATTGCTGCGCCACTCTTCCTGCAGCTTGTCATGAATCGCGCGGGCGCGGCGGCGAACGTTCAGTCCGCCCGGCATGATGCCATCGACCTTGAGACCGCGTTCGATGCAGGAGCGCATTGCTTCCCAGATGCGATCGAGACCGGCGTCCAGTTCCTCGCGGCTCCGCTGCGTTTCCTCGTTGGCACGCTTCATCTGCGCGATCGAGAGGCCGGAGCGCGCAGCCATATCGAGCATTTGCTTGGCTGACGCAAAAGGATACGGAACCTTGCGTGAATCAGAGGGCGTCTTCTTCTTCGCGCGCATCTGCTCGAGTTCGGTGTCAGTCACCACGAAACCGCCGCCGACGGAATAGTAGATGCGCTTGATCAGCATCCGACCGTCTTTGTCGAAGGCGGAGAAGGACATACCGTTGGCGTGTCCGGGCAGCGGCTGCTTCTTGTCGAAGATCAGGTCGTTCTTCGGTTGGAAGCCATAGCTCGGATGGCCGGGCGGCGAGATGCGCCCGGTACGCTCCACCTGATCGATGATGCCGTCCATCTTGTCCGGATCGACGCTGTTAGGCTGCTCGCCCATCAGTCCGAGAATGACGGCCCTGCCCGTTCCATGTCCGATCCCGGTATGCGCTAGCGAACCGTGCAGGCTAACCTTCATGGACGCAACCTGAGCGCCCGAGGTCGGGCGCGGCCAATCGTTCGAGAGAATCAGATCGAGGAACCGATTGGCGGCAGTCATCGGACCCATCGTGTGCGAGCTGGAAGGCCCGACACCGATCTTGAAGACGTCGAAAACGGAAAGGAACATGACTGCGTCCTGTAAAGTTGCTGCGCAAACCTACGCCACCGGCTCTCGCGATCCCCGCGACGGACCGACATAGCATTTCACGCGTGCGACATCTGTAAAACGAAGCGCGGCTGCTTGCCAGTCATTGCAGCACGCGCCCGCATCTGTAGAGTGGCGCGGCGACGGGAATCTGATTCAATATAATGATGACGACAGCGGATTACATTGCACTGGTGTTCTTTGCGGCGATCTGGTTCTGCTATGCGCGCCTGCTGCAAAGCTCGAGCTTCTTTGGCAGGACCAGCCTCACGCACGCCATGCGGGAGCGCCGGCGCGAGTGGATCTACAATTCGCTGCGGCGCGACCTGAAGATGATCGACACTCAGATCATGGCCGGCCTGCAGAACGGCACCGCTTTCTTCGCCTCGACGTCGATCTTCGCCATCGGCAGCTGCTTTGCGCTGCTGGGCGCAACGGAGAAGGTCGACGCGGTCTTCGCCGACCTGCCTTTCGTCTTTCATAGTGGGCATGCCGTCTTCGAAATGAAGGTCGGCGGCCTTGCAGCGCTGTTCGGATATGCCTTTTTTAAGTTCGGCTGGTCGTATCGCCTCTTCAACTACTGCACGATCCTTTTCGGCTCCATCCCGATGATGCGCGACACCGAACAGGATGTGATTGCGGCCGAGCGGGCGGCCGAACGCGTCATCCGCATGAACATCATTGCGGCGGGTCATTTCAACGAGGGGCTGCGCGCCATCTTCCTCTCGATCGGTTACCTCGGTTGGTTCATCAACCCCTATGTTTTCATGCTGACGACGACGATCGTGATCGTCGTCCTGACCAGGCGGCAGTTCTTCTCTGAGGCGCGTCTGGCGATTATGGACGCCAACCCGCCATCAAATCTCCACCTTTCTCCTATTCCCCGCGCCAAGCCGTCGAACGATGGCAACGAGTCATCCGAGGGATTGTGAATGAAGGCTCCGGCGACGGAAACATATGCGAGCGTCAAGCCGCCTCGCATCGGCTTGCTGGATACGGCACGCGGTGTCGCCCTGATGGCGATGGCGACCTATCACTTCACCTGGGATATGGAGTTTATGGGCTACCTTACCCCAGGCACCGCTGAAACCGGCTGGCTAAAGCTCTATGCCCGCGCGATCGCATCGACATTCCTGTTCATCGTAGGGGTCAGCCTGGTCCTCGCCAACACGCCGGAAATTCGCTGGCGGACGTTCTGGAAGCGGTTTGCGATGATCGCCGCGGCCGCGCTTGCGATCTCCGTCGTGACGCGCTTCGTCTTCCCGAATGAATGGATATTCTTCGGTATTCTGCATTGCATCGCCGCTCTCAGCCTGCTTGGCCTTGTCTTCCTGCGTCTGCCACTGCCCGTCACCATCGTCGTGACGGCCGTCGTGACTGCAGCATGGGCCGTGGATACCTGGATCGCGCCGGATCTATTGCGTTCGCCGATCTTCAATCCGCGTTACCTTGCCTGGATCGGCTTGGCCGAGATGCCGCAGCGATCGAACGACTATGTGCCCATTTTTCCCTGGGCCGTGCCCTTCCTGCTCGGCATGACGGCGACCCTGCTTGCCATGGGGACGGGGCTGCTTGAGAGGCTTGCCAGGGTTGGTACAGGATCAAGCTTACCGGCGAAGGCCGGGCGCCATAGCCTCGCCTTCTACCTGATTCACCAGCCGGTGCTGATCGCGATTGCCTACGGGCTGTCCGTGGTAATTCCACCTGCGAAACCGGATCCCGTCGAAAGCTACCTGAAGCAATGCAATGCTTCATGCACGATGCAGGAAGGCGAAGCGCTATGCCGCAGCTTCTGCCAGTGCACACTTGACAAGCTACAGAAGGAAAATCTCTTCACGGAATTCCAGTCCGGTGCCGTCAAGCCGGATGATGGGCGAATATTGGCACTGGCGAGCGAGTGCAGCGTCGACGCGCAATAATCAGGTGCCGACGCCGATGTCGGCGAGACGCCCGAGGCAGGCCTCTTCGATGTTGTCGAGTTCGGTCAGAGTGTCGTCGATATCCTTGCGCTTCTGGCGCAGATCTTCGCGCTTCTCATCGACGCGCTTCATCAGGAGCTTGAGCTGGCCCAATTCGCCCGGCGGCTCCTTATAGACCTGAATGATCTCGCGGATTTCCGCGATGGTGAAGCCGATACGCCGGCCACGCAGGATTTCCTGGATTAGACGGCGATCCGCCGGACGGAACAGCCGCGTGCGTCCACGCCGCTCGGGATGGATCAATCCTTCGTCTTCGTAGAACCTGAGCGTACGCGTCGATACTCCAAACTCGCGCGTCAATTCGGTTATGCTATAGTACTTGCTGACCGGCATGGGCTCCCCACCATTAAGGAAGGCAATAATATTGACTTTTACGTAATAGTCAATTTCTGCAGCGAAATCGAGCCGGCTAAATTCCGAACCACCATGTGGCGATACCAAGAAAGGCAAAGAAGCCCGTGCAATCGGTCACGGTCGTGACAAAGACAGACGACGCGATGGCCGGGTCCGCGCCGATCTTATGCAGTAGCAACGGCAGCAAAATTCCGGCAAGTGCCGCCGCAAAGAGGTTGATGATCATGGCCGCGCCGATCACGAAACCAAGCTGGTAATTGTGGAACCACGTTGCGGCAATCATGCCCATGATGACCGAGAAGAGCGCGCCGTTGGCGATGCCGACCCCTGCCTCCCTGCGGATGATGCGCCCGGCGTTGTAGATGTCGATGTCGCCGGTTGCCAATGCGCGGACAGTGACCGTCATCGTCTGTGTCCCCGCATTGCCGCCCATGGACGCCACGATCGGCATCAGTACCGCGAGCGCGATCATCTTCTCGATCGATTCGTCAAACAACCCGATGACGCTTGCAGACAGCAAGGCCGTTCCAAGATTGATTACCAGCCAGAGAAAGCGCGAGCGCACGGTAGAGAGAACATTGTCTGAGAGCTCTTCGTCGCCAACACCGCCAAGGCGCTTGATGTCTTCGTCGGCCTCCTCGTGAATAACGTCGACCACATCATCGATCGTGAGCACACCAACCAGCCTGTCGTTCTCGTCGACGACGGCGGCAGAGAGAAGGTCGTACTGCTCGAAAAGCTGCGCGGCTTCTTCCTGGTCCATCTCCGCAGGGACCGGATGGTTCGTCTCCCGCATGATGGATTCGATCTTCGTCTGCCGCTTTGTGCGCAGGATCTTGTCCAGATCGACGGCACCCAGCAGTTTGAATGTCGGGTCGATGACGAAGATCTGCGAGAAGGAATATGGCAGGTCCTCCTCGTCGCGCATGTAGTCGATCGTTTGGCCGACTGTCCAAAACGGTGGCACCGCGACGAATTCCGTCTGCATACGGCGTCCCGCCGAGCTCTCGGGATAGTCGAGCGCGCGCCGCAGCCGCACGCGTTCTGTAAACGGAAGCTGCGCAAGGATCTCCTCGCGGTCCTCGGTGTCGAGATCCTCAAGGATGTAAACAGCGTCGTCGGAATCGAGTTCGCCGATTGCCGCTGCAATCTGTTCATTCGGGAGCTGGTCGACTATCTCACGGCGAATCGTCTCGTCGACCTCGGTCAGCGCCGTCATGTCGAATTCGTCGCCCAGGAGGCGAACGAGCGCGAGTCGCTGGTCTGGCTGCAGCGATTCGAGAAGGTCGCCTATTTCGGATTCGTGCAGGCGGGCAACGTGTTGGCGCAGGAAGATCGTATCGCGATCGGCGATCGCTGCGCCCACCAGTGCGAGGAAATCGCCTCTGACGTTGCCGCTTTCATCATAGATGTCGGCGTCGCCGCTGTCTGGCCGCGGGCGGACGAGCTCTTCTGCGTCGTTCGTCATGATTTGCCGCCCTCGCATCTCGTTTGAAGTTCAACGACTAAGCGCCGAAACATGTAGCTTCGTGCTAGCTGAAAGCTCGAAGCCCGTCCAGCTGCAAAAGCCTCGCGTGGGTGACAATGCGCGTGCGCAGCGATAGTTTCCGCGTGTCTCAAATCAGGAACCTTGCCAGTGGCTGTCCGCCCCATATTGCGCTTCCCCGACGTCGGTCTCAGAACCGTTTGCGAGCCCGTTGAAGTCTTTGACGAGCGATTATACAAACTCGCGGATGACCTGTTGGATACTATGCGGGCCGCTCCCGGTGTCGGTATCACCGCCGCACACATCGGCGTGCTCCTTCGGGTCGTCGTGATCGAGTTCAGCCGTGACGACGGGCCACGCTATTATGTCAATCCGGAGATTATGATTGCGTCCGACGAGACGATTCGCCATGTCGAAGGAAGCGTCTCTATGCCTGGCATGACCGACGAGGTCGTGAGGCCCAAGGCAATCCGTGTGCGCTACCGTGATTTGACCGGGGCCGAGCATGAGGAAGACGCGCAGGACTTCCTCGCAGTCTGCATCCAGCACGAGATCGATCAACTCGACGGTGTCTTTTGGACACAGCGCCTTTCCAGGCTCAAGCGGGAGCGACTGGTCAAACGGTGGGACAAGTTGCGCAACTAACAGCGGCATGAAGCCTTCTGGAGCATCCCGGTTTAAGCTCATAATGTCTCGTCTTTTGATTGCGCAAATACCGACGCCACCCGCCCTGGAATAGGAAACAATGTTCCATCACAAAACTGTAAAATCCGGTCGCGTATCTGTGATTTCATTTGATAAAACGCCGGCAGTTGTGTGATTTTTTGCCCGCATTCTTGCCGCAATTCGAGCGCGAACTCACTCTTGCCGAGGGTTTGGTATCGTTGTCATTGCAACGACGAATTGAGGAGATTTTCCATGCGCTTCAGATTTGCTGCCGCCGCTTCCATTCTCGCCCTCGGCCTGGCAAGTGCCGCCTTCGCCCAACCGCAGTACTCAAACGACTACAATAACGATAGTGACGGGTTTGCGCCGGTCCAGATGGTGCCGAAAAAGCCGGTCCACTATGTCAATCGCGAGGTGCCGGAATACTCTTCCGACTACACGAATGACAGTGATGGATTCGCCCCGAGCCGGATGTCGTCGCCCGTCGACAGGACGACAACGGCCAGCATCAAGCCGCTGCCCGACTGCGATTACATGAAGACGAACTCCAAGGTGCATACGGCCGGCGGGGATAGCGGAGCGTCACATTCCGACGCCTGCCGCGACATCGGTGACAAATAGCAATCTAACTACAAAGGGCCGGTCACCCGACCCTTTGTGCTCTCCTCGCGAGGGCTTTTGCGTCACATCTATCGTTGATCGTATCGCCGAAGACCGATTCGAACGCCTGCCGAAGCTGGATGTCGACATCAGCCATCATGACCGGCAGGCCGAGATCGACGAGGCTTGTAACGCCATAGGCCGAAATTCCACATGGAACGATTCCGCTGAAGTGGTCGAGATCGGGTTCGACGTTCAGCGACAGACCGTGAAATGTTACCCACTTCCGCAGCCGGATGCCCAGCGCCGCGATCTTGTCTTCAGCCATCGTGCCATCGGGCAGAGCCGCTTTGTCCGGCCTGCGCACCCAGACGCCAACACGGTCCTCGCGCCGCTCGCCGCGGACGTTCATCGATCCCAGCGTACGAATGACCACCTCCTCAAGCGCGGCGACGAAGGCGCGCACGTCCTGGCGCCTGCGCTTCAAGTCCAGCATGACGTAAGCAACACGCTGGCCAGGCCCGTGATAGGTATATTCGCCGCCGCGTCCCGTGGCGAAGACGGGGAACCGATCGGGCTGCACAAGGTCTTTGGCATCCGCGCTGGTTCCCGCCGTATAGAGAGGCGGATGTTCCACGAGCCAGACGAGCTCGTCGCCGCCGTCTGCAATTGCCGCGACCTCGCGTTCCATGTTTTCCACAGCCTCCGCATAGGGCGTGAGGCCGTCGGCGATCCGCCATCGGATCGGCCGCGAGCCTTCATGGGGCAACATGGAGAATTCAAGATCGGTGCGTAGCATGGCCATTCCTTGTCGCTTCTGCTCGAGAGGCAGCATTGCGAAGGTTATATGGCCCCGTTTTAGAGGCGATTCAAATGCTGTGATTTGTTTTGAAAAAATCTGTCATATCGCCCTTGTGTACCCCAAACGCTTTTGCTACATGCTGCCCCGCCGGCACAAATCGGCACCTACCACGATGCGGTCGTGGCGGAATTGGTAGACGCGCAGCGTTGAGGTCGCTGTGGGGCAACCCGTGGAAGTTCGAGTCTTCTCGACCGCACCAACCATCCCTGCGATGGTTATCAAGAGCTCTTCTCTTCATTTTCGACAGGAGATAATCCCGAGCGCGCTATTGACGCGACTTGTGGAAGAGCCCTCCCCCAAACGCGAAGCTGGCATTCGCTTCCCCCGATTCGGTCGAGGCTCGATTCATGACTGCCGAGTGTTCGAGCCGGCGCTGGTGAGCGCGATGTCCCTGACGACCTTATCGTTGACCACTTGATGCTTTCGCCGATGTTGGCGCCACTCCGTTTCGCAGGCCTTAACAGCGAATCAATGAACACTTATCGTCGCTGCCCCTAAAGCGCGCGGAAGGCTATTTTCGTCCTCGTTGATCCGGTCACTTGGAAATCCCGGGCAGACCAGCGCAACGTTCGCATCCGCAAATTGCTGCTCCTGGCTGCAGGGCTTCTTCCGCCCCTTCACCCGAACCGTGACTTTCTGTATAGCCTCTTGGACCTGGTATAGAATCTCATCGATGCGCAATCCTCCCGAACACCAAAATCCTCTCCAGGGAATGGCCCTCATGGCGGGCGCCATGCTCGTGCTGCCGGCGATGGATGCAATCGCGAAATACATGGCGACCTTCGAGGCCATGTCGCCGGGACAGGTGACATTCTACCGCTTCTTCTTCCAGCTCGTCTGCACGCTGCCGTTTCTGTTCGTGATCTTCGGCCGCAAGGCACTCCACGCCAAACGCCCCTGGATGAATCTGTTGCGCGGGATCCTCCACGGGGCGGCGAGCCTGCTCTTCTTCGTTGCCGTGAAATACATGCCGCTCGCAGACGTGTTTGCGATCTATTTCGTCGAACCCCTCATGCTCACCGCGTTGTCGGCGATCTTCCTCGGCGACAAGGTCGGCTGGCGCCGATGGATGGCGATTGTCGTCGGGTTCGGTGGCGCAATGATAGTCATCCAGCCGAGCTACGAGATCTTTGGTCTGAAGGCGCTCTTGCCCGTTTTTTGCGCCTTCCTGTACTCGCTCTATCTCTTTTTGAACCGGGCGATCGGCGATGCCGATTCACCGCTGACGATGCAAACGATGGCGGGTATTGGAGGTACTGCCTTCATGGCGGCGGCATTGATCGTGGGCAATGGGTTTGGCGTCGGTGATTTCCACCCCTCCTTACCTTCCTCTGCGTTGGCGCTCGCTCTGCTGCTGATTCTTGGGACGATTTCGGGCTATGCCCACATGGTCATCGTACGCGCCTTCCGGCTGGCACCGTTGTCGCTGCTGGCACCGTTCCAGTATTTCGAGATCATTTCCGCAACTGTGCTCGGCTACGCGCTCTTCGGCGATTTCCCGAACGTCTCCAAATGGATCGGTATCCTGATTATCGTCGCTTCCGGCCTCTTCATCATCTGGCGGGAGCGCGTGCAGACGCGATCGTTAAAAACGTCGTGACCGGTTGAGTGCGCCGTTAACACTGCTTCTTGAGGGAACATAAATTCGCTCGCGCTAGAACGACCTTCGGCCTCATGATGAGGTCTGGAGACAAAAGATGAGCGAATTCCGTCTCGCTTTTCCGGCATGTGTGATCGCCGGAAAGCATCGGCTGACGGCCGAAGATATCAGTCTGCTGCGCAAGCACACCTTCCCGGAAGGCATCCGGACCGCGGACGACGTGGTCGCCATGCTGGCGCTGAACAATTCCTGCCCCGAAAAATGCCCGGAATGGAGCTCCTTCTTTGTGGAGCAGCTCGCCGGTTTCATCGTCAACTACACCTATCCTCAAGGGTCACTTGACGAGATAAACGTGGCCTGGCTCATGCGTATGGTCGCGACCGACGGCGTGGTCAACTCGGCGCTAGAGCTCGAATTGGTTCTGCACGCAATGGAGATCTCGGCGAACGTGCCGGATGAACTGCGCGCCTTCGCACTCGACCAGCTGCGTCTTGCGCTGACAGAAAACGTCGGCGGCTACAGGCTGTGTCGCGCAGTGGATCGAAAGGGCATCACGCGCCAGGATATCGATTACGTCATGCGGGTTCTGCGCGGCGTTGGCGATGCCGGCGTTATCAACGCACCGCCCCTCACCTGGAGCGTTATGATGCGGATCGCGGAGGAAACGCTGCCAGCCGCAAATCATCCACGTTGGGCCGCTATTCTCTCAGCGCTTCAGCTCGTCGACTATGCCGAGGCCCCACGTCGCAGCCGGTGGCTCAGGATCGTGGATGACAGCTTCGGCAGCGAAACCGCGGTCGCCTGACACCTCCCGATATTCTTTCGGCTGATTGTGCGTTCCGGTGTTTATGCGTAAAACTCCGGAACGCATGTTTTGGGTGGAGTCTCCATGTTCAAGAAAATCCTGATCGCGAATCGCGGCGAGATCGCTTGCCGCGTTATCAAGACCGCGCGCCGTATGGGAATTGTGACGGTAGCGGTCTATTCAGATGCGGATCGGGATGCACTCCACGTGGAAATGGCTGATGAGGCTGTTCATATCGGACCTGCGGCAGCCGCCGAAAGCTATCTCGTCGCGGATAAGATCATCGCAGCCTGCAAGCAGACCGGCGCCGGAGCGGTCCATCCCGGCTACGGCTTTCTCTCCGAGCGAGCGTCGTTTTGCGAGGCACTGGAGAAAGAAGGCATTGTCTTCATCGGTCCGAAGCCGAAGGCCATTATGGCGATGGGCGACAAGATCGAATCGAAGAAGTTTGCCAACGCCGCCATGGTCTCCACCGTCCCCGGTTATCTCGGCGTCATCGAGGATGCGTCTCACGCAGAAAGGATCGCCGCCGAGATCGGCTATCCCGTTATGATCAAGGCGTCTGCCGGCGGCGGCGGTAAGGGTATGCGCATTGCGTGGAACGAAGCAGAAGTGCGCGACGGTTTCGACCGGGCACGTTCGGAGGCAAAGAGTTCCTTTGGTGACGACCGTGTCTTCATCGAAAAATACGTTGTCGAGCCCCGCCACATCGAGATTCAGGTGCTTGCCGACGCGCACGGCAACGTCGTCTATCTCGGCGAACGCGAATGCTCGATCCAACGCCGCAATCAGAAGGTTGTCGAAGAAGCCCCCTCACCTTTCCTCGATGCCAACACCCGCGCGGCGATGGGTGAGCAATCGGTCGCGCTTGCCCGAGCTGTGGAATATCAAAGCGCCGGCACGGTCGAATTCATCGTCGATCGTGACCGCAATTTCTATTTTCTGGAAATGAACACGCGCCTGCAGGTCGAGCATCCGGTTACTGAACTGGTCACGGGTATCGACCTCGTGGAGCAAATGATCCGCGTTGCGGCCGGCGAGAAGATACCGTTCGTGCAAGGTGACATAAAGCTGAACGGCTGGGCGATTGAGAGCCGGTTGTATGCCGAGGATCCCTATCGCAATTTCCTGCCTTCAATCGGTCGTCTGACGCGATATCGGCCGCCTGCGGAAGGCAAATCCGAAAGCGCCGTCGTGCGCAACGACACCGGCGTTTTCGAAGGCGCCGAGATTTCGATGTACTACGATCCGATGATTGCGAAGCTCTGCACCTGGGCACCGACGCGCCTGGAGGCGATCGAAGCGATGGGCGAGGCGCTCGACGGTTTCGTTGTCGATGGAATTGAACACAACGTCCCCTTCCTTGCCGCGCTGATGAAACACCCCCGCTGGCGCGAGGGACGTCTATCGACCGGTTTCATCGCCGAGGAGTACCCGGATGGTTTTGCGCCGATGGTGCCCAATACAGTCCAGCAAGCGATTCTCGCGGCCGTCGCCCTTTCGGCGTCTCTCATCGAGGCCAACCGTCGAGAGCGCTTCGCCGACCGCTTGCGCACTCCCGGCGGTGCGACACGTGATGATTGGACCGTCAGGCTCGGTGACAGCTACGTCGATGCGCGTTTGGTTGACAGGCTAGTGACGATCCCGTTCGATATGGACATCGAGATCGGCGGCAAGATTTCCAACGTTGTCACCGATTGGAGACCTGGCGACGCCGTTTGGCGCGGCAAGGTCGCGGGCCAAAACGTGATTGCGCAAATCCGCCCGGTTCTCAACGGTCTCCGGCTGGACTGGCAGGGAATATCCCTGAAGGCCAAGGTGCTGACGCCGCGCCATGCCGCGCTAGAGAAGCTGATGCCGGTCAAGCTTCCGCCCGATACATCGAAGCTGTTGCTCTGCCCTATGCCTGGTCTCGTCGTTTCGATTGCAGTGGTCGAGGGCCAGGAAGTCAAAGCTGGTGAAACGCTTGCCGTGGTCGAAGCTATGAAAATGGAGAACGTGCTGCGCGCCGAACGCGATCTTGTCGTCAGCAAAATCAACGCCAAGCCCGGAGAGAGCCTTGCCGTCGACGCCGTGATTCTCGAGTTCGCCTGACGACCGCCGACGCTTCTTGGCGTCCAGCCGGTTAGGTTTTGTTAACGGCTGACTGCCTATCGTGACCCGCCCGGCAGGATGCCGGGTGGAGGTAGATCCTATGAGGAGGGTG